>JAQXJC010000040.1 GCA_029008115.1 Desulfovibrionaceae bacterium | reverse complement strand
TGGGCGGCTCCATCGGGAGCAACGAAGCGCTGATGCGCCACCTGCCCACGCTGGGCGGGCGCGCCCTGCTGCTGACACTGGCCGGCATGGGCGGCAGCATTCTGCTTTCCCTGCCGCTTTCCCGATACTTCTTCAAAAAATAACGTTCTGTGGGCTGAGGTCACACATGCCAAGGAAAACCATTTCGCTCATTGTGTCTGTCCTCAATGAAGAGGAAACCATTCCGTATTTTCTGGAAGCCATTGAGCCGGTGCTTCAGGCCGAGCCGGACTACGACTTTGAAATGCTCTTCGTCAACGATGGCAGCACCGACGGTACGATGGACGTGCTGCTGGCGGCCCGCGAGCGGGACAGGCGCATCAAGATCATTGATTTTTCCCGCAACTTCGGCAAGGAAGACGCCATGGCCGCCGGCTTCCGCGCCGCCACCGGCGATGCCGCCATTCCCCTGGACGTGGATTTGCAGGACCCTGTGGAACTTATCCACGCCTTTCTGCGCAAGTGGGAGGAAGGCTATGAGATGGTGACAGGCGTGCGCCGTCTGCGCCGTTCGGATACTCCCTTCAAGCGCCTGACTGCCGGCATGTTCTATACCGTGTTCAACATGATGTGCGGTAACCGCCTCACTCCCAACGCCGGCGATTACCGCCTGATGGATCGTCGTGTGCTGGATGCGCTGAACGCCCTGCCCGAGCGCGTGCGCTTCACCAAGGGGCTGTATGCCTGGGTGGGCTTCAGACAGGCCGTTGTGGAATACGAGCGTCCCCAGCGCGTTGCCGGTTCGACCAAGTGGAATGCCATGAAGCTGTGGCATTTTGCGCTGGACGGCATCACCTCCTTCAGTACTCTTCCCCTGCGGATATGGAGCTACATCGGCATGTTCTTCGCCTTTGTCGGCTTCTGCTATGCTTCCTTTCTCGTCCTGCGCACGCTTATCTGCGGCGTGGATGTGCCGGGCTATGCCTCGCTTATGGTGGCGCTGCTGGTCATCGGCGGCATTATTCTCGTGTCGCTGGGCGTGCATGGCGAGTACCTTGGTCGCATTTATGAGGAAGTGAAGTGCCGGCCGCTGTATGTTGTGCGGCGGACTGTGGGCTTTGATGACGAGGAGCACAGGGGCGGCAGGCCGTAGCCGGCTCCCGCGTGCAGGGCGGCCGTGCCCGCCATTTCAAACGAAAAGCGCCGGACTGCGGAGGGTATCCACAGTCCGGCGCCTGTCTTTCGGGGGACGGCCTATTGCGGCATGTCTTCCGTGGGATCGAAGTCGATAATGCGGCCCTGGAGCCACACGTAGGCTTCTATTTCATCCCCTTCCGCAGGCTGGTAGTCGCCCAGCAGGGAAGAGGGGACATAGATCATCAGCTGAAGGGGCGGGCGATCCTCAAATTCGAAGCTGACGCGAAGCATGGTGATGTCCGCCTTGTCCAGACGGCAGGATTCCACACCCTGCACCGTGGTGCGAATCTGGTATTCTCCGTATGCCTGCCCGGGCATGATCATCTTCCTGCCCGCGAGGCGCACCTTCAGAGGAGGCACATCCGTGCGGCTTTTACCGGGATTAGCTGCCAGCCATGCAACGCAGTGGGCCTCATACCGCGGCCCCTGGGTGATGGTCATGTCGTCCACCAGCGCCTTGCGGAGGCCATACGCCAGCCCGGCCAGCACAAAGGTGTGCGTCACGCCGGGGGTCAGCTCCTGCGCATCACGGTAGAAGGTGGGCGTATAGAACCACATGGGGTTCTTCCCTTCCAGCATGGTCACGGCCACATCGCCTTCCACGCCGGTATGCCAGGCATGCGTGGCTTCCACCGTCAGATCGTTGGGCAGGCCCTCCAGAATGGGCATGGCGGAGCGCGGACGCAGGTTCTTGCCCGCCTCGCCGGCCATGAGGACGCCGGCGCGCACGGGCTGATCCGGCGGCCATGCCATCAGAACATGCTCCTGTCCCCTGCCATTGGTGAACTGCCACGCGGCGCGGGTGCGGCCTTCATGCAGTACCGTGCCGACAATCTGATCCATGACGGCGCGCGGATCGCCCACCAGCACGGCCCACTGCTGGCCGAGAGCCTCGTTGTGGATGCGGGTATCATTGCTCATAGGGAACTCCGGGGGTAGACGTGGAGACTAGTCGCGGCGATCGCGGTGTTCGCGCCGTCCGCCGCCGCGCCGTTCCCCGCCCCTGTCGCCGCGCCGTTCGCCGCCGCGCTCGGAGCGCTGCGGGCGGGCGGTTTCCTCGGGGTTCCAGGGATGCCCCTGCTCTTCCAGAAGCACGGCCTTGCGGCTGGCGCGGATGCGGTCGCCGTTGATTTCGATGACCTTGACCACCATGTCCTCGCCCAGGCGCGCCACGTCCTCGGGACGTTCCACACGGCCGATGTCCAGCTGGGACACGTGCACCAGCGCTTCCAGATTGGGCAGGATTTCGACAATGGCACCGATTTCCAGAATCTTGCGCACCTTGGCGGTGTAGTTCTTGCCCACTTCGGCGCGCTGGTCATAGTACTGTATCATTTCTCTGGCGCGTTCCATGGATTCCGCCGTGGGGGCGAAGATGGAGACACGGCCGGAGTCTTCGATGTCCACAGAGGCGCCGGTGGCCGTGGTGATGGCCTTGATGTTCTTGCCGCCGGGGCCGATGATCAGACGAATGATGTCAGGATTCACAAATATTTCGGCATGCTGCGGCGCGTATTTGGACAGCTGGCTGCGGGGGCCGGCGAGCACCTTTGCCATTTCGCCGAGGATATGCTGACGGGCCTCGTGGGCCTGCTGCATGGCGCGGCCCATGATTTCCGTGGTCAGGCCGGTGATCTTGATGTCCATCTGCACGGCGGTGACGCCGTCGGCTGTGCCGGCGATCTTGAAGTCCATGTCGCCCAGCGCATCTTCATCGCCCAGAATGTCGGTGAGCACGATGAACTTGTCGCCTTCCTTGATAAGGCCCATGGCCACGCCGGCCACAGGGGCGGAAACCGGCACGCCGGCATCCATCAGGGAGAGGCAGCCGCCGCACACGGCGGCCATGGAGGAAGAGCCGTTGGATTCCACGGTTTCGGACACCACGCGCACGGTGAAGGGGAAATCATCCTCGGCGGGCAGAATGGGACGCAGGGCCTTTTCCGCCAGCGCGCCATGCCCGATTTCACGGCGGGAGATGCGCACGGGCTTCACTTCGCCCACGGAGAAGGGCGGGAAGTTGTAATGCAGCATGAAGCGCTTGGTCACGTCGCCCACAAGGGAATCCACGCGCTGCTCGTCGGTGGAGGCGCCCAGCGTGGTCACTGCCAGCGCCTTGGTTTCGCCGCGGGCGAAGATGGCGGAGCCGTGGGCGCGGGGCAGCACGGAGCTCTGAATCTGGATGGGACGCACGGTTCTGGTGTCACGGCCGTCGATGCGCCTGTCCTCATTGAGAATGCGGGCGCGCACGGCCTTCTTTTCCAGCATCGCGATGATGTCCGGCACCTCTTTCAGGGCGTCCTCGTTGTCCGCCCAGGCGTCATCGGCCAGCAGGGCTTCCATGATCCTGTCCTTGACGGCCTTGCGGGCTTCCTTGCGTTCCAGCTTGTCCGGCACCTGCATGGAGGCATCGAGGCCGGCCGCCTCGGCCAGCTCGCGCACGCGGGCAATGAGGGCCTCGTTGTCCTGATGGGGGACGTAGGCCATCTTGGGCTTGCCGGCCAGCTCGCGCAGCTGGAGCTGGGCCTGGATAAGAGGCTGGATTTCCTTGCGGCCCCATTCCAGCGCCTCGATAATCACATCTTCCGGCACAAAGTTGGCGCTGCCTTCCACCATGGTCAGGGCGTCGGCAGAGGCGGCGAACACGATGTTCAGGTCGCTCTGGGCCATTTCGGCATGCGTCGGGTTCAGGATGAACTGCCCGTTCACACGGCCGATGCGGCCGCCGGCTACGGGGCCTTCAAAGGGCAGCGGAGAGAGCATCACTGCGGCGGAGGCGCCGGTAAGGGCCAGCACGTCGGGATCGTTCTCGTCATCGGCGGAGATGACGCTGGCCAGCACCTGCACGTCTTCCTTCAGTCCCTTGGGGAACAGGGGGCGGATGGGACGGTCGATGAGACGGGAGACCAGCGTTTCACGTTCGGAGGGGCGGCCGATTTCCCGGCGGAAGAAGCTGCCGGGAATGCGCCCGGCGGCGTACATCTTTTCCGAGTATTCCACCGTCAGCGGAAAGAAGCCCTTGTCAAATTCCAGGGTCTGGGAGCAGACGGTGACGAGCACCACGGTGCCGCCGCACTGCATCCAGACGGCGCCATGGGCCTGATTCGCCAGCCGGCCCGTTTCAAAAATGACTTCCTTGCCGCCAACGCGGGCGGTGACGCGGGTGGGATTGAAAATATCCTGCATGATGATCCTCATGTGAAGGGGATTCCGTGGAAAACGGGAACGCGGCGTTCCCGCTCTTCATGGACCCCCCTTCCTGCAAAATATTGTTCGGCGTCGAAATAACGCCAAAAGGGGGGAGTCGAAACTCCCCCCGGACAGCCTGAAAACGGGTTCTACTTGCGCAGGCCCAGCTTTTCGATGAGCGTGCGGTAACGCTGCACGTCCTTCTTCTTCAGATACTTGAGCAGCTTGCGGCGCTGGCCGACGAGCTTCAGCAGGCCGGTGCGGGAATGAAAGTCCTTCGCATGGACCTTGAAGTGTTCGGTAAGGCCCTGAATGCGGGCGGTGAGCAGGGCAATCTGCACTTCGGCGGAGCCGGTATCGCCCACGTGATGGGCATAGGTGTCGATAACGGCCTTCTTTTCAGCAGCTTCCATGACCACAGCAGTTCTCCTTGAGGTGAGAGTCAGGTTAGTTCCAAAGCCCCCGCAGCACAGTCCAGCATTCCTGTCCTTCCGCAAGGCCGCGCTGGGCCAGCGCCAGCGGCGTTCCCGCTTCGGAGAGCAGGACAGCCCTGCCGCCGCAGGCATCCCCGATCCGGCAGGGAAGGGGGCGGCCGTTGCGCAGGGCTGGCTCGTCCGCAGCCGCCACGGTCACGGCGGGCCAGTGGGGCAGGGCGGCGGTGACAGGCAGCACGCGATCCGGCAGGCTTTCCGGATTGTCCAGAATATCCTGAAGATCGTGGGCCTGCGCCAGACTGAACGGGTGGCTGTACTCCCGGGTCAGTTCCGTGAGCACGGCTCCGCACTGTAAACGCATCCCCAAGCTGTGGGCCAGGGAGCGTATGTAGGTGCCGGAACTGCAAGAGACCCGAAAGCGTGCCAGCGGCAGTTCGATCTCAAGAACGTCCGCCAGCGAAATTTCAATATCCTTGACCTTCTGCGGGACTTCCCTGCCCGCGCGGGCCAGCTTGTACAGCGGCTGTCCGCCGTGCTTGGCGGCGGAAATGGGCGGTACGGGCTGGGCACTGCGCCCCAGCCATGCGGCGATCCCGCGGCGCACATCCTCTTCCGTGACATGCTGCCAGGGCAGTTCCGCCTGCACGGTTCCTTCCTTGTCCCATGAATCCGTGACCATGCCCAGCCGCAGCTGGCCGCGGTAGGTCTTGCCGCCATCGGCCAGCAGATGGCCGGAAATTTTTGTCGCGTGACCCAGCAATACCAGCAGCACTCCCGATGCCATGGGATCAAGCGTGCCGGCATGCCCGATCTTCTTTTGCCCAAGGCGCTTCAGCGCTGTCAGACAGCGGGCGGAGCTGGGCCCGGAAGGCTTGTTCAGCACCAGCACGCCATGCTGCTGGGGCAGCTGGATGCGGGCCTGCGGGGAAGAAGCATCGGTAGTTTTCATACGCGGGTTCTCACCTATAGGTGACAATGGGGAAAATAGCAAGGAAAAGATGTGCGCAGGCGGGCGGATCAGCCTCTGCCCCTGCCCGCCTCCGTAGCGAACGCCGCAGCGGCCGCCACAAAATTATCCGCCCATTGCGGCAGGGCGGGGGCGAAAATATGGGTATAGGAAGCCCAGGTACGGCGGACGATGAGCGCATCTTGTCCCTGTCCCATACCCCGGCCGCAGTCCAGTGCGAGGGCGCAGCACGGGGCAGCATCGGCATCCGGCACGCAATGCGAGTAGTGAAACTCATGACCACGTACCAGGCTGCCACGTGGAAGGAAGGGATTGTCGCACGTCACACGGCCCTCCACATAGCCCAGTCCCTGCGGACGAGGAGAGAAGCGGGCTTCCACCGGGAATATTCCCGCCATGCGGTGGGAAGCATCCGCGCGGGAGATGGCGCGCGCCAGGACCATGAAGCCGCCGCATTCCGCATAGATAGGCATGCCCGCGTCCGACCAGCGTTGCAGCTCGGCCAGGTGCGGGGATTGAGAGAGGCGCGGCGCGTGATCTTCGGGAAAGCCGCCGCCGAGATAGATGCCGTCCAGCTCCGGCCACGGCTCCTTGTCCGCAAAGGAAAGGCGCACCAGTTCCGCCCCGGCCCGGCGCAGCGCTTCCAGATTTTCTCCGTAGTAGAACCACAGGGCTTCATCCCGGACATAGCCGATGCGGACGCGCGCGGGTCTGGCGTCTCCTTCCCAGAAGGGAGGAGACGGCGGCAGGGCCGGAGCGGCGTTCGCCAGGTTCCGCACGCGGGCCATGTCCACGTGTTCACTGATGAACGTACCCAGTTGTTCCAGCACGGCGCGGGCCGCGTCTCCCATGTTGCCGGAGGCCAGCCCCATGTGGCGTTCCGGCAGGGGATTGCGGGGCAGGCGGGGCAGGGCGCCCAGAACGGGAACGCAGGTGTGCTGCTCCACAGCCTGCCGGATGAGCGTGGCCTGCCGGCTGGTACCCACCTGATTCAGGATGATGCCGGCAATGCGGATGCGCGGGTCGAACATGGTCAGGCCCAGTACCAGCGCGGCGGCGGTGCGGGTCATCTTGGTGCAGTCCAGAGAGACGATGACAGGACAGTCCAGAATATGGGCCAGTTCCGCCGTGGCGCAGCTTCCCCGCGCATCCCGGCCGTCAAAGAGGCCGCGGTTGCCTTCGATAAGGGCCAGATGATGTGCCGGCAGACTGTGCTGGAACAGCGCGCGCAGGCGGGCGGGAGGCAGAAAGAAGGGATCGAGATTGGTGGCGTCGCGGCCGGCGGCCAGCGCCAGCCAGGCGGCGTCAATATAGTCCGGGCCTTTCTTGTAGGGCTTGACCCGTATGCCCTGCCGGGTGAGCGCGGCGGCCAGGCCCAGAGAGAGCAGGGTCTTGCCGCTGCCGCCCTTCAGGCCGGAAATAATGATGCGGGGATGTGTCGTCATGGCCTGCTGCGGATATGAAAAAGGCCGGAATGATCCGGCCTTCCGTTCGTTCGTGAAGGAACGCCCTTCACCGGTTGCACTATTCGTTTTCGCCTTCGGCGGCGGACTGCTTGCCCGCACCCTTGCGGCCGTACATGGTGGTGGAACCGGAGGACCAGAATTCCAGGACTTCTTCCTTCACCAGAGCGGTGAGAACCTTCTTGACTTCGCGGGGGCCCTTGTCGGGGAACAGGTCGCAGAAGTCTTTGAAGTAGAACTTGGACTTCATCTTGGATTTGCTATCCAGAAAGTCAAGAATGATCTGCTTGTCGTCCATGATAGTGCTCCAGAATCCGGCGGCGCGCAGGCGCGCCGCCGGGATGTTATGCTGTGAGGCCTAGAACTTGAACTGGGTGCTCTGACGCCAGGTGTAGTAGGCGGGATCGCGGAAGTCGTCGATCAGGTGGTGGGTGAACTTCAGGCCGGTCTTCTCAAAGAAGGTCTGCCAGCCGATGCGCTCAGCCCAGTCGCCCAGACGTTCGTACTTCTTGGCGTCGGCCGCGTACACTTCGACGATGTGCTTGATCGTCTTGGTGAGGGAAGGCCAGCGGGGAGGTTCGTTGGGGATGTAGCCCACGACGACCTTGGAGAACTTGGGCATGCTGATGCGGTTGGACACCTTGCCGCCGACCATGATGGCCACGCCGTCGCCTTCGGAGTCGGCGATGGGCAGCGCGGGGCACATGGTGTAGCAGTTGCCGCAGTACATGCAGCGGTCAGCCTTGATGGCCACGGAGTTGACCTTCTGATCGCCGAGTTCGACCTTGGTGGGACGCACGGCGGCGGTGGGGCAGGCGGCCACGGCCAGCGGGATTTCGCAGAGCTGGTCAGCCCATTCGTGGTCGATCATCGGGGGCTTGCGGTGAATGCCCACGATGCCGATGTCAGAGCAGTGCACGGCGCCGCACATGTTGATGCAGCAGGCCAGGGAAATGCGCACGGGAGCGGGCAGACGCATGTTCTGGAATTCTTCGAACATGGTGTCCATCACGCACTTCACCGGGCCGGAGGCGTCGGTGGCGGGGGTGTGGCAGTGCACCCAGCCCTGGGTGTGCACCATGTTGGACACGCCGGCGCCGGTGCCGCCCTTGGGGAACTTGAAGGAGCCGCCGGCGAACTTGCGTTCGGCGATGTCGGCGAGCAGAGCCTTCAGGTTTTCTTCCTTGTCGGTCATGAATTCAATGTTGGAACGGGTCGTCCAACGCACGAAGCCGTCGCAGTACTTGTCGGCGATTTCGCAGATTTCACGGATGTGGCACACGGACATGGTGCGGGTACCGGCCACGCGGACGGTGTACACCTTGTCGCCGGACTCGGCCACGTGCATGAGCACGCCGGGTTCCAGGATTTCGTGGTACAGCCATTTGCCAAAGTTCTTGGCAATGACCGGCGGGAAGTAGCTGTCGTACTTGTGGGGGCCGATGTCAGAGATACGGCCTTCCATCGGTTTTTCGGGGTTGTACCCGGAAGAAATAAAAGCCATGTTGTATTCCCCCTGAAATTAACGTTGGTGACGCTGACGGTAAGCCTTGATGTCGCGGGTCCAGCCGCCGGGCACTTCTTCTTCCTTGAAGAAGATGTACGGGTTGGAGCGGGGTTCCTTGATGTGGAAGGCTTCGGCTTCGGTGTCGGTCACTTCCAGCAGCTTCTGGAAGGAGAGACGCTTCATGGTTTCGCCCACGCGTTCGCGGTTCTTGCCTTCTTCCATCCACCAGTCCCAAATCTTTTCGATGACTTCCTTGA
>JAQXJC010000039.1 GCA_029008115.1 Desulfovibrionaceae bacterium | reverse complement strand
CACGCACGCCCGAGGGGAGTAGCGTATGTGGCATCTGCGTTCCCATAGTCCTGCCGCCCCGTGCGCCTGAGAGCGGAAATTCCCTGCCTCTGCAAATGTAAATGCAAAAATAGCGCCTTGCCGGAATCCATCCTGCCGGCGGGGCGCTGTTCTGTTCTATTCTGTTCTGTCTGGTGCGGGCGATGGGAGCGGGGGGCAGGCGGCAGGGACGTGCAGCGCGATTTCTTCGCCGGACTGCCGTGGAACGGCTTTCTCCCGACGAGACATGAAAAAAACTCACGGATATGGGCCTGCGCGTGCGGAAGGGAACGCGGTACGCCGTCAATTTCGACAGCCTGTATATGTGACAGGGCGGTGTCTGAACCGCTTGCCTCTGATGTCAGCTTCGGCTACCGTAGCGGCGGGCAAGTCCTCCGAAAGGAGGTTTGCCTTTGAAGCAGTTCCTCGTTGACGTGCTGGCCATGGTGGTCAGCGGCGTCCTGGTGGCTCTCATTGTTCACGCCATAGGCCTGTAAATGAGTTGCCCCACCGGGAACTGCACTTCCTGGTGGGGCGAAAAACTCGGACACTAAAACCGGGGGACTTGCCCAGGGCGGCAGGTGTTAGCGCACTTGCCGCCCGCACCTCTTCTATAGGCACAGGGCCGCGCCGCTGTCAAGCCAGTGCCCGCGCCGCCGCAGACTCCCCGCAACAGACCCGCCCGCAGGGGCTTTCACCACCGATCATAGTAGCGATCTGAAAAATTCACGGCTATGGGCCTGCGCGTGCGGAAGGAAACGCGGTACACCATCAATTCCGACAGCCTGAATATGTGACAGGGCGGCGTCTGAACCGCTTGCCTCTGATGTCAGCTTCCGCTACCGTAGCTGCGGGCAAGTTCTCCGAAAGGAGGTTTGCCTTTGAAGCAGTTCCTCGTTGACGTGCTGGCTATGGTGGTCAGCGGCGTCCTGGTGGCTCTCATTGTTCACGCCATAGGCCTGTAAATGAGTTTGCCCCACCGGGAGCTGACTTCCTGGTGGGGCGAAAACCTGGATTTTGAAGCAGGTCAAATCCGGGGGACTTGCCCAGGGGCGGCAGGTGTTAGCGCACGTGCCGCCCGCACCTCTTCTACAGGCACAGGCCCGCGCCGCTGTCAAGCCGGTGCCCGCGCCGCCGCAGACTCCCCGCAACAGACCCGCCCGCAGAGGCTTTCACCACCGATCATAGTAGCGATCTGAAAAATTCACGGATATGGGCCTGCGCGTGCGGAAGGAAACGCGGTACACCATTAATTTCGACAGCCTGAATATATGACAGGGCGGCGTCTGAACTGCTTGCCTCTGATGTCAGCTTCCGCTAACGTAGCTGCGGGCAAGTCCTCCGAAAGGAGGTTTGCCTTTGAAGCAGTTCCTCGTTGACGTGCTGGCTATGGTGGTCAGCGGCGTCCTGGTGGCTCTCATTGTTCATGCCATAGGCTTGTAAATGAGTTGCCCCACCCGGAACTGCCTTCCTGGTGGGGCGAAAACTTGGATTTTGAAGCAGTTCAAATCCGGGGGACTTGCCCAGGGCGGCAGGTGTTAGCGCACTTGCCGCCCGCACCTCTTCTATAGGCACAGGCCGCGTCGCTGTCAAGCCAGTGCCCGCGCCGCCGCAGACTCCCCGCAAAAACCTGCCCTTCGCCATGTGTCAGGCAGCGGAAAAGCCCCCTCATGTCTCCATAAAGGGGCCGTAGTGCTAGGCCTTGGGCGTCAGCAGCAGGGTGCTGACCTGCACGCCGGGAATGGCGGCCAGTTTTGCGCGCAGGCTGTCCAGTGCTTCGGCCGTGCCGTCAACCAGCAGGGAAATCACGCTCATTCCCCGTTCGCGGTAGGGCACGCCCATGCGGCCCACCACCAGCTCGCCGAAATCGCTGATCACGGCATTGACCGCCGCTGCGTGTTCCTGCCTGTTTTCAACAGTGAGCGCAATAACGCCGACATGTTTTTCCTGCGAAGTCGACATGGGGATACTCCTTGCATGCTGTGAATGGATGATCGCCGGACGGGCGGACTGAGCCGCGCCATGCGGCGGGGACATGCGGCCAGTATGCCAGAGGGGGCAGGGCCGGTCAATCCGGCGGGCTGTTCCAGTCCGCTGTCCCGCGGGGACGGATCAGGGCCGCAGCACCTTGTCCGCCAGATCAAGGCTGGTCACGATGTCCAGCATGTTGGTAGTTTCGCCCACCTGCTTTGCCTCGCTCAGGCCGTAGAATTCCAGACAGGTGCCGCACACAAGGATGCGTACCCCGGCCTGCTCCAGCGCCCGCAGGCCGTCCAGCGCCTTGCCTTCCCGCGCGGCCAGCTTCACCCCGCCGTTGACCAGCACCACGCGCCACAGCCGCGCCCCCAGTTCCGGCAGCGTGGCGATGAAGTTCCCCATGAGCTTGCCGCCCAGCTCATCGTTGCCGCGCCCCAGCGTATCTGTGGAAATAAAGACCAGCGTTCTGCCGCGGGCGGCTTCCTTTGCCGGCAGAGGTTCCGTCACGGCGCATGCTCCCTGGCAGACGCGTGTTCCCGTCACGCGCCACAGGCTGTCGCCGGCCTTGTCCACGGCGGCGGCAAAACCGTTGTTTTCCAGAAAGCGCCGCACGTTTTCCGACGCGGCCGTGTTGTCTACCAGTACGGCAATGCCATCCACGGCGGCGTCCGCAATGGCGGTGCGGGTTTCCATGACCGGCTGGGGACAGGCCAGTCCCCGGCAATCGAGTTCCTTTTGCATGAGCGTTCTCCTCTGGTTGGGGTGGCGCGCAGTCTGCGAATGGGATGCGCATGCCGCCGGAATAGTCCGGAGATGTACCGACAGCCTATGTTCCGGCGGAATCCAGCATGGCGAGGATGTCCGCCGTCAGCCGTGCAAAGCGCGGATCGGCACGGTCGCGGGGATGCGGCAGTCCCACCTTCAGGGTGGTCGCAATGGTTCCCGGGCGGGCCGTCATGACCACGATGGTGTCGGCCAGATAGACTGCCTCGTCCACGCTGTGAGTGACAAAGACAATAGTGGTTCTGTGGCGCTCGCGTATGCGCAGCAGTTCCTTCTGCAGGAGAATGCGGGTGTGCGCGTCCAGCGCGCCAAAGGGGTCGTCCATGAGCAGCAGATCAGGACGATTGGCCAGAGCGCGGGCTATGGCCACGCGCTGCCGCATGCCGCCGGAGAGCTCATAGGGCATGGCATTGGCGAAGGTGCGCAGATTGACCAGTTCCAGATAGCGCAGGGCTTCCGCGTCGCGCTTCTGCTTGCCCATGCCGGCGAACTCCAGCCCGAGGGCGACGTTCTCCCGCACGGAGCGCCACGGCAGCAGGGAATATTCCTGAAAGACCATGCCTATTTCCCGGCGTGGTCTGGCAATGGGGTCCGTGCGGTATTGCAGCGTGCCCTGTTCCAGCGGTTCCAACCCGGCCGCCATGCGCAGCAGCGTGGATTTGCCGCAGCCGCTGGGGCCGACAATGCAGACGAATTCGTTTTCCTCCACGCCCATGCTGACGTCTTCCAGCGCTACAATGCGCTGGCCGTCGCCCGTGGAAAATTCCTTGTGGACGCGGGAGACTGTGAGTACCTGTTCCATGTGCTGTTACCGTGCCAGCCTGCGCCAGCCGTAGCGGCGGCGTTCAACATACTGGAATGCCATGTCCAGCGCAGCGCCGACTACGCTGATGCTGATCATGCCTGCGATGACAACGTCTGTTCTGCCTACGGTGTAGGCATGCGTGATGAGATAGCCCACGCCGGACAGACTGCCGGGCAGCATTTCAGCGGAGACAAGGCACATCCAGGCCACGCCAAGCCCGATGCGCATGCCGGTCACAATTTCCGGAGCGGCGGCGGGCAGAAGAATGAGCCGGAAAATGTCCCGTTCCGAGGCTCCCAGCACTCGCGCGCCATCGATGAGCGTGCGGTTGACTGAGCGGACGCCGTGGATGGCGCTCAGCAGTACGGGAAACACCGCGCCGACAAAGATGATGAAGAGCATGGAGAGCTTGAGATTATTCAGATAGTAGTAGAGCGGGGAGCGCGGCACCTCCAGCAGGGTGGCCAGGCTGGCGACACCGAACCAGGCCAGCACCAGTGGCACCCAGGCCAGCGGCGGGATGGGGCGGAACATGCCGAGGAAGCTGTTGAAAAACGTGAACATGGACGAGCTGTAGCCCATGAGGACCCCTAGTGGAATACCGCACAGTACCGCGAGCAGATAGCCGCACAGCACGCGCGCCAGGCTCACGCCGATGTTGGAGGCAATGGAGCCCATGGAAATGACATTGTCGAAGGGGTGCAGGAGCAGGCTGCCCACGGCCTCCAGCGTGGGCAGGATGATTTCATTCCCGGCGGCCCGCGCCACTGCTTCCCAGAGCAGGAAGAACAGCGCGGGCGCGCACAGGGAAAGGCACGCGGTTTGCCAGCCGGCGCGCATGAAGCCCCCTACTTCGCCTGCCGCAGCAGGCTTTCGTCAAACAGCAGGGGCCTGACCTGATCCAGAGACCGGTTCTTCAGCTCTCCCTTGAACTTTCCCATCCTGTTCAGGATGTCCAGATACTGGCCTGCGCCGCGCATCCAGGAGTCGGAGAAGCTGTTGAGGAACACCAGACGGTTCATGCGTCCGGCCTCGGCAGGAAGGCCCAGCCACTGCGCGGCAATGGAGCCGGCTTCTTCGCGGTGGGCGTTGCACCAGGTATTAGCCCGGACAATCAGCCGGACAAAGGCTCCTACCACTTCAGGATGCTGCTGCAGCGCCTCTGCCGACGCGACGCCTACGCAGCAGGGAAAGTCATGCCACTGGCCGCTGGGAGGCAGGTCGCGCAAATCGCAGACCAGCTGGCCGGCGCCTCTGGTGACGGCAATTTCCGGGAAGGGAGAGGGGCCGACCACCGCCTCAACCTGCTTGGCACTCAGGGCGGCCAGCAAATTGCTCGTTTCCTTGAGGTCCACCAGCAGAATCTGGGCTGTGGTGTCGGAAGGGTCCAGCGTCACCTTGAATCCCGCCTGGCGCATGGCCCCTTCAAAGACAATCTTGGGCGCGCTGGTGGGGGAGTGGAAGCCGACCTTCACCGGTTCTTTCGTCTGCCTGACAAGGGTCATGAAGTCGTCCAGCGTTTTGACACTGGAACCCTTGGGCGCGATGAGGCCCATGCCCTCGGTCTGGAGGGGGCAGACGATCTTCATGGGCGTGCCCTTGTCCACTCCGGCCATGATGGCGGTGATGGAGGCAATGCCCATGTCCAGATGCTTCTGGGCAAAGAGTGCCGCGGTTTCCGCGCCGCTCTTGCTGACGACCAAGTCCAGCAGGGCCACGGGTTTTTCGCCGTCCATCAGCGTATAGCTTTCACGCTCGGCCACGGGCTTCAGCCACACGCCCAGCTCTTTCAGCCCTTCGCCCTTGGAGCAGGCGACAAGAAAGGGCATATGGTGGGTGGTGAAGATGAAGCCCGTCTTCAGCACGGGCAGATCGGCCGCCCGGACGGGCAGGGCCGTGGCAAGAAGGACTGCGGCCAGTACCAGCTGGCGCATGATTTTTGGAAGCATGGGAACATTCCTCCGGGTTGCTGTGTGAACAGGAGCGCCGCCGGCATGGCCTTCATGCCGCGCGCTCCCGTAAGGGGCATATCAGCCAATCATCTCAAGAAATGCCTCGACGCGCACCTTGAGCTGCTCCACGTCCGTGCTGGAATAGTCGGTAACCACATGCAGGAAGGGGAGCCCCAGATCGTCGCGGGCGAACGTTTTGACGCTGTGTGCCTCGATTTCGTAGGTCTGGCAGCCCTGCCAGGTAAGATCGACGATGCCATCGGCGCGGAAGTCCCGCGCCAGCCTGCGCAGGGTCTCGTAGCGGCGCGGATTGGGAGACATGACGGCGCACGGCGTTTCCAGATATCGTTCCGCCAGTGCGGTCAGCGGGTCCTTCTCCTCGTCGATCAGCAGACGGGTCTTCTTGTAGGCGGAGCAGTTGTCAATGCAGACCACGCTGGCGCCGCAGTTTTCCAGCAGGTGAATGAGCTTGTGCGAGCCCATGCCCGTAGGAACGCCCGTCAGCAGGATGCGCGGCCGGCCGGCCCGTTCCGCGGGGGGATCGCATTGCTGTAGTTCCGCGTCCAGCTCTTCCAGCAGGGTGACGGCCAGCTCCTTGTCCGCCATGAAGGACAGACGGAAGCCGCATTCCAGCAGCTCCATGCCGCCCAGCGGCGCCGGATCGCGCATGGCGCTGTCGTAGACACGCTTCAGCGCGGTGCGGAAGCGGTTCATCAGGCGGATGGAGGCCCGCAGGCGCTCTTCCGTAATGACGGTGTGGAACCGTTCCTCGTAGAAATGCAGAAGCTTCACATACTGCGCCCGCCAGTAGGCCAGTGCGTCGGCGTCCTGGGTCTGCGGCAGCTGGAGCAGAAAAAGCGGCTTGCGCCGGCCCAGCAGCTCGAACATCTTCTTCTTTCCATCGCAGGTGGTGTCCCCCACGATGAGATCGGAGGCGGCCAGGTAGGGGCAGGAGTCCTGAAGGGCAAAGCCGAAGCTGCTCTTGATCAGCGGGCAGATGCTGCGGGGCAGCACTGTCTCGGCGGCAGGGATGGCGTCATTCTTGGTGCCGCACAGGGAGACAGGGATAGCCCCGGCTGCCATGGCCAGCTCCATGGGGGAGTAGATGCAGAATTCCCCCACCACGGGTCTGCCGGCGGCTTTGGCGGCCTGCAGATTCAGAACGTTGCGCTCCGTGATGCTCTTGATGCGCTCCAGCGCGGTACAGTTCATGATGATGCTCCTTTGGAGGCGGCCGGGCGCGCGGCGATGAGGGCCGCGCCCAGCGCTCCGGTAATTTGCGGGTGCTCGGGCACGTTGACCGGAACGCCCAGCTCGGCAGCGAGGCGGGCGGCGAAGGAGGGGCTGACGGCCAGCCCGCCGGTAAAGGTGCATTCGCCGCGCATGGGGATGCGTCCCGCCAGAGCTCGCATGCGGCGGGCAATGGAGAGATAGACCCCGGCGGCGATGCTGGCGGGGGAAACGCCCTGTGCCAGCAGGCCGACAATCTCCGTTTCGGCAAAGACGGCGCACATGGAGGAAATAGCGGCGGGTTCGCTGGTGCCGGCGGCAGTGTTCAGCTCGTCCAGGTCCATGCCAAGAATGCCGGACAGTACCTGCAGGAAACGCCCCGTTCCGGCGGCGCACTTGTCGTTCATGACAAAATCGAGGACGCTGCCGTCAGCATCCGTGCTGATGGCCTTGCTGTCCTGGCCGCCAATGTCCAGCACGACGCCGGTGCGGGGAAAAAGATGCAGCGCGCCACGCGCATGGCAGGTAATTTCCGTGACGGTTCTGTCCGCCCACGGCAGGGCCACGCGCCCGTAGCCCGTGCCGACCACGGCATCCAGACTGCCGCGTTGTACACCGGCGTGGGAGCAGGCGGCCTCCAGCACCTGCGCGCCGGCCTCCCTGGGATTCCAGCCGCTAGGCTGGACGGCAAAGCCCAGTATCTGCTGGTGCGATGTATCAAGAATGACCGCCTTGGCGGCGACGGAGCCAATGTCTATTCCGGCTGTGAGCATGTGCGGTTCCCTTCTGGCGGACGGGGGGCCAACCTGGCACGGGAGGACAGCGCATTCATGCGCTGCGCAGGCGGGAAGGGAACTGGTGAGGAGGGGGAGGTCAGCAGGGACGGAAGCGGAGAGGCTCCCCCTGGTCACGCAGGACATCCAGTCCCGCCCGAGGGGAGCGTCAGGTAAAGCCGCAGCCGCAGGCCGCGGAGATGGTTGCGATGAACGCCTTTTCCATGATGTGCAAGCATATCCCCTCCGGCAGGCTGCGTCAACCGGTGCCGCGCCGGCGGGAGAGGTCTTTTGCGCCGTGGCATTCTTCTTTCACTATGCAATGGCGGGGAAAAGGGGTAGCAGTGTTCTCCATATTTTGCGCGTCTGGCGGACGCGCCCTCCGGCCATGAAGAGCATGCGGCACAGGAGGGCTTCCGCCAGACGGGGCGCGGAGCCCCGGGCCTGCCAGGCCCGCCGCAGTTCGGGAGGATTGTATGTCTGGCATGGTGTATTTTTTCCTGTCTCTCGGCCTCCTGCTGGGAGGCTATTTCATCTACGGCATGATTGTGGAGAAGGTGTTCGGCATTGACCGCAGCCGCCCCACGCCCCTCGCCAGCCGTTGCGACGGCGTGGACTTCGTGCCGCTGTCCCGCAGCAAGATATTTCTTGTGCAGCTGCTGAACATTGCCGGGCTCGGCCCGGTGCTGGGGCCCATTCTGGGCGCGCTGTACGGGCCTTCCGCCCTGCTGTGGGTGGTGTTCGGCTGCATTTTCGGCGGCGCGGTGCATGACTTCTGCGCGGGCATGATGTCTTTGCGCTACGGCGGCGCCTCATATCCTGAAATTATCGGCCGCAACCTCGGTCTGCGGGTGCGCCGCTTCATGGAAGTGTTCACCATAGGATTCATGATCATGGTGGGCGCGGTATTTGCGCTGGGGCCTGCCAAGCTGCTGGAAAGCATCAGCGGCGTGGGCTTCGTGTGGTGGTGCGTGGTCATCTTTGCCTATTACCTCGTGGCCACCATCATGCCCATCGACAAGATCATCGGCCGCGTCTATCCCGTCTTTTCCGTGCTTCTGCTGATCATGGCCTTTGGTCTGATCGGCGCGCTCTTCATCCAGGGCTATGACATCCTGCCCAATACGGCATTTTTCGTGAATACGGAGCCGTCCGGCCTGCCCATCTGGCCGCTGCTCTTCATCACCATTGCCTGCGGCGCCATCAGCGGCTTCCACGCCACGCAGTCGCCCATGATGGCGCGCTGCATGGCCAGTGAAAAGGATGGCCGCCTGCTGTTTTATGGCCCCATGATTGCCGAAGGCGTGCTGGGGCTTATCTGGGTCACGCTGGGGCTGTCGTTCTATCAGTCGCCCGAAGCGCTGGCCGCCGTCATCAAGGCCGGTTCGCCCACGCTGGTGGTGAAGGAAATTTCCGTGGCCCTGCTCGGCCCCGTGGGCGGCGTGCTGGCTCTGCTGGGCGTGGTGGTGCTGCCCATTTCCACGGGGGATACGGCCTTCCGCAGCGCCCGCCTGCTGGTGGCGGATACCTTCTCCATCTCCCAGCACACGACGAACAGCCGCGTGCTGGTGGCCCTGCCCATCTTTCTGGCGGGCATTGCGCTGACCTTTGTTGATTTCTCGGTGATCTGGCGGTATTTCGGCTGGGCCAACCAGACCATGTCCTGCGTGACCCTGTGGAGCATCAGCGTTTACCTCGCCCGGCGCGGCCGGCAGCACTGGATTTCCACCATTCCCGCGCTGTTCATGACCGCGGTCTGCACATCCTACCTGTGCTATGCGAAGATCGGCTTCGGGCTGCCGCTGCCGCTGGCGACGGGCATGGGCATTGCGCTCAGCCTCGGCCTGCTGTGGATATTCCTGAAGCGGCGCTGGACGTTGCCGGAAAGTGAGAAATCCTGCTAGAAAGAACCTGCCGCACTGCGGAGGCCGTGCATGGCGGGGGCCGCGGCCCCTGCCATGCGTGAGCGTGCCACGCGGCAGGAGATGATGACGCTGCACGTATGGAGGGAGTAATGGCGCGACATACCGTTCTGACCTTGCGCCGGCAGAAGCAGGCCGGTGACCGCATTACCATGCTGACGGCCTACGACTATACCATGGCCCGCCTTCTGGACGAGGCAGGCGTGGAGATGCTGCTGGTGGGCGATTCCCTGGGCATGGTCATGCTGGGCTATGAGGACACGCTTTCCGTGACCATGGAGGACATGATTCATCACAGCCGTGCCGTGGCGCGCGGCGCGGCCAGCGCCCTGGTGGTGACGGACATGCCCTTCATGTCCTACCATGTCTGCGTGGAGGAGGCCGTGCGCAATGCCGGCAGGCTGGTGCGGGAAGGCCATGCGCAGGCCGTGAAGCTGGAAGGCGGCACGGACTTCTGCCCGCATATCGCCGCCATTACGCGGGCCTCCATCCCCGTGGTGGCGCACCTTGGCCTGACGCCGCAGTCCGTGAACGCGCTGGGCGGCTACCGCGTGCAGGGACGCGAGGCGCGGCAGGCGCAGGCCCTGCTGGATGATGCGCGCGCCGTGCAGCAGGCCGGGGCCTTCGCGCTGGTGCTGGAATGCGTGCCCGCGCCGCTGGCCGCACGGATCACGCAGGCTCTGGATATTCCCGTCATCGGCATAGGCGCCGGCGCGGGCTGCGACGGGCAGGTGCTGGTGGCGCAGGACATGCTGGGCATGTTTTCGGGCTTCCGTCCCCGCTTTGTGCGCCGCTTTGCCGAAGGGGGAGAGCTGGTGCGCAAGGCTGCCGAGGCCTACTGCCATGCCGTCAAGGCCGGGGAGTTCCCGGCGGAGGAGCACGGCTGGGGCATGGAGGACGACGTTCTGGAAAAGGTATATTGAGCTGGAAATGGTGAAGATATGGAAATAGTGACGACGAAGGAAGCCGTGCGGGCTGCCGTCCGGGAATGGCGGCGGCAGGGAGAAAGCGTGGGGCTGGTGCCCACCATGGGCTATCTGCATGCGGGGCATGCCAGCCTGATGCGCCGTGCCCGTGCGGAGAACGGCAGGGTTGTGGCAAGCGTGTTTGTGAATCCCATGCAGTTCGGGCCGGCAGAAGACCTGGACAGCTATCCGCGCGATCCGGAGCGCGATGCCGCGCTGTGCGCGGAGATGGGCGTTGACCTGCTGTTCCGCCCCGATCCGGCGGAGATGTACGGCAGGGACTTCCGCTCATATGTGGATGTGTCCGGCCTGACGGAAGGACTGTGCGGCCGCAGCCGGCCCGTGCACTTCCGGGGCGTCTGCACTGTGGTGTGCAAGCTGATGGGCATTGTCCGCCCCGACCGTGCCTATTTCGGTCAGAAGGACGCCCAGCAGCTCGCCGTGGTACGCCGCATGGCGGAAGACCTGGACCTGGGCGTGCAGGTGGTGGGATGCCCCATTGTGCGCGAGCCTGACGGGCTGGCCATGAGCTCCCGCAATACCTATCTCTCGGCGGAGGAGCGGCAGGCGGCGCTGGTGCTTTCCCGCGCCGTGCGGCATGGCCGCGAACTGGCGGAATCCGGCGAGCGGGACGCCGCCGCCGTGGCCGGGGCCATGCGCGCCATCATTGAGCGGGAGCCGCTGGCCCGCGTGGACTATGTGGAAGTGGTGGACGCCCGTACCATCCGCCCCCAGACGGAGCTGAAGCGTCCCGTGCTCGGCGCTGTGGCCGTCTTCATCGGCAGGACGCGGCTTATCGACAACTTCATTCTGGAGTAGCCATGCTTCTCACCATGCTGAAAGGGAAAATCCACCGCGCCACGGTGGTGCAGGCCGCTCTGGACTATGTGGGTAGCATTACCGTGGATGCCGATCTGCTGGATGCCGCGGGTATTCTGGAATATGAGCTGGTGCAGGTGGTGGATGTCAGCAACGGACAGCGTTTTGAGACCTATACCATTGCCGGCGAGCGCGGGAGCGGCATGATCTGCCTGAACGGCGCGGCGGCCCGCTGCGTGGCCGTGGGTGATCTGGTCATTTTGATGGCCTATGCCCGGCTCACGCCGGAGGAGGCGGCCGCGCACCGCCCCCGTGTGGTCTTTGTGGATGGAGACAACCGCATCACCAGCGTGGCGCGGTATGAAAAGCACGGCAGGCTGGGCGCATAGCCGGATGTGAGGCGCGCCTTGCATCCGCGCCGGCAAGTCCTGTTTCATGACGTGCGGGCGGGGGATGTCTCCCCCTGCCGCGGCGGCTCTCCCTCCCGCGCCGTCAGACGCCCCGCCGCTGCGGGTCCCAGACATATTTGTGCAGCTGGAGCTGCATGCGCACCCTGCCCATGTCGATCCCGGCCGTGCGCAGTTCCTTCATGAAGTCAACAAGTCCGGCCGGCTCCATGCCGCCGTAGACGGGCGAAAGGTATATCTGCGCCCCGCATCGTCCCCGCAGGGCCAGAAGATGTTCCTTCACCGCCGGCCTGTCCGCATCCGTCATGACAATCTTCAGCACATCCTGCCGACGCAGCGGCAGCTCATGGCCGCCCATGCGTGCATTGCAGCCGCTGGAGGGTGTTTTCCAGTCCAGCGTGATGAGGGCGTTGGGATAGGACAGGAAGGGCTCCACGGAAATGGAGCCGTTGGTTTCGATATTAACGTCAAATCCCCGCTCCAGCAGGGCGTGGCAGAGGTCGCGTCCCGCTTCCGTGGCCAGGGGCTCGCCGCCCGTGACGGTGATGCAGCGGTTGCCCGGCGCGGCTGCGGCGCGGAGAACCTCCTCCCGCGTCATCTCCGTGCCGGCATCGCGGGAAAGCGCGTATCCTGTGTCGCAGTACGAGCAGCGGAGGTTGCATCCCGCCAGCCGGATGAAGGTCGCCAGCCGGCCGGCGCGCAGTCCCTCGCCGTCGATGCTGTCGAAAATCTCAACAACTCTCATTCGTCCAGCTCCCACGTGGCACAGTTCCCCTCGGATTCCTGCACGGAGACCCTGTAGCAGGTGTCGCCAATCTGCCGGGCAATCCAGAAGGCGATGTTTTCAGCCGTGGGGTTGCCCGCAAGCACGTCGTTCAGATTCGCGTGATCGAGAACCGAGGCGACCTTTTCCTTGATATGGGAGAAGTCGATCACCATGCCGTTGGCGTTCAGCGAGCGGGAGCGGCAGTGGACCGTGATGACCCAGTTGTGCCCATGCAGGGCGCCGCATTTGCTCGCATAGTCAAGGTTCAACCGGTGCGCAGCGCTGATTTCAAATCTTTTTTGCACGTAATACATGCCGACCTCGCATGGGAAATAGGGCATTGCAGGCCCGGGTACAGGCAGTGAGTAAAATAGAAGCGCTGAATTTGCAAGGTGTTGCCGGCGTGTCCGGCCGGCATTCCTGCCGGCGCGGCTCATGTAAAACATGAACTGTGCCGGGCAAAAGTCTTGTCTTTGCCGCTGAAGAAGTATATACCTTCTGTGAATATTACAGGCGGAAGAAGCGTTATAAATCAGCTGCCTGAAGGCTGATTTCCGCTGACCTGCCTCTCTTCTCCGCCGCCAGCCGTGAAGCGGCCCGGGGTATCTGCCGGGCTTTGTTGCAGACAAGAACGCCGGTGCCTTCTGCCGGACAGGGATGCGGCATGGACTGCGCATGCCGCCGTCCTGTGCAAAAGGCTGGGCTGACAGCGTCATTTATGGGACTGCATTTGATGGAAAGCCTGACTCGCAAGGAACTGAAGCAATATCTCGACGCCTACAGAAAGATATTTCCTGTAGTCCGCATCATGGATGCCAATGGCGTCCATTATTCCTCTCTTGACGATTCCGGCATGCTTCTCCCCATGTCCGCCCCCTGCTACAACCTCTGGGAAAAGACGCGGCCATGCAGGAACTGTATTTCCAGAAATGCGCTGGCCAGTTGCAGCCAGCATAAGAAATTTGAAGTCTTTGATGACAAAATATATCAGCTTATCGCCAGCTATATCGAAATTGACGGCAAGCCGCATGTCCTTGAGCTGATTGACAAGGTGGGTGAGAACTATACCCACATGGAAGAGGATCACAAGCTGCTCTCGAACCTTGTGTCTCCCAATGAAAAGCTCTACATCGATACGCAGACTGGCATCTATAACCGCAAGTATTTCGAAGATCAGCTCTTCAGGCTGACGAATGTCACTGCCGTTGCCATGATTGACATTGACAGCTTCCGGAACATCAACGATGTGTACGGAACTGACGGGGGCGATGCCGCCATCAGGGAGTTTGTGTCGGCCGTGCGCGGCTGTGTCCGTATTTCCGACGTCATGATCCGGTATGGCGGGGACGAGTTCCTCCTGCTCTTTCAGGGCATGAGCGTGGAAGTTTTTGGAAGAAAGCTGACTGAAATCCAGAAGACCATCTCAAGAATCACCGTTCCGGAATGCCCGGGGCTGGAGGTTTCCGCCACCATCGGCGGCTATTACTGCGGGCAGTATGTCAAAAATTCCATTGAGATTGCCGACAGGATCATGTGCGAGGCCAGGAGCACCCGGGCACATGTCATAGTGCGCTACAATGAGCAGTATTGCCATGAGGGGCAGCCCGAAGGCCCGGCGCAGGACAGCCCGAAGGCCCGGCCCCGGACGTCCTTCTCCGGAAAGCGCAGCGTGCTTATTGTGGAGGACAGTTCCCTGAACCGTCTGGTGCTCACCTCGCTGCTGGGGGACAGCTATAACGTGCTGACTGCGGAGAACGGCAGGGAAGGGCTGGAGCTGCTGTCCCGGCATTACGATGAAATAGCCGTGGTTCTGCTGGATGTCTACATGCCTGTCTGCAATGGCTTCGAATTTCTGGAGCGGCTTCGGGATGACGCCTTCCTGTCTTCCGTGCCTGTCATTGTGACCACGGGGAGCGGCGATACGGGCGATGAAATTCGCTGCCTGGAGCTGGGTGCGTCCGATTTTATCACAAAGCCATATAATCCCCAGGTGGTGCTGGGCAGAATCCGCAACATCATCAAGCTGCGGGATTCCGTAGCCGCCCTGTCGGCCGTGGAGTTTGACAGTCTGACAGGGCTGTACACCATACAGGCATTCTACCATCACGCCGCAAAGCGGCTCCGCGCCAGCAGCGGGCAGTATGATCTGGTCGTTTCCGATCTGAAAGATTTCAAGATTGTCAACAGCGTCTTCGGGAAGAGCAAGGGCGATGATGTGCTGGCCTATCTTGGCAGGCGTTGCCGCCTCTTCATGGGCAGCGGGCTGGCCGCCCGCTCTGGCGACAGGTTCTTTGTGCTGCTCCCGGCGGAAAAGCGCATGAAGGATGAGGACTGGGAGGCCTTCCGGGAGGAATCCGTCAGCAATGCTCCCGTGCCCGGTCTGAACATCAAGTACGGCTACTATCCCGACGTGGAAAAGTCCAAGCCTGTTTCCCTGCTCTGCAACCGCGCGCTGATGGCCGTTTCCAGCATCAAGCAGGACTATACGCAGTCCGTGTGCACCTATAACGAGCAGATCAACAACCGTCTCCTGCGGAATCAGGAGATGGAATCCTGTTTTGAGGACGCGCTGAAGGCGGAAGAGTTCGTCGTGTGGTATCAGCCCAAGGTGGACTGCCGCACGCAGGAAATCATGGGCGGCGAAGCGCTGGTGCGCTGGATGCGCAAGGACGGCAGCATGGTTCCCCCCGGGGAGTTCATTCCCCGGTTTGAGCAGGACGGCCTGATCCACAGGCTGGACAGATACGTCTTTCAGAACGTGTGCCTTTTCCAGAAGCGCCGCATGGAAGCGGGAAAGAAGGTGTTGCCCGTGTCCGTGAATCTGTCGCGGAACAGTCTCCACCACAGGGGCATCATCGATACCTATGGCGAGATTATGAAAAATATCGGCGTGCCCGCGGCGCTCGTTCCCATAGAGCTGACGGAGTCTGCCGCCACGGGCAGCCATCTGCTTATTGATCTGGCGGAGCGCATGGCGCGGGAGGGCTTTGTCCTGCACATGGATGACTTCGGCTCCGGCTATTCGTCCCTGTCCATGCTGAGCCTGTTCCCCTTGAGCGAGCTGAAGCTGGACAAGGCGCTGATTGACATGATTGGCTCCGAAAAGGGAGAGATCGTACTGCGGCACACCATCAGCGTGGCGCATGATCTGGGGCTCACAGTGGTGGCGGAAGGTGTGGAACATGAGGCGCAGGTGCACTTCCTGCGCGGGGCCGGCTGCGATATGATACAGGGCTATTTCTATGCCCCTCCCAGGCCGCAGGCCGTATTCGAGCAGATGCTGGATGCCGGCGTGCCGTGCGCGGCGAATGCAGATTCCCCACCCATCCATCCATCCATCCATCCATCCATCCATCCATCCATCCATCATAAAAAATCTCTTTTTTGGAAAAATGGATGGTCATGCTGTCTGTACTGAAATCGTGCATACCGGCGGCGCCCGCCGTGCCCCGACATCAGGCAAAGAGGCGCAAGGGGAGGAATCATGACCGTTGCGCGGAATCTTCCCTCCGTTGGCTGCATAGGCTGCGGCAATATGGGGGGGGCCATCATGGCGGGACTGTCCGCACGTCATGGCCGCAATCTCTATGGATACAACAGAACGCCGGAACGTCTGCGGCGTCTGGAACCGCAGGTGCGCCCCGTGGCGGACATGGCCGAGCTGGCCAGTCTGGCGGATATTGTCATTATCGCGGTGAAGCCCCATCTGGTGCGGGGTGTGCTGGACGCCATCCTGCCGGCGCTGACGTCTAAAAAGCTGGTGGTGTCCGTGGCGGCCGGCATCACGCAGGCCGTGCTGCGTGCGGGTGTGGACGGCATCTGTCCTGTGGTGCGCGCCATGCCGAATACACCTGCGCTGGCAGGCAGGGGCGTGACGGCCCTGTGCTTTGAGGACCCTGCCCTGCGCGAGGAGCAGAAGCAGCAGCTGCATGAGCTGTTCGGCTGTGTGGGCATGACGCTGGAACTGCCTGAAAGCAGATTCGCGGCCTTCTCCGCCTTCATCGGCTGCGGTCCCGGCTATGTGTTCCACTGCATGAATGCCGTCATGCAGGCCGGCGTGACGCTGGGCTTTCCGCGTGCGGAAGCAAGGCGGATGACAGAAATGCTGTTCGAAGGCTGCGCCTGCATGGCGGGGCAGTCCGAGGCCAGCCTGTCCGATTTGCGCGATCAGGTCTGCTCCCCCGGCGGCATGACCATTGCGGGCGTCAACCACATGGAGCGCACTGGCGTGGCCGGACATATTATTGACGCCGTGCTGGCGGCGGACGCCCGAGGCCGGGATATGGAAAAATAGCCGCCGTGCACAATATGCGGTGTATGCAGGGATGCCCCGAGGGGCGTCCCTGTTTTGCATTCCCAGCCCCTGCGGCCACAGCCCGCTACCGCAGGCGCACTTCCAGACCGCTTCCCGTTTGCACCACCTGCACCCGGCCGGGTGCCTTCTTCAGATCAATGACGATGCGGGTCTTGCCGCCATGCCTGCCAAGGCGCACATTGCTGATCAGGGAGTTTGCCGGCACGCCGGGAGCCTTTGCCTGACAGACGGCATCCATGTCCAGTACCACGCGGTCAGGGCTGGTCAGGCGACTCTGGCGGACATTCGGAGCGACATTTGCGGCGATGCGCACCATCGCGCCCCTGTCCGACGTAACAACGCGGATACCAGTGATGCGCTTTGCCACGGCGGCCGACTGCGCTTCCGGTGCTTTTGCCGCGGGCTTCTGCTGGTTCGGGGCTGTCTGCCGGGTGTCCGTGGGCTGCGGCGCTGCCGGAGCGGGCACTGTCGCTTCCTGCTGGGAGGTCGTCTGGCTGTCCTGGAGCGTCAGGCGGGCATTGCGTGCCGGGCCGGACTGCGGATGCGCCGGCAGGGGGGCTTCTGTCGGAAGATTGGCGGCTGCCGCAACCGGGGAGGCTGGCTCCGGCCGGCTTGAGGCAGGGAGCTGCGGCGCCACGGGGGCGCGCATGGCCGGACCGCTGGCAACGGCATTCTTCCCGGATGAGGAGGGAGCCGCATGGTGGTGTTCATTCCATGCCGTGCCGGCCAGTACGGCAAGAATGGCGCATGTGGCCAGCATGACGATGCCTTTGTTGCCAGGGCACCGTGCGGGCGCGGGAGAAATGTCCAGGGCGGGCAGGCGGTCGTCATCAGACGTCTGGAGGGATGCGCCCGGCGTATCGTGTTCCTGCCGGGAATCGGCGGGACGGGGTTCGGGCGCGGAAAGCGACAGGCTGTCAGAATGCTGTTTCATGGCGTATGCTTGCGGCGTGTGTGCATGGCCGGAGAGCGGAGCGCAGTGCCGCATGTTTCAGGCCGGGAATGCCGCGCTTCGTTCTGCATGCCGGCGTGGCGGGGGCGGGCCATGCGCGGTCGCTCCGCCGGAAGGAACGGACTGCATCAGGCTCATGTGTCCAAGCCTACACGTTTTTATTCAAATGGCAAGGTGGGCCGGAGGGCTGGACGCGGATTTCAAAAGCGCGTAATCATATTGGCCATGCACGAAATGTCTATTGCCGCAAATATTGTGGATATTGCCAGAGAAGAACTCGGCAGGCGGGGCCTGCGCACGCTGACGCGCGTGGAGGTGCGCTGCGGCGCCCTGTCCAATGTCGTTGCCGATTCGCTCCAGCTCTGTTTTGAAGCCCTGACTGCGGAAGGCCCCTTTGCCGGCGCACGTCTGGATGTGGTGGAGGTGCCGCTCGTGCTGCGGTGCCGTTCCTGCGGAAAAACCTTCGCGGGAACGGAAGGACAGGCTTCGCTGTGGCTGCCATGTCCGCTGTGCGGCGCGGAGCCGGGGCATACGGTGGAGCAGGGGCGAGAATTTTTTATTCAACAGTTGGAAGCGGAATAATCTCCGCGGAAGGGAAGGAGACAGCATGGAAATTCCTGTCATTCGCAATGTGCTGGAGGCTAACGACAAGATGGCGGCGCAGCTGCGCGGCCTGTTTGCGGCGCGGGGCATTCTTGTCCTGAATCTCATCAGCTCCCCCGGCGCGGGCAAGACTTCGCTGCTGGAGCGGACGCTGACAGACCTGGCTCCGGAATTCCGCATGGCCGTCATTGAAGGGGATTTGCAGACTGACAATGACGCCCGCCGTGTGGCGGCCTCCGGAGCGCAGGCTGTGCAGATCAATACCGAGGGCGGCTGCCACCTGGACGGCAACATGGTCATGCAGGCGCTTGGCGCGCTGAATCTGGACGGCGTGGATATTCTCTTCATTGAAAATGTGGGCAATCTTGTGTGCCCCGTGGAATTTGACTGCGGCGAAGATGCCAAGGTGGCGCTGCTGTCCGTTACGGAAGGTGACGACAAGCCGGAAAAATATCCCCTCTTGTTCAATCTGGCGCAGGCCATGGTGCTGAACAAGGTAGACCTGCTGCCCTATGTGGATTTTGACGTGCAGCGCGCTGAGAAGTTTGCCACTATGGCCAATGAGAACCTGGGCGTCTTTGAGGTCTCCTGCCGCACGGGCGAGGGGCTGGAAGGCTGGTATAACTGGCTGCGTGCCCGGCGTGCGGCAAAGAAGCCGGCATAAGGGCGGGCAGGGCTCTGCGCGCAGGGACGGTCTGTGCCGGGGCGGCGGCTGCCGTTCCGGCCTGCATGGAGAAAAAGGAATACGATATGGAACAGCATCAGGGACAGCCCCCGCAGGGGGGGCATGGCATTCCCATTGAGGAGGCCATGCAGGAAAAGCAGCTTCGGGACAATATGCGCGCCATCGGCTACAAGCTGTTCATCATGAGCGGCAAGGGCGGCGTGGGAAAGAGCTCCGTTACGGTAAACCTGGCCGCGGCGCTGGCGGCGCGCGGGCATTCCGTGGGGGTGCTGGACGTGGATTTGCACGGGCCGAGCGTGCCGCGCCTGCTGGGAGCTGCCGGGCGGGTGCGCTCCGAGGATGGCCAGCATCTGACGCCCGTCACCTGCGCGGGCAATATCAAGCTGATTTCCATGGACCTGTTCATGCCCGACACGGACAAGGCCATTATGTGGCGCGGCGCCATGAAGACCAGCGCCATCAAGCAGTTCCTCACGGACGTGCTGTGGGGGCCGCTGGACTACCTGCTCATCGACTCCCCTCCCGGTACCGGGGATGAGCACATGGCCGTGCTGGAGGCCGTGCCGGATGCGCTTTCCGTAGTGGTGACAACACCGCAGGAACTGGCGCTGGCGGACGTGCGCAAGGCGCTGGACTTCCTGCGCGAGGAAAACGCGCCCATTCTGGGCATTGTGGAAAATATGGGGTCCTTCATCTGCCCCGGCTGCGGCAGGGAATACGCCTTCTTCAAGAAGGACGGCGGCGCAAGGCTGGCGCAGTCCTGCAACCTGCCACTGCTGGCCTCCATTCCCTTTGACCCCGCAGCCGTGGATGCGGCGGACGCCGGCCGTCCCATTGTGCTGGAGGAAGGGGATTCTCCTGCCAGAGCCGCCTTCCTGCGCCTGGCGGATACCATCGAGCTGGTGACGGGCAGGAAAAAGAACTAGCTGGTTGCGCCGGATGCTTCAGAACAGACGGTCTCCTGCGCGGGGGCCGTCTGTTTTTTGCGGATGTCCAGGCCGCGCGCCCGCAGGTCCCGCACCACCTTGGCGCAGAACTCCGGCAGCAGGGCGCGTGCCTCCGGGGTCAGTTCCGGGATGAAGCTCTGCCAGTCAAAAGGCTCCATGCCGTAGACCAGCGTTTCCGGGCGGTGGCCTGCCAGCTCGCAGCAGATCAGAATATCGACAAGGTCGGTCTGATGCGTGGAATCCCGGAAGCCAAGGCTCTTGCGGAGGTTCTCCCCTTCCAGTACGCAGATGGTACCAGGCCGCTGCCCGCAGAGAACGGCGTCCAGTACGATGAGGCGGTGGCAGTCCTGCATGTCAGGCATCAGCATCATGCCCATGGTACCGCCTTCCAGCAGGCGCACGTTTTCCGGCCAGAGGTAGTCTTTTTCCAGCAGCTCCACAGCCCGCACGCCGAAGCCCTCGTCGCGCATGAGCAGATTGCCCACGCCCAGAATCAGCACATTTTCCATAGTCGGTGCTCCCTTGTACCGCACGCCGTCCGGCGGGGCGGATGAAAGGTGGAGGGAAGGCCCCGCGCGGCAGTTCCACACGGGGCCTGGGGAAGCATCCCTGCGTCGGCCGGCAAGGGAGGCTGGACGCGGGACATAAAGGATTACAGCACCTTGAAGGTGTGCGTTTCGTTAGTGCGCCCGTCAATGACATGCACGGCGCAGGCAATGCAGGGGTCAAAGGAGTGCACGGTGCGCAGGATTTCCACCGGGCGCTTGGGATCGGCCACCGGCGTACCTACCAGAGCTTCTTCCACGGCGCTCATCTTGCCCTGCGCGCAGCGCGGGCCAAGGTTCCAGGTGCTGGGCACGACCAGCTGGAAGTTGGCGACCTTTTTGTTTTCGATGCGAATCCAGTGCGAAAGCCCGCCGCGCGGCGCGCCCACGAAGCCCACGCCCTCGGCCTTGTCCGGGATGTCGCAGTCTTCCACAATCTTGTTGTCCGAGCCGATGTTGCCCTTGAATTCGTCGAGCCATTTTTCCGCCTGCCTGGCGGCCACCAGCGTTTCCACGCCGCGCGCCGCCGTGCGGCCCAGTGTGGAGTAGAGGGCTTCCGGGCCCACGTTCAGCGCCTTCAGCACCGTATCCACCACAGGTTTGACTTCCGCCTGTCCCTGGGCATAGGACACCAGTACCTGCGCCAGCGGGCCGACTTCCATCACTTCGCCGTCATAGCGAGGCGCCTTCATCCATGAGTAGCGATCCTTGTCTCCCATGAAGGTGAAGGCCGGGGCGGTTTCGCCTTCGTAGGGATGGCGCGCGTCCTCGCCTTCGTACCAGCTGTGGCGCACGTGCTCCGCAATCTTGCCCGGGTCCACAGGGGCCACGGTGCCCAGATCGCGGTTCCAGATGATGCCGGGCTTGAGGAAGCGGGTATCCAGCTTGCGTTCGTCGCCGGGGAATTCCCCGAAGGTGAGGAAGTTCTTCGTGCCGCCAAAGCCGGCCCAGTCCTTGTACTTGGAAGCCACCATCAGCAGATCGGGGATGTAGACCTGTTCGACGAAGTCGCGGGTCTGCCTGTAGAGGCCCTCAAATTCCGCGATGCGTTCCCTGGTCAGTGCGTCATAGCAGGAGACGCCGCCGTGGACGAGGAACTGGGTGTGCGGGTTCTTGGCGCCGAATACGGCCATGCCGCGGGCGGCCAGCACCTGCACGCGCAGGGCTTCCAGATAGTGGGCCGTGGCCACGAGGTTTTCTTCGGGGCTGAGGTAGTAGGCCGGATGTCCGCCAAGGAAGTATGCGTTGGCAAAGGGGCCGAGCTGGCCGCTTTCCACGAATTTCTTCAGGCGATCCTGCACGGCCTTGAAATCCTCGGCCTTGGCCGGGCGCGGCGAGATGGAGGCGGCGAGCTGCGCGGCCTTGGCCGGGTCGGCCAGCAGCGCGGAGGTCACGTCCACAAAGTCCAGCGCATGCAGATGATAGAAGTGCACGATGTGATCGTGCATGTAGAGCATGGCCAGCACGAGATTGCGGATATAGGTCGCATTTCTGGGGATGGTCACGCCGATGGCGTCTTCCAGTGCGCGGGTGGAGGCCAGCGCATGGGTGTAGGTGCAGACGCCGCAGGTACGCTGGGTGAAATGCTGCACATCGCGCGGATCGCGGCCTTTCAGGATGATTTCCAGCCCGCGGAACAGTGTGCCTACGCTGCGGGCATCCTTGATGACACCGTCCTGAACTTCCACCTCGATGCGGAGATGGCCTTCGATGCGGGTCAGCGGATCCACCACGATGGGGCCGCTGAAATTGCTTTTGGGGGAGATGATGGTGCTCATGCTCTGCTGCTCCGCTTACTTGTTGCTGTAGAAGGGCGTCATTTGATCCCAGAAGTCCGGCTCGCTGCATCCAATGCAGGGATGTCCGGCGCCCACGGGCCAGTTGGTGCCGTTGAAGCGGGCCTTGGGGCAGTTGTTGTATGTCTGCGGCCCCTTGCAGCCCAGATCATACAGGCACCAGCCCTTGCGGGCTTCTTCGGAATCAAAGGAAGGCGCAAATTCGCCGGCGTCGAAATGCGGGCGGCGTTCGCAGAGGTCATGCACACTTTCGCCAAAGAACATGAGCGGGCGGCCCAGAGAATCGAGCTTGATTTCCTTCCCCTGAAGGAAGGCCACCAGCGTGCCCACAAGGTTCAGCGGGTTCGGCGGGCAGCCGGCGATGTTGATGGGCTTGATGCCGAAGGGGGCGAAGGCATCGGCTACGCTCTTGGCTCCGGTGGGGTTGGGGGCTGCGGCCTGCACGCCGCCAAAGGCGGAACAGGTGCCATAGGCAACCACGGCCTTGGCCTTGGGCAGCACTTCCTTGCAGATATCGAACATGGTCTTGCCGGCGATGTAGCCGTACTTGCCGTCCATGGCCGTGGGGATGGCTCCTTCCACCACGCAGATGAAGCCGTCGGGATTATTGATGGCGGCATGCAGAGCCGCTTCGGCGGCGTCCCCGGCAGCAGCCATGATGGTTTCATGATATTCCAGAGAGATGGTGTCCAGAATCAGGGCGTCCAGATAGGGTTGGGTGGTGCGGAGCAGGGCTTCGGAACAGCCGGTGCATTCCGCATTGTGCAGATAGACCACGGCAGGACGCTTGCCGGATGCGGCAAGCGTTTGGGCAACGGTGGCCGCGCCAGTGGCGTCCAGCCCCATACAGGCCGCGACGGCGGCGCAGAACTTCAAGAAATCTCGGCGGTTGATGCCTCGTTCTTCCAGACGGGCCTCATGATCGCCTTTCCCCATTCCTATGGCGATACGCATATGCTGCCTCCTTCAGATGATTGCGGAATATGCTGTGGAGGCCCCCAGCCACGGGGGCCCCCTCCGACTGCCGTCTACGGACAGCGGACACGGCGGGGCCGGCCGCAGTACGCGACGGAAAGAAGCAGGCATGAATCCATGCGTGAATGAGAATGCGGAGGTGCGGTGCGTCGGAGGAGGGGATCAGAGGCTGAAGCGCATGCCCGCTACCCCGGACGCAGCACGGAACACAGACGCACCCTGCGTCTGCCAGCGCGAGCCTCATATACGGGGGATGAACATGCGATGCCTCCATGCATGGCAGCGGCGGCCATGCCGCGGCGCATGCGTTTGACAGGCGGGGATTTCCGCCTGTTCTTTTCATGCTATCCGTGAAGGCGCGTTGTGTCAAGAGATGCGCGGAAACGCCGTGTTCACATGCGGGCTGCTTCGTCCAGCCAGCGCCAGCACCTCACATACTGTCCCGCACCTCATGTATCTGGAATGCAGGCATGCCGTACCGCCGGCGGCGCACGGCCAGGTATATATTATAAGGATATATCCTGCTGCTGCGGACGGCCATGCCGCTTGACGCCGTGCGTGGCGGAAGACTATACCGGGGCATGCGGACAGGAGAGGGAGTATTCAGGCGCGGCATGAACCTTGCGCGCAGGCCGGGCAGGATGGAACAGTTTCTGCCCTTTCTGATCAGCACGGAAGATGGCGCGGGCCTGGGCGTCTCTGCCATGGTCGTGCCGCCGGCAGGACTGGAAGAGCATCGCGTTCAGGAATTCAGGGAGCGTGCCGCCTATGCCTTTGTGCGGGATATGGAGCGGGCTGCGCTTCCTTTTGAGCCCCTGCTGCAACCCCTGCATGTGGTGGATTTTGTGTTCGGCTGGCCGGGGATGCTGCATTCGCGGGAAGAGCTGGGGGATTTTCTTCGCCGCCTTTCCCGCAATGGCGCGGAGCGCATGGCGTCCGATCTGGCGATGGCGCAGCGGCAGCTGGATCGGGAGCTGGCCGCCTACGCGGCGGCAGCCCTGCATGCCATGCGCTCCTAGACGGGAAGTGGACGGAAGAGAGACTGTGACGCCTTCTTCCGTCCCTGTGTTCAGCTACCCGATGGCAGTCCCGGTGGCGAAGCGCGGTTCGTGCAGGGGGAGCAGAATATCTGCCATGCCCTTGACCCTGAGTACGATGTCATAGGCTTCCTGCGGGCTGACACCGCAGGTTCCCGGGGGAATGACCTCCATTTCCATGGCGCGGACCTTCTGCGGGGGGTTGAGATTTTCGTCAATGATGCAGAAGCCCGTGATGGCTGCGCGGCCGGCGGCAGTATCCACCAGCACGGTCATGCCTCCCTCGGTATGGGCGGGCGTGTGGATCATGCGGATGCCGGGGACGATTTCCAGCTCTTCCTCGGTAATGACGCGAATCTGTCCGTTTTCCTCCACATCCAGGATATGATCTTCCAGATAGCGGAAGTCCAGCGGATGGGGATCATGCGCGTGCTCCAGTTCTTTGGCATGCACGTAGAACGTCGCGTTCACGCACTTGGCATCGTTCTCGCAGTGATCGCTGTGCAGGTGGGTGTGGAGCACGATGTCGATATCTTCGGGCTTCAGGCCGAATTGCGCCAGCCCTTCCTCGAAGGTGTGGATATGCCCGCCCAGCGCCTGTTCCCTGTCGGGGGAGACGATGGGGTTCATTTCTCCCGTATCCACAAGGATTTTCTTGTCGCCGCCTTCCAGATACCAGCAATAGATGGGGATGACATAGGGAACCCCCGCGTTCTGCTGGTAGGTCATCATGCTCTTGTCAAAGGCCTTTGATCCCATAACAATGGGATGAATGCGGTATGTCGCCATAAGTCCTCCTGAAGCGTCCGGATACGGAGCCTTGTTACGGGTGTCCGCGCATGGCCGGCGCGGAGAGGGGCGGCAGGAGCTGGAAACCCTGCTGCCGCTGCCGCCAGAATGTACTATAAGCTCTGCCGCCAAAAGGACAAGGGGGAAGACACACGCCTTTTTCCGCGGCGCGGCAAATACCTTGACAGGAGTTTGTATTTCCATTAATAGTAATAAATATAAATAAGGAGTACGCTATGAGCGATGTTTTGTTCTGGCTGCATCCGCTGATGCAGGTGTTTGCGGCGGCCTTGGGCTTGTGGGCCATGTGGCAGGGCGTGCAGCGTTTTCGCATGACGCACGGGGTGAAGGTGCTGTTTCCGTGGCGGCAGCATGTGAAGCTGGGCGCGTGGGCGCTGGCCCTGTGGCTGCTGGGGGCGCTGGGCTTCTATGTAACGCATTCCATCTTTGGTGAAACGCATATCACCGGCGCGCATGCCTTCATGGCCTGGCCAGTGATGTTGCTGGCCGTGATCGGGCTGGGCACAGGCTACGTCATGGATCGCTGGAAGCGCCGGCGGGTGTGGATGCCGCTGGTGCACGGGGCGCTGAACGTGCTGCTGCTGGTGCTGGTGGCGGCGGAATGCTGGACCGGCGTGGAGCTGTGGGAATCCTTCGGCGGATAGCCGGCAGAACCAAGTGTGCAAGACTGCGTTCTCCTTCGGGAGGGCGCAGTTTTTTTTTGCGGCCTGTTCAGGGGGAATATCTCATGCGGCCTTGTCACCCCATAAAAAAATGAGCGGGGCCACAAGTTGAAAGTGACGGATGAACCCCGGCTTTTTCTCCCCGCGCCGCTGGCGGAACAGCTCCCGCGCAAGTGCTGCCGGAAGGCGGCATTGGGAAAAAAAGTTTTTATTGCCGTCCCCTTTTTTCTTGGGTAATAAAAATCGTTACCAAATTTTTTCGCCATGTCCGGCTGCGAAATTCTAGTTGCCAGCGGGGCGCTAAATGGCTATTAGCTCGAACAGGTTCGTGCGTTCCGCACGTGGCCTGAATCTCCTGCTCTTGCGCAAAAATGGCAGGAGAGATTTTTTTACCATAATAAAATCAACGTGTTGTGTGAGCATGTTGATGGAATACCGGTGGTGCGATGCAGTATCCTGAGAAGATCGAGAAACGTGACGGACGTGTGGTTGCCTTCAACGACGAGCGCATTGAGCGGGCCGTGCTCCGCTCCGCGCTTGGCGTGGGCTACGACGAGAAATACAGCCGGAAAGTTGCTTCCTTTGTGGCGGAGAAAGTGGTCGCCGCCATCAGCTCGGACAGCAGGACGCCCACGGTGGAACACGTGCAGGACGTTGTGGAAGAGACGCTGATGCGCACTGGCTCCGCCGACATTGCCAAGGCCTATATCCTGTACCGTCACAAGCGCACGGAAATCCGCGAGCAGAAGACGCATATCATGCGCACCATGTTCGACCTGACGTTCAAGGATGCGCAGGAGAGCGACAGCCAGCGCGAGAATGCCAACGTGGATGCCGACTCTTCCATGGGGACCATGCTCAAGTACGGCAGCGAGGTGGCCAAGCAATTCTATCTTTCCAGCCTGATTCGCAAGGAGTACGCCGACGCGCACCGCAGCGGCCGGATTCATATTCATGACATGGACTTCTATGCGCTGACCACCACATGCACCCAGATTGATCTGGCCAGGCTGTTCAGGGGGGGCTTCTTCACGGGGCACGGCTTCATCCGCGAGCCGAACAGCATAGGCGCCTACGCCTCGCTGGCCTGCATTGCCATTCAGGCCAACCAGAATGATCAGCACGGCGGCCAGTCCCTCCCCATGTTCGAATACAATCTGGCTCCCGGCGTGGCCAAGAGCTTCCGCGCGGAATTTCTCCAGTTCGGCGAGTTTGCCGGCATTGTCACGGAGGAGAACAGGGAGATGGTGCGCGGTCTGTTCAGCGCCGCCATCGATGCCGGGGAGTCCGTGCTCACCGAGGGCTTCAGGACCAGGCTGCGTCTGCTGCTGCCCGGTGCGGCCGCGGCGGACTTTGACAAGGTGTATGAGACTGCCTACGCAAAGACCGTCCGTGCTACCTATCAGGCCATGGAGGCACTGATTCACAACCTGAACACCATGTCCAGCCGGGCTGGCGCGCAGGTGCCCTTCAGCTCCATCAACTACGGCACGGGCACGTCGCCGGAACAGCGCATGGTCATCAGGCAGTGCCTGCTGGCGCTGGATGCCGGCCTGGGCAACGGGGAGACCTCCATCTTCCCCATTCACGTGTTCAAGACCAAGGAAGGGGTGAACCTGAATCCGGGCGATCCCAACTACGACCTGTTCCAGCTGGCCTGCCGGGTCTCCGCCAGGCGCCTGTTCCCGAACTTCACCTTTCTGGATGCCCCGTTCAACCTGCAATACTACCGGGAAGGCGATCCGGATACCGAAGTGGCAACCATGGGCTGCCGGACCCGCGTCATGGGCAATGTCCATGCGCCGGATCGGGAGACCACGTCCGGGCGTGGCAATCTGAGCTTTACGTCCGTGAATCTGCCCCGGCTGGCCATTGAGGCCAAGGGAGATACGGAGGCCTTCATGACGGCGCTGGACGACGTGATCAGTCTGGTGTTCGGCCAGCTGATGGAGCGCTTTGAAGTGCAGGCGGAACGCCATGTGTACAACTATCCCTTCCTCATGGGGCAGGGAGTCTGGATGGGCTCCGAGCGGCTTTCCGCTACGGATACGGTGCGCGAGGTCCTGAAGGACGGCACGCTGACCATAGGCTTCATCGGGCTGGCTGAAGCGCTCAAGGCTCTCTTCGGCAAGCATCACGGGGAATCGGCCGAAGCGCAGGAGTTCGGTCTGAAGGTCGTGCGCCACATGCGCCAGCGCGCGGATGCCGAATCGCAGCGGACAGGCATGAATTTTACGGTGATCGCCACGCCGGCGGAGGGGCTCTCCGGACGCTTTGTGCGGATGGATCGCAAGCGCTTTGGCGTCATCAAGGGCGTGACGGACAGGGAGTACTATACCAACAGCTTCCATGTGCCCGTGTACTTCCCCATCGGCGTGTTCGAAAAGATTCGGCTGGAAGGGCCGTATCATGCGCTGTGCAACGGCGGACACATCACCTATGTGGAGCTGGACGGCGACGTGAGCAAGAATCCCGAGGCGTTCGAGCAGATCATCCGCTACATGCGGGAGCAGGGCATAGGCTACGGCAGCATCAATCATGCCGTGGACTATGATCCCGTCTGCGGCTACACGGGCATCATCAACGACGTCTGCCCGCGCTGTGGCCGCCGGGAGGGCGAAGGTATCTCCGCAGAGCGCCTCGCGGAGCTGAAGAAGAAATTTCAACGGATATAGGAGGTCGGTCATGGAAGAGCAGAAGAAGATCGGAGAGGGCATCGGGTTCAACCGCATCCGCCGCATCACCGGCTATCTGGTGGGTGATGTCAACAGACGCTTTAACGATGCCAAGCGCGCCGAAGAAAGGGATCGCGTCAAGCATTCCTTTGGCGGCTGCACGTCCGTGCGGAGCTGCGGCAACTAAGGGGAGCGAGAGTTCACGGTGCATGGGCCGGGCTGTGCCTGCGGACGCCTTCAGGATGGACGCGGGGCCGCCCGGTCGATGCGCATGAGGGGGAAAGGGGCATGGCGACACGCATGCCTGCGGGGGCTGTACTCCCGCTCAGAATCGCGGGCATTGAGCCCGAGTCCATTGTGGACGGGCCGGGCATCCGCTATGTGCTGTTCCTGCAGGGCTGCCTGCACGGCTGTCCGGAGTGCCAGAATCCTGGCACGCATGATCCGGCGGGGGGGAGGGAAGTCTCCGTCCAGGAACTGCTGGAAGGGGTGCGCGCCCGGGCCTTCATGCGGGCGGTGACCTTCAGCGGAGGCGAGCCTTTTCTTCAGGCACGGGCCCTGCTGCCGCTGGCAGCGGCCCTGCGCGCGGAAGGCTACCACCTGTGCGCCTACACGGGCTATACGTGGGAGGCGCTGCAAGGCATGCCGGACGCGGCGGCCCTGCTGCCCCTGCTGGACCTGCTGGTGGACGGGCCGTATCTGAAAGAACAGCGCTCGCTGGAGCTGCGCTTCCGGGGATCGGCCAACCAGCGGATTCTTGACGTGCAGGCCTCTCTGCGAGCCGGCAGGGTGGTGCTTTCGCCTCTGCATGACGGATAGACTGCGACGTTCCCGGGCCGTGAGGCACTGTGCGCGGCAGGGATGACGACAGAAGAGACGGCGGCCGTTCCGGGATTCCGGGGCGGCCGCCGTTGTCTGCGGAAGGGCCTTTGCTGCTAGTCGTCCGCGTCAGACAGCGAGGTGGAGGCGTTGACCGTGACCTTGCGGCTGTAGCTGGCAAACATGGCATCCACGGCGGCACGCTCGGGCGCGGCCGTAACGATGCTGACTACAGGCACGATGACCAGACCGGCGAGCATGGCCAGCACCCCGGCGTTGATGGGGGAGGAGAGGAAGGGCGTGATGAAGGGCACGCCCGCGAAGCGGCAGGCCATGCAGGCGCACATGATGCCCACGCCCGAGATGAAGGTCGCCAGCGCGGCGGCCTCCGTGGTGCGCTTCCAGTACAGCGCAAACAGGAAGGGCGCGAGGAAGGCCCCGGCCAGCGCACCCCAGGAAATGCCCATGAGCTGGGCAATGAAGGTGACGGAGCTCTTGGCCTGCACAATGGCGATGACCGAGGAAACAGCGATGAAGAATACCACCAGCAGGCGGATGTGCAGAAGCTGGGCCTGGGCCGTCGGGCTCTTGCCGCGCCGCTTGAGCATGGGCGTAATGATGTCCAGCGCCAGCGTGGAGCCGGAGGTGATGACCAGCGAGGACAGCGTGGACATGGAGGCGGAGAGGACGAGAATCACGACAATGCCGAGCAGAATGTCCGGCAGACCGGACAGCATGGTGGGGATGATGCTGTCAAAGATGGGCTTGCCGGGAGCCGCGTATTCCACGGAGCTGGCATAGAGCTGGCCGAAGCCGCCCAGAAAGTAGCAGCCGCCGGCCACAATGACGGCAAAGGCCGTGGAAATCACCGTACCCTTGGCAATGGCTCCTTCATCGGTGATGGCATAGAACTTGCCCACCATCTGCGGCAGGCCCCATGTGCCGAAGGATGTGAGCAGCACGACGCCGAGCAGCTCAAGCGGACAGGGGCCGAAGAAGGAGATCAGCGCGCCCTGCATGCCCGGCGCCTGCGGGGAAGGAATGGCGGACAGTGAGCCCAGCGCGGCGGCCATGCCGCCATTGGCGTTGAGCACGGCCCAAATCACCGCCGTAATGCCGAAAATCATGATGACGCCCTGAATAAAGTCGTTGACGGCAGCCGCCATGTAGCCGCCGAGCAGCACGTAGGCCGCTGTCAGCAGGGCCATGCCCAGCACGCACCAGGTGTAGTCGATGTTGAAGGCCATGCCGAACAGGCGGGACAGGCCGTTGTACAGGGAGGCGGTGTAGGGAATGAGGAAGACGAAGACGATGGCGGCCGCTGCGACGCGCAGCACGGGAGACTGGAAGCGCTTGCCGAAAAATTCGGGCATGGTGGCGCTGTCAAGCTGCTGCGTCATGATGCGCGTACGCCGTCCCAGCACGTTCCACGCCAGCAGCGAGCCGAAGAAGGCGTTGCCGAGACCGATCCATGTGGCGGCCACGCCATATTTCCAGCCGAACTGCCCGGCGTAGCCGACAAAGAGGACGGCGGAGAAGTAGGACGTGCCGTAGGCGAAGGCCGTCAGCCACGAGCCGACGGCGCGGCTGCCCAGCACGAAGCCGTTCACGTCCGCTGCGCTGCGGCGGCAGGCAAGGCCGACCCCCAGCGTGACAAGAAAGAAACAGAGAAGAATGAGAACTTTGATCAGCATGCAGGTGTACCCTCCTCCCTTGCATTGCTGCGCCGGGATGCCTGCACGACAAAAAAAGCCGTACAGAAATTCCGTGCGGCTTTGGGTGTTTGTATATGCGGATGCTTATGCCTGCATTCCCTCCACGGCACGCCCTATGATCCTTCTAAAGTAGAAGAAGAAATAATAATAGACGTTCATGAAGAGGGTGGAGAACATAAGAATCCTTCCTTGGCGGGAAGCATGTACTTCTTGCGCCGTTTTGTCAAGCGGCGGGAGGAGAAAATCTGGCATTCGCAGCGGCAGGCCGGGGCGCCGAAGGGCTAGTCCGGGGAGCATATCTCCACGCTGTCCCTGCCGTCGCGTTCGTGCAGGAGCACATTGACCTGCTCGGTGCGGGCCGTATTCACCGTGCGCCCCACGTAGTCCGCGTGGATGGGCAGCTCGCGGTGCCCGCGATCCACCAGCACCAGCAGCTCCACGGCTCTGGGGCGCCCGTAGTCCAGCAGTGCCTCCAGGGCCGCGCGGATGGTTCGCCCTGTGAACAGCACGTCATCAACGAGGATGATGGTGACGCCATCCACGCTCAGGGGCATGCTGGAGGCGCCGATCTGCGGGCTGCTCTGGAGGGACGTCCAGTCGTCGCGGTAGAAGTTGATGTCCAGCGTGCCCAGGGGCACGTTTGCGCCGCACCGGTGGCGCAGCACGTCGCACAGGCGTGCGGCCAGGTCCGCGCCGCGCCGCTGGATGCCTACCAGCATGAGTCCGCGGCAGTCGTCGTGCTTTTCGACAATCTGACAGGCCAGACGGTCGATAATGCGGGAAATTTCGTTGTCACGTAGCAGAGCAGTGGTTTTCATGGCGCCTCCTGGGGGCCGCCCTTGCAGCAGCCCGGAGAGAGCAGTATAGCGCGAATCGCTCCGACAGGGAAGAGGATGGCGGGGGGATTTTATTGACAAACCGCCGGGGAGACTTTACGTATACGTCACAAAATCTTGGAGGCTGTATGATTCAATTGACTGACAGCGCCCGCAAAGAGCTTGAAGCGTACTTTGAGGGCAAGGAACGTGGCGGCATTCGCGTCTACCTGGCTCCCGGCGGCTGAAGCGGCCCCCGGCTGGCATTGGCTCTGGATGAGCCGAACGAACAGGACAAGACGTTTGAAGAAGGTGGATTCAGGTTCTGCATTGAGAGCTCGCTTCTCGATCAGATTCAGTCCGTCAAAATAGACCTGACCTACATGGGCTTCATGGTGGAGCCCGGTGTGCCGCTGCCTTCTTCTGGCGGCAGTTGCGGCAGTAGTTGCGGCAGCTGCGGCAGCCATTAAGCGCCCCTTTCTTCTCTGGAGCGTCATCAAAAAGGCGGACCTTACGGGTTCGTCTTTTTTTCTGTGCGCTTCCGTCCGGCACGCGCCGGACGCGGATTTTGTTGACAAAGCGGCAGGGCTGATCGTAGGAAATCACAACCCATTGGAGAAAAACATGATCACGCTGACTGATGATGCCCGCAGGGAACTGGAAGCCTACTTCGAAGGCAAGGAACGCGGTGGCATCCGCATCTATCTTGCCCCCGGCGGGTGCAGCGGCCCCCGTCTGGCCCTTGCGCTGGACGAGCCCAACGAACAGGACAAGACCTTTGAGGAAGGCGGCTTCACCTTCTGCATTGAAGCCGGCCTGCTGGAACAGGTGCAGTCCGTAAAGATTGATCTGACCTACATGGGCTTTGTGCTGGAGCCTGGCGTGGCGCTGCCCGCCGCGGGCGGTTCCTGCGGCAGCGGCTGCTGCGGTTCCTGCGGCTGCCATTGATGCCTGGACGGCGCGCGGCCGCGGCCCGCGTGCCAATAGCATGATCTCATGGGGCGGCTTTGTGTGAAGCCGCCCTTCTTTGTGTGGAACGCATGGATAGAGTGAACGAGCTTTTTTCGCTGCCGGCCGGCCCGGTGCGCATCAGGCGCGCCGGCATGGCCACGCGCTGCGCTCTGGCGTGCCGCTGGGCGGAGCGCGGCGGTACAGCCGTGGTGCTGGCCTCCGGCCGCGAGGAATATGGCGTGGCGCGGGGACTGCTCCGCCTCTTTTCCCCCGGCATGTCGGATGCGGACATTTCTGCGGAGCGGCCCATGTGGGAGCGCCCCGTGCTGGAGCTTCCTGCCGACAGTCTGGTGACTGCCGCCCGTCCGGACTGGCCGCGCACTGTGGCTGTATTCCGCGGCTTGCAGCAGAAAAGGGGGCGCTGCCTGCTGGTGACGCCGGAGGCCCTGCTGCTGCGCTTCATGCCCCTGTCCTTTTTTCATGGCCGGGAGCTTTCCCTGCGCCGGGGCATGGAGATATTGCCGGAGATGGTGCTGGAGCAGGCTGTGGAGTGGGGCTATGCCCGCGTGCCCATGGTGGCGCGCGTGGGCGAAATGGCCATGCGCGGGGATATTCTCGACATCTTCCCTGCCGGATGGGCCCGGCCTGTGCGTCTGGAGTTCTTTGGCGACGAGCTGGAGGACATGCGGCTGTTCGATCCGGAAAGCCAGCGTTCATCGCATCCGCTGGATGCCGTGGATATTCTGCCGGTCACTCCCCTTGGCGGCGGCCCGGCGGCAAAAGCGGCGGCCGCATGCTGGAAGCGCTGCCGCGCTGAAGGGCGGCTGAGCGAAAATGCCCTGTATGCTCTGGAACGGCAGCTGGAGCGGGGCGCGAAGGGAATCCTGCCCGGCACATTCCATGAAGATGCCTCGACGCTGGAAGACTGGCTGCCGGAAGATACGCTGTGGCTGCTGCCCGGCGAGGCGGATTTTCATGACATGCTGGACAGTTCGTGGCGCGCTCTGGCTGCTGCATGCGAGCGCGAGGACGGCGTTGTGCCGCAGCCGGCCTGGATGGCCCTGCGTGAGCCTCCCTCCGTGCTGGAGCGCCTGAGCGGACGGCGGCAGGTGTTTGCGGAACCGCTGGTCATGGGCGTGGAGGCCGGAGGGGAATCCTTCCCCGACAGGCAGTTGCGCACTTTTGACGAGCTGCTGCCCGGCGCGGGGGCGCAGGACAGGCCGTGGCAGCAGCTGGTGCAGGCCATCCGTGGCTGGCAGAAGGAGCGGCGGCAGATTATCTTCTGCTTTGCCTCCGGCCGCGGACGTCAGAAATTTCTGAAGCTGGCCGGGCAGGACGGGCTGATGCCCCAACTGCGCTATGCGTCCGGCCAGCGTGGACTCTTTGCCCTGGTCACGCCCTTTCGCGAAGGCGCGGATATTGCCTGGGATGGCGTGCTGGTGCTGGGCGAGCGCATCATCCAGCCCCGGGGAGAAAGGGCGGCCCGTCCGGCATCCCACGTGTTCAAGGGACTGGATCGCTTTGACGATCTGGAGCCGGGCGATCTGCTGGTGCACAGGGATTACGGCATAGGCCGCTTTTCCGGCCTGCACCATCTGGCATTGGACGGTGCGGCCAACGACTATCTGCTGATTGAATACTCCGGCGATGACAAGCTCTACGTGCCTGCCGACCGCCTGTCGCTGATCCAGCGCTTCAAGGGCGGGGACGGCGCGGCCCCCGCGCTGGACAGGCTGGGGTCGGCCGCATGGAGCGCGGGCCGGGAAAAGGCCCGCAAGGCCGTTGAAAAAATTGCCGCCGATCTGGTGGAAATGTATGCCTGGCGCCAGATTGCCAAGGGCTTCCGCTATGATCCCCCCGGTGAACTGTATCATGAGTTCTCGGCCACCTTTGGCTTTGAAGAAACGCCGGATCAGGCGCGGGCCATTCAGGACGTGCTGGACGATATGGAAAAGGATCGGCCCATGGACAGGCTGGTCTGCGGCGATGTGGGCTTCGGCAAGACCGAGGTCGCCATGCGCGCCGCCTTCCGCGCGGCGTCTGAAGGGCGGCAGGTGGCCCTGCTGTGTCCCACCACCGTGCTGGCCGAGCAGCATTTTCAGACCTTCCGCGCGCGCATGGCCGGCTTTCCTGTCAATGTGGGGCTGTTGAGCCGCTTTGTCAGCCGGCAGAAGCAGCAGGAAACGCTCGGGGCCGCGGCGCGGGGGCAGGTGGATATTCTCATCGGTACGCATCGCCTGCTTTCCAGCGACGTCCATCTGCCGAATCTGGGCCTGCTCATTCTGGATGAGGAGCAGCGCTTTGGCGTGCGGCACAAGGAGAAGCTGAAGGCCATGCGCAGGAATGTGGATGTGCTGACCCTGACGGCCACGCCCATTCCGCGCACCTTGCAGCTGTCCATGTCCGGCATTCGCGATCTTTCGGTCATCGAGACCGCGCCGCAGGACAGAAAGCCCGTGGCCACGGCGCTGGTGCATCGCGATGCGGAGGTGCTGCGTACCATCCTCCAGCGCGAGATTGCGCGCGAGGGGCAGGTATTCTGGGTATGCAACCGTGTGCGCGGACTGGAAGGCGTGGCCGACTACGTGCGCACGCTGGTCCCCGGGGCCCGCGTGGGCATGGCGCACGGGCAGATGGCCGAAGGCGTGCTGGAAAAGACCATGCGCGAATTCTGGCACGGCGGGCTGGACGTGCTGGTGTGCACGTCCATTGTGGAGTCGGGGCTGGACTTTCCCCGTGCCAATACGCTCATCGTGGATCAGGCGCAGATGTTCGGTCTGGGACAGCTCTATCAGCTGCGCGGCCGCGTGGGGCGCTCGGACAGGCAGGCCTATGCCGTGTTCATCGTGCCGGACGAGGCGCGCCTGTCCAGGACAGCGGAGGAGCGCCTGCGCATCATTCTGGACATGGACTACCTGGGCGCCGGCTTCCAGATTGCCGTGGAAGACCTGCGGCTGCGCGGTGCGGGCAATATCCTCGGTGAAAGCCAGTCCGGGCACATCGGCCGCATCGGTCTGGACATGTATCTGGAAATGCTGGAAGAATCTGTGGCTACGCTCAAGGGCATGCCGCAAGCGGCGACGGAAACGGAAATGAATCTGGCCCTGCCGGCCCATATCCCCGAAACCTACATCAGCGACGGGCGCGAACGTCTGCGCTGCTACAAGGCCCTGACCTCAGCCGTGGACGGTGCCGCCCGCGAGGATGTTGCGCTGGGCATGCGGGATCGGTTCGGGCCCTTCCCCGTGGAGCTGGAAAACTTCCTGGCCGTGCTGGATTTCAAGCAGCATCTCTCTTCGCTTCAGGCGGTCAGGGCGGACGTGCATCCGGATCGGGTGCGCTGCACGTGGGAGGAGACGCAGACGGCCCTGTCTCCGGAAAAGCTTGTGGCGCTGCTTCGCGGCACTGCCGCTGTGCGCCTTCTGCCTCCGGCAACGCTGGAGCTGCCGCTGGATACTTCCCTGTCCTTTGCGGAAGGGCTGGCCGCCGTGCGCGCCGTGCTGGAAGGTCTGCGGGCCGGGGCCGCTCCGGGCCGCATTGCAAGTTCCGGGGAAAAAGGATAGCATGCCAAGCCGTGTCTCCGGCAGGATGCCTGGATTCTTCCTTACTACATACTATAACAGATGCACAGGAGTGCCGCTGTGAAGAAATTGTTGTCCGTCGTGTTCTGCTGTTGTCTGTGCTGCCTTGGCCTTGCCACCGCGCAGGCGGCCCCATCCAACAAGATAGCCGCCGTGGTCAACGGCAGGATGATCTCCATGTTTGATGTGGAGGAGGCCGCCCGTCCTGAACTGCTTCGGAAGAAGGGGGAAGACCCTGTCAAGGTGCGCCGGGATGTGCTGGATGAGATGATTCTGGACATGCTGCTGGCGCAGGAAGCGGAGCGCCTGCAAATATCCGTGTCGGACGCGGAGGTGGAGCAGGAGCTGCTGGGCATGATGAAGATGCGCAACATGTCCAGGGAGGCCTTTGCCCGCCAGCTGTCCAAGGAAGGGCTGACGCCGTCCAGCCTGCGCACGCGCATCAAGGCCGGCCTGCTGCGGCAGCGCCTGCTTTCCCGGCAGGTGGGCCGTTCGGTGGTGGTCTCGCCCGAGGAAATCCGCGCCTACTATGAGGCACACCGTTCTTCCTTTGTGAGCGGCGGCGGAGTGAATATCGGCCTGCTGATATATCCGCCCAGGGAAAAGGCGGAAAAATGGGCGGCGGACATCCGCTCCGGAAAAGTTTCCTTTGATGATGCCGTGTCCCGCGTGTCCATTGGCCCCAACAGGGAGAACGGCGGCAGGATCGGCGTACCGGAAAGCAAGATGTCTCCCGGGCTGCGCAAGGCCGTTGCCTCCATGCGCGAGGGCGACGTGTCCGGTATTTTCATGATGGACGGGCACAAGGCCCAGTTCAAGCTGTACGGCGTGGCCCCGGGCGGCCAGCAGCTTTCTCTGGAGGAGGCAACGCCGCAGATTGATGCGCTCCTGCGCGAGCCGAAGGCGCGGGAACGCTATGATGACTACATCGGCCAGCTGCGTTCGCGCGCTGTGATTGACATCCGCATGTAACGGGGATTGGCCATGACATTGCTTGAACTGGGTGCAAAACTGCGCGGGGCGCGCGAGGATCGCGGCCTTTCCGTGGAAGATGTGGCGGCGGCGCTGAAAATCAGCATCAAGGTGCTGCGTGCTCTGGAAGCGGGGGACGAGGAACACCTGCCCCAAGCCGCCTTTGTCCGCAATTTCATCCGTGCCTATGGTCGGTATCTGGGCTTCAGCGATGAGGAGATGCAGGAAGATGCGGCCGCCGTGCTGGGTGCGGCTGACTTCCCGGTGAAGCCCTCGTTTGCGGTGGAGAGCGGCGCCCGTCCGCAGATTCCCGTCCGCCAGGTGATGCTGCTGGGTGGGCTGGGGCTGCTGGTGGCCCTGCTGCTTGCCGGCGGCTATGCCTTCTATGCCAACTGGGGCATGATTCAGGAATCCATCAGCCGTGTGTTGCAGGAATCTCCCCTGCAAAGCGGCGTGCAGGAGCCGCTGCTGCCGCCAGAGCAGCCGGCCCCCGCGCAGGAAGTGGAGCAGACGCAGACGCCTGCGCCCGCAGCGGAGCAGCCTGCCGCCGCGCCGGAACAGCCGGCAGGGGAAGCAGAGGCTCCCGCGGCAGCTCCCGCAGCGGCGCAGGTGGACAAACTCAGTGATAACAGGCTGGTTGTCACGGGCATTGCGCGTTGCTGGATACGGTACAAGGCCGACGGCGAGAAGGCCATCGACCACATGTTGCAGAAGGGAGGGACACTGGCCCTCTCGTTCAAGGACAGGCTGGAAGTGCAGTTCGGCAATGTGGGCGGGGTGCGTCTTACCTATAATGGCAGGGACCTTCCGCCGGTCTCCAGGGCAGGCAACTACACCATGGTGTTTCCGGAATCGGAACGGTAATGGAATGGGCGGACACGGCGCTGGTGCTGCGTGTCGGAGATTTTCGGGAGTCTGACGCCTGGGTGCGCCTGCTTTCGCGAAAGCACGGCGTGCATTCCGCCTTTGCGTTTGGCGGGCGGCGGAGCCGCAGACGCTTCTGCGGCTGTCTTGATGCGTTCAACCTGCTTTCCTGCCGGTGCAGAAGCAGCCGTGACGGCCGTTTCCTGACGATGCAGGAAGCCGTGCTGCTGCGCGGGCCGCATCGTCTGCGTGCGGAATGGCGGCGCATGGGGCTGGCCGTGAACTGCGCACGCTTCACCGAGGCGCTGGGCGTGGGGCGGGAAAGCGCCCCGGCGGCCTTCGGCCTGTTTGCGGAGCTGCTGGAGCTGCTGGAAAGCGCGGTCATGCCAACGCCCCTTCTGCCCCTGTTCTTCCGCCTGCGGCTGGCTTCGGACAGCGGCTTTTCGCCCAATTTTGCCGTCTGCGCGGCCTGCGGCAGTCCGGCCGTGGATGGAGGCTGGTTTCTGGTGGATGAGGGGCAGGTGCGCTGCGCGGCCTGCGGCAGCGCGCGCGCCCGGTATGCCGTGGCCATCCCGGCGGCCGGGCTTGACCTTTTGACCAGTGTGCAGCAAGACTCCCTTGCGTCGTGGGGATTTGCGCAGCCTGCGCCGGACGTGCGGCGGGCCTGCGCGCGCGGCATTGACGGTTTTGTGCAGTACCATCTCGGCCTGGCCTGGGATGAGGGGCGGTTCCGGCGGGTGTGACATGCCCTCCGCCGCGCAGGCTGCCGCCCGGCGGCCCGTGTGTATGAATACTCTGTCTTTGTGAAAGGATTGTCCATGAATTTTCAGGATGTCATTCTGACCCTTCAGGCCTACTGGGCCCGGCAGGGGTGCGTCATCGAACAGCCGAGCGGCATTGAATGCGGCGCCGGCACTTTCAATCCCAACACCTTTTTGCGCGTCATCGGCCCGGAACCGTGGCGCACGGCCTATGTGGAGCCCTGCCGCCGCCCCACGGACGGCCGCTACGGGGAAAATCCCAACCGCCTTCAGCGCTACTTCCAGTTTCAGGTTATTCTGAAGCCTTCTCCTGAAAATGTGCAGGACCTGTATCTGGAAAGCCTGAACGCACTGGGCATCAATCCCGCGCAGCACGACATCCGCTTTGTGGAAGATGACTGGGAGTCCCCCACGCTGGGCGCCTGGGGCCTGGGCTGGGAAGTGTGGCTCAACGGCATGGAAGTGAGCCAGTTCACCTATTTCCAGCAGGTGGGCGGCCTTGATCTTTCGCCGGTCAGCGTGGAGCTGACCTATGGTCTGGAGCGCCTGTGCATGTATTTGCAGGGTGTCGAGTCGGTGTACGACCTGAAATGGAACGATACCGTGACCTACGGCCACATCTACCACGAAAATGAAGTGGAGCAGTCCAAATACAACTTTGAGTGCAGCAATGCGGAAATGCTGCTGCGCTTCTTTAACGACTGCGAGGCGGAAAGCATGGCCATGATGGAGCGCAATCTCCCGCTGCCCGCCTATGACTACTGCCTGAAGTGCTCGCACACGTTCAATCTGCTGGACGCGCGCGGCGCCATTTCCATCACGGAACGCAACGGCTATATCGGGCGCGTGCGTGCGCTGGCTTCCGGCGTCGCCAAACTGTATGAAGCCCAGCGCGCGGAGCTGGGGTATCCCATGCTCAAGAAATAACGGAGAACGGCATGTCCACATTTGTGCTTGAAATCGGAAGTGAAGAACTGCCCGCGCGTTTCCTGCCCGGGGAAGAGGCGGAGCTGCGCGCCCGTTTTGCCGCCGCTCTGGAAGAGGCGGGCATTGAGTATGCCGGCCTTCGCGTCATGAGCACGCCGCGCCGCGCCGTCGTGCTGCTGGACGGCGTCAATCCCGTCCAGAGGGAAAAGGTGGAGGAAATCAGCGGCCCGCCCTGCCGTGTGGCCTATGCCGCCGACGGCACGCCCACCAGGGCTCTGGAGGGGTTTGTCCGCACCAACGGGCTGAGCCTGGACGATGTGTACACCATTACCACAGACAAGGGCGAGTACGTGGCCGTGCGGAAGCGTTCCGGAGGGGCCAGGGCGGCTGACCTGCTGGCGGAGATATGCCCGGCGGTCATTGCCGCGCTGCCCTTTGGCAAGCGCATGAAGTGGGGCGCGCATTCCTTTGCCTATGCCCGCCCCCTGCGCTGGATTCTGGCCCTGTTTGATGCGGAGGTGGTGCCCTTTAGCGTGGGTCCAGTGACCAGCGGCGCGCAGACCTGTGGCCATCGCATTCATGGCAGCGGTCCCTTCACCGTAGCCGATGCGGCTGACTACCTGCGCGTGATTTCGGAGCTGGGCGGCGTGACGCCCGATGCCGCCGAGCGCCGGCGCATCATTATGGAAACGGGCAACCGCCTTGCCGCAGAAGCTGGCGGCACGGTGCTGTGGAAGGAAGAGCTGCTGGACGAGGTGCAGGGGCTGTGCGAGCATCCCGAGCCGCTGCTGGGCCGCTTTGACGCCTCGTATCTGGAAGTGCCGGCGGAAGTGCTGCTCACCAGCATGGAAAGCCATCAGAAGAGTTTTGGCCTGCGCGGTGCGGACGGCGCGCTTCTGCCGTATTTCCTGACCGTGGCCAACCTGACTCCGGAAAACATGGATGTCGTGCGTCATGGCTGGGAGCGCGTGCTGCGGGCACGTCTGGAAGACGCCCGCTTCTTCTGGCGGCAGGATTTGGCGGAAGACTTCGATCAGTGGCTTGGCAAGCTGGATCAGGTCATCTTCCTCGGCCCGCTCGGCTCCATGGGGGACAAGACCCGCCGCCTGGAAGCCCTGTGCGGCTGGCTGGCCGAAGCCTGCGGCGAAAACGTGGCGGAAGCGGCCCGCGCCGGCAGGCTGTCCAAGGCTGATCTTGTTTCCGGCATGGTGGGCGAGTTTGACACCCTTCAGGGCGTCATGGGCGGTATCTATGCCCGCCGCAAGGGCGAACCCGAAGCCGTGGCCCGGGCGCTGGGCGAACAGTACCTGCCTGCCGGCCCCGATACGCCCGTGCCGGCCTCCCGTCTGGGCGCGCTGCTGTCCCTGGCGGACAAGGCGGACACCCTCGCAGGCTGCTTCGGCCTGGGCATGATTCCCACGGGAGCCGCCGACCCCAATGGTCTGCGCCGCTGTGCGCTGGGCATCATCCGCATTCTGCTGGAATACGGCTTCCGCGTTGACGTGCGCGCCTTCCTTGCCAGGGCGCAGGAGCTGTACGGCGACCGCCGCTGGAAGCTGGCCCCGGAAGAGGCGCTGGGCAGGCTGGAAGAGTTCCTGAAGGGCCGTGTGAAGAGCTACTTCCAGAGTCAGGGCAAGGATACCCCGCTGGTGGAGGCCGCGCTCATTGACGGCGATGTGTGGCTGACCGGGCGGCGTCTGGCCGCGCTGGAGGACTTCAGCCGCACGGAACGCTATGCCGCCTCCGTGCAGACCTTCAAGCGCGTGGCCAATATCGTTGCCAAGCAGGGCGGCCTGCCGGAGGACGGCTGGGACGAAGGCCTGCTGGTGGAGGAGGCGGAACGCCGTCTGGCCGCCTGCCTGAAGGACGTGCTGCCGCAGTTCGAGGCCCTGCTCGCCGGAGCGGACTATGCCGCCATGCTGGGGCTTCTGGAGCAGATTCGTCCGGCCGTGGACGACTTCTTCGCCAACGTGATGGTGATGTGCGACGACCCGGCCCTGCGGCGTAACCGCTGCCGCATGCTGGGCTCGCTGCTGCGCCGCCTGTCCTGCGCGGCTGACTTTGCGGCTTTGCAAATATAGCCGCTTTGTGCTACAGGACAGAAAGTCGTCCTGTTCTCGTATCCGGAGAAGGTTCCGGGCTTGACAGCGCCGCTGTCTTAAGGTAGTCATACCGCTCGCTGAACTGCAAACAGCTCTTTTTGAGTATACCATATCGGAGGAATATCGTGGCTAACCATAAGTCTGCCATTAAGCGTCACAAGCAGAGCCTGAAGCGCGCCGCCCGCAACCGCGCCGCCCGCACCCGCGTCAAGAACGTCATCAAGGAAGTGCGCGCCGCTATCCAGTCCGCCAACAAGGAACAGGCCTCCCAGGCCCTGAACGTCGCCGCTTCCGTGCTGAACAAGGCCGCCGGCAAGGGCGCCATTCACTGGAAGAAGGCTTCCCGCCGCCTGTCCCGCCTGTCTCGCGCGGTGAACGGCATCGAAGCATAGTTTTTTCGGCGTATCCCGCCGTCGCAAAGGCCGCGCAAGCGGCCTTTGCTGTTTTTTGCCGGCACGTCCCCAATGGGGAGCATGTCCGCCCGGTGCGTTTTTCCGTTCGGAGCATGTGCGCGGCTGTCCCGTCTGCGGCAGTCTGCGCTCCCGCTGCGGGAGTCTGCACCGGCGGAGTCCGCTTGCAACACAGGGAGGAGGGTTCCATGAAGCAGTGCATGGATGCCGATAATCTGCATCGCCGTCTGCGGAAGATCATCGGACAGGTGCAGGCCGTGGATCGCATGATTGAGGAGGACGTTCCCTGCGAGGACATCCTCGCCCAGATAAATGCCGCGAAGTCCGCGCTGCACAGGGCCGGACAGGTCATGCTGGAAGGGCATATCCGGCATTGCGTGCGGGACGGCATTGAACATGGCGATGCCGAGCAGACCATAGCGCGCTTTACCACGGCGGTGAAGCGCTTCGCCAATATGCACTAGATAGTGTCGTACATCGTTGTGGAGGGCCTGGAGGGCTAGCGCCCGGCGCCATCCTGTTCGGAGGGCGGGGCAGGACGCAGCACAAGGCGGGTAATCTCTGCCGGCACACCCACGCGGCAGGAGAAGCCTCCCCACAGTCCCGTACCCGGGCTGACGTAGAGCCGCATGCCGTTCACGTTGTACAGGCCGGAGACAAAGCCTTCGTTGAACGCGGCAATCAGGGGCCGCAGGAACACCAGCATGCCGCCATGCGTGTGGCCGGAAAGCTGGAGGTCCGCCGCGGTATTTTCCCGGGCGTCACGCGGCTGGTGCGCCAGCAGTATTCTGGGGCCGGCAGGAGCGCCGGCAAACGCGCGCCGCGCATCCGGCCCGGCGCCGCCAAAACGCGGCGCGATGCGATCCGGCACGCCGCCGACGATGACGGACGCGCCGTTGATGGTGAGAACGCGGTGTTCATTGTTCAGCATGTCCACGCCCAGCTCCTTCAGCAGCTGCGTCCATGCTTCCGTCTGAAAATAGTATTCGTGGTTGCCCGTGACGCCGAACACGCCGTGCCGGGCGCGCAGGCGGGCGAGGGGGGACATGGCCTCCCGCAGCCGCGCCGCCGGCCCGTCGTTATAGTCGCCAGTGAGGCAGACAATGTCCGGATTCAGGGCATTCACCCTGTTCACTACCCTGCCCAGCCACTCTTTTCCCAGCAGAACACGGATATGCAGATCGCTGAGCTGTACCAGCGTCATGCCGTCCAGCGCGGGAGGCAGATGTCTCAGACGCACTTCCACGGTATGCACGTCGGGAATGCGCACGGCCTGCCATGCTCCCCACAGGCCGGTCATGCCGGCGCAGGCAAGCAGGACAGCCGCCTGTGCCGGCATTGCACCGGGCAGGCGCCAGTTCTGGCCGGCGCCACAGCGGCGTGCCAGCCAGAGCGCCAGTGCCGCGCAGTCTCTTACCAGCGTCAGGAAGGCCAGAATAACCAGCGAGGCATAGGCGGCCTCCATGACAAGCAGCGCTTCCTGCGGCAGCTCGGGCGCAAAGAAGGAGCCGCCGGCCCATGCGTAGAGGGGATATTTCATGCAGGGCAGAAGCAGCAGCACTGCCAGGGAAAGCTTCCGGATCGGACGGAGAGGCAGGGGCAGGACAAGACGCAGCAGGAGGTAGCCGAAGAGCGCGCAGGACGGGCCGAAAAGCAGCATGGCGGAAGGGGGGCAAAAGGGTGGATGGGATTCCGGTCTGTGCCGAAGTTTTCGGAAAGGCTTCCTACAGGAGAGACGGCCCGGGCGTCAAGGCGGACCTGTTGTCCGGCCGTAGGCGGTGGGAGGCGGCGCTGCCGTCGGCGCGGAACAGATTTTGCATTTTATAAAAAACGGCGTACAGTTTCTTTCCCGGTGTCATGCAGCCTCTTTGTCCGCAGAGGTTCCTGCTTCATGGAAGGACGGCAGACGCAGGCGTGCGGCGCAGACTGCTTTTCGGCATCCAAGGAGAAGATATGAAGAAATGCCTGCTGTTGCTGATGGCCGTACTGGTCTTTCCGCTTTCCGCGCATGCGGAAGATTTGCTGCACGCGCTCTGGCCCCAGGGCTTTCCGGCCTTCAGCGCGGCGGACAGGCGTCACGGCGTGGCAAATGACAGGGCAATGCCGGACCGGAGGGAGCCCAGCTTTTCCCTGCCGCCTCTGCCTGCCGCTGCCGTGGGTACCGTGCGCCGTGTGCGCCTGCCTGCCGGGGAAAAGGCCGTGGCCCTGACCTTCGATGTATGTGAGTTGCAGTGTGCGGTATCCGGCTTTGACCGTGATGTTGTCCGCGCGCTGGAGGACTACGGGGCGCACGCCACGTTCTTTGCGGGCGGAAAGTGGATGCGCTCCCATCCCGAGCGCACCATGCAGCTCATGGCTTCCGCGAATTTCGAGCTGGGCAATCACGCCTGGACGCATGCCAACTTCGGGATCATAGATATGAAGATGGCGGCGGAGCAGGTACGCTGGACGCAGGCCCTGTACGAGTCGCTGCGGGCGGAGCTGGGCCGCAGAGCCGAGGCCGCCGGGTGCGCCGGGCTGATGAAGGCCGTTCCTCCGGGGCTTGCCTGGTTTCGTCTGCCCTATGGACGCTGCTCCCCGGAAAGCCTCCGTCTGCTCAACCGGATGGGCCTGCGGGTCATTCAGTGGGACGTGGTGGCGGATCATCATTCCAGCGACAATGCCGCCCCGGATGCGGCGCGGCGTGTCGTCCGGGCTGTGCGCCCCGGCTCCATCATCCTGCTGCATGCCAACCTTGTTCCCCGGAATACCGCCGTGCTGGTGCGCAACCTGCTTTCAATGCTGGCCGGACAGGGCTACCGCTTTGTGACTGTGAGCGAGCTGCTGAGCATGGGCGAGCCGGAGCTGGCGGACGACGGCTATTTTGTCCGTCCCGGGGATAACCGCAGCCTTGATCGCTCCTTTGGCACATACGGTACGGGAGAAAATCAGTGACCCGTCGTTATATGCGGCATGTTGTGCTGGAAAAGCGGCGGGGATTGGGATAGTCTTCTGAAGAAAGACGCATGCCGCGTCGTTGCACCTTCAACAGCAATACCTTGCTTTCCACGGGAGGACGCTCGTATGGGAGCGCAGTGTGCGGATGCGCGGAAGTGCATTCTTGTAGTGGATGACAGCGCTGTCGACCGCATCACGCTGCGCGCCATGCTGGCGGACAGGTATGATACGCTGGAAGCCGCGCACGGGCCGGATGCCCTGGCCATACTGGAGCGGCAGGGCAGGCGCATAGCCGCCGTATTGCTGAACGCTTCCCGCCTGAGCCTTTCCGAATACGAGTTTCTGCGCTCCCTGCGTTCGCGTCAGGAATTTGCCTCCCTGCCCGTCATGATTCTGGCCCAGCTTGACGACTTTGACGGGGAGCTCCGCGCGCTGAAACTGGGGGCGACGGATATTTGCCGCCGGCCCTGCCCGCCGTCTCTTTTGCAGCAGCAGCTGGAGAACCTGCTGCTGTTCAGCGAGGCCGTGGCGCTGGACAGCTCGCTGGGGCGGGATTCGCTGACGGGGCTGGACGGCCGCGAAGCGTTCTATGCCCGGGCCGGCGCCGTCATTGCGGCAGGCGGGGAATACATGATTGCCTCGCTGGACGTTGAGCGCTTCAAACTCATCAATGATCTCTTCGGCGCGGCGCAGGGGGATGCCCTTCTGCGCCATGTGGCCGCATGCCTGAAAGATGCCCTGCCAAAAGAGGCGCTGTGCGGTCGTCTGGAGGCGGATCACTTTGCGATCTGCCTGCCGCGCACCGGCGCTGCCGAGGAGGCCCTGATAGCGCTGGCGCGGGACTGCCTCCGGGACTATCCGCTGGACATGAAGATAGAGCTGCGCCTGGGCCTGTACGATATTGTGGATACGGCGGTTCCCGTCAACATCATGTGTGACCGCGCACGCATGGCCGGAGCCAGCATCAAGGGCAGGTTTGATCAAATCTGTGCGCGCTACAACGATGAACACCGCCGCGCGCTGCTGAAGGAACAGGCCATTGTCAATTCCATGCGCGATGCGCTGGAACAAGAGGATTTTCTTGTCTACTTCCACCCGAAGCATGATCTGGAGACCATGCGGCTGGTGGGGGCGGAGGCGCTGGTGCGGTGGCGGCATCCGCGTCTGGGCTTTATTTCTCCGGCCAGCTTCGTGCCCATTTTCGAGAAAAGCGGCTTCATCTCCGCCATGGATGAATATGTGTGGGAGCATGTCTGCCGTCATCTGCGGAACTGGATGGACGCCGGCGTGCCCACGGTGCCTGTTTCCGTGAATCTCTCGCGCGTGGACATCCACAAGCCGCAGCTGTGCGAGCTGCTGCTGGGGCTGCTGCGGAAGTACCGCCTGCCCATCCACATGCTGCGGCTGGAAGTGACGGAATCCTCCTACATGGATGATCCCCAGCAGCTGAATGCCACTATCAGAAATCTGCGCCTGGCCGGCTTCTTTGTTGAGATGGACGACTTTGGCAGCGGCTATTCCTCCCTGAATATGCTGAAGGACATCTATGTGGATGCGCTCAAGGTGGATATGCGCTTTCTGGAAAATTCCAGCGACAGCAGGCGCGGCACCACCATTCTTACCGCCGTGCTCCGCATGGCCCGCTGGCTGCGCCTTCCGGTCGTGGCGGAAGGGGTGGAAACAGTGCATCAGGTGAACTTTCTGCGCAGTGTGGGCTGCGCCGTGGGGCAGGGAAACTATTTCGGGCGGCCCATACCCGCGGATGAATTCAGAACGCTGCTGTGCCGTGGGTCTGTGGGCACGGAATCGTTTCGCGTCCCGGATGAATATGCGGATATGGAGCCGGAGGCACTGTGGCAGGCCAGCGGGGAGTTTTCCTGTCTGTTCAATGCGCTGCCCGGCGTGGGGGCCTGCATGTGCCTCCTTGACGGCGGAGAGCTGGAAGTGCTGCGGGCCAATGACGCCTGCCGCGCGCTGCTGGCGGATGGCTCTGGCATTGGCGAGATCGTCCTGCTGGAGCACATCTGCCAGACGGATCGGCCAGCCTTCCTGCGCGCGCTGCACGCGGCGGCGGAGCGGCGGCAGCCGCAGCATGTGTGCTGCCGTTGCCGGACAGCCTCGGGGCGTCTTGTCTGGCTGGATGCGGGCGCATCCTTCCTGGCCAGAAGCGGGGAGCGCGTCCTGCTCGCCCTCATGCTGCGCGACATGACGCGGGAGAAGCAGCGGGAAATGCGGCTGTGCCGGCAGGAGCATGCCCTTGCCCGGACAGGCGGCCACGGCGCGGGGCGTCTGCGCCGGGGGATATTCCGCTCTCCGGCCCGTGGAACGGAATGGCCCTGAAAACCGGAACAGTGTGCCGGGAGCCATCCCGCACAGGGGGAAGAGCTTGGTATGGAGACTATACTGCACCATCTGGAGACCTGGGGATGCGATGTTCCCGGCGCGTTGGAACGACTGGCCGGGGATACGAACCTCTATGTCTCCTGCCTGCGGATGTTCACTGCGGACAAGGGCTTTTCGCAGCTGCGCGCCGCTCTGGAATGCCAGGACATGCGCGCGGCCTTTGAGGCTGCGCACATGCTGAAGGGGGTTGCCGCCAATCTGGGGCTTGCGCCGCTGCTGCATCCCGTGAGCGCGCTGGTGGAAGAGCTGCGCGCGAATCGCACGGAACGGCTTGCATCCCTGTTCGGGCAGGTGGAGGACGCGCGCCGGAAGCTCGGCTCTATCGTGGCGGCATAGCCGCGATATGCGTTCCGGCAGGCTGCGGCTGCTGCTTCAGACATGATCGCAGTGTGCGCAGTGATGGCTTTTTGACAAGAGGGCGCCTGATGAAAGATCGGATGGAACTGTTCAGGGTGATTTTCGCCTCTGTGCTGCTGGTATCAATAGTGGCGGCAGTCCTGCTCTTCTGCCACGCGCACAGGGAAGAGCACAGGGCGCTGGCCGCGGCCATGGAAATGCGCGCCCGGCAGGTGCAGCATCATGCCAGCGATGCGCTGAAGTCCGTGTATTTTCTTCAGGCCCTGGTGCTGGGGGCCAGGGGAGGAGAGATTGATCTGGCCAATGTCGGGCCCATGCTGCACCGGAACAAGGACATCGGCAACGTGATGCTCGCGCCGGGAGGCATCGTGCGGGATGTGTATCCGCTGAAGAACGGCGAGTCTCTGCTGGGGCTGGACCTGCTGTCCGCCGTGGGCCCCGGCAGCAGGGAAAGCGGAGAGCTGGGCATGCTGTCGACGCCGCGCGCCGCCAGAAGCACGCCGACCGGCGATGGCGTTATTGGCTGGCTCAAGGTAGTCATGCCGCAGCCGGACGGAACCACCAGAGACTGGGGGCTGGTGGCGGCCACGCTGGATTTTCACAGTCTTGCCACGGGCGAGCTGGATGCCCTGAAGAATGTGGGCGCTTCCTACCGCATTGTGCGGGAGGGGCCGCAGCCGGGACAGTATGAAGAGCTGTGCGACAGCGGCTTTGACGATGGGAGGCTGTATGATGTCCACGATTTCTTCATTCACGGCATGCGCTTCAGCATCCACGCATATACGGAATGCAACGAGCTCACGTCCGGGCGGCTCTCCCTGTATGCCCTGCTTCTGTTTGTGATTTCCCTTGTGATCAGCCTCATCATCAATGCGATCATGCAGTATGTGCTGGGGCTGATCAGAAAGTCGCGCTATGACGCGCTGACACAGACCTTTAACCGGGAATATGGCGAGAAGGCCATCGGCAGGCTGCTGGAAAAAGGGCAGTATGGCGTCTTCATCCTCATAGACATAGACCATTTCAAGGCAATCAACGATGCCTTCGGCCATCAGTATGGCGATGTTGTGCTCCAGAACATTGCACAGACGCTGCGGGATTCCTTCCGCACGAACGACCTGGTCTGCCGTCTGGGCGGCGATGAGTTCTTCGCCTACATCCCCACGGAGCGCTATGCGGATTTCATTGACGCAAAGCTCGACTACCTCAAAAGAGTGCTGCGGCAGGCCGTGGTCAGAGACGGAAAGACGCGCATTGTGACATGCAGCATAGGCGTTACCTTTGCGCCCCATGACGGCACGACGTTCAGCATGCTGTATGAGCATGCGGACAAGGCCATGTATGCCGCCAAGGAGTGCGGCCGGGATACGCATGTCCAGTTTTGCGATCTGTAGGGCGGCCCGTGCGCCGCACATGCTTTGGAGGAGACATGAGCACTGCCAGAAACAGGGGGGAGAGAACCGGCCTTTCAGGTGCGGCGTTCGGGATGAGGCCGCCGGTCTTGTGTCTTCTGGCCGTATGTCTGCTCGTTGTGCTCCTGCCGGCACATGTTCGCGCTCAGGAAGCCGGGAAAGGAGCCGCGTCGCAGGTGGTGCGCGTGGCGTGCGACATGAGTCGCTTTCTCTGGCTGGACAGGGGCGAGCCCAGAGGGGTGTGCGCACCTGTTCTGCAAGCTCTGGCGCGCCATTGCGGCTGGAGGCTGGTCTATGTGCCCGGCACCTGGGAGGAAAGCCGCCGGCGGCTTCTGAATGACGAGATCGACCTTATCTTCCCCATGCGGAAGACTCCCCGGAAAGAGCAGGAGATGGGCTTTTCCGCGCTCTGCGGCGGCTACCAGAGCATAGCCCTCTACGCATCCCGGTCTTCCGGCATCCTGTTTGAGGATTTTGCCTCCTTTGACGGCAAGCGGATAGCCATGAATGCGGACAGCCGCAATGCGGCCCTGTTCCGGCAATATGCCGCGAAGCATGGCTTTTCCTTCATCACTGTGGACATTGAATCGGCGGAAGAACGGCTGGCCGCCCTGCGGCTCGGCAAGGCGGACATGTGCCTGTACAGTACGTTGAGCACTGCGGAGGATGATGTCAGCGTCGTGGCCTTTATCGGGGCGGAGCCTTTCTACTATGCGGTTTCGCCGCATAACAGGGCCCTGCTGAACGAGATTGACGAAGCCATGCTGCGGATGCTGGTGGAGCGTCCCGCGCCGTCCCTTGATATTGCGGGCGGGGCCGGCGTGCGCGGGCATGTGGCCTATTCGCCCGAAGAAAATGCCGTTGCCGGAAGCGGACGGGAAATTACCGTCGGCCTGTATGAAGACACGGCGCCGCTTGCCTATGTGGACAGGGACGGCAAGCCGGCGGGCATCTATAATGACGTGCTGCGCAGTATTGCCAGCCGCTCCGGTCTGACCATCCGCGTGCATCCGATTCCGCGCAGCCAGTATGCCTATGATCTGCTGCGGGACGGTGTAGTCGACTTCATCATCGGCGTGAACGAGCTTCAGTTCACGGCCGTGAACGACGGGCAGTTCGTGGCCAGCCGCCCCGTTCTGGAATACAAGACAACGGGCGTCATCAGAAAGAGCTACCAGTTTGCCGAAAGCGTGGGGCCGGGCAGCGTGGCACTTACGCTGGGCCGGAGCTACTGGCGGAAGTTCATTGCCGCACACTACGAAAACGCACATATCAGACACTACGCCACGGCCAAGCAGTGTCTGGAGGCCGTGGCGCGCGGCGAAGCGGACGTGACGCTGCTTTCCTCCATTGAATTCAGCTACCAGACGAAGAACTCGCGCTTTGACAATCTTGCGGTCTGGGAGCCGCTCAACAAGAACTCAAGCGCGCTGATGGTGGCGCTTTCCACTGTGGACCCGGCCCTGCTGGGTGTGCTGAACAAGGCCATATCCGATATTCCCGACAAGGAGATCGAACAGATACTCTATACCTATTTCAACATGCCCTATCAGTACAGCTTTTCAGACTGGCTGTACAAGGTGCGCTATGAGCTCATGGCGGCCGGCATCGTCATGTTCTGCACAATTGTTTTTCTGTGCATATACATGGCTTCCCGCCGGCGCCATCTGGCCATGCTGGAAAAGAAGAATGCGGCTCTGGAAAAAGCCTGCGCGGCGAAGACGGATTTTCTCGCCCGTGTGAGCCATGACATGCGCACCCCCATGAACGGCATTCTCTGTCTGGCCGCGTTGATGAAGGATAAGACAGACCTGGCCGAGATACGCAGGGACCTGGCGCAAATGTCGCTGAGCGGGGAATATCTGCTGAATCTCATCAATGACACGCTGGACATGAGCAAGATCGAGTCCGGCCGCATGGTGCTGCGTCCCGCGCCCGTGGATCGGAAGGTGCTGCTGGAAAATGTGCTGGTGCATGCCATGCGGGCGGCGGAGGAAAAGGGAGTGCGGCTGGAAACGCGGCTGCCCCGCTTCCCGGGCGAGGCGTGGATTATGGCGGATTCCTCCCGGCTGGAGCAGCTGATCATGAATCTGGTATCCAATGCCGTGAAGTATACGCCATCCGGCGGCAGGGTGGATATTGTCATGGAAAGCTCCGTGGACGGCGATATGGTTACCGATTCCTATGTGATCAGCGATACGGGCATTGGTATCAGCGAGGAATTTCTGCCCCATATCTTTGAGCCCTTTTCGCAGGAAAGGCTTCCCAATGCGGAACGGCAGGAAGGGGCCGGGCTGGGCATGGCCATTGTGAAGGACCTGGTGGACCTGATGGGGGGCGAGATTGCCATCGAAAGCCGGCTGGGGCAGGGGACGAAGATCAGCCTGCGTCTGCGCTTTCCCCGCTGTGCGCCGCCGCACGGGGAGGGAGAGGCCGGCAGGAATCATCCGGCCACACTTCAGGGCAGGCATGTGCTGCTGTGCGAGGATCATCCTCTGAACGCATCCATCATGACGCAGCTGCTGGGCAAATGGGGCGTATCCGTGGACTGCGCGGAAAACGGACGCATAGGAGTGGAAAGGTTCCGCAAGGCTGCGCCCGGCGGCTATGACGCTGTGCTGATGGATTTGCGCATGCCCGTCATGGATGGGCTGGAAGCATCCCGCGCCATTCGGGAGCTGGAGAAGGGAAGCGGCCATGCCGTCCCCATCATTGCCCTGACGGCCAATGCCTTTGACGATGACGTGCGGCAGTGCCTTGAAGCCGGCATCAACGAGCATGTGTCCAAACCCGTAAATGTGGAGAAGCTGCGCCAGATTCTGGAACACTGGATCGCATAGCCGGGGCCGGGATGCTGCCTGGAACACGGAAAGCTGCGCCATTGCCTTCCGTGTGACGGGCAGAAGGATGGGCAGGAGAAGGAAATTCCCGTTGCCGCATGGAACGAAAACGGGCCGCATGTGCGGCCCGGAATGCGCTGTGCGCCGGAGTACTCTCCCGTTACGCTTCCATGCGGCGTCGGAGAATGGTCAGCGGATGCAGGCACTGCTTGCCGGAGCCATGCTCGATCTGCACCCGGCAGGTGCCGCACTCGGATGCCGCCACGGGGGCCTTGCTCTGGCGCACGGCTGTGAAGAGCCTCTGCCCGATGCGCTGGGCGATATGATATTTTTCCTTTTTGAAGCCATAGCTGCCGGAGATGCCGCAGCAGCCCGCGTTGGCGTTGGTCGCCCGCACGCCGGGCAGGGACTGGAGCAGCTCCAGCCCGGGCAGTCCCAGGCCCTGCGCACGCAGGTGGCAGGGGGCATGGTAGATGATGTCCAGAGGAGCGCCCGTCGCGGGCAGGGGGAGCTCGCCATTGTCCACGAGGCGCAGCACAAATTCCTGCGCATCCGTGGGGGCGGCGCCTTCCATGCTGTCCGCCAGCTCGGGGAAGTATTCGGGCAGATCGTTCTTGAACATCAGCGCACAGGAGGGACAGGCCGTAATCACCTCCACGCCCTTCCGCCGCCAGCCGGCCAGCTCTTCGGCGTTTCTGGCGGCATTCCTGCGGGCATCTTCCCAGAAGCCGTTGGCTATCATGGGCAGCCCGCAGCAGTCGAACGCATCCGGCACGATGACGCGGTATCCGGCTCTGTTCAGCAGCCAGACAATGTCCAGCCCCGTCTGCGGATCATAGATGTCCACATAGCAGCCGGGGAAGAAGACCACGCTCCTGCTGGCGTCGGGCTGGGCAAATGTCCTGAGCTGCCGGCGGAAGGTTCTGGCGGCAAAACGGGGCAGGGGAGCCTGGGCGGATACGCCGAGCCTGTCCAGCGCCCAGCGGCTTGCCGGGTTCAGCATGCCGAAGTTCCGCAGGGCAGCGGGGAGCAGCCCCAGCGCTCTGGCCAGAAATGCACCGTGGGACAGCATCCAGTCCCGCAGGGAGAAGGGGCCCTTCCTGGCCTGCTCCGCGCGGGCCATCATGTTGAATGTGGAGATGAGCACGCCGTGCGGGCAGGAAATATCGCAGTTCTTGCAGTTGGCGCAGTAGTGCAGGGACTCATCCTCGCCCGACCCCATGAGGCGGAAGCGCTGGGCCGCGGGGCCGACCATGCGCGGGCCGAGAAATTCCGGAGTGGCTTCCGCCACGGGACACTGCACTACGCAGCTGGTGCAGGCAATGCAGGCATCGGGATTCAAACGTAGTTTCATGGCAGTATCCTCTATGCCAGGCTGCCGGCCGTCCAGCCTGTGGCGATGGCCACGCCGAAGCCGCTTTTTTCCAGCCCGAAATCATAGCCGCCCAGCGTGCGGCCCGCAAAGCGGACATTGCGCAGCAGAACGGCGCCGTCAGGTCCCACGGGGCGCAGCTGCGCATCCACGCGCACGCCCATGCTGGTGATGGCATGCTGTGCGAACAGTTCCGGTGTGGACCATTGCTCCGGGTCTTCCGGCATCTCTATGGGAATGGCGCAGATGCGTTCCCGCGCCCGGCCCGGCTCGGTAGCAATGCCGCCTCCCAGCACGCCGCCGGTGGCAAGGATGAATTCCGTAGCCTCGTGGCGGCGCTCGGCATCCGGCGCGGTGGTGACAAGGGCGGTGCAGCGGCCGTTCGTCACTTCCGCACGGGAGACTGTGGCATTTTCCACCAGCGTCACGCCCAGTCTGGCCAGTTCGCCGCACAGCATCTCGCGCAGGCGCAGGCCGCCCACGCCCGGCGGAATGGATAGCATTTCCAGCACGGGACAGGCCAGAGCGCGGCTCAGAACCTGCCGCGCGCCGTCATCGGCATGGGTCCCGCAGATGGGAGGCAGGAGCACAACATCGTATCTGCCCCCGTGGGGAGTCAGCTCCCGCTCCATCCATGCGCGTCCCGCATCAGTGTCCAGAAAGCGGGCCACGTCCAGGGGGCTCAGGGTGCGCCGGCGCTGCCGTTCCGGCAGGCGGATCATGGCGGACGTAAATTCTTTGCCGGCCATTTCCGGGTAACGTTTGAGCTGCCGGACGACCACGGCGGGATGGCAGTCCTTGAACCCTTCCACGCCCAGCACCAGCACGCGGCGGGCGGAGGCCAGCGCCTCGGCATGTCCGGCGGGGGAACAGAGCCAGGAGGGCTTGAGCGTGCCCATGATGGTGGGGATGCGGCGGTTTCTGCCGTCCGCGGGCGCGGTGTACGGATAGCCTGCGGCGGCGGTCAGTTCCTCAAAGGCCGCAAGAGCGGCATGCACCCTGTCCCTGCCGAGAATGCGGTAGGGGTGGCCGGCCTCAAGCGAGTCCAGGGCCTGCCACGGATGCTCCACGGCCTTTCCGCCGACATAGCCCAGCAGGTCTATGCAGCCGCCGCTGATGGCCAGCGAGCCCACGCCCTCGGTGATGAGCTTCACCGTGCGGCCATTGCGTGCCGCCGCAAGGGCCGCCAGCAGACCGGCCATGCCCGCGCCTGCAACGATGACATCAGTCCTGTTCATGTATGGCTCCGTCAAGATTCATGGTAGCGGCATAGACCGCGCGGCTGAGCATGACTTCCCTGGCCTGCGTACCCCACAGGGCAGGACGCAGGCCCTTCCAGCGCTCCTGGGCAAACTGGCGGACATCCTCGGTGGGGGAGAGGGCCAGATGGGCGGCGCATTCTTCCAGCGCGCCAATGGCCCGCAGGGAGCAGAAGGTTCCCTGGCATGTGCCCATGCCCATGCGCGTGCGCAGGCGGACATCATGCAGGGAGTGGGTGGCGGGGTCGCCGGCGACAAATTCGATTTCCGCGCGGCTGACCATTTCGCATTCGCAGATAATCTGCCGCTCCCTGTCCTCTTCCATCATCTCCACCACCTTGCCGAAGGAGGCGCCAAGGCGGTGGGCCGCCAGCTCCGCGCCCTGCATGGGAAAGAGCCCGGCGGCCCGTTTCAGCAGTCCTGCGGGGGCCGGCTCCAGCATGGGCTCTTCGGCGGTGCGGCAGGGCGCGCTTACGCCAAGGCGGGCGCACACATGGTCGCAGAGCTTCTCCGCCATGAGGCGGTAGGTGGTCAGCTTGCCGCCAAAGATGCTGGCCATGCCGGCGAGCCCCTCTTCCTCATGATCCACGATATGGAAGCCCCGACTGGCGGAACGTCCGCCCGCGCCGCCGGCGTCATAGAGCGGGCGCGTGCCCGCAAAGGCGCGCAGGATGCGGTAGCTGCCGATATGCGGGAACAGGGGGCGCCCCAGCTCCAGCAGGCGCAGCACCTCGGCGCTGGTGGGCGTGGTGCTGTCCGGCCTGTCCGTGGCGGAAGAGGTTGTCCCCAGAATGGTAATGGAACCGTGCGGGACGAAAATATCGCCGTCCGAGCTTTTGTGCAGCCTGTTGATGACGCGGGAAGTGAAGCGGTGGTTGAAGGCAATGAGCGTGCCTCGGTCGGGAGAGACGCGCACGTCCAGTCCGGCCAGCTGCGCCACCTGTCCCGCCCAGGAACCGGCGGCATTGATCACAACGTCGCAGGCTATGCGCACGTCCTCGCCGCTGATCATGTTGCGCGCGGTGACGCCCCGGATGCGGCCGCCCTGCTGCTCGATGCCCGTCACCCGGTGGTAGGTGAGCAGCTCCCCGCCATATCTGCGGGCGGAGCAGGCATTGTGCCAGACCAGCCGGAAGCCGTCCACGCAGGCATCGGGCACGCGGTAGACGGCCAGAATATCGGGGGCCAGATTCGGCTCCAGGCGCCGGGCCTCGGCCACGTCCACCTGTTCCGCCCGGATGCCGGCCCTGTCGCAGGCCTCCACCCAGCCGTCCACGTAGGCGGGATCGTCCTGCGGCGTGAGGACGAAGAATCCCTCCGTCTCCTCCACGCATTCCCTGCCCACGCGGCGCAGGATGGTATTTTCCTCAATACATTCGCGCGCGGCCTCATTGTCCCCCACGGCATAGCGCCCGCCGCTGTGCAGCAGGCCGTGGAAGCGCGAGCTTGTGCCGTGCGCCAGTCCGCCCTGTTCCAGCAGGATGGCCCTTACGCCGCGCATGCTCAAATCGCGCAGAATGCCTGCCCCGGTGGCGCCGCCGCCAATGATGACTACTGTAGTTTCTTTCACCGTGCCTCCCATGCCGCAAGGGGCATGAATCTTCGCATGTGAAAATATTTTGAGAGAAATTATTGTAAAACGAAAAAAGATTCCAAGGTTGTAGACCTTTCCAGAAATCCAGTCAAGGGTGGACAGGCCCTCACTCGCGCGCACGTTATATTTGTTGCGGCTGTGCGGACAGGCTTGCCTCGTGCGCGCAGGGCGTGTATGCTTGAAGGATTCCTATGTGGGAGGAGCGCGTTTTCATGGACTGGACAAAGAAGCGTTGCGTTGTGCTGGATATGGATGGTACCGTCTATCTGGGAGATCGCCCCATTGAGGGGGCGGTGTCCTTTATCCGCGCACACTGGGAGCATCTGGATTTCTTCTTTCTCAGCAATAATACATCCAAGGCGCCGGACACCTACGTCAGGAAGCTGAACGGCATGGGCATTCCCGCCACGCGGGAGCGGCTTCTCTCTCCCGTCACGCCGCTGGTGGACTTCCTGCGGGAGCGGAGGATTGGCACGGCCTACGTGGTGGGCAACAGCGACTTCCGGCGTGATCTTGCGGAGCGCATGCCGGAGCTGGCGCAGACGGAGGAAGGGGCGCAGGCCGTTATTCTGGCCTATGACACGGAGCTGACCTACGAAAAGCTGGCGCGCTCGGCCCTGCTTCTGCAAAAGAGGGACGTGCTTTTTCTGGCGACGCATCCCGACTTTGTCTGCCCCTCGCCGGAAGGGCCCCTGCCGGACGTGGGAAGCATGATAAAGCTGTACGAGGCCGCAACGGGCCGCGTGCCGCAGTTTGTCTTTGGCAAGCCGGATCCGCGCGTGCTGGCGCCGCTGCTGGCCCGCTATCCGCGCGAAGCCATGGTCATGGCGGGAGACCGCCTCATGACGGACAAGAAACTGGCGGAAAATGCGGGCATTGATTTTATCCTGGTGCTTTCCGGAGAGGCCACCCGTGCCGATGCCGAGCGTGAAGACATGCCCCCCGCCATCATTGCGGAGCATCTTGGTCTGGCCTGGCCTGCGGTTGACAGGCGCTGAAGCTGTTTACATTATACCTGAACAGGAAGCCCCCGGTTCGTTCCGGCCGGGGAAGGCCCGCGGGGTCGCCGTTCCGGCGGGCCTCCGGGCACAGTATTGCAAGCGCAAGGAGAATGCATGACAGCAGTAGTTTGTTTCCCAGAATTGCATCCCGCCCTGCGGCCGGAGCTTGCCGCATGGCAGGGCTGGCTGAGACTGTGGCCGGGCCTGCCGGCGGACGGCGGGGACGGCAGGCAGCGCTTTACGCCGGAAGGCTATCCCTTCAGCGAGCGGGAGGCGGCGCTGTGCCTGCGCGACATGCGCGCCATGGAAAGCGCGGCTCTTTCCGGCGTGCCCCTGCAGGCGCTGTCTGTTATGCAGGGAGGGGCGCGGGCCGCACGGCAGGCGGCGGAACAGGAGGAGCTGCGGCAGTTCATGCGCACGGGAGAAGGCGCGGCGCCGGGCGCGGAAGCGCTGCGGCAGGCCCGTCTGCGCGGGCAGAAGGTGCTGATCTGGGCATGGCTGCTGGAAGAGCGCGTGCTGGAACTGCGCGACCTGGCGCGCCACTGTTCAGGCAGTTTGCTGGAAGGAGCTCTGGGCGAGGGGGATGCGGTGGAGGACTTCGGCCCGCTGGCTGATCCCGCCTCCCAGCCCTTGCGCGTGGATGCCGGTCTGCTGCCGCCGTGGCGCGTGATGCTGGAGCAGGCCGCGCTCTTCCTGCCGGATGGTACGGCGCTGCTGGTGCATGCGGATATGGCGGACGGAATGGAACAGGAAGGGGACATTGTCTTCTCTCCGGCAGATGAGGCCATGCGGAGCTGCCTGGGCGCGCCTTCAGGCGCGGTCTGCCGCGTGGCGCGCGTGCCCGTGTGGCGTGCGCTGGGAAAGAAGGCGCCTGTACCGTCCTTCCCTGACTGGGACAAGACGTTTCTTTTCTGCCGGACGGAGCCAGCGTGAGCGCACTGCGTGGAGACAGGGCGGAGATTGCGCCGCTGAAAGGGATTGTGTTCGACTGCGATGGCGTGATGATTGATTCGCGCGCCGCCAATGCGGAGTTCTACAACCGCATTCTGCGGTATTTCGGCCTGCCGCCGCTGACGCCGGAACAGGAAGCCTATACCTATATGGCCACGGCGCGGCAGGCTATGGAGTATATTACGCCGCCGGAGCTGCATGGGCAGCTGGATTACGTATGCGCGCATGTGGTGGTGTATCAGCGGGACATCTTTCCCATGCTTACCCTCATGCCACAGTTCCGCGAGTTTGCGGACGCCATGCTGCGGGAGGGACTGCGCCTGGGCGTGAATACCAATCGTGTGGGCGGCGGCATGGGCCGCATCCTGCGGCGCTTTGATCTGGAAGCCCTGTTCGATCCCGTGGTGACGGCGGATCAGGCCGCCCCCAAACCCTCGCCCGAGGGTCTGGAGCTGATTCTGCACCGCTGGGCCTGCGCGCCGGAGGAGATGCTGTTCGTGGGGGACAGCCCGCATGACATGGCGGCCGCCGCAGCCGCCGGTGTGCGCTTTGCGGCCTTTGGCAACCCCGGGCTGCGCGCCGGCATTGCCGTTGCCAGCTATGCGGAGCTGGAAGATCGCGTGCGTTCCATGCTTGCCGTGCCGCCGGCAGGCGGGATGAGGGCTGGCCAGACGGCGGCGTGTTAACATTTTTGTCGAAAATGTGGAATATTCCCTTGGCAATCCTGAAATGTGCGGGTATGCTGTATTCCAGCAAAGGAAAATTGCGCATCAACGGGACTTTTCGGAGAAAACCATGATTCTTTTTGCCAACGCTCTGTCCGCCGTGGCCTTTCTGGCGGGCATCGCGCTGAAACTGTATTTCTGGGTGGTGCTGGCTTCCGCGCTCATGTCGTGGATACATCCCGATCCCTATAACCCTGTGGTGAGGGTCATCCGCCAGCTGACCGAGCCCGTGTTCTACCGGGTGCGCAAGGCCCTGCCGTTCACCTACACGAGCGGCATAGACTTTTCCCCGGTCGTGGTGCTGTTTGCCATTGAGCTGGCAGATCGTGTCATCGTCAGCTCCCTGGCCCAATACGCCATGACCATGCATTAAGAGCGTCTCCTCCGGGAGATGAAAAACTGCTATAGCAGGAGGCCCTTATGGATCAGCGCCAAATCGAACTGATTGAGAAGTTTTCCGCCACCGAGCCTGAACTGAAGGAGCTGTGGGAAGATCATCAGCTGTACACGAAGCAGGTGGAGAAGCTCATGACCAAGGCGTTCCTGACGCCTACGGAAGATCAGACGCTGAAGCAGCTGAAGAAGCAGAAGCTGGAAAACAAGACGCGGATGGTGGCGATGCTTGATCGCCTGAGTGCCTAGGAGGCGCGCATGGAACTGAAGGGTACGCAGATTCTGCTTGAGTCGTTGAAGAGGGAAGGTGTGGACGTGCTGTTCGGCTATCCGGGCGGTGCGATCATTGACATTTATGACGAAATTCCGCGTCATCCGGAAATCAGACACGTACTGGTACGGCATGAGCAGGCTGCGGTCCATGCGGCCGATGGCTATGCCCGCGCCTCTGGCAAGGTTGGGGTGTGCCTGGTCACCTCCGGCCCTGGTGCCACGAATACGGTGACGGGCATAGCCACGGCCTACTGCGACTCCATACCCCTGGTTGTTCTGACTGGGCAGGTGCCCACCAAGCTGATTGGCAACGATGCGTTTCAGGAAGTGGACATTGTGGGGATTACCCGTCCCTGCACCAAGCACAATTTTCTGGTGAAAGACATACGCGATCTGGCCAGGGTGCTGCGGCAGGCCTTCTTCCTGGCGCGCTCCGGCCGTCCGGGGCCCGTGCTGGTAGACCTGCCCAAGGACGTGATGCTGGCCTCGACGGAATTCGTCTGGCCGGAAGACGTCTACATGCGCAGCTACAATCCCACCTACAAACCCAACCTGAACCAGCTGCGCCGCTCTGTTGAAGAGCTGGCCAGGGCCAGTCGTCCGGTGATTCTGGCCGGCGGCGGGGTCATCACCTCCGATGCTGCCGAAGTGCTCACGCAGCTCTCGCGGGAGCTGCGCATTCCGGTGGTATCCACGCTGATGGGGCTGGGCGCCTTCCCGGCCGATGATGAGCTGTGGCTGGGCATGGTGGGCATGCACGGTGCGTATGCCGCCAATATGGCGCTGAACAATGCCGACCTGCTGCTGGCTGTCGGCGTGCGCTTTGACGACCGCGTGACCGGCCGCATCTCCGCCTTCGCCAGCCATGCCCGCATTGTACACATCGATATCGACCCCACGTCCATCCGCAAGAACGTGGAGGTGGATGTGCCGGTGGTGGGCGACTGCGCCCAGTCCTTGGCGGGACTGCTGGAAATCTGCCGCGCCCGCAAGGAAGCCGTGGACTGGCCGTCCAGACATGCGGAATGGCTGAAAACGCTGGAAGGCTGGAAGCAGGACAAGCCGCTCACCTATCAGGAGGGCGGCGACATCAAGCCCCAGGCCGTGGTGGAGCTGCTGTACAAGCTGACCGGAGGCGATGCCATCATCGCCACGGAAGTGGGCCAGAACCAGATGTGGGCCGCGCAGTTCTATACCTTCACGCGCCCGCGCACGCTCCTGACGTCCGGCGGCCTTGGCACCATGGGCTACGGTTTCCCGGCAGCCATGGGCGCGCAGATGGCCTTCCCCGACAAGCTGGTGGTGGACATTGCCGGCGACGGTTCCATCCAGATGAACATTCAGGAGCTGGCCACGGTGGCCTACAACAAGCTGCCGGTCAAAATCCTGATTTTGAACAACCAGCATCTCGGCATGGTTCGTCAGTGGCAGGAGTTGTTCTTTGACCGCAATTACAGCTACACCAACATGGAGGCCCAGCCCGACTTTGTGAAGCTGGCCGAAGCCTATGGCGTGGAAGGCTACCGCATTACGGAAGCATCCATGCTGGAGGAAGTGCTGCGGAAAGCGCTCGCGTCGCCCAATCCCGCCATTATAGACGTGCGGGTGGAGCGCGAGGAAAACGTGTATCCCATGGTCCCCGCCGGCGCGGCGCTGGACGAAATGCTGTTGGTCTAGCGGGGAGGTTGCCATGAGACATGTTCTTTCCGTGCTGGTGGAAAACGAACCCGGCGTGCTTTCCCGCGTGGCGGGTCTGTTCAGCGGGCGCGGTTTCAATATCGAATCGCTGAACGTGGCGCCGACGCTGGAGTCTGGCGTTTCGCACATGACTGTCACCACAAGCGGCGACGAGCAGATTGTGGAGCAGATCATCAAGCAGCTGCACAAGCTGGTGACGGTGATCAAGGTGGTGGACTTCAACGAACTTGCGGCCGTGGAGCGGGAAATGATGCTCCTGAAGGTGCAGGCGGAATCATCCATGCGTGGCGAAATCCTGCGCATGGTGGACATCTTCCGCTGCAAGGTCGTGGACGTCAGCCCCAACGAAATGACCATCGAGGCTACCGGCAATGCGGAGAAGTTGCAGGCCATTATCAGCCTGTTCCAGCGTTTTGGCATTAAGGAGCTTGCCCGCACCGGCTCCGTGGCCATGCGCCGCTCCATGCAGCCGGATGCCTAGGAATTGCCCCGCCGCCGTGGTTGCGGCGGGGGTTTATCAAACCTGTGTGAGTATAGAGGATTGTCATGAAAGTCTATTATGATCAGGATGCCGACCTTAATGTTCTGAAAGGTAAGACCGTTGCCATCATCGGGTACGGCAGTCAGGGCCATGCCCACGCCCAGAATCTGCGCGAATCTGGCGTGAACGTTATCGTCGGCCAGCGCCCCGGCGGCGCCAACTACGAGCTGGCCAAAGAAAACGGCTTCGAGCCCGTTTCCGCCGCCGAAGCTGCCGCCAAGGCTGATTTGATCATGATCCTGCTGCCTGACGAAGTGCAGGCCGCCGTGTACAAGAAGGACATCGAGCCCAACCTGAAGCCCGGCGACTGCCTGCTCTTTGCCCACGGCTTCAACATCCACTTCAACCAGATTGTGCCCCCGAAGGATGTGGACGTCTTCATGATCGCTCCCAAGGGCCCCGGCCATCTGGTGCGCCGCACCTTCACGGAAGGCGGCGGTGTGCCGAACCTGGTTGCCATCTATCAGGATGCCAGCGGCGAAGCCCTTCAGCGTGCGCTTGCCTACTCCAAGGGCATTGGCGGCACCCGTTCCGGCACCATTGAGACCACGTTCCGCGAAGAGACGGAAACCGACCTCTTTGGCGAACAGGCCGTGCTCTGCGGCGGCGTGACCGCCCTGATCAAGGCTGGCTTCGAAACGCTGGTGGAAGCTGGCTACCAGCCCGAAATGGCCTATTTCGAGTGCATGCACGAAATGAAGCTGATTGTTGACCTGATGTATGAAGGCGGCATGGGCCGCATGCGCTACTCCATCAGCAATACGGCTGAATATGGCGACTATGTGACCGGCCCCCGCCTGATCACGGAAAGCGTGAAGAAGGAAATGAAGCAGGTGCTGACCGAAATCCAGAACGGCACCTTCGCCAAGAACTTCATCCTGGAAGCTCGCACCGGCTATCCTACCTTCACCGCCATGCGTCGCATGAACGCCGAACATCAGATTGAAAAGGTCGGCGCCAACCTGCGCGGCATGATGTCCTGGCTGAAGAACAGCAAGAAGGCTTCCTAGTCTTTTTGCCCTGACTGGCATGGAACAGGCCCGCTTCGGCGGGCCTTTTATTTTCCGGCAAATGACAAAAAAATACTTGCCAGGCGTCGGTATTTTTTATATGTATTCCTTCGTGCCGAGGTGGTGGAATTGGTAGACACGCTGTCTTGAGGTGGCAGTGGCGAATGCTGTGCGGGTTCGAGTCCCGCCCTCGGCACCAATGTGGTGTCAAAGAAGCCCAAGGATGTTCTAGCTCCTTGGGCTTCTTGCGTTTTTACATGCCAGATGCGCGTGTGGCTCTGGAAGACGCAGCTGGTGCGGCACGTGCGCCGAGCCGTCTCTGGGCAAGTCCCCCCGACGCTGGGTTCGGCGTTTTCGCCCCGCAGGAGTCGCCGCTCCCGGTGGGGCGCGTTCATGAACAGGTCAAATGCCGAGGTGCCAGTGAGGATTGACCGCACAATAGGTTTTGAAGCATGAGAAAAAGCCGCTCCGGGGATGCCTTGGAACGGCTTTTTTATGATGTATACTGTCAGAAGGGCATAGCCACGCCCAACTAGTCGGGAGAAAATTCATTCAGGAGATTTCCTGCCGTTGTTGCAGAAAATCAGCCGGGCGCGAGATTGTCATGCGAACTACGGCTGGGCAGCTGTCATGCGGCTCCGGATCGATGGGACTTTCCGTGCTTCCGTTATCCAGTACTATGCGGGTACAAAGAAAGGAGGTGTGGAGGGCAGGGGGCGTTAGACTTTTCTCACTCACAGTATACAGGAGAGATGTACATGTCTCGGAAAAAGCTGCAACAACGTTCCAGCCGTGTCAAGAAGTCAACCTCCGTGCGCTGCGGTGATTTTGTGCGCACCGTGTATATTCCCCATATCCGCCTGCGCAAGCGCAGCTGGGAGGTGGACGAGCGTATCCTCAGCCAGCATATCCTGCCGGTCTTTGCCGCCCGCAGCCTGCGAAACATCTCGCGAAAGGAGGTAGAGAAATGGCTGCAGCATCTGGCAGGGCAGGGGCTTGCGCCGGCTACCTGCAATCGCATTCTGAGCGTCTTCAAGAGCCTGTGCTCGCTCGCCGTATCGTGGGAGGCCATATCGCGTTCTCCTTGCAGGGACGTTTCCGGATTCCCTCTGCGGCAGCTGCGTGAGCGCTACCTGTCGCATGAGGAGGCGCAGGAGCTGCTGCGTGCCCTCCAGTGCTCGCCGCGGCCGGAGGCCCGGGCCGTGCAGCTCCTGCTGCTGACCGGTGCGCGCAAAAGCGAAATTTTGCGGGCCCGCTGGGAGCATGTGCATCTGGAGCAGCGCATCCTGACGGTTCCCCTGTCAAAATCCAACCGGCCCCGCTACATAGCCCTTTCCGAAGATGCCATCGGCATTCTCAGGGAGCTGCCCCGCAGGCCGGAGTGCCCGTGGCTGTTTCCCGGACGCACGCCCGGGCACCCCATTTCCGACATCTATGCCTTCTGGGATCGTCTGCGGCGGCAGCTGGGCCTTGCCGATGTGCGGATTCATGACCTGCGGCATACCTTTGCCAGTATTCTGGTGAATACCGGGCATTCCCTGTATGCCGTGCAGCGCCTGCTGGGGCACAGCGATCCGCGCATCACCATGCGCTACGCCCACCTGGAGCAGGGGGCTCTGCTGGCAGCGACCGATGCCGTGAGCGGATTTCTTGATATTGCGACGGCTGGCGCCGACGCGCCGGAGCAGGGGGAAAAGCTGGCGTGATCAGGGTAAAATATAGATGCAATATATGGGAAAAATACGAATAGTGTAAGCAGGTATACTGTCGGTGAGCCCGGTGAGAAATAGATATGGTATCACAATATACTGTTTTTACTAGAAAAATGATGCAAGCAGAGGAGGGGATTGCCTGCTATACTGTTTAGGCATACACTATATCGGAGTTATTTCAGCAGAATATCTTGTTGAACAAATACGTCCTGCAATTCCGTGCCTGTTCCTTCCTTTGCGGTGGAGGCGTGTTGAATGAAGACAAATCATGAACATTATAGTTGCCGGCACCGGCTATGTGGGACTCTTATGGCGATGCTTCTTTCCCAGCGCAACAGGGTGATGGCGATGGATATCCCGCCGAAGAAGGTGGAGAATATAAAGAGGCGCATTTCCCCTATGCAGGATACAGAGCTGGAAGAATATCTTGCTATAAGGAGCTGAATCTTACGGCCACACTCGATGGAATGAAAGCGTACAGTACTGGGGAATTGGTGGTGAGTCGCGTTCACAAAGTACGATTCACAGCGGAACTTTTTCGATATCCATGAGGAAGTCGAGTCTTGTGTATTAGATAATTATTGGTATGCTTTTATTTTTCTGCTAAATGGTATATAAACATATAGATAAGAGAAATGCTATGTCTATGACAATATTGATCACTGGGGTGGCTGGATTTATCGGTGCAAATCTTGCTTGTGATCTTATCCGATCGTCCGGTGCTGTCAATATTATTGGCATCGATTGTATGAATGACTACTGCGATGTCAGCATCAAAGAATATCACCGTGCTCAGATCGAGAGACTTGCTGCCGAGAATGCAAACTGCGCATGGGTATTTATTAAAGGCGATATTGCAGACAAAAGTATGATTGACGATATATTTGAAACATACAAGCCTACCGTGGTGGTGAATCTTGCCGCACAGGCTGGGGGGTACGGTATTCCATTACCAATCCAGATGCATATATCGAATCTAATATTATAGGGTTTTATAATCTGCTGGAAGCATGTCGGCATTCCTATGATAATGGGCAGTCTGGTATTGAGCATTTTGTATATGCTTCCAGCTCTTCTGTATATGGCATGAATAAAAAAGTGCCGTATTCTACGGACGATAAGATAGATAATCCCGTTAGCTTATACGCCGCTACAAAGAAGAGTAATGAGCTTATGGCCCATGCCTATGCCAAATTATACGATATTCCCAGTACGGGATTACGTTTCTTTACAGTATATGGCCCGGCTGGACGGCCAGATATGGCTTACTTTGGTTTTACAGACAAACTAAGAGCTGGGAAGGAGATTCAGATTTTTAATTACGGCAACTGCAAACGAGATTTCACATATATTGATGATATTGTTGAGGGCGTAGTACGCATTATGCAGTCTCCACCTGTACGTGCCGTTGGGGAAGATGGGCTGCCTGTCCCTCCCTATCGCATATATAATATTGGCAATAATAAGCCGGAAAATCTTTTGGATTTTGTTACTATTCTTCAGCAAGAACTGGTCAGGGCAAAGGTTCTGCCACAGGATTATAATTTTGAAGCGCATACAAAGCTTGTACCCATGCAGCCGGGAGACGTTCCAGTGACCTATGCTGATACTTCCGCCCTGGAACTGGATTTTGGCTTTAAGCCAAGTACCCCACTACGGGATGGATTAAGAAAATTTGCAGAATGGTATCATGATTTCTACATGAAGTAAGAAAAATATCATGGTAAATGAAATTTTGATGGAGAAGGATACGATATGAATATCGCAATTGCCGGAACTGGCTATGTTGGATTATCTCTTGCAGTGCTGCTTGCGCAGCATAATAGCGTAACAGCTGTCGATATCCTGCCGGAACGAGTGGAGAAGATCAATCGTCGCATTTCTCCCATACAGGATGTGGAATTGGAAGAGTACCTCGCCCATAAGGAGTGACATCTGACATCTACCGTGGATGGGGCAGAAGCGTACAGGAATGCCGAACTGGTCGTAGTGGTGACACCCACGAATTACGATGTGCGGCAGAACTTTTTCGATACCTCTGCTGTAGAGTCCGTCATAGAGCTGATTCGCTCTGTTAACAAGGATGCTGTCATTGTCATAAAATCTACTATCCCTGTGGGATATACTGAATCAATCCGACAAAAGTATAACTGCGGGAACATCCTCTTTAGCTCGGAGTTCTTACGAGAGTCCCGCGCATTATACGATAATTTGTATCCTTCGCGCATTATCGTGGGCTGTCCGAAGGGTGATGCCACCATGCAAAAAGCGGCAGAACAATTTGCAGCTCTGTTGCAGGAAAGTGCAATAAAGCAGGATGTACCTGTCCGCATTATGGGATTAACGGAAGCGGAAGCAGTAAAGCTCTTTGCTAATACATATCTGGCGCTGCGGGTAAGCTATTTTAACGAGCTGGATACCTATGCAGAGATGAAAAATCTTGATTCGCAGGCGATTATCGAAGGGGTAGGGCTCGATCCGCGTATAGGTACCCAGTATAACAATCCTTCCTTTGGCTACGGCGGCTACTACCTGCCCAAGGATACGAAACAGCTCCTTGCAAATTATGCTGATGTACCGCAAAACATCATTCAGGCTATTGTAGAGAGCAACCGTACCCGTAAGGATTTTATTGCGCATAGAGTATTGCAGCGCGCGGGATATGATGCGGAGATGAACCATGCCGCGACTATACAGAAAAAAGCTGTGACTGTTGGCATATATCGGCTGACTATGAAGAGCAATAGCGATAATTTTCGTCAAAGCAGCATACAGGGCGTTATGAAGCGTCTGACAGAACATGGAGTGAATCTGATCATTTATGAACCATCACTTGAAAATGGCAGCACATTCTTTGAGCATGAAGTTGTGAATGATCTTGAAATATTTAAAATGAGATCTGATTGTATTCTGGCCAATAGATATGATTCTATGCTGAATGATGTGGCGCACAAAGTATATACGCGCGATATATTTGGTAGAGATTAAGATAACAGGTGAATTTTATTTTTTGATAG
>JAQXJC010000038.1 GCA_029008115.1 Desulfovibrionaceae bacterium | reverse complement strand
CGCTCCAAGCATATCGCCCCGGGGATAGCGGGATTCTATCGCGTCCAGCAGGGCCGCCGCTGTGTTCCAGTCTTTCAGCGGCCCGGCATACAGCCGCGCCGCCGCCAGCAGGGCGTCATCCGCCAGCACGGAGTGCGGATGACGCTCAGCCACAGCGCAATACTGCCGCGCGGCCTTCAGCCGATCCGCCTTCAGCAGGGAACGGCGGGACAGCTCCTCGCGGCACTGGGCCGCCCGGAACAGCGCCGCCGGAGCATTCTTCCAGCGGGGATTCCCTTCGGCCAGCCGCTCAAACGTTGCGGCCAGCTCTTCCCACGGGGCGCGCCACTGTGAACGCCGCGCATCCGCCTTCAACCGTGTCACCGCCTCCTTCAGCTCCCCATAGCGGGCGGCGGGCGCGGTGGACGCGGCGGCAACGGCAGGCAGGATACAGCACCCCAGCATCAGCAGCAGGAACAGGAACAGCGCGGCATGTCGTATGGCGGAACGCGGCGGCATGGGGACCCTCCTTGGGACGGACTGGCAGACACGGAGAAAGATTCCGCACAGGGCTTCCGAACAGGATACACCATTCCGGGGGAAAAGACAGCCTTTCCCTGAAAAAAACAGGGAATCCAGACATAGTCCACAGAATATCCAGAAAATTCCCGGCAGATACATGCGGGAACCGCCGGCTGCCGCAATCTTCCGCACAACAAAAAAGGGGCTCCCATGCGGGAGCCCCTTACAGTGCAGGCTAGGCTGCCAATCCCAAAGGATTAGAAGCTGTACACGAAGGCGGCAGTGGCGTTCCAGGCATCGGCCTGGCTGACACCCTTGCGCAGGTTTTCATCCTGCCACAGAGCCAGGTAGGAGAAGTCGGTGTAGAAGTCGAGGTTTTCGTACACCTTGTAGCTGTTGCTCAGGCCGATTTCCAGCGCGCTTTCATCGGTGGACAGGTTGTTGATGTAGACCTTCTCACTGCGCAGATTACGTACGCCGTCCTTGTCGTTGGTGCCCTGGATAAAGTTCACACGGAAGGTGTGCTTCAGGCCGTCGAGGAAGCTCACGTCCTTGACGCGGGCGCCGATGCCCCAGGTGCCCTGCCAGGAACGGCCGAGAAGGGCTTCATTGGGAGCGAGGTACTTGTTGCCACTGTTGGCCAGGTTGGAGTAGCCGTCGGTGCCGTTGGGGTCGAAGTAGGGCATCTGTTCGGAACCGTTGGTGTGGTCGCCGTCTTCACCGGAAGCATACCAGGCGTACAGACCGGGGGTACCCCAATCCATCTTGTATTCGCCGAGGATGGTGCCGTACCAGCCCTGACGCTTCGCATAGTCGTCGCCCGTGGTCAGAGAAGCGTAGTTGAAATCCCAGGCGAAGCGGAAGGGATCGGCCATGGTGATTTCACCGGTCAGGCCGGCAGCGATGAAATCATAGTAGGGATTCACATCGTTGGCCTTTTTGGGTTTGTAGGTCTCGATGCCTCTATTGAACCAGTCGAGAGAGGGACCCGTTTCAGCAAGCTCCTTAAAGTTTGTGGTGTTGGCGCCGATGGCAGCATAGGCCACCCAGGGGGTCACCTTCACGCCGTCGAAGGTCATGGGCACGAGCAGGGCGAACATGTCGGCGTTGTCATTTTCGTTGGCGTTGTACCAGGTATAGCCACCATCGGCATTCTTCTTTGCTATCCCGTTGTCATTGTACAGACGGGCCCAGAAGGCGGTGACGGCCACGTTTTCATTGAAGGCATAGGAGGCGGTGATGCCGGCCATGTCGTCGTCCAGAATCTGGGAAGCGCCGTTGGCGAAGTTGGGCAGCTTGATGCCCTGGAGGCCCATGCGCAGCTTCAGGTCGGTGTTGGGCACGATCCAGTCGATGTAGGCCTGCTTCACTTCCACGACCTTGCCGTCAGCGCCCAGAGCGCCGCCGCTCTTGGCCTGGCCCCACACCTGGTCGCCCATTTCAAAGTACACGGTGCCGGACAGGGCTTCGGAAGCCACGGCGTCCAACTGCAAACGCACGCGCTGGCGGGCGTCGAAGTTATCGTTCTTGCCGTCCCTGCCGTAGCCGTCTTCGGTGAAGTTGGTGTTGTCAGCGCCGGTGAATTCCATGATCCACTGGCCCTTGGCCTTGAAGTCGATAGCGGAAGCACCGGTAGCGGCGCCGAAAACCATGCCCGCGGCGAGGAGAAGCGTAGCAAGCTTTTTCATAGTGTTACCATCCTTTTGATTTTTACGACGTACAACCCTTTCGGGTCGCTTGTGTGCGTTGCACTTGGTTGCTATATAGGGGATTGTCTAAGGCCTTGCAAGCCTTTTTGTGCAAAAATTTTTACCGTTTCCGCCAACATATAAAATTCCGCAGCGAAAACGCTTTCTTAAAAAAACTCTCGAAAAAATAATTTTTTTCCCTAACAACTCTCTATTATTGATTTTTCCCGCTCCGCGCCGCATGGCGCCCTCCGGCGGTGCAGCGCGCCCTGCCGCCGGCATGCCAATTTTTTAAACCCTCGCCCCCTGTACCGGGGCCACGGCGGCTTTGACAGGGCCGCGCGCCCGGCCTATCCATAGCGAATGCAACGCCCATCCCCCGACACCATCCCCAACACCCCCGGCGTCTACTGGTACAAGGACGACAGGGAACGCATCATCTATGTTGGCAAGGCCCGCATCCTGCGCCGCCGCGTCCTTTCCTACTTCCGCGACGACGTGCCCGCCAAGACAGCCGCCATGCTCCGCCGCGCCGTCAGCCTGGAAACGCTCTCCACCACTACGGAAAAGGAGGCCCTGCTGCTGGAGGCCAGCCTGATCAAGAAGCACCGCCCGCACTACAACATCGTCCTGCGGGATGACAAGCAGTACGCCCTCTTCCGGCTGGATATGCGCGCCGCCTTTCCGCGTCTGGAAATTGTGCGCAGAACCCGCCGGGACGGGGCGCAGTATTTCGGCCCCTTCACCTCCGCGCCGGCCGCCCGTGAAACATGGAAGATCCTGCACCGCGCCTTCGGCCTGCGCCGCTGCACGGACAAAGCCATGCGCAACCGGACGCGGCCCTGCCTGTACCACCACATGGGACAGTGCCCGGCCCCCTGCGCCGGCCTTGTTACGCAGGAGACATATCACGAAAGCGTCCGCAATGTGGCCGCGCTGCTTTCCGGACGCGGCGGCCCGCTTCAGGAACGTCTGACTGCCGACATGCAGGCCGCCGCCAACGCTCTGGATTTTGAGCGGGCCGCCCTGCTGCGCGATCAGCTCGCGGCCGTGCGCACCACGGTGGAACGGCAGGCGGCCGTGCTCCCCGGGGGCGGCGACATGGATGCCATCGGCCTGCATGCCGGCGACAACGGGCTGGGGCTGGGCATCGTCTTTCTGCGCGGCGGCGCTCTTCAGGGCGGACGGGCCTTCCACTGGGCGGGCCTGACGCTGGACGATGCGCCGGAACTGCTGCTGGCCTTTACCGCCCAGTACTATATGGATGCCACACCGCCGCCGCGCATCATCCTGCCCTGGCTGCCGGAAAGCCTCTTTGCGGAAGAAGAAAGGACGGATGAGGATGATGCCGCCGGCACGGCGGCGGACACCGACGCGCCGTGCAGTGCCGGCCTGCTGGAACAGAGCCTTGGCGAGCGCAGGGGCGGCCCCGTGCGGCTCTCCGCCCCGCGCACGGCGGAAGAGAACCAGCTTGTGGACGTGGCCGCCGCCAATGCCCGCGAGGCCGCGCGCCGTCAGGACGGCGGCATGCTCCAGCGCCTGCGGGCGGCCCTGCATCTTTCCGCCGCGCCGCGCCGCATCGAATGCGTGGATGTCTCCCACACCGGGGGACGGAATACGCGCGTGGGTCTGGTGGTCTTTGAGGATGGAAAGCCGGCAAGGGATCAGTACCGGCAGTACGCCATGCCCGATGGCGGCGACGACTGCGGCACGCTGGCCGCGTGGACGGCGCGGCGGCTGGAATCCGGGCCGCCGTGGCCGGACCTGCTGCTTATTGACGGCGGCCGGGGACAGATTGCCGCCGTGGCCCGTGCGCTGGACATGGCCGGACGAGCCGGCCTGTTTGCGCTGGCTGGCATAGCCAAGGCCCGCGACGGACAGGGGCGCGCCGATCGCCGTGCGGGCAATGTGGCCGACCGCATCTTCCTCCCCGGCAGAAGCAACCCTCTTCCCCTGCGGGAGGGCTCTCAGGAACTGCTCTTCCTCCAGCATATCCGGGACCTGACGCACCGCTTCGCCATCGGCGGGCACAGGCGCGCGCGGGAGGGAGCCGCGCTTTCCGGCGAGATCATGCGCCTGCACGGCATTGGCCCGGCCACGGCGCGCCTGCTGTGGGAGGCCTTTGGCTCGGTCGAGGCCATGCGCATGGCCACGCTGGAAGATTTGATGCGACTGCCCGGCATCGGCAGAACCAGAGCCACGGCCCTGCGCGACAGGCTGGCCCGCCTGACAGGCTGACGCGGCCCCGGCAGAGGATGCAGCTACATGGCGGCCATGCCGGCGGCAAGCTTCAGCACCACAGGCAGAAGCAGCACATAGATGGGCAGCACGGCGCCGAAGGCCTGCGGCCAGCTCAGGCGCAGCGCATGCCGCAGGCCAATCACGCAGCAGGCCACGGACCAGATCATGCCGGCGGCAGAGCCCAGCAGGGGGACGATACTGAGCACCTCCGGCGCGGCGGCATAGGCCACAACCTGGAAAATCATGGGGAAATTCTGCTTCCCCGGTGCCAGAAAACGCAGCAGAAAGGTATAGATGGCCGCCGTGATGTACAGCTGGCAGGTCAGCACCGCCGTGCGCATGATCAGCGCCAGTACGGCGTTCTCCGTGAGTGACAGCATGTCCGCAAGCTGCCGGAGCTGGGGATCATCGGTGGAGCTGGACATGAGGAAGGAGACCAGCGCCTGCCCCCAGAACCGCTCCAGCACAATTTGCAACACGCTGACCACAAGGAAGAAGCTCAGGGGACGGAGCTGGTGCGCCGTGGGATTCAGGCGGCTGAAGAAGTGCGGCGCGGCAAACATAACCCGCAGGCAGGTCTCATAAAAGGCGGCGATACCGCCCAGTTGCTCGGGCGCCCTGTCCCACGGCGTGCCTGTCGCACCGCTGTCTTCCGCGTCCGGAGCTGTGGCGGCCTTCCCGCCGGCTTCGCCCGGCTTCTCCATGCGCGGCGCCGGATTCGCCGTCTCGGGCCTGCCATCCTGATGCGGGATGCGCGCCCCCGGCGGCAGGGGATCGTCTCCCGCCGCAGGCATGTCCGCACGGGATGCGGTCTCTCTCTCCCCGCACGGCGCGTCCTGCGGGGCCGGCGCGGCGGAAGGGGCGGCAGGAGAAGCAGAGGCGGCAGGAGAAGCAGAGGCGGAATCCTCCGTTTTTTCAATAAAGCGGAAGCGGTGGCGGCAATGCGGGCAGGTGGCCATGACCGCTCCGGCGGGAATGCGCTCTTCGGGAACATCGCGGCGAAAGCCGCAGTGGGGGCAGACAATGATCACATCGGACTCCTTCTTCCCGGCCTTCCGCGCGGGCTCTGTTCTGTAGTAGCCGGATGTGCTCTCCGGCGCAAGTCCCCGCCAGGTACGGAGGGCGGGCGCGGCCGCCCGCCGGAGCGCTCCTACTCCTCCCCGCAGATGAAATAGGTTTCAAAGCCTTCTTCGGCTACGCCCTGATCCACCAGCCCGTCTTCCACGTTGATCAGCCCAGCCTGACGGAAAACGTCCTGATATTCCTCGCGGCTGCGCCGCCAGCCCCAGAACTGCTGCCGCCGCAGGCCCAGAAGATGCAGTATCGCGCGCAGGCCAATCTTGAAGCAGTTCACCGCCTGTCCAAAAGCATTCTCCTCTTTGAGCAGGGAGGAGGACAGGCAGACAATACGCCCGCCGGGCAGCAGCTGCGCCCGCAGCTCTTCCAGCAGGCGGACAAACTGGCGCGTGGGAATGACATGATCGATGTTGGCAATATAGATCACGTCATAGCGCACGGCGGAGGGCAGACAGTTGGGCGGCATGCCGATATAGATGCGCTCATTGGGAACACGCTCCCGCATCCAGCGCAGCCCGGCCGTGCTGATGTCGTTCAGATGCAGCTCCAGACCGGGCAGATATTCCAGCAGGCACTTTTCCAGATAGCCCACGCCGCAGCCGATGGACAGCGCGCGGGAGGGTTCCTCCTCCCGCAGGGCGCGCTCCTGTCGCAGGCGCAGCAGCAGGGCCGCCATCCAGCGGGCGCTGGCTTCCTTCACCGCGCGCCACTGCCGGGGGAGCTCCTTCCATGAATTGTAGCGGCGGAACAGTTCCTCATAAAAGGTGGCGTAGAATTTCGGTCCTGCCAGACGGAAAAACGAAACATGCGTGAAGGCAGAAAACTGTATGCCCTGCCAGCCTTCCTGATAGAATCGGCGCATGGTGCCTCCTTTGGATATGTGGCGGCCGCACTGCCGCCTGTTTCCGCCATATCATGCCGGCCTGCCGCTGTCATCCGCATCCCGCGGGATGCCGGCATCGCATGGATGAACCCGCCGCAGGATGACCCCCGCGGCGGGTTTCTCACGCAAGCTGCCGTGTCGTGCGGCAATTATCTGTCAGCATCTTCCAGAGCCGCCACCGAGGGCAGCACCTTGCCTTCCAGCAGTTCCAGCGACGCGCCGCCACCGGTGGAAATGTATCCCATCCGATCAGCCAGCCCATACTGCTCCACTGCGGCCACGCTGTCGCCGCCACCCACGACCACAAAGGCCGGGCTGTCTGCCAGCGCCTCCGCCAGCGCCCTGGTGCCCGCGCCAAAGGGCTCGGTCTCAAAGGCGCCCACAGGCCCGTTCCATACCACGGTGGCCGCATCCCGGAGCTCCGCGGCATACAGGGCCACTGTCTTCGGGCCGATGTCCAGAATCATCTGATCAGCGGGCACGCTGTCCACATCCACCACCGTGGCCGGCTGGCCTTCCGCCAGAGCGGGAGCCACCACCACGTCCACGGGCAGGGGGAAGCGCTTTCCGGCCTCTCTGGCCTGCGCCATGATGCGCCGCGCCTCATCCATCAGCTCCGGCTCATGCAGGGACGTGCCCACGCCAAAGCCTGAAGCCGCAAGAAAGGTGTTGGCAATGCCGCCGCCCACAATGAGCCTGTCCACGCGCTTCAGCAGATTTTCCAGCACGCCCAGCTTGGTGGAGACCTTGGAGCCGCCAATGACCGCCGCCAGCGGACGTTCGGGCTTGTCCAGCACCCGGGCAAAGGCATCCAGCTCCGCGCTCATGAGCGGCCCGGCGCAGGCAAGGCCGGCCTTGCGCACGGCGCCTTCCGTGGAGGCATGCGCACGGTGGGCCGCTCCGAAGGCGTCCATCACGTAGACATCGCCCAGCGCGGCCAGACGGGCGGCCAGCTCCTCATTGTTCTTCTTCTCGCCCTTCTGGAAGCGGATGTTCTCCAGCAGCACCACCTGCCCGGGCTGCACCCGCACATCCTCAATGCGCCGCACCAGAGGCACGGTCATGCCCAGCAGCTCGCCCACGCGGGCCGCCACCGGCGCAAGGCTGAACTTCTCGTCATACTCTCCCTCCACGGGGCGTCCCAGATGGGACAGCAGCACCACGCCGGCCCCCTTGTCCAGAGCCATGCGCACTGTGGGCAGGGCCGCACGGATGCGCTTGTCGTTGCTGATTTTGCCGTCCTTCATGGGCACGTTGAGATCCTGACGAATGACAACGCGCCTGCCGCGAATATCCAAATCCTGCAACTTCTTCATGGGAAGCTCCCTGCTACTTCATGACAGATCGGGCCAGTTCGACCACATGTTCCACAGTGAATCCAAAATACCGCTGCAAGGCCGCGCCGGGCGCGGATGCGCCAAAGGTGGTCATGCCCGCCACGGCGCCGTCAAGGCCCACATACTTGAACCAGTAGTCGGCGGCGGCGGCTTCCACAGCCACGCGGGCCCGCACGGCGGACGGCAGCACCTGCTCGCGATAATCGGCAGGCTGGGCGTCAAACAGCTCCGTGCAGGGCATGGACACCACGCGGGCTTTGCGCCCTTCGGCCGCCAGCGCTTCCGCGGCAGCCACGGCCAGCCCCACTTCGGAGCCGGTGGCCAGCAGAATCACGTCCGGCGTCCCCTCGCAGTCCTTCAGGACATAGCCGCCGCGCGCGATATTGTCGATCTGCGCCTCCGTGCGGGGCATGTAGGGCAGAGTCTGGCGCGACAGGGAGAAGCAGGAGGGATGGGTCCTGTCCTCAATGGCGCACTTCCAGGCCACGGCGGTTTCCACCGTATCGCAGGGACGCCACACCATGACGCCGGGGGTCAGACGCAGGCCGGGCACCTGCTCCACAGGCTGATGGGTGGGGCCATCCTCGCCCACGCCAATGGAATCATGCGTCAGGACATGCAGTACGCGGATGCCCATGAGCGCGCTCAGGCGGATGGCATTCTTGGCATAGTCCGAAAACATCAGAAACGTGCCCGCATAGGGCACAAGGCCGCCGTGCAGGCTCACGCCGTTCATGATGGCGCTCATGCCGAATTCGCGCACGCCGTAGGAAATGTAGTTGCCGCTGAAGTCAGCGGGCGTCACCGTCCGGGAGAGCGAGGTCACGGTTCCCACAGAGCCGGAAAGGTCGGCGGAACCACCCAGCAGCTCCGGCATCAGGGGAGCCAGCGCTTCCAGCACGTTTTTGGAGGCCACGCGGGTGGCCAGAGACTCGCCCCTGCCGGCGATGTCCGCAATAATCCTGCGCACGGCCTCATCCCAGCCGGCGGGCAGCTCGCCGCGCATGCGGCGCTCGAATTCCGCGGCCTCGGCGGGGAAGGCGGCGCGGTAGGCGGCAAACTGCGCGTTCCATGCGTCCTCGGCGGCCTGGCCTGCCGTGCGGGCATCCCATGCCGCATAGTATTCCGCGGGAATTTCAAAGGGCCCGTACTGCCAGCCCAGCGCGGCGCGGGTGGCGGCGGATTCGTCCGCCCCCAGCGGGGAACCGTGCACCTTGGCACTGTCCGCACGGTTGGGCGAACCAAAGCCGATGTGCGTGCGGCAGACGATCAGCGAGGGGCGGGAGGTTTCGGCGCGGGCCGCGGCAATGGCGGCATCCAGCGCGGCGCTGTCATGCCCATCCACATTCCGCACCACATGCCAGCCATAGGCCTCGAAACGGGCGGCGGCATCCTCGCTGAACCAGCCGTCAATCCTGCCGTCGATGGAAATGCCGTTGGCATCGTACAGGGCAATCAGCTTGCCAAGGCCCAGCGTACCGGCCAGCGAGCAGGCTTCATGCGAGACCCCTTCCATCATGCAGCCGTCGCCAAGGAACACATAAGTATGATGATCCACAATCGCATGCCCGGGACGGTTGAAGCGGGCGGCCAGCAGCTTTTCCGCCAGCGCCATGCCCACGGCTGTGGCAATGCCCTGTCCCAGCGGGCCGGTGGTGGTCTCCACGCCCGCCGTCACGCCGTATTCGGGATGGCCCGGGGTTTTGCTGCCAAGCTGGCGGAAATTTTTTATGTCGTCCAGCGTCAGCCCGTAGCCCGTCAGATGCAGCAGGGCATACAGCAGCATGGAGGCATGCCCGTTGGAAAGCACGAAGCGATCGCGGTTCACCCAGTGCGGATTGCCGGGGTTGTGGCGCAGCGCGTGCCGCCACAGGGCTTCGGCCATGTCCGCCATGCCCAGCGGCGCGCCCGGATGCCCGGATTTTGATTTTTCGATGGCGTCAATGGCAAGCGCGCGAATGGCGTTGGCAAGTTCCCGACGAGTAGCCATGATGGAGCATTCCTTTCCCGGTAACTGTTTGAGACGGCGGCGAAACGCGCGGCCCCGTCCTGCCGCCTGACCGGTCAGACAGGCAGATTGCTGACATGCACAGGCAGGGCCTGACGGTCCCGCCTCCAGAGGAAACGGCCCTAGGCCTGCGCGGCGCGCTCGAACAGCGCCAGCCGTTCGGCATAGGGCGGAAATTTGAAGAAGGCCGATCCGGACACCAGCACGTCGGCGCCGGCACGCACCAGAGCGCCGGCATTTTCCGGACAGACGCCGCCGTCCACCTGTATCCTGACATCGCGCGCCCCGCGGGAGTCCAGTATGCGCCGGGCCTCGGCCACCCTGGCATAGGTGACGGGCAAAAAGCTCTGTCCGCCGAAGCCGGGGTTCACGCTCATGATCAGCACCATGTCCACATCATCCGCCACCCATTCCAGCATGGAAAGCGGCGTGGCCGGGTTGAAGGCCAGTCCGGCCTGCATGCCCCGCGCCCGGATATCCGCCAGCACGCGCTGCACGTGCCGCACGGCTTCCGCATGCACCACCAGCATATCCGCACCGGCATCCCTGAAGTCCGCCACATAGCGTTCCGGCTGCTCGATCATCAGATGCACGTCAAAAAAAAGCCCGCTGCGCGCGCGCAGGGACTTGATGACAGCCTGACCGAAGGTGATGTTCGGCACGAACATGCCGTCCATGACATCCAGATGCGCCCAGCGCACGCCGGCCTGCTCCAGTGCATGCAGTTCTTCCGTCAAGCGGCCGAAATCCGCACTGAGCAACGAGGGGGAAAGAATCATGGGAAAGGCTCCTGGGAAATTACCGTGTCCGTTCCGCGCGCAGCAGGGCGCGCATGTCCAGCAACTCCTGCCGGAAGGCAGCCAGCAGGGCGCGCATATCGTCCCTGCGGGGCGCAGCCATGTCCGCCCCATGCTCCTTCGGCTTCCGGGCATCCTGCTTCAGCACGCGGCGCGCGCCATCCAGCGTGAGGCCCTGCTCATGCACCAGCTCCTGGATGCGGCGGGCCAGGCGCACATGCTCCTCCGTATACAGGCGCTGTCCCTTGCCTGTGCGCAGGGGCGCAAGCTGGGGAAACTCCGTTTCCCAGAAACGCAGCACGTAGGTCTTGAGGTTCAGCAGCGCGGCCACCTCGCCAATGCGATAGGTCTTCAGCATGTCAGTCCGGGATATGGCGAAAAGTGCGGCGGGACATCCGCCGTCGCCGCAAGTGTAGCCGCCCCATGCGGGGGAGGTCAATAGCAAGGGCCTTCGCAATGCTCTTTTCCGCATACCTGTGCATGCGCGGGACAGAGAAAGGGGGCGCGGCCTCAGGCCAGCGCCCCCCTCCATCATGGCGGATTTTCTATATCCTGACGCCCAGCGTCTTCACCAGCGCCGCGGCTATCTTCTCGCGAAGCTTGTCCACCTCGGCATCCTTCAGAGTACGCTCGGCATGACGGAAGGTCAGGCGGAAGGTCAGGTTGCGCTCCTCCGCATGTTCCGGCTCAAAGATGTCGATAAGGCTGATGTCTTCCAGCAGGGGAAGCTTCATGCCCTCCACGCAGGCCACCATGTCGCCGGCACGCAGGCTGGCAGGCGCCATCACCGTGATGTCCCGACGCACCGGCGGGAATACCGGCAGGCTCTGGAAATGAATGGCGGCCTTCTGATGCATGGCAAACAGATCGTCCAGATTCAGTTCCGCCATCCACACTTCCTTGCGGGCATGGAAGGCATCGGCCATGTCCGGGCGGACGCGGCCCATGACGCCCACGGGACGTCCCTGTACCTCTACCTGCACGCAGGGCAGCAGGTAGGGATGCTCTTCCGCCAGCGTGCAGGTCATGCCGCCCAGATGCAGAAAGGCCATGAGGTGCTCCACCACGCCCTTCACATCGGCGTACCCGGCGTCTCCCTGCGCTTGCCATGCGCAGTCGTAGCGATCCCCGTACATCAGGAGACCCAGCATGCTCGTTTCTCTGGCCGTGGTATCGGAAGCGGCATCGGCTTCAAATACATGGGCCAGCTCGAACAGGCGCAGCCCGGTGGCGCCCTGCGCCAGATTGGTGCGCAGATTCTGCAGCAGGCCGGGAGCCAGCGCGGTGCGCAGGGCATCCTGTTCGGAGGACAGCGGATTCATGATGGAAATGCGCCCTTCGCGGGGCAGATTCAGATGATCCAGGTCCCTGTGGCCCACGAAGCTGTAGTTCACAGCCTCATTGAGGCCCAGGCCCTTGCCCCAGCGCTTCACGCGCATCCAGAAGGAGAAGGATGTTTCCGGCGCGGACGCATCGTCCAGATTGCGTTCCAGCAGCGGCAGTACCGGCGGAATGGTGTCCAGTCCATGCACGCGGCCCACTTCTTCAATCAGATCAGCTTCCCGGGACAGGTCATAGCGCCAGCTCGGCGCAGTGACACGCCATTCTCCGCCTTCAGCTTCCACGCCGCAGCCCAGAGCTTCCAGCGTGCCGCGGGCAAACTCCCCGTCCAGCTCCACGCCCAGCACGGCATTGGCACGGGCGGGACGGAAGGGAATGACCGGAGCCACGTAGGGCCTGGGCTCCGCCTTGCACACGCCGGCGCGCACGGTACCGCCGGAAGATGCGGCAATCATGGCCGCCGCGCGATCCAGCGCCCACAGGCTGCGCCGCTGATCCACGCCGCGCTCGAAGCGGTAGGAAGCGTCGCTGGACAGGCCCAGACGGCGGGAGGTACGGCGGATGGTGGCCGGACGGAAGATGGCGCTTTCCAGAAATACGGAGGTGGATGCGTCCGTAATGGAGGAATGCAGTCCCCCCATGACGCCGGCCAGGGCCACGGGGCCGCGCCCGTCGCGGATGGTCAGGTCGGCGGCCTTCAGCACCCGTTCCTGCTCATCCAGCGTCACAAAGGTCTCGCCTTCCGTGGCGGGAGCAACGATGATGCGCCCGTCCAGCCTGTCCATGTCGAAGGAGTGCAGGGGCTGGCCGCATTCCATCAGGATATAGTTGGTCACGTCCACGATATTGGAAATGGGACGCAGGCCCACGGCATGCAGGCGATGCCGTATCTTCATGGGCGAGGGGCCCACCTTGATATTCTCAATGATGCGGCCACTGTACAGCCAGCAGAGCTCGGGGTCCACAATTTCCAGAGACATGGCCCGGGATGCGTCGCTGCCGCTTTCGACCAGCGGCACTTCAGGGATGGAGAAGGGCAGATGGAAGGCCAGTGCCGTCTCGCGGGCCAGCCCCAGCACGGAAAGGCAGTCCGCGCGGTTGGGCGTGATACTGATGTCCAGCACCTCCCTGTCCAGCTCCAGCACGTCCACCAGCCTGGCGCCCACAGGCGCGTCCGCCGGCAGCACCATGATACCGCTGTGATCTTCGGTCAGACCCAGCTCACGTTCGGAGCAGATCATGCCAAAGGAAGGCATGCCGCGCAGCTTGGCCTTCTTGATGACCAGGCCGCCGGGCATGGTGGTTCCCACCAGCGCCACGGGCACCTTCTGCCCCTGCGCCACGTTGGGAGCACCGCACACAATATCCAGCAGAGCGCCCTGCCCCGCATCCACCTTGCACACGTGCATGTGGTCGGAATCGGGATGCGGAGTACATTCCACCACGTGCCCCACCACAATATCCCTGATGGCGTCGTAGGGATGGACGATTTCCTCCAGTTCCAGACCAAGCATGGTCAGCCGGTCGCCCAGCGCCTCCGCACTGCCCTCATAGGGTACGAATTCACGCAACCATTGCAGACTCAATAACATAATATATCCAATCCATTACGGCTTGTTAAAATTCCACACCGGGTCCGTTTCCCTGTCCGGGTCCGGCAGGGGGCGCTCCGGCTGCGGCCTGCTGCCGTAGCCGCCATAGGCCCCCGCCCCCGGGCGGATGCGCGGCCTTTCCTTCTCCGGCTCCGGCACCACGGGATTGCCGTATGCGTCCACAGCCACGGCACCCTGCGGAAACTGCCGTCGCTCAATGCGGTTCACGCCGCTTTCGTTGGCCAGCCCCTCCATGCCGGTGGGTCTGGCCGCAAAGGCAGGCTGCGCCAGCAGGCAGGCGGCACACGCGCACAGCAGCAGGCGCAGGCCGGAAGACAGGCCGCCCGTCATGGCTACACAAACTGCGACAGGAAGCGCACGTCGTTTTCAAAGAACATGCGCAGATCGCCGATGCCGTACTTCAGCATGGCGATGCGCTCCACGCCCAGCCCGAAGGCGAATCCGGAGATGCTCTTCGGATCGTAGCCCACAGAATCGAAGACGGCCGGGTCGATCATGCCGCAGCCAAGGATTTCCACCCAGCCTGTGGTCTTGCACACGCGGCAGGGTTCGCCGTTGACGTGGCCATGCCCGCCGCACATGCAGCAGGAAATGTCCACTTCGGCGGAAGGTTCGGTGAAGGGGAAAAAGCTGGGACGGAACCGCACCTGCGTATCCGCGCCGAACACGGCACGCAGGAAGGCCGTCAGCGTTCCGCGAAGATGCGCAAAGCTCACCTTCTCACCCACCATCAGCCCTTCCACCTGATGGAACATGGGGGTATGGGTAAGGTCGGAGTCGCGGCGGTAGACCTTGCCGGGCACCACCACGGCCAGCGGCGGCTTGCGCGACAGCATGGTGCGCACCTGCATGGGCGAAGTGTGCGTGCGCATGAGCACCTTTTCCGTGATATACAGCGTATCCTGCATATCGCGGGCCGGATGCTCCGGCGGCATGTTCAGCGCCTCGAAGTTGTAATAGTCATTCTCCACTTCCGGACCGGTGGCCACGTCATAGCCCAGCCGGCCGAAAATGGCGCATATTTCTTCCTGCACCAGCGTGGTGGGATGCAGCGAGCCGGCCCAGGGAGCGCGGCCGGGCAGCGAGGCGTCAAAACGCGCCAGCGCGGCGGCTTCCTTCGCCGCTTCCAGCTCCTGCCTGCGCGCGTCCACAATGGCCGTCAGGCGGGCCTTGATTTCATTGGCCTTCTGCCCCACCGCCGGACGCTGTTCAGGCTCAAGGCCGGGCAGATGGGACATGATATGTGCGAGGCGCCCCTTGCGGCCAAGGAAGGCCACGCGCAGCTCCTCCAGCTCTGCTAACGAAAAAGCCTGGCCGCTGCCTCTTTCGAGTTCCGGGACCAGGCTTTCCAACTCATTGAGAAGATCCATGGGGATTCCTGCTCGCCGTGCGCGAAAGACGGGCACATCTCCCGCGCACGGCGTTATGCTCTGTTGGGTGATTTACTTCAGGGCAGCCTTGGCCACGTCGACAACCTTGGCAAAGTCGTCCTTGTGGTAGACGGCCATGTCGGCCAGCACCTTGCGGTTCAGGGTGACGCCGGCCAGGGTCAGGCCGTGCATCAGGCGGCTGTAGGACAGGCCGTTGACGCGGGCGCCGGCATTGATGCGCAGAATCCACAGGGTGCGGAAATCGCGCTTGCGCAGCTTGCGGCCCGTAAAGGCATACTGCAAGGAACGTTCAACAGCCTCGCGGGCGGTACGGTACAGACGGCTGCGGCCGCCACGGAAACCTTTGGCGGCGGTCAGATATTTCTTGTGCCGACGATGGGCGGCAAGACCTCTCTTCACACGCATGGGAATTCCTCCTGTCAACACCGGCGAGGCGGAGATCATGCCAGCCGGCGGATGAAAATTTGTGAAAGCACCAACAAAGCGCGGAACTGCGGGGCGCACTCCGCCTCAGCGGAGATTTTGGAGCGCCGGAAGCCGGTTCCTAGCCGTTGGGAAGCAGACGGCGCACGGCCTTCAGGTTCGCGGAATCCACGACCGTGGCCTGGCCCAGACGCATCTTGCGGCCGGCAGCCTTCTTGGTCAGGATGTGGCGCAGGTTCTGGCGACGACGCTTGAACTTGCCGCTGCCGGTGACCGAGAAGCGCTTGGCGGCGGAACGACTGGTTTTAATCTTGGGCATGGGACTTCTCCTTAGACTTGGCCTTGCGGCCCTATCTTTTTCATTCCCTGACAAGGCAGGGGTCAGCTATAGTGCCGCAAATCCACCCTCCGCGCAAGAAAAATCTTCGCCCCGGGGACGCGGCAGAAGCCGCCTGCGAAAGAGAGGCGGCTTCCCTGCACGGGCAGCCCGTGCGGAAAATCTGCGACGGCTGAACCGCCCCGGCATGCCGGAACAGTCTACTTTTTGGGCACCAGCAGCATTTGCAGGGTACGGCCTTCGGCGCGGGCTTCCTGCTCCACCTTGGCCACGTCCTGCAGGTCCGCCGTGATGCGGTCCAGAATATCCGCCCCGCGATCCTTGTGGACGATTTCACGGCCACGGAAGAAGACTGTCACCTTGCAGCGGTCGCCGTCTTCCAGAAAGCGGCGGATATGGCGCAGCTTGGTCTCGTAGTCATGGTCATCCGTCTTGGGACGCACCTTGATTTCCTTGATCTGCACCACGCTCTGGCGCTTCTTGGCTTCCGCCTTCTTCTTCTGCTGCTCGTACTTGAACTTGCCATAGTCCATGACGCGGCAGACAGGCGGCTCGGACGTGGAGGCAACCTCCACCAGATCACAGCCGTGCTCTCTGGCGATGGCAATGGCCTCATTGCGGCCGAGAATCCCCAGCTGCTCTCCGTCGATGCCGATCACGCGCACTTCGCGGGCGCGGATCATTTCATTGCGGCGCACGCCGTCCTGCGGGACGTCGCGACGGCCTCTCATATTGCTAGGCGAAGCTATAGCGCATTCCTCCTCTTTGGAAGGGCTCTCCACAGTCCGTGCGGATCAACTCCTCAATCTCCGCCGCGGACTTCAAGCCCAGATTGTCCCCATTGCGCAGGCGCACATTCGCGCCCCCCGCTTCCACTTCCTTATCGCCCACCACCAAGATATAGGGAATCTTGGCAACCTGGGCTTCGCGCACCTTGAAGCCGAGCTTTTCGTTGCGCAGGTCGGCCTCCACACGAATGCCGGCGGCCTTCAGCGCGGCTTCCAGCGCGGCGGCGGCATCATTGTGCGCGTCGGTCACCGTCAGGATACGCGCCTGCACCGGAGCCAGCCAGGCAGGCAGCGCGCCCGCAAACTGCTCAATCAGGATGCCGATGAAACGTTCCAGCGACCCCATGATGGCGCGATGCACCATGACGGGCCGATGCCGTTCGCCATCCTGCCCGACATAGGTCAGGTCAAAGCGCTCCGGCAGGGTGAAGTCCACCTGAATGGTGGAGCACTGCCATTCGCGACCCAGGCAGTCCAGCAGGCGCACGTCAATCTTGGGGCCATAGAAGGCGCCGTCCCCCTCGTTGATGTCATAGGCAATGCCGGCATGCCTGCAGGCCTGCATAAGGGCGTCCGTGGCCAGCTCCCAGGCCTCGTCCGTACCGATGCTGTCCTCCGGCCGGGTGGAAATGCCCACCTTGTACTGGAAGCCGAACAGGCCCATCAAATCCTGAATAAGCTTCATGACACCGAGGATTTCGCCTTCCAGCTGCTCAGGCGCGCAGATGATGTGCGCATCGTCCTGCGTGAACTGGCGCACGCGGAACAGACCGTGCAGCGCGCCGGACATCTCATGGCGGTGCACCACGCCCAGCTCAAAGTAGCGCTGGGGCAGATCGCGGTAGCTGCGCATGGCGTTATTGTAAATCAGCATGTGCCCTATGCAGTTCATGGGCTTGACGCCGTACTGATCCTCGTCAATCTGCGTGAAATACATGTTTTCGCGGTAGTGATCGTAGTGCCCGGACTTCTGCCAGGTTTCCACGCGCAGCAGCTGCGGTCCCTGCACCAGATCATAGCCGCGCTTGATATGCTCGCGCCGCCAGAAGTCCTCAAGGATGGTACGCATCATCATCCCCCTGGGCAGCCAGAAGGCCATGCCGGGGGCCACGTTCTCTTCAAAGGTAAAGAAGCCCAGATCGCGCCCCACCTTGCGATGATCGCGGCGCCTGGCCTCTTCCAGCATGTTCAGATATTCCTTGAGTGCCTTTTCGTCGGCAAAGGCCGTGCCGTAAATGCGGGAGAGCATCTTGTTCTTCTCGTTGCCGCGCCAGTAGGCGCCGGCCACAGAGAGCAGCTTCACGGCCTTCACAAAGCCGGCATGCGGCAAATGCGGCCCCCGGCACAGGTCCACGAAGTCCCCCAGTTCATACAAGGAGACCCGCTCCACCTCGGGAGGCAGATCGTTGATCAGCTCAACCTTGTAGGACTCGCCCATTTCCGCAAATCTGGCCACGGCCTCGGCACGATCCAGCTCGCTGCGCACAAAGGGCGTCCGGGCGTCCGCGATATTCTTCATTTCCGCTTCGATGGCCGCAAAATCTTCGCTGGAAAAGGGCTTTTCCACATCGAAGTCATAATAGAAGCCATTGTCGATGGCGGGGCCGATGGTAACCTTCACACCGGGGAAGAGACGGCGCACGGCAGCCGCCATGACGTGAGAAGCGGAATGGCGCAGCAGATGCAGCCCTTCGGGAGAATCGGCAGTGAGCGGAACGAGCGTGGCGGCCGAGGCGGGTACGGGGCTGGACAGGTCCAGCAGAACGCCGTCAGCCTTGCAGGCGATGACGGATTTGAACTTCTTGCCGCTCAAGGCTTCCTTCAGCACGTCAGCAATGCTGGCGCCTTCAGCCACGGCCACACTGCGATCTTCAACGGTAACGTTCACCTTGCTTCTCCTTTTCTGTCCCCAGAATGCAAAAAAGGGGAGAAAAATCTCCCCTTCCAGATGTTTTTATGGTAGGAACGAGCAGACTTGAACTGCTGACCCCTTGCATGTCAAGCAAGTGCTCTAACCAACTGGGCTACGCTCCTACATCCAGAGACAGGTGTAGAGATACGGAAACTCGTCTTCAGAGTCAAGCATTTTTTTCAGCATCCGCATTTTTTTCCTGCGCTGCCGCATCTCCCTTCCTGCCCGCGGGGCAAGCCCGCGGAAAGAAGCGCCATCCCGCGGCCAGCACGGTCGCCGCCACGGCAAAGCGCAGGGCCTGTGCCAGGAAGGCCTCCTGCGGCAGGCGGCCGTCCTGCCAGCTTGCCCAGTACAGCACGGCAGACGCAAGGAACATGCCCGCCAGCAGCAGGCCGAAAGCACGTCCCCATTTGGGAGCCAGCATCCCCACCAGCAGCATCAGCCCGCCGCCTCTGAAGACCGCTCCGGCACAGGCCAGCACCATATCGCCCGGCGCGGTGCGCTCCAGCGCCGCCGCCAGCGCATTTGTCCCCAGCATCAGGCCGCACAGCAGCATCCAGCGCACACTTTCAGGCAGACGTGCGTACAGTTGCAGCATACCAATCTCCTCCCGCGTCATTGCGTCCGTCCGGCGCCCCTGCCGGTGTCTCTACTTGTTCTTCACAGCGCCGGAAAGACGCCGCAGCGCGGGGCGCGCCGCCGCGATACCGGCATCTGCCGCTTTTTCGTACCAGCGGAGCGCCTCCTCCCCGCTGGGGGCAATCCCCGTCCCCCGCTCATATCTGACTCCCAGCTCATACATGGCCTCGCCCAGTCCCTGTTCGGCCGCCTTGCGTATCCAGATGAGGGCCGCCTCCGCATCCGGCGCCATGCCGCCAGCGCCCTGCTCCAGCGCCAGTCCGTAGCGCAGACAGGCCCGCGCATTTCCCTGCATGGCGCCGCGCCGGAACCAGAAGGCCGCGATCTCCGCATCGCGCACGCCCCCCAGCCCCTGTTCATAGCTGCACCCCAGCTCATACTGCGCGGAGACATGACCGGCTTCAGCCGCACGGCGAAGCAGATTCTGCGCACGGGCCAGGTCCCGGGGCGTTCCCACGCCATCCCTGCACAGATGGGACAGGGTATAGGCCGCCGGCGCAAAGCCTCCGTCCACCGCCGCATTGTACCACTGAAGCGCCTGCGTCCAGTCCTGGCGCACACCGCGCCCGGCCGCATAGACATCTCCCAGCTCCTGCTGGGCCGGCCCATAGCCAGCTGTTGCCGCTCTGTTCAGCCAGAGCAGCGCCGCATCCATGTCCTTTTCCACACCAAGGCCACGCATATGGCATTCATACAGGCGGAGCATGCCCTCCGGAAAGCCCTGCTCCGCCGCCTGTGCGAACAGGGCGCAGGCGGCCTCCGCATCCACAGCCACGCCGTCACCATGCAGCAGGGCCGTGCCCAGCGCGCACTGGGCCGGCCCAAAGCCCTGATTCGCGGACATGCGCAGCCAGCGCAGCGCCTCACTTCTGTCTCCGGCATTCTCCAGCAGCATCATGCCATACCTGTACTGCCCGAAGAAGCTGCCCTGCTCCGCCGCCTGTCTGTACCATGTCCGGGAACGTGCCGCATCCCGCGGCACACCGCGTCCCTGCGCATACATGCCGCCCAGCCGCAGCGCGGCCCATACCGAACCCAGTCCGGCGCCGCGCTCCAGCAGGGCCAGCGCGGCAGGAGCATCCCGATCCAGAACAAGCTTCAGCATGCCGGCCCAGTACTGGGCCTCCGCATTCTGCGGCTGCTGCTCCGCTTCGGCATATATCTGACGCCGGATGCGATCCCTGTCCTGCCAGGGCATTTCCCCGCTGCCCTCAGGCAGGCCGTCCGGCAGGACAGCCAGATGACACTGCGCATACAGCACGTGCGGCGCGGCCTGGCGCAGCAGCTCCACGGCTTCCGGCGACCCCGTGCCGCCGGCATGGAACAGCATGAGATGCTCACCAAGCCTGAACTGGGCCTCACTGTCGCCAGACATGGCACGCTCCCGCCATGCCTGCACCTGCCCGGGCGTGGGCACCGCCTCCTCCGCCGGCGCGCACGGAACGGGAGACGCCGCGAACAGCCATGCACAGCAGAGCACGGCCACAAGATGAACGCGCATGAAATCCTCCTTTGCCGGCAGGGACAGCGCAGACAGGCCGGAAACAGCCGGCGCGACCTCTATTGCGCCGCCTCAATGGCGTCGCGCATATCCTCAAGCAGCCTGTCCATCTTCCTGCAACGTTCTTCCGGCGGCGCAACGGCTTCGAACATGCCGACAATCCTGTACGCCTCCTTGGCGCCAAAGGCTTCTTCAGGATCAACGGCATACAGCTTTTCCGCCAGCGCCTCATATTCGGCGCGCTTTTCAACGGCGCAGCTTTCGGCCCGGGCGGCCGTGCCGGTGAGCAGCAAGGCCATGACGGCCACGACAATCGTTTTCATATACTCCTTCCATATGTTCGGGCATGCCCGCACGGGCTGCCGCTAGTAAAGAAATTTTTCCAGGGCCCGCCACAGGCCGCGCAGCTCGTCAGGATACAGGCAGCCGAACAGCGCCATGCTGACGGCAAGAAAGCAGTATTCCCCGACACCGCCTGTCTTGCATATCTTGAGTGAAAACTTGTTCCTGCGCGACCACGGCACCAGAGGGATGCCGGATGGCGTGCACATGTCCAGCGCCACGTGGGCCAGCCCGCCGAAGCCCAGCCCCGCCACGGCGCTTTCCAGCGGCGACGGCAACGGCAGTACAAAGGCCGCGCACAGCAGCAGGGCCCAGATGCCAAACCAGTGCGTTGCCCCCCGGTGTATCTGATTGAAGGCCTTCTGACGATTGCGGAACAGTCCGGCAATCTTCTGATCCAGAATATCCGGCATGACCGATCCCAGCCAGACGGCGGCCAGGCCCTCTGCCGGCATCTTCAGCGTATAGGCCGCGGCTACGGCTACAGCCTGATGTGTCACCCATTTCATGCACGACTCCTCATAGTGTCCAGCACGGTTTCCGCCTGCCGCCGCCGGGCCAGCGCCGCCACCTCAGCGGGAACCACAGTCTGCCCAATGGGACACAGCGCCAGCGCCGCCAGCTTCATGTGCTGCCAGGCGAAGGGAATGCCCACGATGGTAACGGCACAGGCCAGCGCGGCAGCGAGATGCCCGCCCGCTATCCACAGGCCGGCCAGCAGGAACCAGATCACGTTGCCCAGCACGCCCGGCCAGGACGTGCCCACATCCTGCCGGCCTGTCAGCAAATCACGCCGGATCGCCTCCCGGCCAAAGGGGCGGAAGGCAAGGCCGCCCATGACGAAACAGGCGCGTCCCCACGGAATGCCCAGGATCGACACAAAGGCCAGCGCACCAAACAGCCACCACAGCAGGCCCGTAAGCACGCCCCCCATCAGGAACCACAGCACGTTTCCCAGAAAACTCATGCGCCCTCCCGGCAGCCTTTGCGGCGCGGCTCCGCCTGCGTCCGTCACGATCACCGATCATAAGAAAAGCCGGGGCCGTCCGCAATCACAAAGAATGCGGGCCGCCCCGGCGAATGCGCTGCATGCGCCAGTGTCTATCCGCAGCGGGAGAAGGCGCAGGAAGGACAGATCAGACAGCCTTCCTGAAAGACCAGCTCGGCGCCGCATTCGGGACAGAGCTGGCGCTCAAGGTCCGAGCCTCCGCCCACCTGATCCCCGCGCAGATAGCGGCGCTCCAGTACCCAGGCAATGGCGTCGGGGATGGAGAGCAGCAGGCCCTTGTCCCGGAATATGGGATGCTCCCCGCCAATGCCCTTGATCTGGGCTACGATGTCGCGCACGGCTATGCCGGAACGCAGCGCCAGCGATACCAGACGGCCTATGGCCTCCGCCTTGGCCGTAATGGAACGCCCGGACTTGCCAATGGTGGCAAAGACCTCAAAGGGCCTGCCGTCCACCTCATTCACCGTGAGATACATCATGCCGAGGCCGGTAGGCACCTTCTGCGTGAACCCCTGGAGCGTGTCGGGACGGCGGCGGACATCGCCGGTCACGTACGGCGCCGGGGCCGGGGCCTGCGGGCCTTCCGCCTGCTGTCCCCCGCCGGTGGAAAGCACCTGGACAGACTTGCAGCCGTCGCGGTAGACGGTCACGCCCTTGCATCCTTCCTCATAGGCCATCCAGTAGATGTCGTAAATATCCGCCTCAGTAGCCGCATTGGGCAGATTCACCGTCTTGGAGACGGCATTGTCCGTATGCCGCTGGAAGGCGGCCTGCATGCGCAGGTGCCATACGGGATCAATATCCATGGCTGTGGCAAAGACTTCCCGCAGCCGCTCCGGCAGGAAGGCCATGCTGCGGATGGAGCCGCGCGCGGCAACATCCTCGCGCAGCCTGTCGGAATCCTCGCCGGACGCACGCAGGGCCGCCTCGAAATAGGGATTCACCTCCACCATCTTCTCCCCGTCCAGAATATTGCGGGTGAAGCACAGGGCAAAGAGCGGCTCCACGCCGGAGGAGCAGCCCGCAATGATGGACAGCGTCCCCGTGGGGGCGATGGTCGTGACGGTGGCGTTGCGGTACGGGCCTTCGCCGCGCGCCGCATATACGGACGTGGCATAGCCAGGGAAGGGGCCGCGCTCGACCGCCAGCTGCTGCGAAGCGGCATGCCCCTCGTCATTGATGAACTGCATGACCCGTTCGGCCAGCGCTACGGCCTCTTCGGAATCATAGGGCAGCTCCAGCTGATACAGCAGGTCCGCCCAGCCCATGACGCCCAGCCCGATCTTCCGGTTGCGGCGCACGGTCTCCGTGATGCGATCCAGCGGAAAGCGGGAGGCGTCGATAACGTCATCCAGAAAGCGCACGGCCAGATGCACCATGCCGCGCAGCCCTTCCCAGTCAATGCCGCGCTCTGCCGGATCGGCTTCGCAGGCATGCCCGGGGACAAAGAATCTGGCCAGATTGATGGAGCCGAGGTTGCACGCCTCGTAGGGAAGCAGAGGCTGCTCGCCGCAGGGGTTGGTGGACTCAATCTCGCCCTGATCCGGCGTGGGATTGTCGCGGTTGATGCGATCCAGAAAGACAATGCCGGGATCGCCGGACTGCCATGCCTTCCGCACCAGCAGATCGAACACGTCCCGCGCCCGCAGGCGGCTGCGGCTGCGCCCGTCGCGCGGATCAACAAGGTCGTATTCCTCGTCGTTCTCCACCGCGCGCATGAAGGCTTCCGTCAGCCCGACGGACAGATTGAAGTTGTTGAACTCGCCCTCTTTTTCCTTGGCGCAGATAAATTCCAGAATGTCAGGATGATCCACGCGCAGGATGCCCATGTTGGCGCCGCGCCGCGTGCCGCCCTGCTTGATCTGCTCGGTGGCGGTATTGAAGATGCGCAGGAAGGAAACAGGGCCGGAAGCCACCCCGCCGGTGGAGCCCACGCGCGAGGCCTTGGGACGCAGGCGCGAGAAGGAAAAGCCCGTACCGCCGCCAGACTTGTGGATCATGGCGGCAAACTTCACGGCATCGAAAATTTCCTCGATGGAATCCCCTATGGGCAGCACAAAGCAGGCGGACAGCTGCCCGAGCTCCGAACCGGCATTCATCAGCGTCGGCGAATTTGGCAGGAAGCGCCATGAGGACATGGCCCCGTAGAAACGCCGGGCCAGCGCCTCCACAGCCTGCGGAGACGCGCCATACCGCGCCTCCTGCTCCGCCACGGCGGAGGCCACGCGCCACAGCAGCGCGCGGGCATCCTCCGTACACGTGCCGTCCGGCGTCTTGCGGTAATAGCGCTTTTTCAGCACCACTTCCGTGTTGGCGGAAACTGCGGGCAAGGGCAGATCGGCAGGCATGACGAGCATACAAAAACCTCGGATGTTGGGCGCCCCGAGCGGGACGCAGGAAAGACAGGCAGAGGACGATAAAAAAGGAAAGCGGCCTCGGCCATCTTTCCCCGCCATGTACGGCGTCCCCGCAGTATACACAGAGACGACAAAAAGGAAAGCGCCCGCAAAGCCGCATTGCTCCGTGCAACAGCCTCGATTCCTTTGCTTTTTCCGCCGCACCTCCGTATGATTTTTCTTGAGGAAAGTACGTATCCCACTCTGTTTACTGGAAAATATTTTTATACGAGCCAGACCGGGGACGCTGCCATGCCGGCAGGGACCTCCAGCCCATTGCGAAAGGCCGTCCTCTTCGTAGTTCCCAGCATTCCCGCGGTGCGCCGGCAATCTCCCCCGCTGCCGCACCTGCTCAATGCCCGGCAGGCTCCTTCGTCGCACAGCGTTCGCGCCTGCCGCAGGATGAACAGCCGCAGGAGCACCCGCCGCCACGCAGGGCGCGCCGCAGCCTGAAGATCATAAGGCCCGCCGCCAGAGCTACCGCCGCCATAATAATCGCTGTCTGCATATATATTCCTCCCACACTGCCGCTCCCTTCCCGGAAGCAGCCCGTGATAGTTCGCTGAACGGCCCCGCCGTCACGAACAGAAGGTAGCCATTTAGATAATGAATGTCAAATTCAAATATTATCTGAAAAAACGCCGCATTCTCCAGCGGGGAATACGGCGGACGCGGACGGCCTACGGTTTTTCCTCTGCGGCGCGGCGGCAGGCGGAGCACAGGCCGTACAGATGATGCACGTGGCTGGTCAGGCGGAAGCCGTGCTGCTCGGCAATCTCCCGTTGCAGGCTTTCGATGCGCTCGTCACAGATTTCAACGGTCTTGCCGCAGGATTCGCAGACAATATGATCATGATGGCCGCCGCCCACATTCACCTCGTAGCGGGCAATGCCGTCGCTGAAGTGAATCTCGCGGGCAAGCCCCGCCTCGCACAGCAGCTTCAGCGTGCGGTAGACGGTGGTCTGCCCCACATTGGGCTCCCGCTCCGCCACGAACTTGTAGAATTCCTCCAGGGAATGATGCCCCGGGAATTCAAAAAAAGCCTGGGCAATGATGCGGCGCTGCTTGGTAACGTTCAGCCCCATCTTGTTCATATATGCCAGAAAAACATCACTCGGCAGCATGCGGACACTCCTTGTATCCCATACTAGCGCAGAAGCCCCGCCCTGTCGAGGAGAAAGCGGCTGGTCTCACAGGGGGCCGCGGCACGGCAGCGCGGCGCGCCGTCCACCCTGCCGTATGCTGCCGCACAGCATGCGGAACGCCGGAGCATGCCCCGGCAGGGGACATCACTCCGGCGCGGACCAATATCTTCTAGCCGCCCTGCTTTTCCATGCGCAGCATCTTCACGGCGCAGAACTTGCCGCACATGGCGCACACATCCTCATGCTTGTGGGCCTCGCGGCGTCTGTGCAGGGTTTCCGGGTCCAACGCTGCGGCGGCCATGCCGTCCCAGTCCAGCGCCTTGCGGGCCACATTCATGGCCTTTTCACGGGCCAGCGCGCGCGGCGTGCCCAGCGCCACCTCGCCGGCCTGCGCGGCCACGCGGGACGCCATGACACCGGCGCGCACATCCGCCTCGTCCGGCAGGGTCAGATGCTCGGCGGGCGTCAGGTAGCACAGGAAGTCCACACCGGCAACGACGCCCAGCGCGCCGCCGATGGCCCCGGCAATGTGGTCATGGCCGGCGGCCGTGTCCACCGTCAGCGGGCCGAGCACATACAGGGGCGCGCCATGCGTCAGCTTCTTAATGCCGCGAATCTGCCCGTCCACCTGATGCAGAGGCATGTGGCCGGGGCCTTCGATCATGCACTGCACGCCCTCTTCCAGCGCGTGCCGGGCCAGGCGGCCCAGCGTGATGACCTCCTCCCACTGCGCGGCATCGCCGGCATCCACGCCGGCGCCGGGGCGCAGGCCGTCGCCCAGCGACAGCGTCACGTTATATTCGCGGGCAATCTCCAGCAGGCGGTCGAACTGCTCCAGCAGCGGATTTTCCCTGTCATTTTCCAGCATCCAGCGGGCCAGAATGGAGCCGCCGCGCGAGACAATGCCCAGCGCGCGCCCGCCATTGGCCGCCCAGTCCGCACCGCGGCGGGTGAGGCCGCAATGCAGGGTCATGAAATCCACGCCCTGACGGGCCTGCCTGGCAATTTCCTCAAACAGATCGTCGGGATTCAGCGTTGCCACATCCTGATCAGCATCCAGAATCTTCTGTGCCGCGGCATACATGGGCACCGTCCCCACCGGCACAGGGCAGGAACGCAGCATGCCGGCGCGCAGCTCGTCCAGATCGCCGGCGATGGAAAGGTCCATCACCGTATCCGCGCCCGCATCCAGCGCCGTTTTGAGCTTGCGGGCCTCCGTGGTGGGGCAGTTGCTTAAGGGGGACGTGCCAAGGTTGGCGTTGACCTTCACGCGGGCGGGCTGGCCCACCAGAATGGGCTTGAGGCCGGGATGGTTCGGATTGCCCAGCAGCACCATGGTTCCGGCTTCCAGCGCAGCCACAATACTTTCCGGGCTCAGGCCCTCCTCGGCGGCCAGCGCCGCACCGTGCTTTTCCCACAGGCCGCGCAGGGCCGCATTCTTTTCCAGCAAAGACATAACTTCCTCCTGCAATGCAACGCAGCCGGGCCGCACCCCAAAAAAACACCCGACCGTAGCGGCCGGGCAGATCAGACATCGCGCTCTGGCTTTCCTACGGCAGTGCGAACTGCGTCAGGTTCAAAGGGTCTGGGACATTCCCACTCTCAGCCTTGCTCAAGGCTCCCCCAGCATGCGCGCAGGATACCTTTCGTGCGGGCACATGTAAAGCCCGAAGGCGGGGCATCAAGGTTACAACGGCCTCTTTTTTCCCTCTTCCGCCTGCCGGGGCGGCAACGGCAGGTCTCCGCATCCCTGCACGATGCCGGCATACGCCCGCCACCGAAAGCCTGCGCAGAAAGATGCGAATCCCTTATTAGGAATCATTTTTATTTCTTGACAAGAAAGCCTCTTCCGCCTACTGTCTGTCCAGCAACGACCTCTAACACTTCCCCCAAAGGATACGTCATGAAATCTCTCAATGGAACCCAGACCCGCATCAATCTGCTCACCGCCTTTGCCGGCGAATCCCAGGCCCGCAACCGCTACGACTTCTTTGCCGGCCGCGCCAAGAAGGATGGCTACGAGCTTGTCCGCGCCATTTTTGAAGAAACCGCCCTTCAGGAAAAGGAACATGCCAAGCGCCTGTTCAAGTTCCTGGACGGTGGCGACGCGGAAATCGCCGCCGCCTTCCCCGCCGGCGTCATCAGCGACAGCTATACCAATCTGGTGAGCTCCGCCGCCGGCGAA
>JAQXJC010000037.1 GCA_029008115.1 Desulfovibrionaceae bacterium | reverse complement strand
CGAAGGAGCACGATTGGAAATCGTGTGTACGTTAATCGCGTACCAAGAGTTCGAATCTCTTTCTCTCCGCCAGAGCGCAGGAAAGACGGCGGGTTGTCACAGACAGCCCGCCGTTTGCTGTTCTCTGTCCGGAGATGCGGCAGGAGAGCGCGTTTGCCATGCCGGATGGAGGCAGGTGCGGGCAGTACGGCATGCCCTGCCGGGTTGCTCCGGGGAATACGGCCGTGGCATCCTGCGGGAAGAGCTTTACGGGAGCGCCCGTCCGCACAGGAAGGATGCCGCTGGGCAACGGCCTTTTCATCGGCGCGGGATGCGCGGCCATCTGTGGCAGCACGGCCTGAGCCGGTATGCACAGGACGCAATATCAGAACAGGAGCCGGATGTATGTCCGGCTCCTGTATGCGTTCAGATAGATGCGGATGATGCGCCGGGGATGGACTATCCCCAGATCAGGCCCATGTAAAAGGGGACGAGAAAGCCTGTGGCGAGCAGCTGTGCCAGCAGCAGCGTGAGCTTGTGGCGCATGGGCGCCGCACTGCGGGCCACAATATGCCACAGCATGACGGGGATGAGCCACAGCAGCAGGCGGATGGCATGGTTGAGAATATCCTGGGCGGGCATGGTAAGTGCTTCATGCGCCTCTTCGATGACGCTCCAGCAGGTGAACAGCAGCAGAATCATCCACAGGAAGAGCCAGCCGTTGCGCGCCCACCTGGCGACCCAGGGCAGCATGGCGGCATAGTAGTCCCGGCCGAAATCGTCGCGCCGTCGCCGCAGAAGCATCCACAGACACCCGAGGCCGCCCGCCATGGAAACCGCCAGTGCGGGCAGATAGTAGATCGCATTCCACAGCAGGGAATCTTCACCGGGAATGAGCATGGCCTGCAGGCTGTCCGCCGGCGGGATGCCGGAATCGGCCTGCCCCTGCGCCACCAGCGCCGCCAGCAGCATATATGCGCCCAGATAGGCGGCTATGCCGCCAAGGGCCGCCAGCAGGCGATGCAGAAGGGCCCAGCGCTGGAGCGTGCGCCAGCAGGCGCAGTGCAGGCTGGCGCAGACTGTTCCCGCGCCCACCAGCGCCCAGCTCCACAGGCGGCCTGCGGCGCAGACAGGATGCAGGCCGCTGTTCCGCGCATCATACAGCAGCAATGCGCCGGCAAGCACAAGTATCCAGCCGAGGATGGCGGCCAGCATGGAGAGCTGGCGGGCGGCCTTGGCGTATGCCGAGCGCTGGCGGCTGATGGCGAGCTGCTGGCCGGCCGCCGCCATGGCGCACAGACCGGGCAGAGCCAGCAGAAGAGCCAGCGGTGTCACTACGGCAGCGAGGTCCAGTGCTGTCTGCATGCCGGGATATTGCGCGAGGAACTGGGAGACCTGCGTCAGCAGCTCAGCCCAGAAATGAGAAATATCCATACATATACTCCTTGTCTCCGTGCGGCTTTTTTGCCTGAATTTTTCAGAACGCGCAAGCATGGGGGCGGCGATATGCGCGGCGGCGGGAGGAGGGGAGCCGCTTGTCTGGACGGACGCGCAATGCTATGCTGGGCACATGGCTGGAATATGGCGCATGACGCGGCCCGGTCGGACATTGTCGGCGTGCGGTATGCGCTGTGCGTGGTGGCGAATCAGAGGAAGCGGAGTGCCGCGTGTTTTTGTGCCGGCGCGGCGCCGGAAGGAGTGGCCTTGCGGAGTATGCGTGATGATCGCGGCGCGGCATTGCCGGCCATGACGGAGGAGATGCGCCGGGAGTTCTGGGCCACGCTTGCCCTGCGGCATTGCCGCGGGCTGGGCGTGCGCTCCACGGCGCGGCTGCTGCGGCATTTTGGCTCCGCGCTGGCTGCCATAGGGCAGAGCGCCCGCTGGAAGGAAATTGGCCTTGGCGCCAGGGCCGCCGTCCTGGCAACAGGTTCGTGGCGCGTCACGGCCAGAGCGGAATGGGACGCCGCCCGCCGATCAGGAAGCAGCATCATCCTGTGGACGGATGCCGCCTATCCCGCGCTGCTGCGGGAAATATGCGCGCCACCTTCCCTGCTGTACTGCCGGGGAGACCTTTCGCTGCTGCACGGGCCGGTGCTGGCTGTTGTCGGTTCGCGGCGCTGCTCGCGCGAGGGCCGGGAGCAGGCGGCGGCGCTGGCAGGCGACCTTGCCGCCTCCGGCCTGACGGTAGCCTCCGGCATGGCGCTGGGCATAGACAGCGCGGCGCACAGGGCGGCCCTGCCGCAGGTGGGGCGCAGCATCGGCGTGCTGGGAACAGGCATAGATGTGGTGTATCCCGCAGGCGGCAGCGACCTGTTTGCCGCCATGTGCCGCGGGGGGCTGCTGGCCAGCGAATTCGCGCCGGGGAGTCCCGCGCTTCCCGGAAACTTTCCTGTGCGGAATCGCATCATCAGCGGCATGGCCCGGGCCGTGCTGGTGGTGGAGGCGGAGGAACGCAGCGGCAGTCTGATCACCGCGCGCGCCGCGCTGGAGCAGAACAGAGAAGTCTATGTGCTGCTCGGGGCGGGAGGCAGCCCCCTGGGAGCAGGATGCCGGCAGCTTGTGGAGGATGGCGCACATCCGATCCGCTGCGCGCGGGATATTGTGCGGGACCTTGCGCCGCAGCTGGGCGGACAGCCTCGCCCTGATCCGGCGGATATGTTGTGCGAACCGGCATGCGGGGGCGCGCCTGATGCCGCCGGGCCCGCCGGCGTCCACGGGGCGCCCTGCGTGCCCGAGCCGGGCTGTCCCCCTGTCCCCAGTCCTCTGCCGCCGGGAGCGCCGCCAAACGCGGAGATCGTGCTCCGCTATGTTGCCGCGCATCCCGGCTGCCTTGCGGATGCCGTCTGCGAGGCAACGGGCATCACGGCTTCCGGTGTCAGCGTGGCGGCCGTGTTTCTGGAAATGTCCGGGCGGCTTTCTCGCCTGCCCGGCGGGCGTTTTCAATGCGTCAGGGAGCAGAGATGATGGCGCGGCACAGGATGGAGATGGATGCAAGTCCGGCGCTGGTGCGGGATTTTCTTGACTGGATGCAGGTGGAGAGGGGCTGTTCGCCGGCAACGGTGAACGCCTACCGGAGAGACCTGGGGCAGTTCGCGGCACATCTGCGGGAGGCCGGTCTTTCGCTGGACGAGCCGGAGCGCATTCTGCGGCGGCATGTGCAAACCTTCCTCGGCAGCCTGTTCCGTGCGGGAGAAGCGAAAAGCTCCTCCGCACGCAAGCTGGCGGCGGTGCGTTCCTTCTTCCGCTACCTCATGCGCGTGGGGCGTCTGGATGTCAGCCCGGCGGCCGGCGTGCGCAATCCCCGGCAGGAAAAGCATCATCCGCAGATGCTGAATGTGGATCAGGCCTTTGCCCTGCTGGATACCTTTCCTGCGGATGCCACCGCCAGTCGCGAGCTGGACAGCCTGCTGCATGTGCGGGATGTGGCGCTGGCGGAGCTGCTGTACGGGTCCGGTCTGCGCATTTCCGAGGCTTTGGGACTGAATGCCGCTGCCGTATCGCCCGGCGCGCGCACGGTGCGCGTCATGGGCAAGGGCTCCCGGGAAAGACTTGCGCCACTTTCGGATACCTGCGTGGATGCGCTGGCCGCCTGGCTGCGGCTGCGTCCGCGGCTGGCCGCCCCAGGCGAGGCCGCGCTCTTCGTGGGGGTGCGGGGCGCCCGCCTGAACCGCCGCGAGGCCGCACGCCGTCTGGACGTGCTGTGCGCCGCCGCGCACCTGCCGGAGCATATTTCCCCGCATGCCCTGCGGCATTCCTTTGCCACGCATTTGCTGGAGTCCGGCGCGGACCTGCGCAGCGTGCAGGAACTGCTGGGACACAGCCGGCTGTCCACCACCCAGCGCTATACGCATGTCACTCTGGATCACCTGATGCAGGTTTACGACAGCAGCCATCCGAAAGCGCGGGAAAAAGATGATTGAATATAAATTAAGTAAAATAAGTATGTTATAATGAAAAATGTAAAAATTGTCTGTCTTGCAGCCGTTCTGCTCTTGGCAGTCGCGGCCGTTTGTGCTAAAGAGAACAAGCAAGTGAAGCAGCACTGGAGAGAGGCCGCTTCCGCATTCAATCATTCTTTGGAGGAAAGAACTATGTCCGCACTCGCTCTTGGCCATATGAACCCTGATACCGACAGCATCATCGCCGCCATCGCCGCCGCCGACCTGTACAGCAAGCGCGGCAAGGACGTCACCCCTGCCGCTCAGGGCAAGCCCACGCCGGAAACCGAGTTCGTGCTGAACAAGTTCGGCCTGACGGCTCCCCAGGTCATCGATGACGTGGCCGGCAAGGACATCTATCTGGTGGACTTCTCCGACCTCGCCCAGGCTCCCAAGGGTCTGGCCGAAGCCAATGTCCTGGGTATCGTTGACCACCACAAGCTGGGCGACGTGACCACCTCCAGCCCGCTGGAAGCCTGGATTTGGCCCGTGGGCTGCACCGGCACCGTGCTGAAGAACATGTATGACTTCTACGGCGTGGAAATCCCCAAGGCCATTGCCGGCGGCATGCTGTGTGCCATCCTGTCCGACACCGTGATGTTCAAGTCCCCCACCTGCACCGACGCTGACAAGAAGGCCGTTGAAGCTCTGGCCAAGATCGCCGGCGTGGACGACGTCATGGCTCTGGGCATGGAAATGTTCAAGGTGAAGTCCGCTGTGGACGGCGCCTCCATGAAGGACCTGGTCTTCCGCGACTACAAGGACTTCAACATGAACGGCAACAAGGTGGGCATCGGCCAGCTTGAAGTGGTCGACCTGTCCATCCTGGACAAGGTGAAAGCCGGCCTGCAGGAAGAAATCGCCAAAGTGAAGGCCGAAGGCCGCCACAGCGTGTTCCTGCTGCTGACCGACATCATGAAGGAAGGCTCCGAAATGCTGATGGTCTCCGACGATCCTTCCGTGGTCGAAAAGGCCTTTGGCGTGAAGACCGACGGCGCCCCGGTGTGGCTGCCCGGCGTCATGAGCCGCAAAAAGCAGGTTGTGCCCAACTTCGAAAAGGCCTTCAAGTAGCAGACTGCCTGCACTGACTGAATGACTGAAAAAGGGCCTGACGCATGTCAGGCCCTTTTGTTGTGTGCTGATGCGGCCGGAGCGCCTCTTTCCCGGCGTGCCGGCGCCGGTGTCAGCGCTGAAGTTCGTGGAAGTAGTACAGTCCCTGGGTTCCCCGCGTGAAGGGCGGCATGACGACGGCTGTGAATCCGGCGGGCAGGGGAGGCTGCTTGCCAAGCCAGAGTACGGCGCGCTGCGGCGTGCTGAACGATTCCCTGCTCAGCAGGAAGAACCGGCGGCTGCCATCCAGCTCTCGCGCCACAATGCGCACGTTTCGCGCCTTCCTCTGGCAAAGCCTGTTCCTGGCCCGGAGGGCATCCGCGGGGGTCATCCGGTATCCGTAGCTGATGAGTACATTGGTGCAGAGCATGTCCGGAATGGGAAAATGCTGTTCCGGCAGGCGTACCGTGCCGGCGCTGCCCTGGCGATAGTCCGGATTATACTCGCGCAGCTTCTTTTCCATGGCCTTTGTGCCGTAGAAGGCCAGCGCAATATCCGCAAGCGGCAGACTGCCGTCCGTTTTCAGCGTTCCCAGCAGCGCGGGCCGGGAGGGTTCCGGCGTTGGTGGCAGGGCATCCGTTGCTGGCAGAGCATCGGAAACTGCCGGGGACGGTACGGAAGCGGGCAGGGCTGCCGCATCCGGGGAAGCCGCCGGGGCGGGCTGCGGGCCTTCCGTTTCGTAGAGCGGCGTTGGCCAGAGGACCGAAGCCGCCAGCAGAAGCCCCGCAGCCAGCGTGCGGGCACTGGCGAGTGCCGCACGGCGGGAAAGGCCGGCAGGCAGCGGCATGCCATCGCGTTCGGCCTGCGCGCGCACCATCTCTGCCGTGATGCAGGAGGCGTTGCCCATAATCAGAGCCAGCAGCATCTGATGGCCCAGCCGCACAAGCTGGCGCGGTCTGCCGCCGCTGACTACATGCATCAGGCGCAGCGCCGGCGCGCTGAACAGCCGTTCGGCACTCTGCCCCCCGGCATAGCGCAGACGGTGGCGGATCATGTCGATGCTTTCCTGCTCCGAGAGTCGTTCCAGGCGCAGGAGTTCGTTAATCCTGTCCTTGACATTGGGAATGCCCGCGATGACCTCTTCCAGCTCAGGCTGGGCAAAGATGACGATCTGGAGCATTTTCTCGGTATTGGTCTCGAAGTTCAGCAGCTCGCGCAGCACTTCCAGCGCATCCGGAGAGAGCTTCTGGCCCTCGTCAATGAACAGGGCCACGGTCTTTCCTTCCGTCTGCGTCTTTTCGTACAGATAGTCCTGCAGGGCGGCCATGCCGGAGCGCACGTCCGCTTCCGGCGGCAGCTGGCGTCCGGTAATGGTTTCAAAGAGCTGGAGAAAGAAGGCCCGCCCGTCGGCAAAGCCGGCGTCAAGCATGAGGAAGGCTTCCACATTCTTCTGACCGTCCAGAGCGCGGAGCAGACAGCGGCAGAGCGTGCTTTTGCCTGTGCCGACCATGCCCGTCACGACATTGAGGCCACGTTTGAGGCGGATGGCAATCTCCATGCGATTGAGGCAGTCCTCGTGCTGGGGAAGCGCGCAGTACGCCCCGGGATCAGGCGAATTGGAGAATGGCTCCCGGTCGAGATGCAGCAGTTCGAAATAGCTCATACGCCGTGATGCTTTTTGATGGCCTCGCTGATGCGCTGCTTGTTCTGGGCATGGACAAGAGCTGCCGCAGGTTCAATGAGCGATGCGGCAAGCAGGCGTTCGATGTCGTCGTCCAGCGTCCGCATGCCCAGGCTGTGGTTGGTTTGCAGGATGCTCTGTATCTGGAAGGTCTTGTTCTCGCGGATGAGATTGCGTATGGCCGGCGTTGCCAGCAGGATTTCCAGGGCGGGAATGCGTCCTGTGCCGTCGCGCCGCTTGAACAGCGTCTGCGAAATGACGGCCTGGATGGATTCCGCCAGGCTGGTGCGGATTTGCTGCTGTTCTCCGGCGGGAAAGACCTCGATAATGCGGTCGATGGTCTTGGATGCGGAAATGGTGTGCAGCGTGGCAAAGACCAGATGGCCGGTCTCCGCCGCCTCCAGCGCCAGAGAGATGGTCTCAAGATCGCGCATTTCCCCCACGAGGATGATGTCCGGGTCTTCGCGCAGGGCAGAGCGCAGGGCGGCGGCAAAGGAGCGCGTGTCCCGCCCCACTTCGCGCTGGTTGATGAGGCAGGAACGGCTGCTGTGCAGAAATTCGATGGGGTCCTCAATGGTGATGATATGATCGCGCCGCACGGTATTGGCATAGTTCAGCAGGGCGGCCAGCGTGGTGGACTTGCCGCTGCCGGTGGGACCAGTCACCAGCACGACCCCCTTGGGGAGCATGGCCAGCTCCTGGAGCTGGCGGGGCATTCCCAGCTCTTCCAGCGTCTTGATGGCTGTGGGAATTTCGCGGAATGCCGCGGCGATCCCATTGTTTTCACGATAGAAGTTGATACGGTAGCGGGCCATGTTCGGCACTTCGTAGGCATAGTCCAGATCGCCGGACGCCATGAACTGTTCCACTTGGGCCGGCGATGCCGTCTGCCGCAGGATGTCAAGCATGTCGTCAGTCGAGAGCTTCTCCGCGCCAATGGTGCGCAGGTCTCCGAGGATGCGGATAAAGGGAGTGCTGGCGCTGACCAGGTGAAGGTCGGAGGCATTGTGCATGTGCATGAATCGCAGCAGAGCTTGGATGGAGACGCTCACAGACTTGTTATCCTTGTGGTTGGAACGGCGCGGGGCGCGCCCGGTTGAACAGCGTGCCCGGATTGCCTCGGCAACAGAGGCAGGCAGAAAAGTTTATACCGGATGCCGCTGGAAGGCAAGGATGGGAACGTATATTGCCATAAATGTGAATGCAGAAAGGGAGTAAAAGGGGAAAAACAGCCGAAAATATTCTGAAATTGCTGCCGGACGTGTCATAAAAGAGATGACAAACAGCGGCGTATCGTGTACCTGTATTTCAGATTTCCACACTACTATTATGCAGCGTATGACGCGGACAGGCGCCTGAAGGGGGCAAGCTGCCACGTGCCTGCGGCATCAGGGAAGGGGCATGGATTTTACCCTGTTTTACGATATTCCTCCGCATGTATTCATCAGCTGCGCCGCCTTGCTGGGCTGTGTCTTCGGCAGCTTCTATGCCGTGTGCATTTACCGGCACGGCGCCGGCCTTTCGCTGGTATGGCCGCCCTCGCACTGCCCGCACTGTCAGGAGCGCCTGCGCCCGTGGGAGCTGGTTCCCGTACTCAGCTGGCTGACCTTGCGCGGCCGCTGCCGCCATTGCGGGAAGTCCATACACTGGCGCTATCCGGCGGTGGAGGCGGTCAGCGGCGGCGTGAGCGCGCTGCTGGCATGGAAGTTCGGCCCCTCCGTGGAATTCTGCACATATTTCTTTTTTTGCGGTATGCTGATTGTCGCTTCCGGCATTGATTTTGCGGAGTTCCTGCTGCCGGATGTGATTACGCTGGGCGGCGCGGCGCTGGCCCTGCCTGCCGCCCCCTTGCTGCTGGGGCTGCCGTGGGAGCTGTCCCTTGCGGGCGGGCTTGCCGGCGCGGGTATGTTCTGGCTGGTGCGGGCGCTGCATGGCCTGCGGTGTGGCTACGAGGGTATGGGGCTGGGCGATGTGAAGCTGATGCTCCTGCTGGGCCTGCTCTGCGGTGTACAGCGCCTCCCCCTGCTGGTCATCGTGGCCGGGGTGACGGCCCTTGCCTATCTCCTGCTGGCGGCTGTCGCGACCCGGCAGCCGGCGGCAACGATGCGAGTGCCCTTCGGGCCGTTTCTCTGTGCGGGATTTCTTACGGTGGTGCTGGCCGGCGATGACATCATGTCCTGGTGGCTGGCGCTGCTGGCATCCTAGGGGCGGGATGCCGCATAGACACGCAGTACCTTTTCCACATAGGCGCGCGTTTCGGGAAAGGGAGGAATGCCCCCATATTTGCGGACGCTGCCGGGCCCGGCGTTATAGGCCGCGAGGGCAAGGGGCAGCGAGTGAAACTGGTCAAGCATGGCCTTGAGATAGCGCGTGCCGCCGTTCACGTTCTCTTCGGGATCAAAGCGGTTCCTCACTCCCAGTTCCGCGCCGGTGCCGGGCATGAGCTGCATGAGTCCGCCCGCGCCGGCAGGGGAGACGGCGGCAGGATTCCAGCTGGATTCCACGGTGATGACAGCTTCGACAAGAGCGGGATCAACGCCATGCAGCCGTCCGTACCTTTCCGCAAGGGAGCTGACGCCGGCCGGCCCCACGTGCTGCACCAGCTGCCGGGCATGGAAGCGACCGAGGAAACGGTAGCGGCTGTCACCGTCGGGACGGTTGGTCAGATGGATGGTGCCATCCTCCGCCGTAAAGGTGTAGATGGACGTATCCTGCGCCAGGACGGCGGCTGGAAGCGGAAGGCAGGACAGAAGCAGGGCAATGTGGTAATGGTTCATCACTATGGTATTCCCTTGTTGCTGGCAGGACTGCTGGCCTGCTGGCCGTGGACGGCGCGGGGAGCCTCCCAGCAGGTCTATATTGCCCGGGATGCAGACGGCACGGCTATTATTATGGATGCGCCGCCGAGGAACGTGCCGCCGGAGCAGGTTGCGCGTGTGCGCGTGACGGAGAGCGGCGGCACCGCGCCGGCCTCCGATGTGCAGCTGCCTGTTCCCGCGGCGTCTCTGGCGCCGGCGGCTCCTGCGCCTGTCGAGGCTGCGGCAGCCCCGCAGGATGCGGCAAAGCAGCGGCGCGTGCAGGAGATTCTTGCCGCAAAAAAGCACCTGGAGCGCCAGCGCCATCGCGCGGCCGTCCGTGGTGATACGGGAAAACGGACGCGCCTGCGCAGGAAGATTGAGGCGCTGGACAGTGAATTGCAACAACTGCGCTAACATGAGCGCCTGTGGATTGTAAACATGGTCATGATGAAAACGCCAGCAGCCGCATCCAGACGGCTTCTTGAGCAGATACGCGCAGGGGCGGGCGCCGCGCCGTCTACCCCGCAGGAAGCGCCGGCCGCATCCGTGCCCGCGGATCGGTTCGGCTCGCTGCTCACAAGACTGAAGGGCGGGCTGTCCCTGCGGGGCGGAGGCACTGCCGGCGGCGCCATAGGCATTGTGGAGACGGAAGACGGCTTCATTCTGGCGCAATGCTCCGCGGGCAGGCAGCCGCGGCTGGAAGGCATACGGTACTATGCGCTGCCTCAGGGCGTGGAGCCGGGGAGCGCGGAGGCCATGCTGCGGCTTGCCGAGGTGCTGGATGTCTTTGCGGCTGACCGCGCGTCCATGCAGCTCTGGTCCTCCCTGTCCACGGATGACGGCGAAGTCTATTTCCTGCGCCTGCCCAGGGTAAAGTCAGGTGAGCTGGATACGGTAGCCCTGCTCAGCGCCCGGAAGGAAAAGAATTTTGATCCTGCGCAGAGCGTCTTCGATTTTCGCGTGACGGGCGAATGTCCCGACAAGAGCGGCATGCGCCTTGCCGCCGTGGGCATGGCGCAGCCCCAGTCCCGCGTGACGGAGCATCGCCGGCGCTTTCAGCAGGCAGGCATTCATCTGTCCGGCCTCACGGACAGCAGCCTGTCCCTGTACGCCCTGTATGCCTCGGGCTGGCTGGCGGCTCCGTGGGAGCGCACCATTCTGGTGGAAGTGCTGCGGGACATGACGCAGATAGTCATCATGAGCAGGGGCGCGGTGCTCATGCGGCGTGTGGTGCGCACGGGCGTGAGCGCGCTTGAGGAATCCATGCAGGAGGCCGACGCGGCGGCAGATTCCCCGCTGGCGGCAGAGGGCGTCTATGAAATTGATGCCGCGCCGGACATCTCCCTGCTGGGCGCCCTTGGCTGGGAGGACGGCGAAGGCGGCATGAGCAGGAATGCTGAGGCTGATGTGCCGCCGCCGCACCGGCATGCCGCTCCCGTCTCACGGCAGACGGAAGATTTGATTGCGCATGGCCCGCAGAGCGAGGAAGAGGCGGAGCGCATGCGGGCCGCCCTGCCCCCCGTCATGCTGCGGCTTGCCCGCCAGCTGGACAGAACGCGCGCCCACTGCGTGAATTCCGGCGATATTTCATCCGTGGAGGGGGTTCTTCTTGTTGCTCCCGCAGGCGTTATGGCGCCCATGCTCGCTGTCTTTGAAGAAGAAATGGGCGTGCCGTGCCTGCCGCTGCGGCTGGATGGAGACGCCTCTGCCGGCGCGCGGACGGATTTGAAGGAACTGCTGGCGCGGCAGGAGCCGTCCGCCGTGCTGGAGGCCATTGGTCTGGCCCTGTCTTCCGCTGTCATCCCCAATGTCCTGATGACCTATCTTGACCGCCGGCGGGCCCAGCGGCATCTGCTGCTGGCCCGATACTGCATGGCCGGGTCACTGCTGCTGGCGCTGGGCATGGCGGCTGTGGCCGTGGGCGAGCTGGCGGGCTGGCGGGCGGCCAGCGTGGATGCGGCTGCGCTGGAAGCGGAGATTGCCGCATGGCCGGAGCAGTTTACGGCGGAAACGCTGCGGCGCGAGGTGGAGGCGCTGCGCCTTCTGCACAGCAGGGGGGCGGCACTGCTGCCGCGCAGGCTGCCGGCGGCTATTATGAGCGAGCTTGCCCACATTGCGCCCGCGTCCATTTCCATTACGGAGGCCAGCTTCATGCTGAATGCGGAAGCGGCGGGAAAGATGGCGGAGAAGCAGCGTTCCGGCCGGCGCGGGCAGGCGCAGCCGGATGCGGGCAAGGGAGGACGTGCGGCCATGTTCAAGGGCATAGCCTATGGCGGCATGCTGGAGCGGGAGACGGCCCTTGCGGAATTTCTCGGGCTGCTGGAAGATTCGCCGCTGGTGACCTCCATGAACTTCCAGAAGGATGCGGCCACGGATGAGCGAGTTTCTTTTACCATCACGTGCAGGATTCCGTAGCATGCACCTTCCTTCACGCCATACCGTGGCCGCGCTGCTTGCCGGCATTCCTTCCTGGATTCCCGTGAAGGCGCTTGCCCTGTGCGCGCTGCTACTGATTGTGGCCACGGGCATGGCGGCCCTGGCCTGGCAGGGCAAGAGCCGGGCCGAGCGGCGCGTGGAGGATGCGCGGCATATTCTGGACGCACAGAAGCTGCTGGAACCGCTTGTGCTGGAGCTGCGGAAAAAGCAGGCCGTGCTGCGGGCCGCCGTAGCCGGAGAGGAAAGCCTGAGCACGCCGGTGAATCTGGCGGACGTGGTGCGGCACCTGCAGGGGCTGGCCGCGCGGGCCGGCTTGCAGGAAGCGCACTTTGTGCCGCAGGTGGAAGGCGTGGTGCGGCAGAATGCCATCAGATTAAGCGGACGCCTTGCCGCCGAGCCGGAGGAGTTTCGCCGCTTCCTCCTGCTGCTGAGCGATCAGAAATGGATTACGGCTCTGGAATCCTGCAAGATGGTCTCGGGCAGTCCCCGGGCGCAGTATACCCTGAGCATCATGGCGTCCTATGCTCCGCCACGGAAGGAGAGCCGTCCATGACCACGCGGGAGAAAAGACTGCTGGGCCTGCTGTGCATCGTTGCCGTGGCTGCGGGGATAGACAGGCTGTGGGGGCTTTCCGGCAGGATTATCGGGCCTTCTCCGGCGGCGCAGCGGCTGGAGGAAGCGCAAAAGGCCAGCAGCAGCATGGCCGCCACCATTGCCGGGCTTCCCCTGCGGGAAGGCGACGTACACGCGCTGACGCTGGCGCTGCGTCCCCTTGCGGAAAATCCCTTTCAGGCCGCTCTGCCTCCCGCACGGAAGGACGGCGGGCAGCTTGCGAAGAACGGGGCTGAAGGCACAGTCCTTCAGTACACCGGATATGTGGCGCTGGATGGCAACGCCATGGCAATCATCAACGGCATGGAGTATGCGGCGGGGGATACCGTGCCCGAAACCGGCGACGTTGTTCGCCGGATCGGAGAATCGGAAGTGGTGCTGTTTTCTCCCTCGCGCAATGCCGAGTGGGCGCTTTCCTATTCGGGAGACGACCTGTAAAGGACTTGTTCCATGAGAATGTTCGTGCTGTTGTTTATGCTGGCCTCCCTGTGCTGCGGCGTGGCCGGCTGTGCCAAGAAGGACGCGCCGGACCCCTTCGTCAAGCACTGGAAGGAGGAGGCGGAGGCGCATCCGGGCTATTCCCCCGATGTGACCGATCTGAACCCCGAGCCGCGCGTGGTCATGCGCGAGGGGAGCAGGGTGGATAGCGGCGCCGCGCGCCCGCTGCCCTCCATGCCCGTGACGCTGAAGCTGCATGGCGTGGACGTGGGAGTGGCGCTGCGCTCCCTGGCCTCCGTGGCGCATGTAAATGTTCTCATCAGCCCCGGCGTGGCCGGCACGACCAGCCTGAATGTCAAAAAGACGCCGTGGCGCGACGTCTTTCTCAGCATCCTGCGTTCCAACGGATTGGAGCACCGCTGGCAGGGCAATATTCTCCAGGTGTATACCGCCAAGGAAAAGCAGATGGAAATCCAGATGCTTACCCTGAATAACCAGCTTGTGCAGCAGCAGGAGCTGGCATTGCAGGGCGGCCCTTCCTCGATGGCGGTGATCAACGTGCGCTATGCCGACGCGCCGGCCCTGCGCGACACTCTCCGCACCCTGCTGGGCAAGAATCAGAATGCCGTCATCGAGGTGGATCAGCACAGCAACGCGCTGGTGGTGCAGGCGGCCGCCGGGGAGCAGCGCCGCATCATCAGTTTGGTGGAGCATCTGGACCGGCCCCGCCCGCAGGTGCAGCTTAAGGCATACATTGTGGAAGCCACCAAGGAGACCGCGCGCGAGCTGGGCACCAAGTGGGGCGGCGTCATGCGCACGGCACAGCTGGCCGGCGGCCCCAACCGCATCTGGGCCGGCGGTGGCGGCAACGGCAGCTTCGGCGTGGACCCCGTGCTGGGGGGCTATGGCACGGCCGCCGGCATGGCCGGCCTGCCCATGGGGCTGGACTACAGCGGACAGATTACCGCCGCGGGCGCGGGGAACATCTCCTTCATGTATGGTTCGCTGGCGGGCAACATGCTGGAAGTGCAGCTCAACCTGATGGAAAAGGACGGCAAGCTCAACATCCTGTCCTCGCCTTCCATCACCACGCTGGACAACAAGATGGCCTACACGGAAAACGGCGAGAAGGTTCCCTACGTCAGCCGGAACAACGATGGCGACAATGACGTGAAGTTCGAGGACGCCGTGCTGCGGCTGGAAATGACGCCTAATGTCATTGACAGTACCAACCTGAAGCTCAAGGTGCTGGTGAAGAAGGATGAGGTGGACAGTTCCCGCGCCGTAGAGGGCAATCCCTACATCATCAAGAAGCAGACGGAAACCACGCTGATCATGAAGTCCGGGGAAACAGTGGTGATTTCCGGTCTGACCAAGGAAAAGGGGCATCTTCAGGAGGCGGGCGTGCCGGGCCTGAAGGACATCCCCGGCGGCAAGTACGTGTTCGGCTCCACCTACAAGGGCAAGACCATGGAAGAGGTCATGATCTTCATCACGCCCACGGTGCTGCCGGTGCGCGGGCAGGCCAATGCCGCGCCGCGCCCGCTGGGAACATCGCCCTCCGTCATGGCCGAGCCGGCCCCGGCGCCGAAGAAGGGCGCCGCGCCCGCGCCGGAAGAACGGTAGGGACGCGAAATTACTGCATGTGCCGGCGGCTTCTGTCGCCGGTTTTGCATACAGTGCTCCGGGCCGCCCGCAGTGCCGGCGAAAGGGCGGAACGCGGAGGAACAGTTGAACCGGGACGGGGGAGTGTGGCATGCCCAGACGCAAGCTGCGCATAGGCGAGCTGCTCGTGCAGAGCGAGCTGATTTCGGAAGAAGAACTGCGGAAGGCCCTTGCCGAGCCGCGCCCGCAGGGCATGAAGCTGGGCGAGTATCTTGTCCGCAAGGGCGTGGTGACCGAAGAAGCCGTGGCGCGCGTGGTGTGCCAGCAGACGGGCATCAGCCGCTATACGCCGGAAGCCTATCCGCTGGACATTTCACTGGCCTCCCGCATTCCCGCGGAAGTTGCCCAGCAGACCAGGAGCGTGCCGCTCATGCAGCAGGGGAGCCTGCTCTATGTGGGCATGCTGGACCCGCTGGACATCCCCGCGCTGGACAGGCTGGAGGTGGTTACGGACAGGGCCGTGGAGCCCGTGCTCTGCCTGATGGCGGAATACAACAATATCTTCAGCATCCTGTATGGCGGCTACACCGGGCTGGACAGCATGGTGCAGGAGCTGGAGCTGCCCAGGGAAGCGCCGGAGGGCGAGGCGCTGGAGGTGCTCACCAGACAGGATGAGGACCTTGGCGATCCCGGATCGCCCAATGACGCGCCCGTGGTCAAGATGGTCAACGCCCTGCTGGCGCAGGGAGCACGGGAGCGCGCCAGCGACATCCATATCAATCCGGAGCGGGACAGGGTGGAGATGCGCTTCCGCATTGACGGCCGTCTGCGCCCCATCTCCTCCGTGCCGCAGCGCATCGGGCCGTCGCTGGTCTCCCGCGTGAAGATTCTGGCGGGGATGGACATTTCCGTCACCCGCATTCCGCAGGACGGGCGCTTTACCATCAAGGTGGACGGGCGCGAGCTGAATGTGCGCGTCTCCTCCCTGCCCACGGTGCATGGAGAGAACCTTGTCCTGCGTCTGCTGGACATGAGCTCCAGCCGCCGCTATTCGCTGGAAGAGCTGGGCATGAGCGAGGCCGACCGGAACGTGCTGGAAACCTGCGCACGCCGGCCCTACGGCATGATCCTTTCCACCGGCCCCACGGGGAGCGGCAAGAGCACCAGCCTCTATGCCGTGCTTCAGAAGATCAACAGCCCGGAAGTCAATACCATCACGCTGGAAGACCCCGTGGAATACCGCGTGCCGGGCATCCGGCAGGTGCAGCTCAACGTGCGGGCGGGCATGACCTTCGCCTCCGGCCTGCGCGCCATCCTGCGGCAGGACCCGGACATCGTGATGGTGGGCGAAATACGCGACGGGGAGACGGCGGGCATTGCCGTGAACGCCGCTTTGACCGGGCACCTTGTCCTTTCCACCCTGCACACCAATGACGCCGTGGGGGCCATCTCCCGCCTGATGGACATGGGCATCGAGCCCTATCTCGTCTCTTCCGTGCTCCAGTGCTCCTTCGCCCAGCGCCTTGTCCGCACCATCTGCCCGCGCTGCCGGAAGGAGTACGCCCCGGATCCCGCGCTGCTGCGCATCATGGGCCTGAGCCCCGAGGACGGGCCTTTCTTCCGCGGGGAGGGCTGCTTTTCCTGCGGGGGAACAGGCTACCTCGGGCGCATCGGCGTCTTTGAGATGCTCCCCGTGACGCAGGAGATACAGACAGCCATCGACACCCGCGCCCCCATGCAGGAGGTGCGGCGCATGGCGCGGGAGGCGGGCATGCGCATGCTGCGGGAGGATGCCGCGGACAAGGTGCGCGCCGGCAAGACCACGGTGGAGGAAGCCGTGCGCGTGACCATGATCTAGCCGTGGCGGGAGAGAGGGGATGACCGAGTATATCTATGATGCGCTGAATGACGAGGGCTCGCACCTGCGGGGGAGGCTGGAGGCGGACAGCGAGGACGCCGTGCGCGCCGCCCTGCTGGAGCGCGGGCTCATGGCCGTGAAGATTTCGCCCGCCAGCAGTCCGTGGCGGCGGGCCCTGCTTCGCGTGCGGCAGCTGCGCGGCGTGCCGCTCAAGGAAGTCATCCTCTTCAGCAAGCAGTTCCGCACGCTCTTCAATGCCGGCGTGAGCCTGCCGGAGCTGCTGCGCATTCTTCAGAACCAGACGGAGAACGTGCGCCTGCGCGAGGCCGTGGCGGACATCTCCCTCCAGGTCAGCGAGGGGCAGAGCCTGCATTCCGGCTTCTTCCGCCATGCGGACATCTTTCCGCCCCTGTACTGCAACATGATCCGCGCCGGCGAAAGCAGCGGCTCGCTGGGCGACGTGCTGGACAGGCTGACCTACATCATGGGGCACGAGGACAAGGTCGCCCGGCAGATTGCCTCCGCCCTGCGCTATCCCAAGATGGTCTGTGTGGCCATTGCCGGGGCCTTCCTCATCCTGCTGAACATGGTGGTGCCGCAGTTTGCCAGCATCTTCCGCAGTGCGCGGCTGGAGCTGCCCCTGCCCACGCGGGCGGCCATCTGGCTCAACGAGGCCATGAGCGAATACTGGTGGCTCTGTCTTGGCGTGGTTGCCGGCGTCTGGCTGGGCCTGCGCTGGTGGCGGAGCACGGAGACAGGCCGCCTCTTCTTCGATGCGCTCTTTCTGCGCCTGCCCATAGTGGGCCCCGTGGTGCGCAAGGCCATGCTGGCCCGCTTTGCCGCCATTTTCAGCATCCTTCAGCGCAGCGGCATCTCCATGCTGGATTCCATAGACATCCTTGCCGGCACCCTGAACAATGCCGCCGTGAGCCGCGAATTTGTGAAGGTGAAGGAAAAGCTGGCCGCCGGGCAGGGCCTTGCCGAGCCGTTGCGCTTTGTGCGCTACTTCAGCCCACTGGCCATCAACATGATTGCCGTGGGCGAAAGCACGGGGAGCATGGACAGCATGATGGACGAGCTGGCCCGGCATTATGACGAGGAAGTGGAATTTGCCGTGGAAGGCATGACGGAAGCCATCGGCCCCCTGCTTCTGCTGGGGCTGGGCGTGGTGGTGCTCTTCTTTGCGCTGGCCATCTTCATGCCCATGTGGGACATGGCCCAGCTGGCCACGCGCATGTAAGGCGGCTAGCTCTGCCTGCGCGTGATGTACAGGCCGAACAGGGCAAGACCGGCGACAAACATGACGGCAAGGAAGTTACTCATGTTCAGACCTCCATTGGACGACAGCGGCGGCTGGCTTTGCCCTCCGCTTCTGTATTTCCTTTCCTTTCCTTTCCTTTCCTTTCCTTTCCTTTCCTTTCCTTTCCTTTTCCACTTCGTCACGTGAATCTCCCGGCCATGCGCCGCATGCGGCAGTCAGGCTTCACGTGCTGTCTGTCTCGCCTCTGTTGCCCCCGTACCTCTCTCCCTGCCGGCGCGGGTGCGCGGCAGAGGCGGGCAGAGCGCAGGGCATAAAAAATCCCGCCCGGGAGCGGACTCCGGGGCGGGATGAAGAGCATTAATTAGTCTCACATTGAGGTAAATCAAATGTGTTTTTAATTTTATAATTGGTAAATTCAGTCGTCGTGACACTATACTTATCACTATATGTTACTGTTGAGACAGTAGCTGTACCACCATCAACAGTTGCTTTTATTTTCCAGTCAGTATCTACTGTATAACCATCATCATCCGTTGGAAAAAATGCCGCAAGATTATTATTACCCGTACCAGTAGTAGCTGCCGCCGTCGTACAGTTTTCACCGTTCAGAAGGTGTTTAGCAAAAGTAGCATTAATTTGCGCTTGGAATTCCGCAATGGCAGCCTGTGCGGCGCGGGCCTGCGCCGCCTTCTGCAAGTCAAAATACTTGGGCGCGGCCACGGCGGCGAGAATGCCCAGCAGCACGAGAACCATGACGATTTCGATAAGGGTAAAGCCGGATTCGAGCGAACGTTTGTTCATAAAAACCTCATCAGGGAGTTTTCAATTTCTGGAGAAGATTCTCCATGTGCCATAGGAATGCACGTTTTTGTGCTTATCTTAATCAAGAATTTTTATCAAGAAGTTTTCCTCACCTAGCCAGGGGGAATTTGCGGCTCTGCAGGGAATGAGGGCAGGGCTTTTTGCAAAAAGGCCGGGGAACTTGACGAAGCGGCGGAAAACGCCCATAAAGAAGGGGCACGTTCCCCGTGACTTAATGTGTCACAAGTTTTGCGCCCCGGCAGGAAAGGCACTTCCTACCGGGGCAACTTGCGTGTTAG
>JAQXJC010000036.1 GCA_029008115.1 Desulfovibrionaceae bacterium | reverse complement strand
CCTCGACTGGTGGGCCCTGCGCGCGGGCGTGTACTATGAAACGCCCGTCGTCAATGAGGACTATGCGGACTTCATGATGCCCACCTACGGCCGCACGGGCCTCACCGCCGGCATGGGCTTCAAGTGGGAAAACTTCACGCTGGACCTTGCCTATGCCCACCTGATCATCAATCAGCTGGACTACAGCACTACACGGAATGAAGGGGTGACGGCCGGTGTGAAAAACGCCAAGTCGGAAGACTGCGTAGCCAACATCTACTCACTGTCTCTGGGCTATACGTTCTAGCTCCCGTACCAAACGACGCATCAGGGCATGGGCGATCAGCATCGCACATGCCTTTTTTGCATTGACGGACAGTCTGCCCGGCAGGCGGCCACACAGCCATGCGCCCTGCCCCTGCCGCAGTGGAACATTTCCGGCCGCAGTATGCCTGCCTTCCCGGATGGATGCCCGCATCAGCAGGACTGCGGCAACGCAGAGATGCGGGACTCCGGAAGTATGTCCGCCATGCCGGGAGTCGCGCATTCTGCCGGCAGGCCCCGCATGGACTTGCGCGGCAAAACACCGTAAGAAGATGTCCGTAAGGCCAGCCGTCCCCATGCTGTCCGCCAGCACCTGGTGGACGAACCGGCGAGGGGCCTTCCCGCAGGTGCGCGGCGGCAGGACATGCATGGCACAATCCGCCTCCGCCTGTCCGCAGATGCACGGAATGCGCCCGCATTTCAGGGCCATGCCGGACGGCGCCGCCGTTTTTTCCGCACGGGCGCGGGATAGGCGGCGCGTTCCGCATCTTCAACGCTCCGGCGCGGGACTCCTTCTCCAGCAGCATTTCAACTTCATGAGGAAGCACGCATGCCAGCTCCAGTCCGCCATGTTCGGAATGCAGTTCATGCCCGGATACAGAAAAAGCCCCTGCGGAATCTTCCGCAAGGGCTTGTATTCTCTGGTGGGCCATCGGTGACTTGAACACCGAACCAACTGATTAAGAGTCAGCTGCTCTACCAATTGAGCTAATGACCCGCTCAACGGGATTGCTTATACGGAAACATGTCGTGGAGGTCAAGCAAAAAATGTTCTTTTTCAAAAAATTTTTCCTTCCTCTGCCTGCGGCGGCCTGCTGCGCCCTTCTGATCGTTCTGGCGCTTCCCTGCCGCACGACTGCCGAAGAACAGAGCATGAGCGTGCGCCCCGCCTTCGCGCAGGATGCGGGGCGCGTGCTGGCCGTGCTGGAACTGGACATCCCCGCCGGACACCATGCCTATGCTCCCGGCAATTCCGAGGGCAAGCCCACGTCCGTTGCCCTGGCCCAGCCCTCCGGGCACTGCCGCATCTGGTATCCGGCAGGCGAGCCGGAATTTCCTCTGGCCCCGCCGGACAGGGCCGTATACCGCAAGACGGCGCGCATTTTCCTTGATCTGGGGCGGCGGAAGGCGGGAACGCGGCTGGAAGGCACGCTTGCCGCGCTGCTCTGCTCCGATGCCCGCTGTCTGCCGCAGCGTATCTCCTTCAGCGCGGCGGTGCCGCAGCAGCTCCCCGTGGCGCGGACGCAGCCGTGGCATGACGAATGGAGCACGCTGAAACGCCGGCCGGGCATGACGATACAGGCCCTTCCGCCCGCCGCCACTCCGGCTCCCTCCACCGGTGTCATCCCCATGCAGGCCATTCCCATGCCCTCGCTATCCAGCAGCGGGACGGCGCCCGGAGACGCGCTCTCTCCTGCCGCGCACAGTTCTGACGGGCATGCCGCTCTTCCTCCGCTGGAACCCCGCTATGCCATTGCCGCTTTGGAAGTACGATCGCTGGGCAAGGCGCTGGGGCTGGGCTTCCTCGCCGGCCTGCTGCTGAACATCATGCCCTGCGTGCTGCCGGTGCTGACGCTGAAGATGAGCGGTCTGCTTCTTGCCGCGCGGGGCGAGGAGCAGGCGCGTCTCCGCCGCTTCCGCGAGCACAATCTCTACTTTGCCGCCGGCATCATGACCTGGTTCGCCGTGCTGGCCATCATGCTTGGCATGGCCGGGGCCATGTGGGGGCAGCTGTTCCAGCACGAGGCCGTCATCTTTGTCATGCTGCTCATTGTCTTTCTGCTGGGCCTGTCCATGCTGGGCGTCTTCACCCTGCCCGTCATCGACCTGAAAAGCGGTGCCTCCGGCAGTCCGCGCGCGCAGGCCTTCAGCACCGGCCTGCTGGCCACGCTGCTGGCCACGCCGTGCAGCGGCCCTCTGCTGGGCGGCGTGCTCGGCTGGGCCTTCACCCAGCCCACGGTCTCTCTGGTGGTGGTCTTCTGCGCCGTGGGCATGGGCATGAGCCTGCCATACATCCTTTTTGCCTTCCGGCCGCATCTGGTACGCCTGCTGCCGCGTCCCGGCGCATGGATGGGCGTGCTGGAAAAAATCATGGGCTTCTTCCTGCTGGGCACGGCGCTGTACCTGCTTTCCATTCTGCCGCCGGAGCGGCATCTCCATGTGCTGGCCGGCCTGCTGCTGACGGCTCTGTGCGCCTGGCTGTGGGGGCAGTTCTGCGGCTATGCCGCGCCGCCGCGCCGCCGCCGCTGGGGAGCCGCCGCAGGGGCCTGCCTGCTGGCGGGGGGCCTGTGGTGCGCGCTCCAGCCGCCGCAGCCGGGCGTGGTCTGGCAGGAATTTGCAACGCGGGACTTCCTTGCCATGCTCGGCAAACGTCCTATGCTGGTGGAATTTACCGCGGACTGGTGCCCCAACTGCAAGTTTCTGGAGGCTTCCGTGCTCAACGATCGCCATCTGCGCGCGGCGCGGGAACGGTACGGCATTACGTTTGTGCGTGCGGACCTGACCAGAGAGGATGCCGCGGCCGGCCCCCTGCTGGAGAAGCTCGGCGCACGAAGCATCCCGGTGACGGCGCTTTTTCCCGCCGGCGCGGACAGCGTCCGTCCGCTGGTACTGCGTGACGTCTATACGGCGGCCACGCTGGAGGACGCCCTCCGGGCCACGTTCCCTCCGGTGGAAGAAAGCTCCCGCTGATCTGCCGCATGGACAGCACTGCCACGGCCATCCGGGCGACGCCCCCGTCCAGCATGGCCGTGCGCATGCAGGCGCGCCGCTCATTTCCATTTACATGGCACGGCCGAACGGGTAGTCTCTCCTTCCACACCACGTTCAGGATGCCAAACCATGTGCAGCACAGCCTCCGCTCCGGCGGCAACACGCCTCTTCAACCGCAATTTTCTCCTCGTCTCCCTGATCAATCTGCTGACCATGACAGTCTACTATCTGCTCGTGGTCGTCAGCGTTCCCTATCTTCTCCACCATTTTGACATCAGCCAGAGCGCCGCCGGCCTTGTGACCAGCATCATCGTCATCGGCTGTCTTGCGGGGCGCTTTCTCACCGGCTCGCTCGTGGCCCGCCTCCCCTTCCGCACACTTCTCATGCTGGGGCTGGCGGGATATGCCTGCGTCGTCTGGGGCTACTGCCAGGCCGGAACACTGGCGGGCATCTTCTGCATGCGCTTTCTTGCCGGCTTCAGCGTCGGCGTTGTCGGCACCGTCACGGCCACGCTGGTGGCCTATATTGTGCCGACAGCGCAGCGCGGTCTTGGCGTCAGCTACTTCACCATGAGCACCGCGCTGGCCCTGGCCGCAGGCCCCATGCTGGGACTCTTCCTGATACAGGTCACCAGCTATGCCAATGTCCTCCTGAGCTGCCTTGGCATCGCCATCTTCTGCATTCTCCTGCCGCTGGGCATGGATTTCAGGCATATTCCCCGCAAGGGCACAGATGCGCCGCGCTCCTTCCTGTCCCTGCGGAGCTACATCTCCTATCGCGTCATTCCCTTCAGCTGCTTTGTTGTGCTGGTAAGCCCAGGCTACAGCACCATCCAGGCATTCATCGCGCCCTATGCCGCCGAGCGCCAGCTCATGGCCGCCGCCAGCCTGTTCTTCCTTGTCTATGGCGCCGCCGTGCTGGCAACCCGTCCCATTTCCGGCCGCATCTTCGACAAGTTCGGCGAAAATCTCGTCATGTATCCGTCGCTGCTCTTCATGATCGCCGGCCTGCTCCTGCTGGCGGGGGGAGACTCCGCCGCCGCTATGCTCACAGCTGCGGCCATGCTGGGCATTGGCTTCGGCAACTTCCAGTCCTCCTCGCAGGCCATTGCCCTGAGCCTCGTGACGCCAGACCGCTTTGCCCAGGCCATTTCCACCTTCTTCATCTTTTTTGATCTCGGTGTCGGCATCGGCCCCTGGCTGCTGGGCGTTCTCGTTCCCGCCCACGGCTATGCCGGCGTCTTCCTCGTCCTTGCCGTCACCACCACCCTGTCCGCCATTCCCTATCATCTTCTGCATGGCCGGAAGCATCCGTGCAGACGGCCGTAGCAACGTCCCGCGACTTCCGGCATCAGAAAAAAATCAACTCTGTTTTTCCGCTTTGCTGCGCAGGCTCCTTGCGTTATACTCCGGCCCCAGAGGGCTTTCCATGAACCAATCCGCCTATTATCCGCTCTTCCTCGATCTTTCACAAAGCGCCTGCCTTGTGGTGGGCGGTGGCGAGGTGGGCCGCCGCAAGCTCGCCTCGCTGCTGGACTGCGGCGTGCGCGCCGTGCTGGTGCTGGATACGGCCCCGCCCGACGACATGCTGGCGGCGCTGCTGGCCCGCCCGGGCGTGACCTTCCGGCAGCGCGGCTTCGACGACGCCGATCTGGACGGACGCGCGCTGGTCTTCGCGGCCACGGGCGATGCGGCGGCCAATGCCCGCATTGCCGCCGCCTGCCTTGCGCGCGGCATCCTCTGCAACCGCGTGGATGCGCCCCGCGACGGCTCCTGCATCGTGCCGGCCAGTGCCCGTGCCGGCGCGCTGACCGCCGCGCTTTCCACCGGCGGCGCAAGCCCCGCGCTGGCCCGGCTCTGGAAAGGCGAACTGGAGGCATGGCTCCGGCCGCGTGCCGGCATGGCCGCCCTCATGGGCCGCCTGCGTCCTCTTGTCCTTGCCTTGCATCAGGATACGGGGCAGAATACGCGCCTGTTCCGCAGCATTGCGCATTCCTCCCTTCAGGATGCCCTGCTCCAGGGCGACCGGCGTGCCTGCGAGGACATCCTCTCCCAACTGCTACCCCCTCCCTTGCGGGGGCGTATCCCGGAGTTGCTGCATGAACTCTTTTGAACTTCTGGCGGGATTCATCCTGCCGCTGTACGGGCTGGCCAGCTTCAGCGGCATCGCCGGCATTGTGGCGCGGAAGCGCCCGCTCCGGCAGGGCGGCGCGCTGCTGGCCGTCTGCGGCTTTGCGGCGCAGACCGTCTCCCTGCTTGGCGGCAGCCATGCCCTGCTGCCGCAGGGCCTGAGCTGGGGAGCCTATCTCCAGCTCATGGCATGGTTTCTCGTGCTCTGCGGCCTGCTGGGCTGGTGGCGCATGAAGACGCCAACGCCGGCCATCTTCGCCGCGCCGCTGGCGCTGATCTTCTTCTGCATGGCCCTGCCGTACCAGCAGCAGGCCATTGTGCTGCCGCCGCAGCTTTCCGCCCCCTTCTATGCCCTGCACATCGGCTCCCTCTTTCTGTGCCTGGGCCTGATGGCGCTGGCCTTCGGGGCCGGCATACTGTTCGTCCTGCTGGAAAAGCGCCTCAAGCGCAAGAGTCTGGTCAAGGGCTTTCTGCAGGACATGCCGGCGCTTTCCGTGCTGGATCGCATCAATGCCGCCGCCGTGGCCACGGGCTTTCCCCTGTACACGCTGGGCATCGTGTCCGGCTACCTGTGGGCCAAGCCTGTGTTCGGCACCACGGTATCCGGCGATCCCAAGGAAATCCTTTCCGTGATCATCTGGGGCCTGTATGCGGTGCTGTTCCACAACAGGCTCATCTGCGGCTGGAAGGGACGCAAGCCGGCGCTGTTCATCATCGCCATCTTTGCGCTCTCCGTATTTTCCGTCCTGTTCATCAATGTCTTTCTGACCACACATCACTCCATCATCCGGCAGTAACATGGCTTCTGAACTGTATCTTATCGGCTTGAACTACCGCACGGCAGGCGTGGACATCCGCGAGCGCTTTGCCCTGACCAACCACTGTTCCAAGGAAACGTGGATGCTCCCCTGCGAGGGAGGAATCAAGGAATCGCTGATTCTGTCCACCTGCAACCGCGTGGAGGTGCTGGCCGTCGGCGAAGGTGACGTGCCCGCCACGGTGCTCTCGCGCTGGGCGCAGGCCAGAGGGCGCAAGGCGGACGAGCTTGCCCGCTATGTGTACTCCTATACAGGACTGGAGGCCGTGCGCCATCTCTTCTCCGTGGCCTCCAGCCTGGATTCCATGGTGCTGGGGGAGCCGCAGATTCTGGGCCAGCTGAAAAAGGCCTACCGCGCCGCCGTCACCAGCAAGGCCACGGGAACAGTGCTCAACAGCCTGCTGCACAAGGCCTTCTCCGTGGCCAAGCGCGTGCGCACGGAAACTGCCGTGGCTTCCAGCGCCGTCTCCATCAGCTATGCCGCTGTGGAGCTGGCCAAGCGCATCTTTGGCGACATGCACGAGCACAGGGCCATGCTGGTGGGCGCGGGCGAGATGGCCGAGCTGGCCGCCACGCATCTGCTTCAGGCCGGCATCCGCCAGCTGCTTGTGGCCAACCGCACGCTGGAGCGCGGGCAGGAGCTGGCCCGGCAGTTCAACGGGCTGGCCGTGCCCTTTGATCAGCTCATTCCCACCCTTTCCGATGTGGACATCATCATCACCTCCACAGGATCGCTGGAGCCCATCCTGCATGCCCGGGACGTGAAGGACATGCTGAAGAAGCGCAGGCAGAGCCCCATGTTCTTCATCGACATTGCCGTGCCGCGCGACATTGATCCCGATGTCAACGGGCTGGACAACGTCTATCTGTATGACATCGACGATCTGAAGGAAGTGGTGGAGGAAAATCTGGCGGCCCGGCGCAGCGAAGCCGTCAAGGCCGAGGCCATCGTTGCCGAGGAAGTGGAACTCTTCGCCGTCTGGATGAAGAGTCTGGACGCCCAGCCCACCATTGTGGACCTCATCCATCGTGGTGAGCACATGGCGCAGGAGGAGCTGGCGCGCACTCTCAGGCGTCTGGGGCCGGTGGACGACGCCACCCGCGAGGCGCTGGAAACGCTGGTGGACGCGCTGGTGCGCAAGATGAATCACGATCCCATCATGTTTCTGAAACGCGGCACCATGTCGCAGGAAGGCTGCATGCCGCGCATCAATCTGCTGCGCCGCATCTTTCGCCTGGACGAGCCTGCCGGAAAAGACCATGCGGCGCATGCCGCCGCCAGGGAGTAAGGGCCATGCGCTACTTCAGCATTGACGATCTGCGTCCGGAGGAGATTCAGAGCATTCACGCGCGCCTGCGTGATATGTCCCTGCAATCGGATATGGAGGGGCTGTACTGGCTGCCCGTGCCGGCCGATCTGCTTGAGCCTGTGCAGCGCGAACATGCCGCGCAGTGCGGCCCGCATGTCATGGCCCTGGACGTGCGGGAGAACGCCCTCCAGATGGAGCTGCTGGTACGCGCCCGCAACAGGCTGCGCTGCGAGTGCGTGCGCTATGCCACGCCGGAGCTCCAGCAGCACATGATTGCATGGGTGGATCAGCTGCTGCGCGATCTGGGCATAGCCTTCTAGGTGCTCCATCGTTGCCCCGGCAAGACCCTGCATGCTTCCCGCGGAACATCCTCCCATGATCCCGCTGCTCCAGCAGCTTGCCCCGGCAAGCGCGCGTCTGTGCCTTGCCGTGGAGCATTTTCTGGTCGATGAGCTGGCGCTCTCCCTGCGGGGCGGCCGCTTTGTGCTCGGCGTCTCTGGCGGCGCGGACTCCACAGCTCTGCTGCTCATCATGCTGGCACTGGCCCGGCGCTGGGATGCACGTCTGACCGTGGCGCATCTGGATCACTGCCTGCGGCCTGAAAGCGCGGCGGAGGCGGCTCATGTGGCGGCGCTCTGCCGCCGGTGGGCTGTTCCCTGCACCATCTTCAGAGAGGACATCCGCAGCCGTGCGGCAGCCGCGCGCACAGGGCTGGAGGATGCAGGCCGCCGCGCCCGCTACCAGTGCTTTGAGCATCTGCGTCTGGAATGCGGCGCGGACTGGATTGCCACGGCCCATCATGGCGGCGATCTGGAAGAAGACGTGCTGCTCCGGCTGCTGCGCGGGGCCGGCTGGCCGGCGCTGGGCGGCATGCGCGCCACAGACCCCGAACGGCATCTCATACGGCCCCTGCTGCTTACAGACCCGGAAGAACTGCGTGCTCTGCTCCGGCGCGAGGGCATTGCCTGGGTGGAGGATGCCAGCAATGCCAGCCGCGATTTCCGCCGCAACCGTCTCCGGCACGATGTCCTGCCCCTGCTGCGGCAGGAAAATCCCTCCCTGCGTACCGGAATACGCCAGCTCTGGC
>JAQXJC010000035.1 GCA_029008115.1 Desulfovibrionaceae bacterium | reverse complement strand
TGAATGCTGGGCCAATGCCGACAAGGCGCACGCCATCCTCGGCTGGAAGGCGGAACGCACCCTGGATGATATGTGCCGGGATGCGTGGCGCTGGCAGCACCAGAATCCTGAAGGATATAATGGTTAGCCATGACGCTGGAGACGGGCTTGTTCTCCTTATCCTGCGATGGGAAAAAGACGCACCGTCATTTCCGCGAGGGCGTGATCGTGGCGTCTGTAAGAAATATTCGGATCGCGCATCATCAATCCGGATTTTGAGTGGCTCCCCCTTGATACATGCCGTTGTACGGCTCATCCTCATGCGGCTGAAGCCAAGAGGGGGCAATGAGGGCATGGCGCACCGAAGAGGCTTCCCGCAAAGAAATAACTGACTGTGGATGCGCATGGCATGCCGGTCAGCGTATTTGTGACAGTAGGTACTCCGACTGATGGTCAAGAAACCTGCGCATTGCGGGGGGATGCCGAAGGTCTTCTGACTGATCGAGACTGCATTACGGAATGCAGTATTCGCGGAGCTGATGAAGCTGCCTGCCAGATTGCCATTCCAGCAGGGGAGCGTAAAAAATTTATGCAACCAGACTGGAAACGCCATGCAGCCAGATATCTGGTCAGTGATATGTTTCTTCATGGCAGGCGCTGGACGGGAATTGCTGTGCGGTATGCCAATGAAGCGCCTCGTTTCCTGCCGCTGTTCACAGACGTATCGCGGTGTACAAATATACGTTGATGATACTCTCCAACAACGCTTCAGCGCATGAACACAGGGCGGGGGATGTTCCCTCGTCCTTTGCTTTTGTAATTTTGTTGACGAATATGTAGCAGACTTTTTGAAAGAGTTGTCACGACGCACGGAGGCGAGTTTTCGCGCCGCGCATCATCAGCACTCTGTCCGCCGGAGCGGCATGCTCTGGCTTCAGGTCTGAACGGGAAAAGAGAAATCCCGAAAGTCCGCCGGGCAGCCGACTTTCGGGATGGTGATGGCATGTGCCGGTTGGTCTGATGGTGGAGGCGGGGAGAGTCGAACTCCCGTCCGAGAAAAGTCCACGCAAAGCTTCTACAGGTTTAGGCCGGGATTGAAAATCTCATTGCGAAGGTTACCCCCGTCCGGGTGCTCCGCAACCAGTCTACCGTAAGTTCTCGCAGAAAGCTCCGGCAAACACAGGCTTCTGCCAGCCTGATGGAGTGTCGCCGCATCGGGATATCAGGCGTCCCCCGAATTGACGTGGCCATCATGTGGCCAGAGTTACGTCACACTGCTAGGCAGCGCAGGCGTAAGCGTAATCGTCGTTGTTGGCAATTACATTTGTGCCGCTTTTTACGAGGCCAGCGGCGCCTCGACCTGCCACTTTGGCTTCCACATCCCCGTCGAAACCAATGCGCCCCCACATGGAGAGGTCTGTATCCTATGCGAAGTGGCAGAAAAATGCAAGCCCTGTCCGGCAGCGGCGGTGAAGCTGTTCCGGCAATCCCGCAGGGGCGGCATGTTTTGATATGCGCGTGGCAATATGAGCAAAAAGAATGCCATAGTTCGTATTTTTCCTTTATTTTTTCAATACACTAATGTATCCTTGGCAAAAAAGGCCGCCTGTCCCGCAGGTCAGGCGGTATTTGCAAAGGTTTGAAATATGAGAAGATTCCACATCCTGCTGTCCGTGTTTTTTCTTCTGTCGCTGTTGCCGCATCCCGGGTGGCATGCCGTCACGGTGGCTGGCGCGGCAGAAAGCGGCGGTCAGGTCTTTTCTGCCAGCGCCGTGCCGCAGGAGCAGGGCCGGAAGGTTGTGCGTCTGGCATATCTCATTTTTGACGGATACCAGACGGGCGGCACTCCGGACGAGCCGAAGCAGGGCTTTGGCTATGACTACTACCGCAAGCTGGCCTACTATACCGGCTGGCAATATGAATACGTCTATGGCAGCTTCAGCGAGCTGCTGAAGAAGCTGGAGGACGGCGAAGTGGACATGATGGGCAATCTGTCCATCACGCCGGCCAGAGCGGAGAAAATACTCTTCAGCACGGAAGAAATGGGCCGGGAAAGCTTCTATCTGTACATACGCGGTGAAAATACCGAAAAGTATGCCAACGGGATGGCCGACTTCAGCGGCAAGCGCTACGGCTATCCGCAGAAGTCGTTTCAGGGCGAGCTGCTGAAGGACTGGATAGCAAAGAACGGCATCGCAGACGCGACCTTTGTTGAGGACAGCAGTCTTCAGGAACGCTGGAACAATATGGCCTCGGGGAAAATTGACATCGCCGTTTCCACACTGCTGAACAAGCGGAACAAGAACAATCTGGACTGGGTATCCGTGCTGAAGCTGGGAGATGCGCCCTTTTACATCGGCATCAACCGGCGCCGTCCGGATTTGCTGGCGGAACTGAATGAAGCCCAGCGCCGCATCCTGACGGTGAATCCCGATTTCAACCATAATAACTACAGCAAATATGTGTACGGCGTGCCCGCCAGCGGAACTATCCTGCTCCGCTCCGAAGAGGAATGGCTCAGGGAGCATCCGCAAATCAAGGTCGGCTATCTGAAAAACTGCTCTCCCTATGTGACCTATGATCCGAAGACGGCGCGCATGGAGGGCATGCTGCAAATTGTGCTGGAAAAACTGAAAAAGCACTATTCGCTGGACGCCATAGCCGTTCCCTACGCACGGGCGGAGGACCTTATGCAGGACGTGCGCAAGGGCAAGATGGACCTGGCCTTTCCCGCCTATGGCAATCACTGGCTGGCCGAGCGTAGCGACATTTCACTTTCCGACAAATTGGACACCAGTCCCATGCTTCTGGTCTACAGCGGCAATCATCGTGAAGGGCTGACCGGCAGAATTGCCGTGTCTCCCGACAACTATTTCGGTGCCGCCTATGTGCAGACGCATCTGCGTCATGCCCGGGAGGTGCACTGCCAGAGCCTTGAGGATGCCGTGCGGGCGGTGATGCAGGGAGAGGCGGACAGCCTGATCATGCAGAGCCATACGTATCTTGCCGCCTACAGGCAGCTCCCCACGCTGCGCCGCATGAATACCCTGACGCTCAAGGCGACAATGGATGTCTGCATTGGCATGAGTACCAGGCCAGCACTGATGGGTATTGTGGACAAGTGCCTGACATTTATCAGCGAAAAAGAGATGGTGGCCATGCTGACGGCGGCGGACGAGATTCCTGTCCAGTATACGTGGGAGGAGAAGATCAGCCGCAATATCGGCCCCATCATGCTGGGGATGCTCTTCCTGCTGATGGCGATTGCGGGGGCCTTCTTGTGGCGCTACAGGGTCGCGGCCTATACTGAAAAAGTGCTGCGCGAGGCAAAGGACAATGCGGAAGCCATGCTGGCCAAGGAACAGCAGCTGACACGGGAGCTGCTGGAGGCACGCCGTCAGGCGGAGCATGATGCCATGACAGGCCTGCTGAACAAGGGTGCGTTTGAAGTCCTGCAGAAGGTCTACAGCAGCGACAACATTGCCATGCTGATTCTGGACATAGACAGCTTCAAGAATTTCAACGACACATACGGACACAGCGTGGGAGACGAGGTAATCAAATTTACGGCCTTAACCATCCGGGAGGCTTTTGGCTCCTCCGACTATGTGGCCCGCATTGGCGGCGATGAATTTGCCGTCATCATGACGGGCGTTACCCTGAAGCAGAAGGAATTTGTTGCCCGCAAGATGAAGCGCATCCAGGCCCAACTGCGCAGCCACCCCAGTCTGCCGTGCATCACGCTGAGCATAGGCATAGCCTTTTCCGATGCTGCCGGGAAGAAGGATGCCAAGGAGCTGTTCTATAACGCGGACGTGGCGCTCTACAGGGTCAAGGAAAAGGGCAAGGACGGATTTGCATTTTTCGAATAGCCTGCCGCCCGCTGCGCAGGGCAGGTGGAGCCCCGTTTTTGCCTGAAGGCGCGCATCTGCCGTGCCCGCACAGGGGGGCGGTGGCAACTGTGAACGGCGGCCTGCCGGATATGAAGAACGCCGCCCTCTCCGCAAGGGCGGCGTGTATGCCGGCTACCGCGGCAGCATGTGGAGCGCCGCACGACGCTCCCTGCCGCACGGCCTACTTTACATATATCTTAATCATATTGGTGCCGCGCGGCTGCTGTCCCTTCTTGGGTTCGCCTGCGGTAACGACCACACTGTCGCCCTTGGCAAATGCCGGTTCCTGCTCGATGAAATTCTCGGCGCGGTTCACATGGCTCGGCTCGTTTTCCGGAGCCAGCACCTGCACCGGCGTAACACCCCAGACGAAGTTCAGCGCCTTCAGGGTCTCCGCGTCCGGCGTCATGGCATAGATGCGCTGCCGGGGCCGCCGGGCGGATATCTGCCGGGCGGATGCGCCGGAAATGCTGTGGGAGACGATGGCGGCGGCATGCGCCTTTTCCGCCAGCAGGCATGCGGAATACGCGAGGAACTGGGGAATGCCGCGCGTTCCCTCCGGCTCGGCAATCTGGCGCTGGCCGGTCAGCATCTTCTCCGCTTCCGTGGCTATCTGCTGCATGTAGCGCACTGTTTCCACAGGAAAATTGCCCATAGCCGTTTCTTCGGAGAGCATGACGCAGTCCGCGCCGTCCAGTACGGCGTTGGCCACGTCCGTCGTTTCCGCGCGGGTGGGCGCGGGGCTGCTGACCATGGAGAGCAGCATCTGCGTTGCGACAATGACGGGCTTTGAGGCCCTGTTGCAGGCGCGGATGATGCTCTTCTGGATGCCGGGCAGCTGGGGCAGGGGGCATTCCACACCCAGATCGCCGCGCGCCACCATGACAATATCCGTGGCGGCCAGTATCTCGTCCAGCCGATCCACGGCTCCCTGACGCTCCAGCTTCACCACCACGGGCACGTGCCGTCCCGCCTCCGCAATGATGGCCCTGGCTTCCAGCACATCCCGGGCCGACTGCACAAAGGAGATGGCCACGGCGTCAACGCCAAGGGCCAGTCCTTCTCTGAGGTCCCGGCGATCCTTGTCCGTGAGGGCGGGCAGCCGCATGTCCTTGCCGGGCAGGGCCAGACCCTTGCGGGAGGTGACAATGCCGCTGTTCTGCGCCTCCAGCACTGCCAGCCGTTCGCCGCGCCGCTCTGTCACGACAAACTGCAGGCCGCCGTCCGCCAGCACAAGGCGGTCTCCCTCCACAAGGCTTTCCAGAATGACATCATGGTCAAAGGGCAGAAAGGGCAGCTCGCCGGAGCGCAGGGCGGAAGGCCCCAGCAGCAGACGCATGCCCTTGGTGACGGTGATGCTGGCTTCCGGCAGCACGCCAAGACGGATTTTGGGCCCGGAAAGGTCCTGCATGATGGTGATGGGAGAGGCCAGCTCCAGCTCGATTTCACGGATGTGGCGGATGGTGTCCACAAAGTCTCCGGCGGAGCCGTGGGAGAAATTGAGCCGGAAGATGGAGACCCCGGCCTGCGCCAGCTCCTTCAGCTTTTCTCTGCTGCGGGAGGCCGGTCCGATGGTCGCAACAATCTTGGTCTGCATAGGTGTCACCTGGCTGTGAAAGTGTGAAGGAAATCTGTTCGGATAGTGTGAATTTTCGGCATTTTCCAGTCTTTGTCAAGGCATGCGGAAGCGCGATTCTTGACAGTGCGGGGGAGCTTGGGGCATAAGGTGGGAAAACGTGGTGGAACGTGCCGTCAGGTGGAAACTGTGGAGAATCTGTTCACGAAAAGTTTTTGCCGCAGCGTGGATGCCAAGGGGCGTCTGCTGTTGCCCCCGGAATACCGGGAGGTGCTGGCGCGGGACTCTGCCGCCGGTTCTTTCGTGCTGACAGGGCGGGACGGCTATCTGGTGGGATACAGAATCGGACAGTGGCGGGAAATCGAAGCCGCATTGCTGAAAATCGTCAATCCATCCCCCAATCTGAACATTTTTCTTGCAAAGTTTCTTGGCAGAGCGGAGGAACTTGCGCCCGATGCGCAGGGCCGGGTGCGCATTTCCCAGCCCCTGCTGCGTGAAGCCGGCCTGACCCGGGATGTGCAGCTGGTCGGCATGCTGCGCACGTTCCAGATATGGGATCAGGCTCGTTTTGATGCCATGCAGGCCGGGGACATCAGCGCGGAGCTGGCTGCGCAGGGCATCAGCGTTCCCTTCTAGCTCCGCAGTGTCATGACTGTTTTTTCGCACTCCGTCACGGCCACGGGCCACGGCGGTTTTTTTGTCGGGGGTGACATGGTGGCAACGCAGCAGATATTCACGCATATCCCTGTTCTGCGCGACGCGGTGGTGGAGGCGCTGGCCCCCTGCGCCGGCGGACGCTATCTGGACGGCACGCTGGGCTTTGCCGGCCATGCCCGCGCGGTGCTGGAGGCCGCCGGCGGGGACGCGGAACTGTGCGGCCTGGATCGGGACGGAGAAGCGCTGGAGCGCGCGCGGGAGAACCTTGCATCCTACGGCGGGCGGGCGCACCTCTTCCACCTGCGCTACAGCCAGTTTGCCGAAGCGCTGGATGAGCTGGGCTGGGATCGGCTTGACGGGGCGCTCATCGACATCGGCGTTTCCTCCATGCAGCTTGATAACGGCGCGCGCGGCTTCAGCTTCCATGCTGACGCGCCGCTGGACATGCGCATGGATCAGCTTTCCGGCGGAGAGAGCGCGTGGCACCTGGTGAACCGCGGCCACTTTGACATGCTGAAGGATATTATCGCCCGCTTTGGCGAAGACCCGCAGGCCGGGCGCATTGCGCGGGCCATTGTGGAGGCCCGGCAGCAGGGCCCTGTCAATACCACGGGAGAGCTGGCCCGCATCGTTTCCCGCGCGTATCCCGCAGCGTGGCGGGCCAAGGCCCGCAACCATCCGGCCACCCGTACCTTTCAGGCCCTCCGTATGGCGGTGAACGATGAGCTGGGCGAGCTGGAGCGCTTCCTTGACGCCATTCTCGGCCGTCTGAAGCCCGGCGGCAGGCTGGCGGTCATCACCTTTCATTCACTGGAAGATCGCATGGTCAAGCATGCCATGCGGCACTGGGCGGAAGGCTGCCGCTGTCCGCGCTATCTGCCTGAATGCGTGTGCGGGCATCAGCCTGAAGTACGCATTCTGTACAAGAAGCCCGTGACGGCGGACGATGCCGAACTGGCGCGCAATCCCCGCGCAGGCTGCGCCAAGCTGCGGGCGGTGGAAAAGCTGGCGGAACCGGCGGCATGAGCGGCTCCGGGCAGAATGTGGCGGTCCGCCGGGGAAGTGGCTGGCTGATTTGTACCGCTCTGGGCATTCTCTCCTGCCTGGTGATGTGCCTTGTCATGGTCTGGTGCAACATTGAGCGCATGGACACTACCTATTTCCTGAATACCCTTCAGGCGCAGGTGGCGGAGCGGGAGGCCCTGCGCGACAAGCTGGAAGTGGAGCGGGAGCATCTGCTCTCTCCCTACGAGCTGGGCAACAAGGCCCGCGAGTTCGGCATGCGCCAGGCGCGCCCGGATCAAATCCGGCGGATGACGTTGCGCTGACGGCGGTGCACGCGGCGGGGACCGTCCCGGGCCGCGTTCGGGAGCGGATATGTTGAAGTTGAAGGGCGGCCGAAAGGCAAGGAATCAGCGCGCAAATCGCCGCGCGGGCGAGACGGCCTCGGGCCTGTCGCGCCTGCTGGGCCGAAAGGATGCGCGCCCGGGAGGCGCAACGCCTTCCGCGCAGGGCAGAGACTGGGGACGCATACGCATCAACGTCGTGGTGGGCCTGTTCTGCCTGTTCTGGGCTGTGCTGTGGGGACGCGCCTGGTATTTGCAGGTGCTTCAGGGCGCGTATCTTTCCCAGCGTGCCCAGAGGCAGCACATGTCCTCGGAGCTGGTGAGCGGCCGCCGCGGCGAGATTCTGGATCGCAACGGGCAGGTTCTCGCCCGCAGTGTGGACAGCCTTTCCGTCTATGCCCGTCCGCACCAGATAAGCGATCCTGTCCGCGTGGCCAATGCCCTGGCCCCTGTGCTGGGCATGGATGCCCAGAAGCTGTACGAGCGTCTTTCCGCGTCTTCCCGCAAGTTCATCTGGCTGGCCCGCAAGGTGGATGACAAGACTGCCGCCGCCGTGCGGCAGGCCGCCCTGCATGGCGTGGGCCTCTCCAAGGAATACAGCCGCGTCTATCCCTTCAAGAGCATGGCCGGCCATCTTCTCGGCTTTGTGGACATGGACGGCAAGGGACGGGAGGGGCTGGAGCGTTCTCTGGACACGCAGCTCAGCGCTGTTCCCATGCGACAGGTGGTGCAGCGCGATGCCATGGGGCGGCGCTTCTATCTGCATTCCGAAGGAACGGACGATCCCAGCGGCAGCGATGTGCAGCTGACGCTGGATGTGCAGATACAGTTCTTTGCGGAAGAAGCTCTTTCCAAAGCCGTGGAAGAGCACAAGGCCGCGTGGGGCGGAGTACTGGTGGTGGAAGTGGAAAGTGGCGACATTGTCGCCTGGGCGCAGTATCCCTTCTTCAATCCCAACAACTATCAGAATTACCGTCCCGCCCAATACCGCAACCGCCTGGCGCTGGATGCGCTGGAACCCGGCTCCACCTTCAAGCCCTTTCTCATGGCGGCGGCCCTTCAGGAAAAGAAGATCAGCAGAGACACGCCGATCAACTGCGAGGGCGGTCGCTGGACCAACAGCGGCGTGACCATACGCGACACGTCCACCCGGGGCGTCATTCCGGCGCACAAGGTAATACGCTACTCCTCCAACATCGGCATGGCAAAAATCGGTCTGATGATGGGATCGAAGCTTTCCTACAGCTATCTGCGGGCGCTGGGCTTCGGGCAGGTCACCGAAGTTCCCGTGGCGCAGACGCGCGGTCTGCTGCGCCCCCTGCGCGAATGGAACGATCCCGATCTGATGTCCACATGGTTCGGGCAGAGCATTTCCGTCACCGGCCTTCAGATGGCCCAGGCCTACCTGACGCTCCTGAATGGCGGCCAGTACAAGGCCCTGCGCCTTGTGCGCGGCTGGGAGGGCGACGGGGACATTGCCGCCGGGCATGCCCGGCGCGTGTATGATGCGTCGGCCTGCCGCCAGGTCATTTCCATGATGCGCGACGTTGTGGAGGAGGACGGCAGCGGCAAGCGCGCCCGCATTGAAGGCATTCATGTGGGCGGCAAGACCGGCACGGCGCAGAAGGCGGACAAGAAGCGCGGGGCCTATGGCGACAAGCGGCTGGCCTCCTTTGTCGGCTTCCTGCCGGTGGAGAAGCCCAAATATCTCATCCTCACCATGGTGGACGAGCCTGCCAGCGGGCAGTTTGGCGGCGTTGTGGCCGCGCCCGTGTTCCAGCAGATAGCCGTCAATACCATGACCTATATTGGTCAGATGGCCGCAGGACGCTCTGCGCCGGAAGACGTGAGCGGGAAGAAGGAAAAGGGCGGCTCCTCCCGGCGGGGATTGAAGCTGGCCCGCGATGAGCACCGCTTTTCGGAGGACAGCGGGGAGCGCCGCGCCCCCGATGAGCTCCGGGTGGAAGGTCATCTGGCCAGGGCTGCCGCGCGGGTGCCCAATGTCGTCGGCAAATCGGTGCGCAGCGCTGTGGAGCTTTTTGCGCGGGGCGGTATTGTGCCCGTGCTGAAGGGTGAGGGGCAGCGCGTCATCAGGCAGAGTCCTGCGCCCGGTTCGGCGTGGCCCGAGCCGGAAGGCCAGCAGGAATGCGTGTTGTGGCTTTCAGAAAAATAGCGCGGCGCAGGGCCCATGCGCAGGCATGGCGCGCCGCACCGCCAATCAGGAGCGTGTAATGTCTCAGGAATTTATGCAGCTGCTTCAGGATGTGCGCGGGCAGCAGACGGAGATACGGCTGGATTCCCGCCTGGTGGAACAGGGCGATCTCTTCATTGCCGTGCCCGGTGTCAACGAGGATGGCGCGCGCTTCATTCCCATGGCCGTGGAACGCGGTGCGGCCATCATCGTCTGCCGGGCAGGCAGCCCGGAGGCCGGCGCGGCCGCGGCGCGAGGCTGCCGCGTCGTGACGCATGAGGAACCGCGCGAAGCGCTGTGGCGTCTGGCGCAGGCCCGCTACCGCACGGACGAGACGGCTCCCAGGGTCATTGGCGTGACGGGCACCAATGGCAAGACGACCACGGCCTACCTGCTGGAGCATCTGTTCACCTCTCTGGGATTCAGGACGGGCGTGCTGGGCACGGTGAGCTATCGCTGGCCCGGCCATGAGGAAGCCGCTCCCCTGACAACGCCCGATGCCCTGCGCGTGCACCGCATGCTGCGCGAGATGTATGACGCGGGAGCGCAGTATGCCATCATGGAAGTATCCTCGCACGCGCTGGATCAGCAGCGGGTGGGCGGCGTGCCCTTTGTCGGGGCCATCTTTACCAATCTCACGCAAGATCATCTGGACTTCCACAGGGATATGGAGACCTATTTCAAGGCCAAGGCCCGTCTCTTTCTGGAATGTCCCCGGGCGGACAAGGCGCTGGCCATCAATGCCGACGACCCCTGGGGACGGCGTCTGCTGGAACTGTGCCCGCAGGCCCTGTCCTTCGGCCTGGGCGCCGGGGAGCCCGGGCGACGCCATCTCAAGGGAGAGCTGCTGTCCTCCACCACCGCCGGTACGCATTTGCGCATGACGCTGGACGGCCGGGAGTGGGAGCTGCGCTCGCCGCTGGTGGGCGAATTCAACGCCGCCAATCTCATGGGGGTGCAGGCCCTGCTCATGGAGCTGGGCTTTGAGCCTTCGGCCTTTGCGTGCCTGCATGACTTTCACGGCGTGTCCGGGCGGCTGGAGCGGGTGCGCAACAGCAGGGGGCTGGATGTCTTTGTGGACTATGCCCACACGCCGGATGCCCTGATCAAGGTGCTGAAGGCCCTGCGCGGCGCCGGCTTCCGCCGCATCGTGACGGTGTTTGGCTGCGGCGGCAACCGCGACAGAAGCAAGCGTCCCATTATGGGGCAGGCCGTCGCGGACTACAGCGACGTGGCCGTGCTGACTTCCGACAATCCGCGCAGGGAAGACCCGCAGGCCATTATTGAGGACGTGCTGCCCGGTCTGGCCCATGCCGCTGAAGTGCATGTGGAGGCGGATCGGCGCAGGGCCACGGAGCTGGCGCTTGGCCTGCTGCGTCCCGGTGATGCCCTGCTCATTGCGGGCAAGGGGCATGAAGACTACCAGATTATTGGAGATGTCAAGCATCCGTACAGCGATCAGCTGACGGTGAAGGAGCTGCTGGCATGAGGCTGTGGCTGCGCGATGTGGCGCTGGCACTTGGCGTGCCTCTGGAAAGGGAAGACGACCGTCTGGTGACTTCCGTGGAATCCGACAGCCGGAGTGTGACGGCGGGCGCCCTGTTCGTATGTATCAGGGGCGAGCGCGCGGACGGCCATGATTTCGCGGCATCCGCCGCGCGGGCCGGTGCCGTGGCCGTGCTGGCGGAACGGGCATTGCCGGATGCGGGTGTTCCCGTGCTGGTGGTGGAGGACGCCGTGCAGGCTCTGGGGCGCATTGCCGCCCTGTGGCGCGGCCGTACCTCCGCGCGCGTGGTGGGCATCACGGGCACGGCCGGCAAGACAACGGTGAAAGAGGTGCTGGCGCAGGTGCTGGAGAAGAGGGGCCGCACAGCCCGCAATGCGCTGAATTTGAATAATCAGATCGGCATGCCGTCTTCCATGCTGCGTGCGTCCGGCGACGAGGCTTTCTGGGTCTTTGAGGCCGGCATCAGCCATGAGGGCGACATGGACGAGCTGGCCCCCGTGCTGCGGCCGGATGTGGCGCTCATTCTCAATGTCGGGCCGGGGCATACCGAGGGGCTTGGCGACAGGGGGGTGGCCTGGCACAAGGCGCGCCTGCTGCGCGGCCTTGCCCCGCAGGGGCGGGCCCTGGTGTGCGCCGATTATCCCGATCTGGTACGCGAGGCACTGGCCTGCCAGCGGGAGGCTGCCGCCACGGCTCCCTTCCGGCTGGATTTCTTTTCCGCACAGGATGAACAGGCAGCCTGCCATGCCGCCTGCGTGGGCGACGGCATCTATGCGGTGACGGCATGGGGAGCCCGCTTTGAGGTGGAGGCTCCCTTCTGCGGCGCGTATGGCGCGGAGAACGTGGCTGCCGTGGTGGCTGCCGCCACGGTGCTGGGACTGACGCCGGCGGAGATACAGGCCGGCCTGAAGCAGGTTCAGCTGCCGCGCCAGCGTTTTGCCTGCATCACGGCAGGGAACTGGCAGGTCATTGACGATACCTACAATGCCAATCCCCTGTCCATGTCGCGTATGGTGGCCGCCGCCCGTGAAAAGGCGGGACATGGCCCGCTCTATGTCATGCTGGGTGAAATGCGCGAGCTGGGGGCCTGCGCAGCGGAAGAGCACCGCGGACTGGGGCGTCTGCTGGCGCAGGTGGCCCCTGAGGCCATATTCTGGAAAGGCGGCTGCCTGGATGCCGTGCGCCAGGGGCTGCGCGAGGGCGGCTATGCCGGCGATGCGCATCCCGTGGCCGACGCCGGGGAATTTGCCGCCTGCGCGACGACCTTCCTGCACAGGGGCGGCGTGCTGCTCTGCAAGGGCTCCCGTTCCAACCGCCTTGAGGACATGGTTTCCGCCTTTCTGAATCTGCTGGAGAAATAAGGTATGTTTTTCAATTTGCTGGCGCCCCTTTCCACGCAATGGACTGCGCTGAATATCTTTCGGTACATCACGTTCCGTTCCATGGCGGCGCTGATCACCGCGCTGGTGGTGTCCATTATCATAGGGCCGGCCTTTATTCGCTTTCTGCGTCGCCTGAAGGCGGGTCAGCCCATCAATGAAGATGTGGAGGCGCACAAGTGCAAGGCCGGCACGCCCACCATGGGCGGCCTGCTGATCATGTTCAGCCTCGTCATCAGCGTGCTGCTGTGGGCTGACCTCAGCAATGTGTATATCTGGCTGACTATGCTGGTCTTCGTGGGCTTTGGCGTGGTGGGCTTCATTGATGACTACACCAAGGTGCACTATCACGACAACAGGGGCATTACCAGCCGCCAGAAGCTGGCCGGTCAGTGCATCGTAGCCGGCCTGGCCATGCTGCTGCTGATGATGGAGCCGGCATATTCCACGCGGCTGTCCATCCCGCTGCTCAAGGGCTTCATGCCCGACCTGGGCTGGTTCTACCTGCCGTTTGCCGTATTTGTGATGGTTGCCTCATCCAACGCTGTGAACCTCACGGACGGTCTGGACGGCCTGGCCATCGGGCCTTCCATCGTGGCGGGACTGGTCTTTGCCCTGTGCATCTATGTGGCTGGCCATGCGGAGTTCGCCCGCTACCTGCTGCTGCCGTACACGCCCGGCGTGGGCGAGGTCACGGTGTTCTGCGCCGCGCTGGTCGGGGCCGGGCTGGGCTTTCTGTGGTTCAACGCATATCCCGCGCAGGTCTTCATGGGGGATGTAGGTTCCCTGAGCATAGGCGGCGTGCTGGGCTTTCTGGCCGTACTCTGCAAGCAGGAAATGATTCTGGCCGTGGTGGGCGGCATGTTTGTGGCTGAAACCCTTTCCGTCATCCTTCAGGTGAGCTATTTCAAGTGGAGCGGCGGCAAGCGCATTTTCCGCATGGCTCCCCTGCATCATCATTTCGAGCTGAAGGGTGTGCCGGAATCCAAGATTATCATCCGCTTCTGGATTACGTCCGTCCTGCTGGGTCTGGTGGCTCTGTCTCTGCTGAAGGTTCGCTAAAAGGAGAATGGTTGTGTCTCTGGAACATACTCATGCCGCCCCGGTCAAGGCCGGAGAGCTGGCTGTGGTCATCGGCGCCGGACGCTCCGGGCGGGCGGCCGTGCGGCTGCTGCTGCGCGACGGCGCGCGCGTGCGCCTGCTGGAGAAGAATCCCGCCAACATTGATGCCGCCTTCCTGACGGAAATCACACGGGCCGGCGTGGAGGTCGTGACCGGCGAGCACGGCCCCGAACATTTTGCTGATGCCGCGTGCATCATCCCTTCGCCGGGCATGCCCGTGGCCTCGCTGCTGCCGCTGCTGCCTGCCTCGGGCGGCCCCGAGGTCATGGCGGAAATGGAGTTCGCATGGCGCCATCTGGACGGCGAGCCTGTGCTGGCCGTCACGGGTACCAGCGGCAAGACCACCACGGTGAGCCTGGCTGCCGCCATGCTGGAGGCGCAGGGACTGCATGTGTTTCTGGGGGGCAATATCGGCACGCCCCTGTCGGAATATGTGCTTGCAGGCCGGCGGGCGGACGTGCTGGTGCTGGAAGTTTCCAGCTTTCAGCTCCAGACCTGCTCCACCTTCCGTCCCCATGTGGGCGTCTTTCTGAATATTTCTCCCAACCATCTGGACTACCACAAGGATATGGACGAGTACGCGGCGGCAAAATTCCGGCTGTTCCGCTGCCAGCATGCGGATGATATTGCCGTTCTGCCGCCCTCCCTGCGGGAGATGGCGGAGGCATACGGCGTACCTTCAGAAAAGATTTGGCTGGATGAGCAGTCCCGGCGTTTCCCGCAAAGCCGGCTTTTTGGCGGGCACAACCGCATCAACATGGAAGCGGCGTGGCAGGCCTGCCGTCATTTCGGGGTGGAGGAAGCCAGCGCCGCCCGCGCCGTGGCGGGATTCAATCCGCTGCCCAACCGGCTTGAGCTGGTGGCGGAAAAAGACGGCGTGCTCTATGTCAATGATTCCAAGTCCACCACGGTGGCGTCGCTGGAAGTGGCTCTGAAGGCCTTTGAGCAGCCTGTGCTCCTGCTGTGCGGCGGGAAGTTCAAGGGCGGCGATCTGTCCGCACTGCGCGGGCTCGTGCGGAAGCACGTCAAGGCCGTGGCGCTGTTCGGCGCCGGGCGCGAGCACTTTGAGCCGGCATGGCAGGGGGTGGCTCCCATGACGTGGGATGCGACGCTGGAACCAGCTGTCCGCCGCCTGCGGGCGCTGGCTGCTCCCGGGGATGTGGTATTGCTTTCGCCGGCGACCGCCAGTTTTGACCTGTACAAAAACTATGTGGCGCGCGGCGACGACTTCAAGCGCATAGTCGGGCTGCTGCAATGAAGAATGTCTTTGCCGCAAGAAAGAATGCGGCTGCCGCAAAGCCGTCCCCGGAGCGGGTGCTGATGCCGTTTGACTGGTGGCTTTTTGCCATTGTGGTCACCATTCTGGGGCTTGGCCTGGTCATGGTGCTGAGCGCAAGCGGCATTGTGGCGGAGCAGCTCAATGGAGACAAGTACTACTTCTTCAAACGCCAGCTCCTGTTCGCCTTCCTCGGAGGGCTGGTCATGTGGGTATGCGCTCTGATGCGGCGGGACTGGCTGTACAGGCTCCAGTATCCCCTGCTGGCGGTGACCTTCATCCTGCTGGCCCTGACGCTGACACCCCTGACCCATGCCATCAACGGTGCGCGCCGCTGGCTTCAGTTCGGCCCCGTGTCGATTCAGCCCATGGAGTTCGTGAAAATAGCCGTGGGACTGTATCTCGCCTATTTCATGAGCACCAAGCAGGAGCTGGTCAAATCCTTTGTCCGCGGCGTCCTGCCGCCGTGCCTTCTGACGGCATGCTTCGGCCTGCTGCTGCTGCTTCAGCCGGACTTCGGCAGCTTTCTTGTGCTGCTCTGCATCCTTTTCTTCATGTGTGTGGCGGGGGGAACGCGGATTGTCTATCTGCTGCTGTCGCTGCTGCTGGCCGGTGCCGGGGCTGTGGCGCTGGTGCTTGCGGCCCCGTATCGCATGCGCAGAATTACGGCCTTTCTCGATCCCTTCGGGGATGCGGGGAATACAGGCTACCAGCTGGTGCAGTCCCTGCTGGCCATTGGATCGGGCGGCTTCTGGGGAACGGGCATAGGCGCAAGCCGGCAGAAGATGTTCTACCTGCCGGAGGCGCATAATGACTTCATCATGGCCATTGTCGGCGAGGAGCTGGGCTTCATCGGCGTTACCGTGGTCATGCTGCTGTTTGCCCTGCTTTTCTGGCGCTGCTACAGGATCATCATGGGCCAGCAGGACCTGCGCGATCGGCTCAGCGCGTTTGCGCTGACGCTGATTCTGGCCCTGGGCTCCGTGATGAATCTGGCTGTGGTCATGGGAATGGCGCCGCCCAAGGGGGTTCCCATGCCTTTTCTGAGCTATGGCGGCAGCAACCTGCTGGCCTCGCTGATCTGCGTGGGGCTGCTGCTGAATTTTTCAAGGACGGTGCGACCATGCAACGAGTCATTTTGACCACCGGCGGTACGGGGGGGCATGTCTTTCCCGCGCTGGCCGTTGCGGAAGAGCTGAAACTTGCCTGCCCTGATGTGCGCATACTGTTCATCGGGGGACAGTACGGCCCGGAACGGCAGCTGGCCACGCAGGCGGGGCTGGAGTTCGTGGGGCTGCCCGTGCGCGGCCTGCTGGGACGCGGCATCCGTGCCGTGGGCGCTGCGGCGGCCATGGTGGGCGCCGTATTTTCCGCCTCGCGGGAGCTGGCCCGCTTCAGGCCCGATGTGGTGGCCGGCTTTGGCGGCTATGCGGCCTTCGCGCCCGTCATGGCGGCGCGCCTGTGCGGCGTGCCCTGCCTGCTGCATGAGCAGAACGCCGTGCCGGGCTCCTGCAACAGGGTTCTGGGCAGAATGGCGCGGAAGATATGCCTTTCCCTGCCTGTGTCCGGCGGCTTTGCCCCGGAAAAGTGCGTGCTGACGGGGAATCCCGTGCGGCGTTCCGTGGCGGCGCTGTATGGCGGCGCTACAGCGCGGGACAGCAGGCGCCTGCTGGTCATGGGGGGATCGCTGGGGGCCCATGCGCTCAACATGTTCATTGTGGACATCCTGCCCCGGCTGCGCGAGGCCGGTGTGGAAATCCTGCACCAGACCGGCGCGCAGGATGAAGCTGCCGTACGCGAGGCCTATGTGCGGGCCGGCTACGGGCCGGACTGCGTGACCGCCTTTATCCGGGACATGGCCGCAGCCTATGCGTGGGCCGATCTGGCCTTCTGCCGTTCCGGGGCTACCACCGTGGCGGAGCTGGCGGCCGCGGGCAAACCGGCGGTGTTCGTTCCCTTCCCGTATGCCATTCATGATCATCAGACATGTAATGCCCGCAGCATGACGGAATGCGGCGCGGCCATGATGGTGGCGGAAAGGGATTTGGCGCATGTGAATGCAGGCAGGCTGCTGATCCAGCTTTTTGCGGACAGGGACACCCTGCGCCGCATGGGCGAGGCCGCGCATTCCCGCGCCCATGTGGACGCGGCGGCGGCTGTGGTCAGGGAGCTGCGGGCACTGTGCGCCCGGTAACATTGCAGACAGTCCGGCCATGCCGGAAAAGGAAATATTCTGATGGATAGCAGAATCAAGCGCATTTACATGGTGGGCATTGGCGGTTCCGGCATGAGCGGCATTGCGGAGGTGCTGCTGAACCAGGGCTACACCGTGTGCGGCTCCGACATGAGCGAATCCGCCGTGGTGGCCCATTTGCGGGATATTGGCGCGCACATCTGCATTGGCCACAGTGCGGAAAATGTCACGGACGTGGATGTGCTGGTCAAGTCCTCGGCCATCGGTGAAGATAATCCCGAAGTGCGGGAAGCCCGCCGACGCGGCATTCCCGTCATTCCCCGTGCGGAGATGCTGGCCGAACTCATGCGTCTGCGTCAGGGGGTTGCCATTGCCGGCACGCATGGCAAGACCACGACGACGTCCCTGACCGCCGCCATTTTCGACGCCGCCGGGCTGGACCCCACGGTCATCATCGGCGGCCGTCTGAATGCCTACGGCACCAATGCCCATCTGGGGCAGGGAGCATATCTCATTGCGGAGTCGGATGAATCGGACGGATCATTCCTGTGTCTTTTCTCCATCATCAATGTTGTGACCAACGTTGATGAGGATCATCTGGATTATTACAAGACCAGGGAAAATCTGGACGACGCCTTTGTGCAGTTCATGAACAAGGTTCCCTTCTATGGAAAGAACATCGTCTACGGCGATGATCCCGGGATTGCCCGCCTGCTGCCGCGGGTGAAGCGTCCCGTGCGAACCTACGGCTTTGAAGAGGGCAACAGCCTGCGCGCCGAAGTGCTGGAGATGGGCCTGAAGAACCGCTTCGTGGTCTGGCTGGATGGCGTCCGGCTGGGAGAGGTGGAGCTGCCCCAGCCGGGCAGGCATAACATTCTCAACGCGCTGGGTGCCATCGGCGCCGCGCTGGAGGTGGGCATCAGCTTCGCGCAGTGCCAGGAAGGTCTGCGGCACTTTGGGGGCGTGGGCCGCCGCTTCGAGTTCAAGGGCGAAAAGAACGGCGTCACGGTCATCGACGACTACGGACATCATCCGGCGGAGATTGCGGCAACCCTGGCCACCATGCGCCGCGCCTTCCCCGGCCGCCGTCTGGTGGTAGCCTTCCAGCCGCACAGGTTCACGCGCACGCAGGCGCATTTTGGCGAATTCTGCAAGGTCTTTGACGGTGTGGACAAGCTGCTGCTGACGGAAATCTATGCCGCCTCGGAAAAGCCCATTCCCGGCGTAAGCGGCCTCAGCCTCGCTCAGGGCATGCGTCAGGTATCCAGAACGGACGTCACCTTCTACCAGACGCTGGATGAGCTGGCGGCCGCATTGCCCGGCATCCTACAGCCGGGGGACGTGCTGCTGACGCAGGGCGCCGGCTCCATTACCAGAATCGGGCCTGCATATCTGAAGGGATAGATCATGCTGGAAATTCTTCAGTCGCCGTCGCTGGCGGAAAAGACGACTCTGCGCATTGGGGGGCGTGCCATCGCGGAGGTGGTGGCACGCAGCGGAAAGGCATGCGAGGCCCTGCCGGAAACACTGCGCCGGCTTGGCGGCGTGCCGCATGTCATGGGCGCGGGGAGCAATATTCTGGCGCGGGACGGCGAGCTGCCCATCGTGCTGGTGCGTCCCGCTGTGCGGGACATGCCCGAAGTGGTGGGCGAGGCCGCGGGCAAGACGCTGGTGCATGCGGGAGCAGGGGTGCGCATGCCGCGCCTGCTGGGGTTTTGCGCGGAGCATGGCCTGAGCGGTCTGGAGGGACTGTGCGGCATTCCCGGTACGGTAGGAGGGGCTGTGGCCATGAATGCCGGTTCCTATGGATGCGAAACATGCGCCGCAGTTCACAGTGTAGAAATTTTTGAACTGAAGCAGGGATTCATGACTCTTGCGGCGCGGGAGATAAAGTATGGCTATCGTCATATTGCAGTGCCTGGGAACATTAATGAATTTATAATTCTTGGTGTGACATTTGGCTTGACCCCTGCCGAAAGAGGTGGCATTAAAAAACTTATGGCTTTTAACTTCCTCAAGAAAAAGTCTACACAACCGGTTGCCGCACACAGCGCCGGATGCGTGTTCAAGAATCCTGAGGGAGGTCTTTCCGCCGGCCGCCTGCTGGATCAGGCCGGCCTGAAGGGAAAGCGGTGTGGCGGCATGGCCTTTTCCCATATCCATGCAAATTTTCTGGTGAATGAAGGCGGCGGCAGCGCGGCGGCGGCATTTGATCTTATTGCGCAGGCGCGTGAGTCCGTGAGCCGGCGGTTCGGCATCAATCTGGAGCTGGAAGTGCGGGTGGCGCCGTGGCCATCAAGGTAGACCGCAGCCGCAAGGGGCGGCGCAATACCTACAAGGCCCCCCGCAGGGCGACACAGAGTGCAACCCCGGCGCCTGCCTCCGCTGCGACTGCAAAGGCGGGCCTGCGCGGCATCCTCATGGATGTCCTGATTGCGCTGGCGGCCATCGCTGTTCTGCTCGGCATAGGCATTGGCAGTCTTCAGCTGTACAGTCTGGCGACGACCAGTGACTTCTTTGCAACGCAGTATGTAGACGTGCAGGGAAATACGCGCCTTTCCAAGGAGATGGTGATGCGCTTCGCGGGGCTGAAGCTGGGGGACAATTCCCTGGCCGTGAGCATTACCCGCATGGAGCATGCCCTGCTTTCAACGCCCTGGGTCGAAGCCGTCTCCATCAAGCGGCATCTGCCCGGCGGCTTTGAGATTCAGCTGCGGGAGCGCATGCCTTCTTTCTGGGTTCTCAAGGATGGCACGCTCTACTATGCCAATGAGGCGGGAGAACCCATCGCTCAGGTGGAAAGCCGCAATTTCCTGCCGCTTCCCACGTTGAAGGTGGAGGAGGGCGCTCAGGACGAGCTGGCCCTTCTGCCCATGTACAGCAGGGATTTGCAGTCAGGTGAGCTGCCTGTGGAATTCAGTGCCATTTCCGGCCTCACCATCAGCAGCGAGCATGGCGTGGAGCTGTATCTCGGAGAGCGGGACTTGCGGCTCTCCATCGCGACCGGAGACTGGAAAAAAAATATGCAGCGCATGCGCCTGACGCTGGCGGACCTGGCCCGCCGCAAGGAGCTGGGCAGTGTGCGCGAGGTGCGTGTCTCGGACGAGAGCGTCTGGGTGATTATGAGCGGGCAGCGTTCGCAGCCGTAGCGGCGGCAACTGGGGGAGCAATGGCAAAATCGGAGCTGATTGTTGGTCTCGACATCGGGACGACGAAAATTTGCGCAGTGGTCGGCGTGCTGGCCGAAAACGGGCAGGTGGACATCGCCGGCATCGGGAGCAGCGTTTCCACCGGCTTGCGGAAAGGCGTTGTTGTCAATATTGAGCAGACGGTGCAGTCCGTGCGCAAGGCGCTGGAAGATGCGGAGCTGATGGCCGGCTGCGAGATTCACTCGGTGTATGTGGGCATTGCCGGCAGCCACATCATGAGCATCAACAGTCACGGCGTCATCGCCGTGAAGGGCGGCGAAGTGGCGCAGCGGGACATTGAGCGCGCGCTGGATGCCGCCCGTGCCGTGGCCATCCCTGCGGACCGCGAGGTTATCCATATTCTGCCGCAGGAATATGTGGTGGATGATCAGCGCGGCATCATTGACCCGCTGGGCATGGCCGGTGTGCGTCTGGAGGTGGCTGTCCATATTGTTACGGCGGCGGTTTCCTCCGCTCAGAACATTGTGCGCACCTGCCACAAGAGCGGGCTGGACGTTTCGGACATTGCGCTGGAGTCTCTTGCTTCCGCAAAGGCGGTTCTGACAGAAGAGGAGCGGGACATTGGCGTGGCCCTGGTGGATTTGGGCGGCGGCACCACGGATATTGCTATTTTTGTCAAGGATGCCATTGTGTTCACGCAGGTGCTGGCGCTGGGCGGGCAGAACCTGACCAACGATATTGCCTTCATCCTGCGCACCCCCGTTGCCGCGGCGGAGAATATCAAGCTGAAATACGGCTGTGCCATGAAGGAGCTTGTCTCCAGCGGCGAGGACATTGAAGTAATCAGCGTGGGCAGCCATGAGCCCACGCGCCTGTCCCGTCAGATGCTGGCAGAAATATGCGAATCCCGCATGGAAGAGATTCTGTACCTGGTGGATCAGGCCCTGGTGCGCTCCGGCTTCAAGAGCAAGATTGGCGCGGGCGTGGTGCTGACGGGCGGAACCTCCCTCATTGAAGGCTGTCAGGAGCTGGGCGAACAGATTTTCAATCTCCCCACGCGGGTGGGCTATCCCCGCAATATCGGCGGGATCAAGGATGTTGTGAACAGCCCGAAATTTGCTACCGCTGTGGGGCTGCTGCGATACGGCGCGGAAAAGGAAGGCGGCGGCAAGAATACTGCCGCGTTCACGCCGGAAAGCGGAATGTTTCAGGAGATATTCTCCAAAATGAAGAAATGGTTTGAAGCTGTGTCCTAGGCTGCGGCGGCCAGCGTTGCGGGAAGATGCCTTTGGCGGGCGGGGACGCAAGCCGTAAAAAAAGGGGAATCGGGAATATGCCAATTTTGGATGATGTCGTTGTTGACGACGCAACAATAGGGAATGCCAGAATCAAGGTCATTGGCGTGGGCGGAGGCGGCGGCAATGCCGTGCAGAACATGATTGCTTCCGGCCTGCAGGGTGTGCAGTTCATTTGCGCCAATACGGATGCGCAGGCACTGAGCAACAATTCGGCGCCGAACAAGGTGCAGATTGGGGAGAAGCTGACGCGCGGCCTGGGCGCGGGTGCCAATCCCGAAGTGGGCGCCAAGGCGGCGACGGAAAGCCAGGAGGCCATCCGTCAGGCCATTGGCAATGCCGACATGGTGTTCGTCACTGCCGGCATGGGCGGCGGCACGGGCACGGGGGCGGCTCCCATCGTGGCCCAGCTGGCCAAGGAGCAGGGCGCGCTGACCGTGGGTGTGGTGACAAAGCCCTTTTCCTTCGAGGGCGTGAAGCGCCGCAACGCCGCTGAAGCCGGCCTGAAGGAATTCAAGGAGCATGTGGACTGCCTGATCACCATCCCCAATGATCGGCTGATGACCATCGCCCCCAAGAAGACGCCCTTCAATACCCTGCTGAAGATGGCCAACGATGTGCTGCTGAATGCCGTGAAGGGCATTTCTGATGTTATCATCGGCAATGGTCTTATTAACCTGGACTTTGCCGACGTGCGGACGTGCATGTCCGAATCCGGCATGGCCCTGATGGGCACGGGCAGCGCGTCCGGCGAACAGCGTGCCCAGCAGGCGGCGGAACGCGCCATCCGCAGTCCCCTGCTGGAGGATGTCTCTCTGGAAGGCGCCAGAGCCGTGCTCTACAATATTTCCGCCTCGGATGATGTTTCCGGTGATGAAATTATGGAAATCGGCTCCATTATTTCCGAGGCTGTGCATCCCGAGGCGAATATTATCTTTGGCGTGGTGAATGATGCCAGTCTGGGCGATGAGCTGCGCGTGACGGTCATCGCCACCGGCATTGAGGGCATGCGGCAGGAAAAAGAGGTTCCGGCTGGCGGCGTCCGGAAACTGTCCTTTGCCGATGCCGGCGCACAGCGCGCGGCCACCCGTCCTGCCGCACAGGAACGGCCGCAGCAGGCGCAGTCCGGGCGAAGCTTCCAGCCCGCGCCGCAGTCGGCGCCCCGCAGCCGCACTGCCAGCATCGGAGAGTGGATCAGCAACAGCAATGAAACGGCCTATGGTCGCAAGATCAGCAGCATGGCGCACCGCTCCCTGTACAGCCCGGGTGAAAATGCCTATACCTTCAGTGACAATGAGGAAGACTACGAGCTTCCCACATTCATCCGGCGCCAGGCTGATTAGCCGGTATCTTCGAGGCAGACATGCAATATAGATTTGGGGCGCCCCGGCAGGCAGAAACAACGCTGTCCTGCCCGCATTGCAGCCAGAAGCTACAGATTGCCCGCACATGTCATGAGGTGTACATGCGCTGTACGGCCTGTGGCAAGGTCTTTCCCCTGAAGGAATTCATTGCCAGGGCGGATGAGGCCATGGAACGCTTTCTGGAACAGGCATACGTGGATCGCATCTGACAGTGCCTCCTGCGGGTGTTCCTCGCACCGTGAACACAGCAGCTGCAAAGCCGGGCGCTTATGCGTCCGGCTTTCTTGTTGCGGCAGGGTATGGTGGCGTGCGCGTCAGCGTCCCGCCCACGGCTTGAACGTGGGGGGAATGATGCCAAAGGGCAGAAGCGCCTTGGCAAGGATGTGATCAAGGTGATCCATCACGCATTGCGGTCGGTTGTAGAAGGTCAGCATGGGGGGCACGATGATGCAGCCAAGCTCGCTGGCGGCGAGCAGGTTGCGCAGGTGCACACGCCCCAGCGGCATTTCGCGGGGAATGAGGACAACGCGGCGGTTTTCCTTCAGGCAGACGTCGGCGGCGCGCTGGAGGAGGTTTTCCGTGTAGCCGCTGACGAGAGCCGCCAGCGACTTCATGCTGCATGGGGCCATGATCATGCCGTCTGTGAGGAAGGAACCGCTGGCAATGGCGGCCGCGAGATTGTCGTTGGCATGGGCGACGTTGGCAAGCCGCCGGACATCGTCAGGCGTTCCCGCCTCTTCAAAAAGCAGGTTGCGCTCTGCGGCCGCAGTCATGACCAGATGTGTTTCAACCTCCGGCATGGCATGAAGGAGCTGGAGCAGTCTGACGCCGATACAGACGCCGTCCGCGCCTGAAATTCCCACGATGATACGCTTCATGATTCCTCCATGCAGCAGCGGAACTATCTGCCGCCGGGCGTACCGGCGCATGACGGACAGCGTGTCCGTCGGCATAGATGCTTTTACATTGCGGCCAGGGGATGATCAAGGCCGCATGAAGAAAAACGTTTTCCTGCTGGACAAACGATGAAAAATCTGGAAATTTTTGTCAAAAGAAGTACCTTCCCTGCGCCTGCCTTGCGGGAGTTCGTCCGCACAGCAGTCTTGCGTCCGGCGCTGGCGCGTGTGCGCGTCTTCCTGTGAAACAGGCGGACATATTCAGGCAGCCTTGCCGGGGCATCCCACGCTGACGGCGGAATAAAAGAGCCGCAGGGAGAAGAGTATTGACGCAGCACGACCTTTGCCGCATGCCGGAGCGTGCGGAAAACGGGGGAAATATGGAACAGACGAGAAAAGACGCTCTTTGCGGCGCCGGCATTGATGTGGAGCAGACATTGGAGCGTTTTATGGGCAAGGAGACGATGTTGGAGCATTTCTGGCAAAAGTTTCTTGCCGCCAGCAGCTATCAGAAACTTGTGGCCTCCCTGCAGGAAGGGAATGCTGAAAAGGCGCTGTTTGATGCGCATACGCTGAAGGGAGAGGCTGTCACTCTGGGCTTTACTGATCTGCATGCCGCGGTACTGCATCTGGAAATGCTGCTGCGTGCGGGCGATTGGGAGGAAGCCGTGGCGCGGATGCCGGCAGTAACATCCGCATACCAGCGTATCCAGGAGGTATTGCAGGCATAAAAGCCCCCTCGTGTGTTCGGTGGGGGAAAGTACACAGGAGGTACGCCGGCGGCGGATGCGTCCATGCGGATGTGCCGATGCCTGCCGGACAGCTCATGATACAGGAAGGCCGTCCCGGACAGGGACGGCCTTTTCGTTCATGGGAGATTATCGGGGACAGACGCCTAGGCGGCGTTCTCCGTGCGGGTGGCGCTCCAGCGGTGCAGCAGGGTCACGGCAGCAAGCAGCAGAATGACGGAGCTGCCAAGGCTGAGCCACAGATTGCCGCCCGTGAAGCCGGCCACCAGATAGCCGACGCAGCAGCAGCCTGCCACGATGCAGGAATATCCCAGCTGTGTGGAGACGTGTTCAAGATGGCTGCATCCGGCGCCCGCGCTGGACAGAATGGTGGTGTCCGAAATGGGAGAGCAGTGATCGCCGAAGACGCTGCCGGCCAGCGTGGCGGAAAGGCAGACCACCACCAGCTGCGGGTCCACAGCCTGCGCCACCGGCACTACGATGGGGATGAGAATGCCGAAGGTACCCCAGGCCGTACCGGTGGAGAAGCTCAGAAAGCCTGCGATGATGAAGATGATGGCGGGCAGCAGGCCGCCGGAAATGCCGCCGTCGGCGACCAGGGTTTTCACGAACACAGGCGTCTGGAGCAGGTCACGGCACACGCCGCTGATGGTCCAGGCCAGAACAAGAATGATGTTGGCGGGAAGCATGGTCTTCATGCCTTCCACCGAGCCATCCATGAACTTGCGGAAGGAGAGCAGGCCGCGCGGCACAAAGAGCAGCAGAGCAACGGCCAAGGCGCCGAAGGATGCCCAGACCAGCGCCTTGGAGGCGGAGCAGTTGCCAAAGGCGGCGGCCAGCGTGTGATAGGCGGGATCATCGCCCCAGTAGCCGCCGGTATAGAGCAGGCCCAGCACGGCGAAGACAATGAGGGCGCCAATGGGCAGAATCATGTCCAGCAGGGTGCCCTTTTCACTGGCATTGAGCTTCTGTTCCGCGCTGTCCACGCCGCCGGATTCTCCCCTTTGCGCACGCAGTTCCGCGCTGCGCATGGGGCCGAAGTCAACATTGCCCAGGCTGACCATGACGACCATGACAAGGGAAAGCAGGGCATAGAAATTGTACGGAATAGTGGCGACAAAGGCGGCAAAGTCGCTTTCAAACGCGCCGGTGGCCTTGAGGTTGCTGCCCACGGCGGCGGCCCAGCTTGAGACGGGCGCGATGATGCAGATGGGAGCGGCGGTGGCGTCGATGAGGTAGGCCAGCTTCTCGCGGGAGATGCGGTAGGCATCCGTGACGGGCTTCATGACGGTGCCCACGGTCAGGCAGTTGAAATAGTCGTCGATGAAGATAAATGCGCCAAGACCGCTGGTGGAGAGCATGGCGACTTTTCTGTTTTTAATGCGCCTGGTTGCCCAGCGGCCGTAGGCGCGGGTGCCGCCGGCCAGCGAGATGACATAGACCAGCGCGCCCAGCAGGGTGCAGAAGAGCACGATGCTGAAGTCGAGCTTCGAGGTCATGACATCAAAGGCGGTTTCCAGCGTGCCCATGATCAGGGAGCTTTTGCCCATGCCAACGGAATAGATGAGTGTGCCGCTCAGAATGCCGAGCAGCAGCGAGGAGATAACTTCCTTGGTGATCAGGGCCAGAACAATGGCTATGACGGGCGGCAACAGTGAGAGCCAGCCGGCATAATAGGGGTCCATAGGTCTTCCTCCAGAGCTGTGTATGCAGGCCGCAGAAGCCGCGGTCGCAGGGATGCGCCGACACGGGGCATGTGCCGCAGGCGACCTGCCGTGCTGTCACAGGGACGCGGACGGGAAAAACCGTAGGCGTCCGAGCCTGTGGAACACAGGAGCGGTGCGGAAAGGGGCGTGCGGTATGCGCCAGGGTCATGCGTGCGGACGAACATACAGGAAAAATCCCGCTGTGTACATGGCTTTTTTACCGAATATCGGCTGTCTCCGCATCGTTGGGCAGCGATTCTTCAGTATAGAGGGCGAAACCTGCCGCACGCAGCATGGAGACCCATACGCCGTCCCCCGGCACCAGACGCCGGCTGAAGGTCCCATCGTAAATGAGGCCGGAGCCGCAGGATGGTGAGCGGGATTTTACAATAGCCGCGCGGCAGCCGTGTGCGCGGGCCAGCCGCATGGCTGCCAGTGCGCCGTCATGGAAGGCCTGCGTACAGTCCTGGCCATCTTTGGACAGAATGCGCCCCCCGGACTTCTCGCAGGGGGTGCGCGGACAGGGGAGGCCCCCCAGCATTTCCGGACAGGCGGGGATGGCGCGTCCCTGGCGCACAAGTTCGGCTACGGCGGGACAGAGGTTGCTGCCGCCATCGTAGCGGCAGCGCTCTCCGGCCAGGCAGGCGCTGACAATATAGGGATAGTCGTGTTTCATGGCATGGAAAATCCCCCGAAATCCGTGGACTTCGGGGGACTGCTGCTAGAGGGTTGCTAGGATGCCTTGTCCGGTGCAGGCTGCTGTTCCTGCTCGGGAGCGGCAGGCGCGGCCTCGGGGGTTTCCGGCGTCTGCGTTTGGGCAGGAACATTCGGCGCGGGAGCCTCTTCCGCCGGCTGTGCAGGGGCGGCTTCCGTTGCCGGAGCGGGAGCGGGCTGGGCAGCTTCGCCGGCCGGAGCGGGTTCAGCGGGCAGCGCAGTCGTATCCTGCGCTTCCTGCGCGGGCGCGGCAGACGCGGCAGCTTCTTCGGAATCGGCCGGGGTGGACGCCGCTGCCGGTGCGGTGGCTTCAGGCGTCGCCGGGCTTGCCTGCTGGAGCATGGCCGGCAGGGGCTTGCCGATAACACCGGTCAGGGCCGGAGCCAGAAGCAGACCGACAGGCTGCATGAGCAGCGTGGCCAGCAGGGTGACTGCCAGCAGCGCTCCGGCGGGACGGGATTTGCAGGTGAAGCGTCCCAGAATCGCGCAGGCCACGAGCAGGGAGGCGCTCAGCACCAGCACGGGCAGCGTTGGGGCGAGCAGCTTGCGCGCCAGCTCTGGCAGGGCCACGGACAGATTTTCCATGATAAAAGGTACTGTGGTAGCCGCCAGAGCCAGCGCGGCCAGCAGAGCGATGGCCGTCAGCAGTGAGAAGAAAATGCGGCTGGAGAGCGCGGACAGGCGGAGCAGGGCCTTGGCGAGCAGCAGGGCGGCCACGGGCAGCAGCGGCAGAACCTGCTGTACGGGCTTGGTGCTTGCCAGCATGCAGGCCGCCATGCCCGTGAACAGCGCAATCCACAGGAAGGCATGACCGCTGTTTTCATGGCGGCTGGCCTTCAGTGCGGGCCATGCCTGCATGACAACACGGCCCCAGGACACCAGAAGTATCAGCACGGGCCAAGGCGCCAGGGCGCAGAGCAGGACAATCAGGGGCTGCTCCACGGGATCAGCCGGAGGCCAGAAGCCTGTGCTGAAGGGGGCCAGGAGCTGCTGCGTCAGTGATGCCAGATAGTCCCCGTGTCCGCCGGTCATGATGATGGCGGCCGCCCAGCCCAGTATGACGATGAGCATCAGTATGAAGCCGGCCAGGGCATCGGGCCGTTGTGCGCGGCGCACGCGCCCCGTCCACAGGATGAGCAGCAGACTGGTAACAAGGGGAATGGCAAAAGGAATGATGCCGCCGCACAGTCCGGCCAGGGCGGTGCAGAGAAAGCCGAACGGCAGGGCGAACCACGCGCTGTCCTTTCTCCAGCCGCGTGCCAGTCCGGCCAGAGCCAGAGCCAGCAGGCCGACAGTCAGGGTAAAGGAGCCGAGACGATGGGCCATCAGCGGAAAGGCGCCGCTGGCCAGCAGCAGACAGCCTGCGCCGAAGGAGGCTGCGGACCCCAGCCCGGCGGCTAGGCCCAGCGCCCATGTGCCGAGCAGGGCCACGGCTGCGCAGACAAAGGTCAGCAGAGGATACAGGGCGGCATCCGGCAGGGGCAGGAGCGAAAGCAGTCCGGCCAGCCAGGGATGGGCGGGCAGGGCCGCCGTGCCGGCACTCATGGGAGCAAGCCACAGTTGCGCATGGCGTGCCTGCTCCAGCAGGGCGAGGGTGGGTTCCTCGCACGGGGCGCACAGCATGGGCGTCACAATCCACATCCAGCACTGCGCGGCCAGCAGGGCCAGCAGCGCCAGAGGGGCGGCCGCCTTCAGGGCGGAGAACAGTTTTTCCGCAGCGGAAGGCTGGCAGACGGGCGCTTCGCCGGGCTCTTCAGCGGATGCGGCGGTATCGTCTTCAGCCGTCGGGGCGGCAGTGCCGGGCTGCACGGACAAGCGGGACGGCGTGGCGTCCGTGGGCGCGGTCTCCACAGGCTGCGCGGCTCCGTCCTGCGTATCCGCGGGGCTGACCTCTTCCCGGCTCTCTTCCGGGACAGCGTCATCAGGGGCTACGGAGCGGGCATCGGCTTCTGGAGGGCGCTGTTCCGTGCCGGCGTTGGCATCGGAAGGCGTGACAATGGATTTGTCCTGCATCTATGGTCTCCTTTGGGAGGGGTTAGCAACAGTTGCGGATACAGTAGCCGACTTCCGGCTCTCCATCAAGACCATGACGCATTCATGAGCATGCAAATGCAGGGCGGCATGGCCGCTGTTGTCCGTCAGGGCGGCATGGCGGCCAAAGAGTACCGCGCTTCCTGCGGTCGGAGTCAGGGGCAGCGTCCGACTTTCCGGCGTAAAATTGGCGGCATTGAGCAGATGCCGTCCATCTGGCAGGCGAAGAAGTACGGCAATGCAGCCGGGGGGCGCATCCGGCAGGCATTCCACAGTGGCTTCCGCGATGCCATACTGGCGGCGCAGGGTTCCCAGCCTGCCAAGAACGGAGGCGTAGCTTGCGGGATCGCTGCGCTGATGGCTGATGGAGGGATAGCAGAGACGGGCGGCGGGAAGTGCCGCGTCAGCAGCCGCGCCTTCCCAGCGCCAGCGCCCGCTGGCGGAGAGGCCCGGCGCATGCGGGGAGGCTGTGCCGGCAACGTTCAGTGCGCCGCGAATGTCGGCGCCCTGCGGCACAAGCAGGCCGGGGAGCCCTGCGCAGAAGGCGGTGAGCAGGGTATGCCGCCGCAGAATGCCGGCCAGGGCTGCGGGCCGGGGGGCTTCCGCGGGAGAAAGGCCGGCGGCCAGCGCGGCCAGCGTGGCGCCCGTGGCGTGGAGACGGCCGCTTGAGAAAAGGCCGTAGTGCTGCCATGCGGCAAGGCCGGGCAGGACATCGCGCAGGACTGCCGGTGACAGCGGCAGCGTCATGCCCTCTGCTCCCGGAAGGATGCGGGCCAGTCGGCGCTGATCTGTTCCGGCCTGGAGCTGTGCTTCCAGAGCCGCGCGCAGCGGAGCTGTATCCCCCGTGAGCAGAGCCACGACGGCGGCCGGGGTGGCGGCGCTGTCTCTGACGAAATCCGTTCCCGCAGCCAGCACGGCAGGGAGCAGGGCGGGCGGCACATCCGTATCCAGCAGCGTCCAGCCGCCGCAGTTGCGGTTTTCCCGCGCAACAGTGTTGCAGAATGCGGCAGCCTCGCTGGAGGCGAAGTCCTGCATCGCATGCCGGGAGCTGAAGAGCGGCGCGGCGTCAAACATGGCAAGCGTCTGGCGCCGGAAGCCCGTGTGGCGGATAATGGCGGCGGAGAAGATGGCGGCGGCGCGGCGTGATGGGTCGCTCCAGTGCAGGACGGGGCGCAGGGGACTGTCCTGCCAGCGATAGAGCCAGCGGCGTTCATTGCCGTCCACGCCGGTAAACGGCCCGGTAACAGCCCAGCCGCAACGTCCGTCCGCGCTGTCTTCGGGAGGCAGCAGCCCTGCGCCATGCCATTGTTGCATCTGAGCGGGCGTGAGTGTGGCAAGGGCCAGCGGTTCCTGCGCCGGCGGCAAGGCGGCACGGAATGCCGGCGGCACCTCCAGCATCACGTAGAGTCCGGTGAACTCCGGTGCATGGCGGGCGGCAAGAAAAAAGTCCGGCCCGAAGCCTGTAGCCAGAGGCAGGAGGCTTCCTCCGGTGAGGATGCCGGCCCGCTCGGCAGCGGTGGTAAGCCTGTCCAGCTCCTTGTCCGTGCCGGTTCCGGGGGCGGGGGCGAAGCTGATCTCGTCGCGGCCGTCGGTAGGACGTTCATGCCACTGCCCGCCGCTTTCCGCCAGGGGAGAAAGCAGCAGACCTTCCACGCCCATGCCGCGCAGCATGGAGAGCGTCTGCGTCCCGGCGAGGGCGGAGAGGACAGAACCGTCCGTTTCCAGCGAGGACGGCGCCAGGCGCAGCCAGACGCCGGCCGCCGCGAGCAGACGAGAAATTCTGGCGGCGTCGGCTGGGCGTGCCCATTGCCGGGGGGTGCCGGAAACCTGTGCGGCGTATGTCTGCGCCTGTTCCAGAAGGGATTGCCGGCGCAGCCACTGCACATAGCCGGGATGTGCGCGGGGCAGGGTGGGCGCCTGCGCGGAGACAGCCTCCGTGACCGGAGTGCGCATATCCAGACAGCCGCCCAGCAGGAGCACGGGCAGCAGGGCGAATGCGGGCAGAACAGCCGGCAGACGTGGAAAGATGGCAGGCATGGCGGCGGCTCGGCACGGCTCCGCACGGAGGCGGAGCCGCGGCAGCGCTGGCGGGAGGAACCTGCCTACTCTGCCTTGCCGCTTTCCTCGGCCTTTGCCATGTTCCACAGTTCGTCCTTGTCATCCAGAGGCAGGGCGTTGAAATCCTGTCCCCGCTCGCGGGCCAGCTCTTCCATCCGCTGGAAGCGGCGCAGGAAGCGGATGGTTGCATAGTCCAGCGCCTCGTTGGCCTTGATGCCCTTGCGGCGTCCCAGCTCGACAATGCTGAACAGCAGATCGCCCAGTTCATGCTTCTGGGCCTCCGTGTCATCTCCGGCGGAAACGTCCAGCCATTCCAGCCATTCTGCTTCCACCTGCTGTTCCACTTCCTGATCCTCGTCCCAGGTGAAGCCCACGCGGGCGGCCTTGGAATGCAGCCGGTAGGCCTTGATCAGCGGCGGCAGGCTGGCGGGCAGGCTGTCGAACAGGCCCTTGGGCCTGCCACCCTCGCCCTGGTGCTCGGCACGCTTGATTTTTTCCCACGTCTTGAGCTGTTCGTCCATGTTTTCGAAGACGGTGTCGCCAAAGACGTGCGGGTGGCGGCGGATCATCTTGGCGGCATTCTGCTCCAGCGCCTCGTCCAGCGTAAATGCCTGCTTTTTTTCATACAGCTTGCTGATAAAGGCGAGCAGGAAGGCTACGTCGCCCAGCTCCTCCCGCACATCCTGCACGTTGCCGCTGCGAATGGCGGCAACAAGCTCATGGCTTTCTTCAATAAGATAGTCCGCCAGACTTTCCGGCGTCTGCACTTTGTCCCAGTCGCAGCCGTCGGGAGCGGTGAGGCGATCGATGACGGCGCGCAGTTTTTCCAGAGCTGATTCTTGCATGGTGCTGTCCTTGTAGGTAGCGGGTTATATGCCGAACTTGCGGAACAGGTCGGGAGGAAGCAGGTCATAGAGTGTTTCAATGACGCTCCGCAGATACGGCGTGATGACGGACGAGCGCAGGAAGGGGGCGTCGTCCAGAAAGGTCTTGATGGCAATAAGCAACAGGGAGCAGATGACAAGTCCTTTCAGCAGGCCGAAAACGAGACCGGCCAGCTTGTCCAGCCAGACCATGAAGGACAGGGAAAGCAGCTTCTGCAAAATCCGGGCGAGAATGCCCGTCAGCAGAAACACACCCAGAAATATGGCTGCATAGGCAATGATCTGTCGCCATGCGGCATCCTCCACGAAGGTGATGTACGGCGCGGCCTGCGGGTAGTAGTGATAGGAGCACCAGAAGCCGCCAAGCAGGGAGACCAGCCCGGCCGCCTCGGCAATGAAGCCCTGAAAGACGCCGCGCAGGGCAAACAGCCCGAGAATGCAGACAAGCAGGATGTCCAGATAGTTCATGCTCATGGTGACTGTATTCCTCTTGGCGTGCGGTGGGAGCCGCAGCGCGGGGACAATGTATCAGAAGGTTTTCCCGGGCACAATCGGCAGATGGCCTGTGTCCGGGGGCGGCATGCGGGCGGGGCTGATGCAAACCGGCGGAACCGGAGACCGGCTGCGCCACGGACGGGGAGGGAGGAAGAGAAACGGGGCTCCGACCCATTGCCGAAGCCCCGGTGCTTACTCTTTTTTCTCTGGTTGGCGCAGTGACGAACTAGGCCAGTTCGGCGAGCAGGGTTTCCTTGATGGATTCAATGGTGCCTTCGCCGTTCAGCTCAATGTACTTGGTCTGGCCCTTGGCGGCGAGGTCCTTGTAGAAGTAGGCGGCAGCCAGGGTGCCGTCCACGGTGTTGTAGTAGATGTCGTGGCGCTTGTTGATGGCGGCTTCATCCTGGTCGTCGGAACGGGCGCTCAGTTCGCCGCCGCAGACGCGGCACTTGTCGCCGTTGGGCTTGATGGCGTCGATGAAGATGTTGTTGGGATGGTTGTTGTTTTCCTTGCACAGGCGGCGGCCCATGATGCGGTTCTTGGCCACTTCGCGGGGCAGAAGGATTTCAATAACGTAGTCCAGCTTCATGCCGGCCTGCTGGAGCGCGTCCCAGAGCTTCTGGGCCTGAACCATGTTGCGGGGGAAGCCGTCCAGCAGCCAGCCATTGGCGCCCTTGCTCTTCAGGGTGTCCAGCACCATGGGGATGGTGATGTCGTCAGGCACGAGGTCGCCGCGGTCGATGTATTCCTTGGCCTTCTTGCCCAGTTCGGTGCCGCCGCCGATATGTTCGCGGAAAATGGCCCCGGATTCAATGTGCGCGAGGTCGTATTTCTGCTTGACGAGATTGCCCTGGGTGCCCTTGCCGCTGCCATTGGGTCCGAAAATCAGAATGTTCACCGTGTCCTCCTTCTTGGTGGTCCATAATGCTTGTGCAAAATGTAACGTTCCATGTTTGTACGCCCACAAGCGGTTCTTTGTCAAATGGCAATGAGCCCGGGGCGATATTTCAGCGCAGAAGTTTGAGTGCATCGTCCATGAGGCCGCCGGCGGCATCCAGCAGGCCGGAGCCAATCTTTTCCAGACCGTTGACCAGCGCCTTGCCCGCGTGGATGGATGTCCGAGGATTCTCCAGCGTGCCGGAGACGGTCATGGGCGCAGAGGGCAGGGGCGGCAGCGTGACGGTGAAGTCGCCCCGGAGCGTCTCCTTGTCCAAATTTATCCAGCCTCCGCCGGAAAGATTCAGGGATGGGCCGCGCAGCAGGACATTGGAGGACTTTACCACGCCCTTTTCCACAACGCCGGACGCCGTGAAGGACGCATAGGATGTTCTGGCACCGGAGGGATGGCCGTTTTTGCGGGCCTGATAGTAGCCGTTGGATGCCGAAAGCTGCCAGCTTCCTTCCAGCCTTCCGGGCAGGTCCGCGCCGGATCGGATCAGAGCGGAAAGTGTCGCTTGCGCGCCGCCGCTGCCGGCAATGTCCGAGGAGAGGCGCCTGTCGCGCGAGGCGGCCAGCAGATCGCATTGCCGCACGCTGGCGTCCACGGAGGCGCGCAGGCCGTTCTGTTCCGCCGTGGCGCGGAGGGCGGCACGCAGGGGCCCGCCATACAGCGTTGCCTGCATGTCCGTAGAAAGCCGGCCTTCCGCCAGTCGCACAGGAAGGCGCACATTGCGCAGGGCGCATTTTGCCAGGCATAGCGTGCCGATGGTGATGTTCAGGCTGGCCCTGCCGTCGCGCAGGGGCCGCAGGTTCCAGGGCTTTTTCTGCGCGCTGCCGTCGCTGCGGCCGGATGCCGCCGTGCGGTAGGCATCCGCGTCTACGGTATCGGCACGCAGCTCTCCCGTGACCGACAGTCCCCCGCCTTCCCGGCGAATGGTCAGCGAGCCGCTGGTGCTGGTGGCGTCAAGGGTGCATGTCAGATCGGACAGGGAAAGCTGCGAGGGGCCGGCATCCATGCCGGCGTGCAGGGTCGCACGGCCCAGCATGCCGGCATTCCGGGTGGGAGACGGCGGGTACCCCAGTGCTTCCAGCGAACGCCGCAGACTGGAGGTCTCCCAGCGCAGCGTGCCGGAAACATGCGGCAGACCGTTCGCCTCCTGCCGGACATGCCAGTCGCCTGATGCCGTCATGCCGCAGGCAGTGAGCTTTGCCCTGGTCAGGGCGCAGGTTTTTCGGGCGCTGTCCAGAGAAAGCGTGCCTTCCACGGCGGCCTGTGCGCCGCGTGGCAGAAGAGAAGAGGGCGAGGCGTGCAGCTGCGCACGGACTGGAATGCCGGCAAGACGCACGGATTGCGCGCCAATGAGGACGCGCCCCTCACCGGAGGCATCCAGCGTACCGGAAGCGGTGCGCAGCGCGGTCTCCCATCGGCCGTTGAGGGCGAGCTGCCGCCCTTCCAGCGCTGCGCTGCGCAGGGCGAGCGACAGGCGCCCTCCCTGATGCGGCAGGGAGGCCGTCTTCTGCCCGGAAGTTGCCGGAAGAGGCAGCGTGCCTGCCTGGGCGGTAACGGCAGCCGTGCCGGTGAGCGTGCGCAAAAATGCCGCGCCCGTGCTGCCTTGTCCGCGGAGAGTGGCGGAGGCGCTGGCCAGTCCGCCGGGGAGTCCGGGGTTCCTGAGGCCAAGTGCCGCGCCCAGTTTGCCGCTGTCAATGCGCTCCAGCGCGCAGTCAATGTCATAGGTAGTGGTGTTCCGCTCCTCGCTCAGGAGCAGGGTGCCGCGCCCGTGCCCGCCATAGAATCCGCCCAGCTGAAGATCAAGGCGCACCTTTTCTCCCGCCGGCGACACGCGGAAGGCCGCATCCCGGCTGTCAAGCGGGCCATAGCGCAGTTTGCCGGCGTGCAGGCGGATGTCATAGGACAGGCTCGTGCCGTGCTGTTCCGGGCTGGATTCCGCAGAGGCGGCTGGCAGCAGCGGATCATGGGAATAGGATGGTGCGGCGGGAAATACGCCCAGGCTTTCCGGCAGAATAGTACCAAGGTCCGCGCTTTCCGTGGCGGCATCCAGCGTGATGACCGGCGCGCTCCATGAGGGAACGCCGCCGCTTCCGGTGAACTGCATGCCGCCTGCCACGGCGCGCAGGTCGGAGGCTTTCAGTCCTGTCTCGTCCGCTTCCACATACATGCTGCCGGAAATATCATGGAGGACGGCTTGCAGGCCGGGCGGAAGGGCGCGGCCGAAGCCGAACCATTGCGTGAGGCTCAGGTGATCCACCTCTACCTTTCCGGCAAAGCGCGGCTGTTGCGGCGTGGCAATATCCAGCGTGCCGCGCAGCTCGGCCCTGTTTTCGTCCATGCGCAGGGAACAGGTCTCCAGCGCCAGACGCGGAGGCGTCCAGCGGGCGGCGGCATGCAGATTCAGGAGGAAGGGCGGATGCGCGTCTCCGGGCGCGTTGCGGATGTCCAGCTCCAGCAGGGGAGCGGACGAGTCTGCCGTCTGCCGCAGGGTAGCGGCGGTATGGAGGGGAGGCAGAGATGCTGCGGGGTGCAGCAGGAAGGAGGCGCGAAGCATGCCGGGACTCCCCTGCGGCATGTGCAGGATGTCCCCTTCGCTTTCCAGCGTTATCCCCACGGCGCTGGCGATGCAATGTCCGGCGCTGCAATAGCTGGCCGCGCCTATGCGCAGGCTGCCCGCAACGCCGTATGGCGCATGCAGGCGGATATCGGCATCCATACCGGAGAGCGTCAGGCTGGTGCCGTCGCCGGCCTGCGCCGTGCATTCGCCCTGAAGAATTTCCAGCACGCAGTCAAAGGGCAGAGAGGGGAGAGACAGGGCGCGCATGTCCGGCAGGGGAAAGGAGGAAGCCGGGTCCTGGGGCCGGGCATGCGCATCGCCGGCCTGCGCTTCGTCCCGCTGTGCGCGGAGAGAGGAAGAGGACGCGGGAAGAGCGGGCAGGGCGCCGGAATCCACATGCAGCATGAGCCGGGGCCGCAGCAGGGAGACGGATGCCGGAAGAATCCGGCCACGGCACAGGGCGGGAAGGTTCAGCCCTATGGAAGCATAGCTGCACTGGGCGGAGAACCGGGGGCCCTGTAGGCGGAGATTGTCCGCCGCCACGGCGGGCAGGGGGAAGATGGTGACGTGGGCGTCGTCCACGGTGCACTGGAGCCCTGTGGCCTGATGCACACCGGAGGCCAGCAGGCCGGCGAGCATGCCGGGGTGTGCATCCAGCCACCAGCGCGTGCCAAGGCCGACAGCCGCATACAGCGCCAGCAGCGTGGCGCAGACCATGAGCAGCGGACGAAAGATGCGGGTAGGATGGGGCATGGGTTCCTGCTTGCGTCTTGACGCCGGCAAGGGTGGCGGCATAGGTTGACGGATAGCTTTCCGTGTACATCCTTTCCGCCGGGCTTGCAATGCTGGCGCGCGGACAGGCGCTGCGTGCGCGGCATCTTCATGCTTAACGTCTTGGGAGAAAAGATGGCTGCCCATATTCAACCGTGTCTTGTGGTGGCGGACGCCGATGGCAACATTTATGATCAACCCGACCTGCTCATGCTCTGCCGTCGCGGCGGACAGTGGGGTCTGCCGCGGCCGGACGAGCTGATGCCCCTGCCGCCGGAGAGCGAGCTGTTTCTGCTGCCGGGCAGGCATGCCGTGGGGCTGAATCCGGAAACGGGAGAGGTTGAGGAGCAGGAAGAGCTGGCCGTGGCCGCCTTTGCCGCGCCGGCCCATACGCTGGGAGCGCATCCCGTGTATGTCAGGGATGAGGATGCGCCCTTGCTGCCGCTGTTTGCCTATGGGGCGGTGGGCTTTGCCAACGGACGTTTCTATATCTGCGCCAGGAAGGTGGATGAGGAAGCGCGTCAGGTGTTCCGCAATGTGCCGAGGGCCCGCATCGAAAAGCGGGTGAGGGAGCTGCTGCGGCAGTTCCCGAAAAATCGCCTCATGCAGCACATCATGCACAACTGCGTACTGCGCTATGACTGTCCGGCCGCGCGCAATCTGGCCCTGGGGCGCTATGAAGCCCCGCTGCCGACCTCACGGGCCTGCAATGCCCGTTGCGTGGGCTGCATCTCCCAGCAGGAGGAAAATTCCCCCATCCAGACCACGCCGCAATGCCGGCTGGCCTTCCGGCCCACAGTGGATGAGGTGGTGGAGATCATGCGCTACCATGAACAGCAGGAGCGGGAGAAGCCAGTATATTCCTTTGGGCAGGGTTGCGAGGGTGATCCCCTGACGGAAGCGCCGCTGCTCATTGCCGCGGTGCGGGCCTTTCGTGAAGGAGGCGGACAGGGCACGGTGAATTGCAATACCAACGCATCCCAGCCCGATGCCGTGGCCGCCCTGGCGGATGCGGGACTGACCAGCATGCGCGTCAGCCTCAATTCCGCGCGCGAGGATGTGTATCTGCGCTACTACCGTCCCACGAACTACGGCTTCGGCGATGTGCGCCGCTCCATCGAGGAAGCGCGGCGGCGCGGGGTTTTCGTCTCGCTGAATCTGCTCTATTTCCCCGGCGTGACCGATACGGAGGAGGAAATCTGCGCACTCACCGAGCTGGTGGGCTCGTGCGGCGTGAGCTTTATCCAGCTCCGTAATCTGAACATCGATCCGGACATGTATGCCGAACTGCTGTCCGGCATTCCCATGGGGCCGTCGGTGGGACTGCATAATTTCCGCAGGCGTCTGCGCAAGGCGTGTCCGTGGCTGCGCTTTGGATATTTTAATCCGTATGTGGGAACCAGAGCAGAGCTTTCCGCACCGATGCCTGGGGAATGGACGCCGCCTGCCCCTGCCGTGGAAGCAGAGGAGACGCCGGAGAAGACGGCCGAAGCATAGACACGGCCCCGCATGAGGGAAGAATGCGGCGCCGATGCAGGTACGGCGGTACTGCCGACAGTCCATACGACAGAACGCGGCCCCGGATGGAAATCCGGGGCTGTCGCATGTCGCAGAGATGGCACCCGTGGCCGCCCCGGCAATGGAAGGGATTTGGGTGTTGCCACGGGAAGCTGACTGTGCCATACTCGTATCAGAAGGCTGTCTGACAGCAGAAAGTCCCGGTTGCTGCGCACTGGCAGGAGGATTGCTCCTGATACCAGATATGGGAGACATGACGGGCCTCCCCAAGTACCCTTCAATAAACTTCCTGTTGTCACGTGTTGGTTCAAATACCGTCTTCAGCACAATATCACCGCCAGAGCCGCCCATATAAGGGGCAACCACAGGCGTGCCGTCTTCAGGAACAGCATGTTCCCTGCGTTATTCCTATAATTCGCCGAAGGGAATCCCGGCAGAACCTTCGTATCCGCAGAGTTCAGCATGTTCTCCACATGCTGCCCCACTTCCAGCGGCGTCATCTCTCCCGTGCCGTAGCGTGCGTTCCCGGCATGCGGCCCTATAAACACCTGATTGTTGAGAACCGCAGGATCGCGCCGCGCAGCCTGCTGATAGACGCCATCATCCAGCGTCCCCGCATACATGACTTTTTTGCTGCCATCACGCACGGCCCTGTCATACATCTGTGAAAAGCCCGGCACGGCCGCGGCCTCCGCTTCATCCGGGCTCATCCCCAGCGCCGCAGCTCCCGCTCCGCCCACGGCCAGCGGCAACGCGCTCCTGTAGATGTTCGGGTCGTCAGGGTTGAATGTGCCACGATTGGAGCTGGCCTTTATCTGGTTCGGAGAAAAAACAGCAATTTCAGGAGACGTTTCGCCAAAGGCCGTCTTTGCTTTTTCCTTTGCCCATACCGCATCATATCCTGTATCGAGGAAGTTTCTTATTGTTCTGTCTTCGTCCCCGGCATCAAAGACATTCCAGAATTTTTCAGGTGCCAATGTTGTATTCTGCACAGCATAGGGCTTTTCTGATGCAAGAAAGACTTCCTTCAAAGTATCCCCGGCATGATTGTTTGCATATTCAAGCGCGGCCTTTCTGTCAGGAGTAAAATACGACGCCGGGCCGAACGTGCCGCCCTTGCTGTTTCTGAAGGTATCAAATGCGGCATTTGTCCCATGATATACCTTCAGCGGGTTTCCAGCTTCATCGACCACCTTGCTGTCCCCAAACCACGCCCTGAAGAAGGGGCTTTTCGTCCCCATTTTCTGATACAGCTCTTCCGCCGCGCTCACAATTTCAGGATTGTCCGCCCATCCCTTTGGCAGATCATCATAGTTCAGGCTTTCGGCAAACTTGCCCAGCAGGCCGGTAAACTTCTGCGGAATCCTCGCCATCACAGTCCTCCCTCGTTTTCCACCAATGCTTCCACGCCCAGCGCATCCCGCCAGTCCTCGCCCGCCGGCACGCGCACCCGCACAAATAGAGAAATGGACTCCCGGAGGATGGTTCCCTGTATGCTGTGCATCGGCCGCGCAGGGCAGTGCGCCAGCAGACGGCAAGAGAGCCCGGAGAAGGGCAGGTTTTTCTCCGGGCTCTCTGTGAAACTCTGTGAGGATTGGATGGAAGGGTCCGGC
>JAQXJC010000034.1 GCA_029008115.1 Desulfovibrionaceae bacterium | reverse complement strand
GGAAGGAAGGAAGGAAGGAAGGAAGGAAGGAAGGAAGGAAGGAAGGAAGGAAGGAAGGAAGGAAGCAAGCAAGGAAGGAAGGAAGGAAGGAAGGAAGGATGACCGCGCCGAAATGTGCATGCAAAAGACCGGCGGCCTCTGGGAAGCCACCGGTCTTTTTCAATTGCGGAGTGCAGGTGGGCTATCGCGCCTGAGCGACGAGGTTCAGGCGAACCATCGCACGCTGCAGGGCAGCTTCAGCGCGAACCACATCCAGCTTCTCGCCACGTTCGGCAAGGCGCTTTTCAGCGCGCGCCTTGGCGGCCTGCGCGCGGGCTGCGTCGATATCCTCGGCCAGCTCGGCGGATTCGGCCAGGACGGACATGGTGCCGTTGTTCACATCGGCAAAGCCGCCGCTGATGAACACGAACTGATGCTTGCCGTCGCTGTCATAGCGCAGGGCGCCAATCTTCAGCCCGGAGAGCATGGAGACGTGCTGCGGCATGACGCCGAACTCGCCTTCGATGCCGGGGCAGCTGACGTAGTCAACTTCCGCGCTGACCACCTTCTTGTCAGGCGTCACCACCTCAAGTTGGAGCTTGCTCATAGGTCAGCTCCTTATTGCCCCTGGCGCTTATTGTACTTGTCCACCGCCATTTCAATGCCACCCACCATGTAGAAGTCGCCTTCAGAGAGGTGGTCATAGTCGCCGCTCAGGATACCCTTGAAGCCCTTGATGGTTTCTTCAAGCTTCACGTACTGGCCGGGGGTACCGGTGAAGGTTTCGGCCACGTGGAACGGCTGGGAAAGGAAGCGCTGGATGCGGCGGGCACGGGCCACGACCAGCTTGTCTTCATCGGACAGTTCGTCCATACCCAGAATGGCGATGATGTCCTGAAGTTCCTTGTACTTCTGGAGGATCATCTGCACCTGGCGGGCAACGGTGTAGTGTTCTTCACCCACAACGTTGGGGTCCAGGATGCGGCTCGTGGAGTCCAGCGGGTCCACGGCGGGATAGATGCCCAGTTCCGCGATCTGACGGGAAAGCACGAGCGTGCCGTCCAGGTGCGAGAACGTGGTGGCGGGCGCGGGGTCGGTCAAGTCGTCAGCAGGCACGTACACGGCCTGCACGGAGGTGATAGAACCCTTGTTGGTGGAGGTGATGCGTTCCTGAAGGGCGCCGAGGTCGGTGCCCAGGGTGGGCTGGTAGCCCACGGCGGAAGGCATGCGGCCCAGCAGAGCGGACACTTCGGAACCGGCCTGCGTGAAGCGGAAGATGTTGTCGATGAAGAGCAGCACGTCCTGGTTTTCTTCATCGCGGAAGTATTCCGCGCAGGCCAGAGCGGTCAGGGCCACACGGGCGCGGGCGCCCGGAGGCTCGTTCATCTGACCGTACACGAGCGTGGCGCGTTCCAGAACGCCGGCGCCTTTCAGCTCGTAGTACATGTCGTTCCCTTCACGGGTACGTTCACCCACGCCGGCGAACACGGAGTTACCACCGTGCTGCTTGGCGATGTTGTTCACCATTTCCAGCAGGATAACGGTCTTGCCCACGCCGGCGCCGCCGAAGAGGCCCATCTTGCCGCCCTTGGGGAAGGGAACGAGCAGGTCCACGACCTTGATGCCGGTTTCAAGCAGTTCAACCTTGGTGTTCTGCTCGGTGAATTCGGGAGCGGGACGGTGAATGGGATAGAACTTGTCCGATTCCACGGGCCCAAGCTCGTCCACGGGGCGACCGATAACGTTCAGGATGCGGCTGACGACGCCCTTGCCCACGGGAACCATGATGGGGTTGCCCGTGTCAACGGCTTCCATGCCGCGCACGAGGCCTTCCGTGGCGTCCATGGCGATCGTGCGAACCACGTTGTCCCCAAGGTGCTGCGCGACTTCGCAGACAAGCTCAGGCGCGTTGGCGTTATTGGGGTTTTTGATCTCAAGGGCGTTCAGGATGTTCGGCAGATTGCCGTCTGCAAACTCAACGTCCACGACGGCGCCGATGACCTGAACGATTTTGCCGATGTTGTTGCTCATATCATTTACGCTCCCTTGTTAACCATTCAGCGCTTCTGCGCCGCCAACGATGTCGATGAGGTCGCTGGTGATGGCCGCCTGACGCGTCTTGTTGTAGAGCAGAGTCAGCGAGCGGATCATTTCATTGCAGTTGCGTGTAGCGTTGTCCATGGCGGCCATACGGGCCGCCTGTTCGCTGCACGCGGTATCCAGCATGCCGCGGTATATCTGCACCTTCACATAGGACGGCAGGAGCTCGGCCAGCAGCGTTTCTTCCTTGGGCTCGTACACATACTCGCAGTGCGGGCCCTCGGCTTCCCCGCCTTCAGCGGCGGCAGGCGCCTGAAGCGGCAGCAGCTGGAGAGTGCGGGCAGGCTGCTGCCCCATGGAGACGAACTCCCCGTAAATGAGGAACACTTCGTCCATCGCCAGGGTTTCGTAGCCGTGGATGACTTCCTGACCGACAGCGCCGGCCAGCGAGAAGTCCACATGCCCCATGCGGTCGCCATAGCCCAGGATCACTTCATAGTTGCTCTTGGCAATGGCGTCCCTGCCTTTCTTGCCTGCGCAGACGAATTTCACCGTCATGCCTTCAGCGGTCTTTTCCTTGGCCAGCTTGAAGGCCGCCGCAAGGAGGTTGCCGTTGAAGGAGCCGCACAGGCCACGGTCGGACGTGACCAGAACGATCACGCAGACCTTCTTCTCATCATGTTCCGTCAGCAGCGGATGGGCATTGCCCTCCACCTTGCTGGCAAGCTCCGCCAGCACCTGACGATACTTGGCCGCGTAGGGTCTGAAGCGCTCGATGCGGGACTGCGCGCCACGCAGCTTCGCCGAGGCCACCATGTTCATGGCCTTGGTGATCTGCTTGGTCTTGCCGACCCCCACGATCTTCATTTTTACGTCTTTCAACGAAGGCATAACAACCCTCCCGGCCTAGGCCTGGTAGCCTTGCTTGAACGCCTCGATGGCTTCCCTCAGAGCTTTTTCCACGCCTTCGTCGATGACTTTCTTGTCGCGGATGGCGTCAAGGACGTCCTTCTTCGCACCGCGCATGAAGGTCAGGAGTTCACTTTCAAAGCGGCGGATCTGATCGACCGGCACATCGTCCATGTAGCCCTTGGTCGCGCAGAAGATGGAGGCAACCTGCTCCTGCACGGGCATGGGCTGGTTCTGAGGCTGCTTGAGCAGCTCCACCAGACGGGCGCCGCGTTCCAGCTTCGCCTTGGTGCCCTTGTCCAGGTCGGAACCGAACTGCGCGAAGGCAGCCAGCTCGCGGTACTGGGCGAGGTCCAGACGCATGGTACCGGCCACCTGCTTCATGGCCTTGATCTGCGCGGCGCCGCCCACACGGGAGACGGACAGACCAACGTTAATGGCCGGACGCACGCCGGAGTTGAAGAGGTTGGGTTCCAGGTACACCTGACCGTCGGTGATGGAGATAACGTTGGTCGGGATGTACGCGGACACGTCGCCGGCCTGGGTTTCGATGATCGGCAGAGCCGTCAGGGAACCGGCGCCCAGATTGTCGTTCACCTTGGCGGCGCGTTCCAGCAGACGGGAGTGCAGGTAGAACACGTCGCCGGGGAAGGCTTCACGTCCGGGAGGACGACGGAGCAGCAGGGACATCTGGCGGTAGGCCACGGCCTGCTTGGAAAGGTCGTCATAGATGATGAGGGCGTGCTTGCCGTTGTCGCGGTAGTATTCGGCCATGGTGCAGCCGGTGTACGCGGCGATGTACTGCAAAGGCGCCGGGTCGGAAGCCGTGGCGGAGATGATGGTGGTGTATTCCAGAGCGCCGTGCTTGCGCAGGGTGTCGGCCACCAGGGCCACGGAAGCCTTCTTCTGGCCGATGGCCACGTAGAAGCAGTGGATGCCCGTTTCCTTCTGCGCCAGAATGGCGTCCACGCAGACGGTGGACTTGCCGGTCTGACGGTCGCCGATGATCAGCTCGCGCTGGCCGCGACCGATGGGGGTCATGGCGTCAATGGCCTTCAGGCCGGTGGGCATGGGCTCATGCACCGACTTGCGGGCGATGATGCCGGGAGCCTTGATTTCCACGGGGCGCGTTTCCTTGGACTCAACAGGGCCCAGTCCGTCAATGGGCTGACCCAGCGGGTTCAGCACGCGGCCCATGACCGCTTCGCCCACGGGCACGGAGAAGATCTTGCCGGTACGCTTGACCGGGTCGCCTTCCTTGATGCCGGTATCGGGGCCGAGCAGCGCGACACCCACGTTGTCTTCTTCCAGGTTCAGCACCATGCCCATGATGCCGCCGGGGAATTCCAGCAGTTCCATGGCCATGGCGTTCTGCACCCCGTACACACGGGCGATGCCGTCACCGACGTAGAGAACGGTGCCGGTTTCGCTCATTTCTACGCGCTGCTCGTAGTTTTTAATTTGATCCTCAATGATCTTGCTTATTTCTTCAGCTTTGATCTGCATGTGCTATTCACCCCTCTTGATTGTCTCCCGAAGGATCGCCAGCTGCGCGCGCAGACTTGCGTCCAGCACCCGATCGCCCACCTTGAGGACGACGCCCCCAAGGATGGATGTATCGACATTGAAATCCAGCTCGATATGTTTTCCGGCCTTCTTTTCGAGGCTGGTCTTCAACGCGCCTTGTTTCTTGGCATCCAGCGCGACGGCTGTGGTCAGCACGCCGCGAATGACGCCCTTTTCCTCATCCAAAAGCTTGCCATAGCAGGAGGCGATGTCCCGCAGGGAGGCCAGCCGCTCCTTGTCCGCCAGCAGGAAGCAGAAGTTGGTCATGGTCTTGTCCGCCTTCATCTTCTTCAGCAGGCAGTCCATGATGCCCTTCTTTTCCTCCACGCTGACAACCGGGCTTTTCAGCGCCAGTTCAAGCTCCGGCGCGGCGGCAATGGCTTCATTCAGCTGGGCGAAGACCGTCCCATGCTGGCTGAGCGTCCGGCCGCCCGCCTGTTTGCCGAGCGCGAAGAGCGCGCCGGCATACCTGCGTGCAACAACTGTGTCGGTCAATTGAGCACCACCTTTGTCAGGGAGTTGGTGATCAGCTTGTCGTGCTTGGCAGCGTCAAGCTTGGAAACCAGAACCTTTTCCGCCGCGTCCACAATTTCGTCCGCGATAGTGGCGCGCACCTGCTGCAGAATGGCGCGGCCCTCGTTTTCCGCAGTGCGGCGGGCCTGCTCCAGAATCTGTTCAGCCTGCTTGTGGGCTTCGGCAATGATGGCCTGCTTCCCGGCTTCGGCCTGAGCCAGACTTTCGTCCAGAATGGCCTTGCGTTCCGCATCCAGGTTGGCAATCTGCTGCTCGATGTTTTCCAGTCCCTGCCTGGCCGATTCACGGCGCGCGGCAAGGTCATCCAGCGCCTGGGCGATGCCCTTGCGCCGGCCGGTGAAGTAGTTCACCGCAAGCTTCCCGATAAATTTCCATAGGATGGCTACGAAAATAATCAGGTTGAGCACGCGCCAGCCGAAGTCGCCCCAGCGCGGGGCGCCGTCAGACGCAAAGGCCGCGCTGGCGGAAAGGAGCACCAACGCCGCGGCCACCCCCACGGTCTTCCATTTGTTCAAGGCCCACCTCCTTATGGAGATTGCGAATTGCGCCTATAAAAAAATGCCGGCACACGCCCGCATTTCCGCCAATGCCTACGCCACGATCTTCGTGGCAACCTTGCCCGCCAGGTCCTGCACCTTGCCGCGCAGGGCCGTCAGGGTCGCGTCCGCCTCGGCGCGCACGGCGGCCTGCGCCTCGGCCAAGATCTGCTGCGCCTGCTTCTGCGCGGCGCCCACGATGATCTGCTGCTCGGCCGCACCGGCTTCATTGCCGGCGTCGCGGTTCTGCCCGGCTTCCTGACGCGCCTGCGCCAGCTGCGCCTGGTAGTTCTTCAGGCGCGAAGAAGCTTCCGCCTCAAAGCCGTCCGCCTCGCCGGCCATGCCGTCCATCTTGGCCTTGCGTTCCCGCATAATGGCCCGGATGGGACGGATGAGCAGGAGATTGAGAACGTAGAGCGCAATGAAGAAGTTCACCAGCTGGAACAGCAAGGTGATATTGAGATCGAGCATTCCATCCTCCTGACAGTTCGTGAAAAATAGAGTAAGCTCCCCTTGTATACAGGGCGGCGAAGCCCATGTCAAAGGGTATTCTGCGGATAATTGGGTTTCTTGTGCATTTTCGCTTGGTTGGCGGCTCAAACAGCGGCTGGATATCGGCGGCTGGCGCGGCCTGGGGAAAAAAGCCTCCCTGCCGTCCCCCGCACAATTTTTTTTACACATTTGCAAATACGCAAAAACAGATTATCCGCGCCGCCGCCCTCTCTCCCCCTCCCCTGCTGGACGGAGCGCACGAGATGGGGTATCTGGATGCCTGTGACATTCTCATATTGCATATTTTCGGACTTCAAACCAGCGAGCTGACATGAACGTCATCAACCTATCGCGGAAAGACCCTTCCTTTACCAGGGAAGTGGAAGCCCTGAGCGGCCAGCAGGTATCTGCCTGCTACCAGTGCGGCAACTGCACGGCGGGCTGTCCGGCAGGCTTCGTCTACGATTTGCAGGCCAGCCAGATCATGCGCGGCGTGCAGCTGGGGCTGAAAGAGCAGGTCCTCGATTCCAAAGCCATCTGGATGTGCCTTTCCTGCTCCACCTGCACCCTGCGCTGCCCCAACAACATTGACGTGGCGGGCGTCATGGAGACCCTGCGCCACATGGCGCGCAGGGAAGGCCGCATCGGCGTGAAGACGGTCAACAAGTTCTGGACATCCTTTCTGGACACCGTGCGCCTCTTCGGCCGCAGCTATGAAATCGGCGTCATGGCCCTGTACATGATGCGCTCGCTGCGTATCTTCACAGACCTAGACCTCGCCCCCGGCGCGATCATCAAGGAGAAGCTCGGCTTCAAGCCCCATGTCGCCCCCAGGGGCGGAGCCGAGGCCGTGGGACGTATCATGAAACGCTATCAGGAACGCGCCGCGCGCGAGGGAGGCAAGCAATAGATGAATGCCGCCTACTACCCCGGCTGCTCCGCCGCCGGCTCCTCCAGCGACTACGAACAGTCCACGCAGGCCGTGTGCGGCGCTCTGGGACTGAAGTTCGCCTCCCTGCCGGGCTGGAACTGCTGCGGCTCCACCCCCGCCCACGCCGTGGACACGGAACTTTCCGCCGCGCTGTGCGTGCGCAACCTGGACCTTGCCGCCCGCATCAGGGCTGAGCGGGTGGCCACATCCTGCCCCAGCTGTCTTTCCAACCTGCGCCTTGCGCGCAAGCGCATGGAGAACCCGCAGTTCCGTGCGCGCGTCAACGAGCTGCTTGACGAGCCCGCGGCGGAACAGCTGCCGCAGGCATATTCCGTCATGCAGCTTATTCACGAGGAATACGGCCCCGAGCTGGTGGCGAACCGCGCGCACCGCAGGCTCACGGGCATACGCATCGCCCCCTACTACGGCTGCCTGCTCTCCCGCCCGGCTGATGTCATGGCCGATTTCGGCAACCCGGAGAATCCGCAGGTCATGGAAGGACTGCTTCGGGCCTGCGGCGCGGACGTGCTGGACTTTCCGCTCAAGACGGACTGCTGCGGCGCCTCCTTCGGCATTCCCGAACGCCGGGTCACGGCAAGCCTGTCCGGCAAGATTCTGGACGCCGCCACGCGCATGGGCGCGGACGTCATTGCCGTGGCCTGCCCTCTCTGTCAGATGAATCTCGATCTGCGCCAGCGCCAGGCGGCCAGGGAATGCGGCAGGGATTTCAATATCCCCGTGCTCTATTTCACCCAGCTCATGGGGCTGGCCTTCGGCTTCACCCCCACCCAGCTGGGCATGAAGAAGCTCATGGTCAGCACCGCGTCGCTGCTGAAGAAACTGGACGCCGGAGCGTAGGAGGCCCGTATGAGAATTGGTGTTTTCATCTGCCACTGCGGCAGCAACATCGCGGGCACGGTAGACTGCGCCAGGGTGGCATCGCTGGCTGCGTCCTTTCCGGACGTCGTCTACGCGACCGATCCCATGTACACCTGCGCCGAACCGGGGCAGGCCGCCATCGAGGCCGCCATCCGCGAACATCGGCTGGACGGCGTGGTGGTGGCCTCATGCTCGCCGCGCATGCACGAGCCCACCTTCCGCCGCACGGTGGAACGGGCGGGCCTGAACCGCTACATGTTTGAAATGGCCAACATCCGCGAGCATGTCTCGTGGATCGGCAAGGACGTGGAAGCCAATACCAACAAGGCCGCGGAGCTGGTCAGCATGGCCGTGGCCAAGCTGCGCCACAACCGGGCCCTGCACGCCGCATCCTTCGACGTATGCAAGCGGACGCTGATCATCGGCGGCGGCGTGGCCGGCATTCAGGCGGCGCTGGACTGTGCCGAGGGCGGCATCCCCGTGGTCATGGTGGAGCGCGAGCCCACCATCGGCGGGAAGATGGCCAAGCTGGACAAGACCTTCCCTACGGTGGACTGCTCCGCCTGCATCCTCGGCCCTAAGATGGTGGACGTGGCGCAGCATCCCAACATCACGCTGCACGCCAGCGCGGAGGTGGAAGACATCTCCGGCTATGTTGGCAACTTCACCGTGACCATACGCAAGAAGGCCACCTATGTGGACTGGAGCAAATGCACGGGCTGCGGCGAATGCATGGAAAAATGCCCCAGCAGGAAGACGCCCGATCCCTTTAATGAATATATGGGGACCACCACGGCCATCAGCATTCCCTTCCCGCAGGCTATTCCCAAGAAGGCGTCCATCAATCCGCAGTTCTGCAAAATGCTCACTGCCGGCAAATGCGGCGCGTGCGCCAGGGCATGCCCCTCCGGCGCCATCGTCTATGATATGCAGGACGAGCTGATCACGGAAAAGGTGGGCGCCATCGTGGCCGCCACAGGCTATGATCTGGTGGACTGGACGACCTATGAAGAATATGGCGGCGGGCGCTATCCCGATGTCATCACCTCGCTGCAATATGAACGCATGCTTTCGGCCTCCGGCCCCACGGGCGGGCATATCCGCCGCCCCTCCAACGGGGAAGAGCCGAAAACCGTGGTCTTCGTCCAGTGCGTCGGCTCGCGCGACCGTTCCGCGGGCCGCCCCGGCTGCTCCGGCTTCTGCTGCATGTATACCGCCAAGCAGGCTGTGCTGACCAAGGATCACCTGCCGGACTCGCAGTCCTATGTCTTCTACATGGACGTCCGCGCTAACGGCAAGCTGTATGACGAATTCCAGCGCCGGGCCGTGGAGGAATACGGCACGGAGTACATCCGGGGACGGGTTTCCCGCATCTATCCCGATGCCGACGGCAGGCTGGTGGTCTGCGGCGCGGATACGCTGCTGGGGCAGGCCGTGGAAGTCACAGCCGACCTCGTGGTGCTGGCCGTGGGGGTGGAGGCCAGCCATGGCGCGGCCCGGCTGGCCGAAAAGCTGCGTATCTCCTATGATCAGCAGGGCTTCTTCATGGAAAGCCACGTGAAGCTCAAGCCCGTGGAGACCAATACGGCCGGCGTCTATCTGGCCGGCGTGTGTCAGGGCGTGAAGGATATTCCCGCCTCTGTGGCTCAGGGTTCCGCTGCCGCCGCCAAGGTTCTGGCGCTGCTCTCCAGAGACAAACTTCAGGGCGATCCGCAGGTATCGCAGGTGGATGTCAAACGTTGCGTGGCCTGCGGCAAATGCCTCAGAACCTGCCCCTTCGGCGCCATTGAAATGGTCAGCTTCCGCGGACAGGACAAGGCCCATGTCATCGAGACGGCATGCCAGGGCTGCGGCATCTGCACCTCCACCTGTCCGCAGGGGGCCATCCAGCTCTCGCACTTCACCGACAATCAGATACTCGCGGAGGTGAACGCCCTATGTCAGCGCTAGCAGGCAAGGAACTCAGAATCATCGGCTTTCTCTGCAACTGGTGCTCGTATGGCGGGGCCGACACTGCCGGCGTGGCCCGTGCGACCCAGCCCACAGACCTGCGCATCGTGCGCGTGCCCTGTTCCGGCCGCGTCGATCCGCTCTTCGTGGTGCGCGCTCTGCTGAATGGCGCGGACGGCGTGCTGGTCTCCGGCTGCCATCCCGGGGACTGCCACTACGCCGCCGGCAACTACTATGCCCGCCGCCGCCTGGAAATTCTCAGGCAGTTTCTGCCCGTACTGGGCATTGATCCCCGGCGCTTCGAGTACACGTGGATATCCGCTTCGGAGGGACAGCGCTGGCAGGCCGCTGTCACCGAGTTCACCAGACAGATACACAGCCTGGGCCCCGCGCCAAAGCTGGAAGATGCCGAACCTCTCGTCCGCGTGGCGGACATGGCGCTCACGGCCCTGCGTCCGCTGGGCACGGGAAGGAATGCCGCCCTGGACGAGCTCAAGGCGGCCATCAAGGCCAAGCTGCCCGAGCTGGACTGCGTCATCGGCTGGAAGCAGGGCTATGACGCCGCCCATGCCGCCCCGCTCTTCATGCGCACGGAGGCAGACGTGGATCAGCTGATCTGGGGGCCGCTGAATGTCAGCAATCCCGCCACCTATCTGCCCTCGCTGAAGGGGAAGAAAGTGGGCATCGTGGTCAAGGGCTGCGACTCCAGATCGGTTGTGGAGCTGCTTCAGGAAGGCCTCATCCGCAGAGAAGACCTCACCGTCTTTTCCATGCCCTGCGAAGGCACGCTGGATATGGCCCGCGTCCAGCAGGAGCTGGGCAGCTACCGGCACATTGACAGCGTGGAGCGCGACGAGGCCGGCGTCACCATCACGGCTGACGGCCAGCCCCATCGCTTCTGCATGGTGGAGTATGCGCAGGGCAAGTGCTATGGCTGCACCACGCCCGGCGCGGTGCTGGCCGACGTGCGCCTTGGGACGCCCACCCCGGTGACGCCTGCCGAGGCCACGCCCCCTGAGCTGGCCCTGCTGGACGGCATGAGCCTGGGCGAACGCTTTTCCTTCTGGAAGACGCAGATGGAACGCTGCATCCGCTGCGGCGCCTGCCGCAACGCCTGCCCCATGTGCGTCTGCCGCGACTACTGCGTGTCCGAAAGCCGCGATCCGCACTGGCTGACACAGGAAGACAAGCCCACGGAAAAGCTCTTCTTCCAGGCCATTCACGCCCTGCATCTGGCCGGACGCTGCACCGGCTGCGGCGAATGCCAGCGCGCCTGCCCGGTGGGCATTCCCATTCTGGCGCTGCGGCAGCACATCAGCCGCGCCGTCTCCCAGACCTTTGACGGCTACCGCCCCGGCATGAATACCGGCGCAACCCCGCCCCTGCTGGGCTATGCCGTGGAGGAAAAGAGCATTCATGAGAGGGAATGGAAATGAGCAACACACGCTTTCTGACCGCTGATGCCCTGTCCGGGGCCGTCGCGGCACTGGCCGCCACCCGGCGGGTGCTCATCCCCGTGCGCCAGCCTGCCGTAAAGCAGTCCGTCATCTTCGCCCCCTATGCCACGGGCATGCCGGTCGAGCTGATGCGGGCCACGATTCCCCCCAAGGAAGCCGTGCTGCCCCAATGCGAGACGCTGATCAGCTACCGCATGCTCAAGGATGCGCGGAATCCCGGCAGCGGCAGCCGCCTTGAACTGGATGATACTCCGCAGGCGGAGGCCACCGTGGTGTTCGGATGTCGCCCCTGCGATGCGCGCGGGTTCGCCGTGCTCGATCGCCCCTATCTGAAAGGCCCCTTTGCGGACCCGTACTATACGGCGCGCCGCCATTGCCTGACCGTGGTCACGCAGACCTGCCCCGACGTGGAGAGCACATGCTTCTGCCATTGGACAGGCGGCGGCCCCAACAGTGCGGAAGGCTCGGACGTGCTGCTCACGGCTGTGGCGGACGGCTATCTGCTGGAAGCTGTGACAGAAAAGGGAGATGCCCTGCTGGCTGCGCTGGATGGTACTGCCGGCGTGACTGACGGGACGGACCGGCAGGAGGAGGCGCGGAACGCACGGGCAGCCGTGCAGGCTCTGCTGCCCGCCGCGCCCGATCTGGCCACCGCACCGCAGGCAGTCGCCGCCCGCTTCGCAGACGGGGATTTCTGGGAAGCACAGACGGCCCAGTGCCTCTCCTGCGGCGCCTGCACCTACATGTGCCCCACCTGCTACTGCTTCAATATTACGGACGAGGGGGACGGCGTGGAGCGGCCCGGCCGCCGCATCCGCACGTGGGACACCTGCATGAGTCCGCTTTTCACTCGCGAGGCCAGCGGCCACAACGCCCGCATGACCAAGGCCCAACGCATGCGCAACCGCGTGTCGCACAAGTTCAGCACCTATCCCGGCACGTGGGAGGGCGCATTCTCCTGCAACGGCTGCGGCCGCTGCGTGAGCAACTGCCCCGTGCACCTCGACATCCGGGACATCGTACTGGCCGCCCTCAACGGTCGGCAGGGAGCATAATTCATGGCCACTGCAAAGAAAACCAGCAAGAAAACCGCCACGGACACATCCGCAGCCGTCTCCGGCATTCCAGCCGGACAGGATGCGGATGTGACGACGCCCGCAAAGACCAGGGGCACTTCCCGGCAGAAGGCCAGTGACAAGCCAGCATCGGCAACGCGCACTCCGTCCCGCCGGAAAAGCGCAACGGCCTCTGCCACAGAGGAAGCCGGCGGCACGGTGGTGAAGAAGACCAGAGCGGCAGCGCCTGCCACCAGGAAGGCCGCCGCCAGCCCCGCTGTGCGTAAGAAAGCACAGGCTCCGGCTGTGCAGGAAGCGCCGCAGGCGCCGGCGATGCGGGAGGAAGCCCAGGCTCCGGCAATCAGGGAAAGCGCGTCCGCGCCTGCCGTGCCACAGAAACAGAACACGGCCCCGACACGGAAGAAGGCCGCAGCGGCCCCGGAGCTGCGTGAGATCACGCCCCGTCCCCGGCCCGCGGGCAATCCCTATCTGCCCATGCCCGCCACGGTACAGGAAGTCATACAGGAAACCGGCAATATCAGAACCGTCCGCGTGGTGCTGGACGATCCCGCGCAGATGGATGCCTTTACCTATGAGCCGGGGCAGGTGGGACAGCTCTCCGTGTTCGGCGCGGGCGAGGCGACCTTTGTCATCAACACGCCGCCTTCCTGCAAGGACTATCTGCAATTTTCCGTCATGCAGACCGGCGAAGTCACGTCCGCCATCCACAGGCTCTCTCCAGGTGACAAGGTAGGTGTGCGCGCTCCGCTGGGGAACAGCTTTCCCTATCAGCAGTGGAAAGGAAAAAATATTGTGTTCGTGGGCGGCGGCATCGGCATGGCGCCCATCCGCACCATCATGCTGCATCTGCTGGAACGCAGGCAGGACTATGGGCGCATCAGCCTGCTCTATGGAGCGCGTTCCCCGCGCGACATGGCCTTCAGCTACGAGCTGGCGGAATGGCTGGCTAACCCGCATCTGGACTGCACGCTCTGCATTGACGCTCCCAGCGAGGGATGGCCCCACAAGGTGGGCCTCATTCCCAATGTTCTGCTGGAACTTGCTCCCAGTGCGGACAACAGCGTCGCCGTCCTCTGCGGCCCGCCGATCATGATCAAATTCACGGTACAGGCCCTGGAAAAGCTGGGCTTCGCACCGGAAAACATCATCACCACGCTGGAAAAGCGTATGAAATGCGGCATCGGCATCTGCGGACGCTGCAATATCGGCGGCAAGTATGTCTGCGTGGACGGCCCTGTCTTCTCCTGGGCAGAACTGAAGGAATTGCCGGCGGACATGTAGGCAAAAAGACGCATATACCCGGCGGGGGAGGCTCCTGAAGCCTTCCCCGTTTTTTTTGCACCGCGGGGCGTCGCAGGTATCGCGCATCACGAAGAATCGCCGCACGGAATGCGTTTCAGCCCTGAACAGCTGTTGCAGCCCCGTTCCTGATATTCAGATGCGCATGCGTACCGGGAAGGGAAGCATACACCGTGGGAGAAAGGAATATTCCTGAACTTCAGAATAGCCCGCTCCGGCAAAAGCACATAAAAAAGGGAGCCCCGAAGGGCTCCCGGACAGTCAGATCAGGCTGACCTACTACGCGAAGGGGTTGGCGTACAGCAGGATGAAGCTGATAACCAGAGCGTAAATGGCCAGGGATTCGATGAAGGCGAAGGCCAGGATCATGGTACCGGTGATTTTGCCGGACACGTCAGGGTTGCGGGCGATGCCTTCGCAAGCGCCCTTCAGGCCGAGGCCCATGCCGATGCCGCAGCCGAAAGCCGCGATGCCGATGCCCAGAGCAGCAGCCAGGGTGGTGGTGCCGAGAGAAACGGCGTTCAGGGTTTCACCGGCCATAGCCAGGGAGGCCATGCCCAGCAGGGCAACGGTGTTCAGGGCGATCATCAAATACTTGCGCATGATGCACTCCTTAAAAAGGTGTTATATTGTGGGGTCCAGATGGACCATTCCCCCATAATCACGGCGCCTGCGCGCCTCCGCAGCCTAGTGCTCGGGAGCTTCGATGGCGCCCTTGATGTACACCATCGTCAGCATGAAGAACACGAAGGCCTGCATGGTCTTGCCCAGCAGGAACAGGGCGTAAATCGGAATCGTCCCCAGAATGGGAGCCATGACGAAGAAGAGAATCATGACGATTTCTTCACCGCGGATGTTCCCGAAAAGACGGAGAGACAGAGACACGGGACGAGACAGATGGGACACGACTTCCAGCGGGAACATCAGCGGGATGAGCCACTTGGAGGGTCCGGTGAAGTGATGCACGTAATGGAACTTCCAGCGCATGATGCCGACGGCGTTATACAGCAGCAGCACGAAGACAGCCATGCACACGGTGGTGTTCAGGTTGGCCGTGGGCGCGTCAAAGCCGGGAATCAGCCCCATGAGGTTCATGGAAAAGATGTAGATGAACATGCCGGCGAGCAGGGGCACGAACTTGCGCCCGACTTCGCCCATGGTCGTGCAGACAAAGTCTTCAATGGTGCCGATGAGGGCCTCGAAGAAGTTCTGCAGTTTCCCCGGCACGAGCGTCAGCCGCTTGCGCAGGAAATACGCGACGGTGAACAGAATGGCCATGCACACCCAGGAGTAGAATACGTGCTTGAACTCTACAACCTGGCCACCAATGGTGATTTCATCCATGTGCAGAAAGGTGGAGAGAAGTACCGGATGCGGCAATGCGCCTGCCATGTGTCATCCTCCTTTAAATATGTCCAGTCCGGCCCGCCAGCCCGTAAGAGCCGAGAGCCACCGCCGTGCCAGCCACCAGCCCCCCCAACAGAGCCGCAACGGGCGCACGGCACCACACCAGCGCCACATACAGCACGGCTCCGGTCAGCAGCAGGCGCGCTGAAGCGCGGAGCAGGGCCATCATGAGCAATGCTGTGCTGTATTCCAGTAGACCCGTGCGCAGGAAGAACCGCGCCAGCCCCCAGAACACCTGCACCATCAGCGCAAAGCCGACGGCGAACCAAAATATCCACGGCGTCACGACCCACAGGGCCGCGCCGCACAGCAGGGCCGCCCCGGCGCACAGCATTTCGTTGCGCAGCACGAAGCGTATCTGCGGATGCTGGATGCCCTGCCGCCAGAGCCAGGCGTCAAGGGCGTGGACCAAATTTTTCAGCATCCTCGTCCCGCATCCTTCTCAGCAAACGCTGTGAATCCTCATACACATTTATGAAGCCGGCAATAATGCCGATGAGCAGCCCGACAAGCTTTGGCCACGGGGTGCCCGTGCACAGCAGCCATTCCGCCAGCCAGCCCAGGCCGAAACCGACCATGGGGCCGCTGACCATGTGCAGACCGATGGTGCCGGCCGTGCCCATGGTGTCCATGACGCCCTGTCTGGCCTTAAGATACTCTTTGAAGCCCATCGCATCCTCACATGCGGGCCGCAGCCCGTAGAAGCTGTGTAAAAATACACAAGCGGGACGGAAGCGTCAACACATTTCCCCCGTAACCATGCCTTACTGCACACAAAAAGTCCACCCTCCGCATCAGGCCGCCAGCTTCAGTCACGTTCAAAAAATCTGTTTTCCTTGCAGGTTATCCACACATACTGAACGCACAATCAACCCTGTGGAATCGCGGAATTTTTTTGAAAAAAGTTTTTCAGCCATCCAGCTCAAGCAGCGCTACGCACTCCACATGCGGCGTATGCGGGAACAGGTCCACCGGCTGCACGCGCCGCAGCCGCCAGCCCGCGGCGCACAGCCGCCCCGCGTCCCGTGCCAGCGTAGCGGGATTGCAGGATACGTAGACAATACGCCGGGGACGCGCCCCGATGACATACGCCGTCACGCCCGCCCCCATGCCCGCACGCGGCGGATCGATGAGCACGACATCCGGTGCGGGAAGGGCTCCCCTCCCGGCCAGCCGCTTCAGCACGGCCTCCGCATCACCAGCCTCGTAGCGGCAGTGCGCAAAGCCCAGCGCTCGCGCATTGTCCGTGGCGCGGCGCACGGCGGCGGCGTCATACTCCACGCCCAGCACGCGGGAGCATCGTCCTGCCAGCGCCAGTCCCGGTGCGCCGGAGCCGCAGTACAAATCCCACAGCACAGGGCCGGAAGCATCCCGCCAGCGCGGCGGCGCCGAACCGGATTCCAGCGCGGCGGCCGCCACAACCTCCCGGCACAGCAGGCTGGCAGCCTCCGTATTCACCTGAAAGAACGAGGCCGCATCCAGCACCAGCGGCAGACCGTCCAAATCCTGCCGCATGACTGCGCCGCAGGGGCCCAGTTCCAGCACGCGCCGATCCCCCTGCGCCAGTGCATCATCGGCATCGCGAATATCATGCACAACACCCAGCAACATCCCGGGGAAGCGCTCCAGCAGGACTTCGCCCAGACGCCGCACCGTCCTCCGGGCCGCAGTATCCACACGGCTGGTAATCAGCAGCAGCCACCAGCCCGGCCGGCCAGCCGCATCCCGCCCCTGCCGCAGCACGGCAAAACGCCATACGCCGCCAGGGGCCGGGGAGCCTGCCCGCGATCCGCGCCCGCCCTCCGGCCACGCATAGGGCGGCAGACCGGACGCCCGCGCCAGCTGGCGCACAGCCTCCAGCATGTCCATGCCGGGTTCCGGCAGCAGGGCGCAGGAAGTCACGTCCACAATACCGCGCGAGGCACGGCGCCGCAGGCCCAGAACAAGCTTCCCGTCCTCTCCCGCTCCAAAGGCAAATTCCATCTTGTTGCGGAAGCCGTCCAGCCGGGGCGAGGCCAGCGCCTCCCGCACCGGCGCCTCCCGCAGGCCGCCAATGCGTCCGAAGGCATCGCGGACGAGGCGCGTCTTCCATTCCAGCTGCCGGGCATAGGGCATGCGCTGCAACGGGCAGCCCCCGCACTCCGCCTCATGGGGACAGAGCGGCGCAACGGCATCCGGCATATCCCCGATGACGCGCAGACATGCCGCCTCGGCGAAGCGCTTTCTGTCGCGCACGATGCGAACAGCCACCGTCTGTCCGGGCAACGCGCCGCTCACAAAACACACTCTTCCGTCCAGACGGGCCACGCCGCGTCCGTCATCCGCCAGCCCTGTAATCGTTGCCAGATATTCCTGCATGCCCCCAGTATGCCGCAGCCAGCCCCTTCCCGCAAGGCGCGAGACGGCGGAAAATGGCGGCCGGCGGCATTTTCACTTGCTTTTTTTTTGAAACGGATTTAGATCACGCGACCGGGCCTTCCTTAGCACCTTAGGCCCCACAACCATATCGCTAAGAGCGGGCAAGTCGGCAACGCCGCAGCGCCGCGCCACGGGCGAAGCGCGGGAACCTCCCCTCCCTCAAGGTTCTTGACTTCCGGCGCGCCCTTGTGGCAGTGTCAACTTTCTCTCTTTCGGAGGTTATCCCCAATGTACGCAATTATCGAGACCGGCGGCAAACAGTTCCGCGTTGAAGAAGGCTGCAAAGTCATGGTGGACAAGCTCGCCGCCGAAGCCGGCGCCCAGCTGACCATCGACAAGGTTCTCATGATCGGCGGCGGCGATGTCAAGGTCGGCGCTCCCTATGTGGCCGGCGCGACTGTCCAGGCTGAAGTCGTCGAGCACAGCCGCGGCGCGAAGGTTCTGGTGTTCAAGCGCTGGCGCCGTAACGACTCCCGCAAGCTGCGCGGCCATCGCCAGGATTATACCACCCTCAAGATCACCGGCATCAACGCCTAGTCAGGAGACGTACCATGGCACATAAGAAAGCAGGCGGTTCTTCGCGTAACGGTCGCGACAGTCAAGGGCAGCGTCGGGGCGTCAAGCGCTTTGGCGGCCAGAGCGTGCTGGCTGGCAACATCATCGTGCGTCAGCTCGGCACCGTCATCAACCCCGGCGTGAACGTGGGCATGGGCAGGGACTACACCCTGTTCGCCAAGGTCGACGGCGTGGTTCGCTTTGAAACCTTTGTCCGCAAGCGTCGCGTCATGAAGCGCGTGCACGTGGACGTGCCCGCCGCCCAGTAAGGCGCGCGGCTGCCGGAACGCATCCCCGGGGGCAAGCTTCCCCCGACCGGACACAGGGGGCCGTTTCAGGCGGATATTTTCAACGGTGGTGAAGGCCTCGCTTTCGCCGCCGTTGTCGTATTTGCGGAACGGCCCGTCCACCACTCATCCCACCGAAAAGCACGGGCGCCCATGCCGTACATGAGGCGCCCAAGGAACAAACCAGCATGAGATTCGTAGATGAAGCCCAAATCAGCGTGAAGGCGGGCAAGGGCGGACACGGATGCGTGTCCTTCCGGCGAGAGAAATATGTGCCGCGCGGCGGACCGGACGGCGGCGACGGCGGCGACGGCGGCAGCGTCATCCTCAAGGCGGACGGACGGCTGCTCAGCCTGTACGACTTCCGCCTGAAGCGGCATTACGAGGCCCAGAACGGCCAGCCCGGCATGGGTTCCCAGTGCTGCGGCAGAAAGGGGGAAAACCTCACCCTGCATCTGCCCGTAGGCACGCTGGTCTATGCCCGCGGCGAGGACGGCGAAGAGCACGTCGTGGCCGACCTGACCGCGCCTGATGCGGAAGTCGTGGTGGCGCGCGGCGGGCGCGGCGGCCTCGGCAACGAGCATTTCAAGAGCGCCACCATGCGCGCCCCGCGCTTTGCCCAGCCCGGCGAACCGGGCGAGGAATTCGAGCTGCGGCTGGAACTGAAGATACTGGCGGACGTGGGCATCATCGGCCTGCCCAATGCGGGCAAGTCCACTTTCATTTCCCGCGTATCCGCCGCCCGCCCGAAAATCGCGGCCTATCCCTTCACCACGCTGACCCCCAACCTCGGCGTCATGATTGACGAGGTTGATCCGGAAATCCGCATGGTGCTGGCCGATATTCCCGGCCTTATCGAGGGAGCCTCCGCCGGGCAGGGGCTGGGCACGCGCTTTCTGAAGCATGTGGAGCGCACCCGCTTTCTGCTGCACATCCTCAGCATTGAAGACATTGATGACGCAAACCCGTGGGCGGGCTTCGACCTTGTCAACGAGGAACTGCGCAGTTTTGACGAGGAGCTGGCGGCCCGCACGCAGGTAGAAGTGATCAACAAGATCGATCTGGCGGATCAGGAGCGCGTGGCGGCGCTTCAGGCCCGTGCGCAGGCCGATGGCCGGGAAATCTTCTTCATCTCCGCCCGCGAGCAGCTGGGCATGGAACCTCTGGTAGCCAGGCTCTGGGCCATGCGCGAGGAGCTGGACAGGCATGCGCCCTTCGTGCATCTGCGTGCCGCCGAGCCGGAGCAGGAAGAAACCTTCGACGACATTGAAGTGATCTACGTCCGCGAATAGACGCAGGCCGGAACTCTGCTACGAGGCATCCCGTTCCGGCCTCCGCCGTCCAGCGGCGACCGCGGGCGCCGCACAGCATCCACCCTGCAACAGGAAGGAGCCGACATGAACTGGCAGGAAGAACGAATGCGCATACTGCGCGGGGCGCGCTGCGTCGTGGTCAAGGTGGGCAGCGCCGTGCTGACCGGTGCGGACGGCATTGACCGCGCTGTCATCGCCGATCTGGCCGCCCAGCTGGCAGCCCTGCGGCATACGCCGGACGGCGGCACACGGCGCGTCGTGCTTGTCTCCTCCGGGGCCGTGGCCGCCGGACGTGCCGTGCTGCGCGCCGCGGGCGCGGATGCCGCCGGCGGCATGGCCGCGCGCCAGGGCGCGGCTGCCGTGGGGCAGGGCCGCCTCATGCACGCATACGATGCCGCCTTTGCCGCGCACGGCGTGACCATCGCTCAGGTGCTGCTTACCCGTGACGATCTGCGCAGCCGTCAGCGCTTCCTGAATGCGCGCAATACCTTTGCCGAGCTGCTCCAGTGGGGCGTTCTGCCCATCGTCAATGAAAACGACACCATTTCCACCGCGGAACTGAAGTTCGGGGACAATGACTGCCTCGCCTCCCTGCTGGTGAACCTCATTGACGCCGATCTCTTCATCAATCTGACGTCCTCCGGCGGGGTGCTGGCGGCCAATCCGCAGACCACGCCGGATGCGCCCGTCATGCCCTGCATTCCCTGCGTGCGCGAGCTGAATCTGGATGAACTGTGCGGCGGCAAGACCTCCGTAGGTACGGGCGGCATGTATTCCAAGCTGCTGGCGGCGCGGCGCGCGGCACAGCGCGGCGTCCCCACGCTGATCCTCTCCGGCAGGACGCCGGGCGCGATCACAGGAGCCCTTGCCCAGCCAGCCGCTGAAGTCCCCTGCGGCACGTGGGTATGTCCGGAATCCCATGCCATCTCCAGCCGCAAATTCTGGCTGGCCTACCAGTCGGAACCTGTCGGCAGCGTAGACGTGGACGACGGTGCGGCGGCAGCCCTGCGGGAAAAGGGCTCCTCCCTTCTGCCCGGCGGCGTCCGTGCCGTAGAGGGCGGCTTTCAGGCGGGCGCGCTGGTGCGCATCACGCACAGGGGACACAGCATGGGGGTGGGCCTGAGCAACTATGGCGCGGCTGATCTCAAAAAAATCATGGGCCTGAAGCGGCTGGAAGTGGCCGCGCTGCTGGGCGACGCCCATTATCCGGAAGTCATCCACCGCGATCATCTGCTGCTGGACGCGGCGGTTTAGCCAAACAAGCGGCCCGGAGCATCCTTGCCCCGGGCCTTCAGTCACACCGGCACAGGCCGGCAGCTCATTTTCCATGTCCGTCCGGGACTGTCACCTTCCGTCCCGCAGCCGGCAGCACAGCTCATGCCGCGCAGTCTTCCGCCAGCACCTTCCGGGCCTCCGCCACGTCCACGGCAATGCGCGCCGCCAGCATCTCCGGACTGTCGAACGTCTGCTCATCGCGCAGACGGGCCATGAACGCCACGGAAATTTCCCTGCCGTACAGATTCGCATCCCCGTCCAGCAGAAAGGATTCTATGCTCAGACGACCGCCGCCAAAGGTGGGGTTGCAGCCAATATTGGTCACGGCAGGCCAGACGCTCCCCCCGCAGCGCACGCGGGTGGCATACACGCCCCGGCGCGGCAGAAGCACCTCCGGCCGGGCCAGATTGGCCGTGGGGAAGCCCAGCCCGCGTCCGCGCCCAAAGCCATGCACCACAGGGCCGGAAAGGCTGTACGGCCGCCCCAGCAGCGCCCGGGCCCGGGCCACGGAGCCATTCATGACGGCATCACGCACGGCTGTGGAGCTGGCCACAATGCCATCCACATAGACAGGAGACACCCCCTCCACGCCGAAGCCGTAGCGCTCGCCCAGCGCGCGCAGAACATCATAGTTGCCGGCGCGTCCGCGTCCCAGCGAAAAATCATAGCCGATCACCAGCTCCCGCGTGCGCAGAGGCGCAAGAATGCGCCGCACAAACTCTTCCGGCGACAGGGAGGCCAGCTCCCGCGTAAAGGGCAGCTCCAGCAGAGCGTCCGCCCCCGTGGCCGCCAGCAGATTCTGCCGCTCCGCATGCGAGGAAAGCAGAGCTGGCGCGTTTTTCCCCGCCAGCACGCAGCGGGGATGCGGCCAGAAGGTAATGATCACCGATGCCAGCCCCAGCCTCGCGGCCTTGGCCCGCATCCGCCGGATGAGCGCCCTGTGCCCCTGATGCACGCCGTCGAAATTGCCGATAGTGACGCAGGCGGCCGCCGGCAGCACCGCCTGCTCCACGGAAGTATAAATATCCATGCGCCGTCTATGCTCCCGCATCCGCCGCAGGGCTCCTGCCGGCATCCGATGCAACGCGTTCGTCGCGTTCGCCGGAACGGCGGCGTCCGCCGCGGCGGCGACGGCGACGGCGGGGCGCCCCTTCTCCGCTGCCTTCCGCGGGGACTTCCCCCTGTCCGGAAGTGCCGTCATCCGCCGGACTCTGCGACACCGCATCGCCGGAGACTTCGCCGGCATCAGCGCGCACCGCTTCCCCGCGTCTCTCTCCAGTACCGGAATCAGCCGCGTCTCCGCCGCCGCGCCGGCCCTTGCCGCTGCGTCTGCGGCGGCCGCCACCGTCTCCCTTTGCGGACGACGAGACGGCCCTGCCGCCCTGCGGCGCTTCCGGCGGTGTACGAAGCGCTTCCTGATAGCAGGCATCCAGCAGCATGCCCAGCAGCTCCGTCTGCGCCTCGCCCTCGTCCGTGGCCGTGGCCAGGCTCTGCGCCAGCGCCGTGAAGCGCTGCACGCGCATGCGCTCCAGACCCGTGAGCCGGCGATGGCGCGCTTCAAGAACGGCCATGAGCCGGCGCGAGACAACGGCGGCCACATCCTCGTCCGTGGGATTGGCGACCTGCACCAGCGGAATCCTGTAGTGGCGCCCGATGCGCTCCAGCTCCATCTTCTGCATCACATCCACCAGGGAAATGACCGTACCGGCAGCCCCGGCGCGCCCGGTGCGCCCCGCGCGATGGATGTAGGATTCCTGATCTTCCGGCGGCTCATATAGAAACACATGCGACAGATCGGGAATGTCAATGCCGCGCGCCGCCACATCCGTGGCCACAAGGAACTGCACCCTGCCCGCGCGCACGCGATCCAGCACGGCCTCGCGGCGGGACTGGGAAAGATCGGCGGAAAGCTCGGCGGCATTGTAGCCAAAGCCCTGGAGAACCTCGGAAATATAGTGGACGTTGCTCCTGGTATTGCAGAAAATGATTGCGGACGCGGGATTTTCCATCTCAATCAGGCGCACCAGAGCGCGATCCTTGTCCATGGTCTTGCATTCGCAGTACAGATGCTGCACCTCGGCCACGTGCACCTGCTTCTGCGACAGGGAAAGCAGGGATGCGTCTTCCTGAAACTCTCCGGCCAGCTTGAGCACATGCGGCGGATACGTGGCGGACAGCAGGGCCGTGTGCACATGGCGGCGCGGCAGATAGCGCTGCACTTCCTTCATGTCTGGATAGAAGCCGATGGACAGCATGCGGTCGGCCTCGTCAAACACCAGGGCACGCAGATGCTCCAGCGTGAAGTTGCGCTTCAGCAGGTGATCCAGCACGCGGCCGGGCGTGCCAACCACCAGATGCACGCCACCTCGCAGGGCTTCCACCTGCCGGCCGTAGCCCACGCCGCCATAGACGGCCGCCGTCCGCAGTCCCGTACCGGCAAACAGTATCCCGGCCTCGCGCTCCACCTGCACCGCCAGCTCGCGCGTGGGCACGAGGATCAGCGCCTGCACCTGATCGGCATCCGGACGCAGGCGCGGCAGCAGAGGCAGCAGATAGGCCCCCGTCTTGCCGCTGCCCGTGCGCGACTGCACCATGATGTCCCGGCCGGCCAGCAGATAGGGCAGTGCCAGCTCCTGCACGGGCATGAGGCGACTCCAGCCCGCGCGTGCGCAGGCTGCGCGCATGACCTCGTCAAGCTCTTCCATCGACATGCGCGGCAGGGCGTTTTCCGGCTCCACCACGGTATAGGGCATTTCTTCCGCCACAGGCGCTGCCGCGGCGGTTTCCAGTTCGCTCTGACTCATAGCTCTTCTTCCCTGCGCGTCTCCTCCGCATGCGGAACGTCCTTCCGGCGCTGCCCGGCCCGGAAAAGGCGGAGCGGCGGAAGGGCCGCGCAGGGCGACGCACTGCATAAGTGTAGTGTAATGATAATATATACGGCTCCGCTGCCTATATCCCATCCTGCGCCGGGGCGCAATGTATGGCGGGGCGCCTGGCGCACCTTGCGCCACACGCCCTTTCGCAGTAGACTTTCCCCCCCGGGGCGGCCCCAGGGCCTGCCACGCCGTCCAGTTTACCGCAAGGAGATTTTCCGCATGAACCCATTTCCCCCCACGGATTTCCGGCCCGACTTCGCCAAGTGCGGCGGTCTCATCCCCGCCGTGGCGCAGGATGACGCGACAGGCGAAGTCCTGATGCTGGCCTACATGAACGAAGAAGCCTGGCTGAAGACGCTAGAGACCGGCGACGCGCACTACTATAGCCGCAGCCGCCGCGAGCTGTGGCACAAGGGCGGCACATCCGGCATGGTGCAGAAAGTGCGTTCCATCCGCCTGGACTGCGATGGAGACGCCATTGTCCTGCGCATTGAGCAGATAGGCGGCGCGGCCTGCCACACGGGACGGCGTTCCTGCTTCTACCGGGAATGGAAGGACGGGAAGGCAGCCGTCTGCGCCCCGCAGGTGTTCAACCCCGACGACGTATACAAGAAATAATGCCATCGCATAAAGGATATGCCATGAACAAGCCCTTTCTGAAGCTTGGCGTGCCCAAGGGCTCGCTGGAAGAATCCACCATCAGCCTCTTTGAACGCGCGGGCTGGAAAATACGCAAGCACACGCGCAACTACTTTCCCGACATCAACGACGAGGACATCACCGCATCCCTGTGCCGCGCTCAGGAAATCAGCGGCTACGTGCGCGACGGCGTGCTGGACGTGGGCCTGACCGGCATGGACTGGATTCTGGAGATGGGCGATCAGGACAAGGTGGTCAAGGTCTCCGATCTTGTATACTCCAAGACCTCCAACCGGCCCTGCCGCTGGGTGCTGGCCGTGGCCGGGGACTCTCCCTATCAGAGCGCCGAAGACCTGCGCGGCAAGCGCATCGCCACGGAACTGGAAGGCGTGACCCGCGCCTACTTTGACCGCAAGGGCGTGGACGTGGATGTGTACTATTCGTGGGGCGCCACAGAGGCCAAGGTCGTGGAGGGTCTGGCCGACGGCATTGTGGAAGTGACCGAAACCGGCACCACCATCCGCGCGCACGGCCTGCGCATCATCGACGAAGTGCTGGTCACCAACACCGTCCTCATCGCCAACAAGGATGCTTGGAACGATCCTGTGCGCCGCAGAAAGATCGAGCAGATTGACCTGCTGCTCAAGGGCGCCCTGCGTGCCGAAGCGCTGGTCTGTCTGAAGATGAACGCCCCGGCCTCCGCCCTCGATGCTATCCTTGACCTGCTGCCCTCGCTGAATTCTCCCACCGTCTCCCCCCTGCGCGACAGCCAGTGGCTTTCCGTGGAAACCGTCGTCTCCACCGATGTGGTGCGCGATCTCATCCCCCGCCTGCGCGAAGCCGGAGCGGAAGGCATCATCGAATATGCGCTGAACAAGGTAATCTAGCCATGATAAACGTCAACGAGATGGAAGAAATGGCCGCCATGGGCGGCGGCGAGGATCAGAGCGAGGCCGCGCTGGCCGAACTGCCCGAAATTGGCGAACACGAGACCTTCGTCTTTGCCTGTCACGAGCATGTCCCCTGCTTCAACCGCTGCTGCGCCGAGCTGACGCTGCCGCTCACGCCCTATGACGTGCGCCGCCTGACAGAAGCCCTGAACATGAGCAGCGAGACGCTGATCAAGACCTACACGGACAAGCGCACCTTCCCTGATACGGGCTTTCCCCTGCTGCTGCTGAAGATGAACGACGGCCCCGGCGAACAGTGCCCCTTTGTGACCATGTTCGGCTGCTCCGTCTATGAAAACCGCCCCGGCGCATGCCGCTTCTTCCCCATCGGCCGCATGGCCAGCATAGGTGAAAACGGCACGCAGGAACGTTTTGTACTGGTGCGCGAGGAACACTGCTGCGGCTTTGACGAGGGAGAATCCTGGACGCCGCGCACGTGGATGGAGCATCAGGGCCTTGCGCCCTACAACGACTCCAATGACAAATACATGCGCCTCATGGCCATGGTCAAGGCCTCCGGCAAGCCGCTGGACGCGCGCATGATTCCCATGATCATCCTCTGCCTCTACCAGATCGACAAGTTCCGCGAATTTCTCGCCGCCAAGAATGTCTTCAGTCGTCTGGACATCACGGAAGAACGCCGGGAAGCCATCCTCAACGATCCTGACGCTACGCTGGACTTTGGCTATGACTGGCTGGAGCTGGTACTGTTCGGACAGTGCCCGCGCCTGAAGCCCAGACGCTAGGCCCGGCAAAAACACTGCGGAGATGCCGCGCGCCGCGCGGCATCTCCGCATGCAGCCCGCATCTGCAACCGCGGGCAACGTCTGGTACGCCAGGACATGTCGTGCTCCGCGCGACGGAGCACGCGGCATGCAGCCCGCGAGCCGGTTAAGACTATTGCCCGTAGAACGCCGGCCATGCGGCCAGCAGGGCCTTCAGCGCCGCGCCTCTGTGGCTGCGGGCATTCTTCTGCTCGCGGGTCAGTTCCGCGGCGGAGCACTGCCCCTCTCCATCCCAGAAGACAGGATCATAGCCGAAGCCGCCGTCCCCGCGCGGTGCGTCCAGAATACGGCCTTCCCACGCGCCGCGCACTGTCAGGCGCGTCCCGTCCGGCTTGCAGGCCGCCATGCAGCACACGAAGCGGCAGCTACGCCGCCCGGCAGGAACACCCTCCAGCTCGTGCAAGAGCTTGCGTATGTTCCGCCCGTCGCGGCTCTCGCCCTCCAGTGCCGGCCAGTCATCCGCATACCGTGCGGAAAACACGCCCGGACGCCCCTCCAGCGCGTCCACCTCCAGTCCAGAATCATCCGCCACAGCCACGCAGCCCGTGTGGCGTGCGGCGGCCTCCGCCTTCAGCAGCGCGTTCTCTTCAAATGTGGCCCCGGTCTCCTCCACCTCCGGCATGTCGGGAAAGGCATCCAGCCCCACCACGCGCAGGCCGTGCGCCGCCAGCGGCTCCGCCAGCTCGCGTATCTTGCCCGCATTGCGGGTTGCCAGGATGATGGTATTCTGCGCCATACGTCACCTCATTGCAAAAAGTCAGCGGAAAAACACGCCCCGCAGGAATCCGCCGGAAGCGCGTCAGCCTCGGAAACGGGAAGGCAGCGTGGCCGTCACCACACCGCCGACAATGCACGCTCCCCCGGCAAGATGCGCCCACAGCACCTCTTCTCCCAGCAGGAGCACGGACTGCACCGCCGCAAACAGCGGCAGCGTGTAGTACACAAATCCCGCGCGCACCGGCCCCACGTCATCCACGGCCACGGTCCACAGCCAGTAAGCCAGCGTGGAGCAGCCTGCGCCGGCATAGATGATGGAGCACCACACGGTCGGGCTCATGGTGGGCGGCGGCAGGCAGATCATTTCCGCCACCACAAAGGGTACGCTGGCCAGCAGGCCCAGCACGAAGGTGGCCACGTTGAAGCCCAGCGCGGAAACGTCTCCCGAACGATGCCGCATGAACAGCGAATAGGCGCCGAAGCTGGCGGCTCCGCCCAGCGCCCAGAAGTCCCCGGCCGTAAAGCGCACTGCCGCCAGCCGCGCCCAGTCCCCGCGCGAGATGACGCACAGCACGCCGGCCAGCACCAGGAGCAGGCCGCACAGCCGCCGGGGCGTGATGGCTTCACCATACAGCACGCGGGACAGTACCATGATAATCATGGGCGCCGTGGGAACCAGCAGGGCCATGTTCAGGCTCTCCGTGGTCTGTCCCGCCTTGTAGACCAGCGGATTCAGCAGGCCCACGCCCAGAATCCCCATGAGCAGCAGATAGCGCCATTCGCGGAGCATGGCGGGCCAGTCCGCACGCAGATGCCGCCATGCGAAGGGAAGCAGGCAGATCAGCGCCAGCAGCCAGCGCCAGAAGTTGAGCTGGATGGGGGGAATTTCCTGGGCGACCGCCCGGGAAAGAATGAAGTTGCCGGACCAGACCATGGTGGCCAGCAGGGCGCAGATCAGGCCCCGCGCTGTGTTCTTCTGCATGCCTTTTCCTGTGGCGGCCGCGCGGCGCGCCGGTTTTCCGCGTGGTAGCACAGCCTTTCCCGAAAGGAAAGCGCCCGCTCCGTGAAGACTGGCTTTCCGCGGGGCTTTCCGCTATAGTGCGCGCAGGCCGCCCCGCGGCATCCTCGCATACTGCGCAACCAAGGAGCATTCATGACGAAGCTTCTCCTTCCCCTGTGCGCCGCGCTTCTGCTGTGCGGCGAGCCGGCGCTGGCCGCAAAAAACGACGCGCCCGCAGCGCCCGCAATCAGTGCCGGGGAAGCGGCCGCCACGCTGGAGCGGGTACAGGCCGCCCTGGATGCCGGCGACTACGGCACGGCCTTCACGCTGGCAAAGCCCCTGGCCGACGCCCAGGTGCCCGACGCCCTCTTTGTGCTGGGGCGGCTGTACGAAAAGGGCAAGGGCGTGAAGAAAAGTCCCATGCGCGCGGCGGAATGCTTCCGGCGGGGAGCGCTTCAGGGCGACCCCAGCAGCATGAACAGCTATGCCGCCGCCCTGACCTCGGGTTCCGGCGTGCGTGCCAACAACAAAGAGGCCGTCCGCTGGTTCCGCAAGGCGGCCGAGAGCGGACACGCCACGGCCCAGTATAATCTGGCCTACATGTACGCCAACGGGCGCGGCGTCCGGCGCAGCGAGGAGGAAGCCATCAACTGGTATACCCGCGCCGCCACGCAGGGGCTGGCGTCGGCACAGTTTTCCCTGGGCTGCCTGTACATGAACACCAAAAGCGGCAACCAGAGCGACACAAAGGCCGTGCACTGGCTCCAGAAGGCCGCCGAGCAGGATCACCCCCGCGCGCAGAACAATCTGGCCCACATGTATGCCGAGGGGCGCGGCTATGCGCAGGACTGGAAGAAGGCCGCCGAATGGTACGAACGCGCCGCCACGCAGGGCTATGCCACAGCCCAGTACAATCTGGCCTACCTGTATGAAACGGGACGAGGCGTGGAGCAGAACTACACCACTGCCGTGGACTGGTACCGCCGCGCTGCCGAGCAGAACGAAGCTGCCGCCCAGTATAGCCTGGGCCTGATGTATGATCAGGGCAACGGCGTGGAGCGCAACCTGCACGAAGCGTACCGCTGGTATCAGATGGCTGCGGCCAATGGCGATCCGGACGCCCGGCAGATTGTGCGCGGCATGAAGAATCCGGTCGGCAGCACGAAGAAAAAACGCCAGTAGACGAGGAAGACCATGCCAGCACTGTTGAAAACCATCCCCCTGTCCGTTACCGTGGGCGAGGCCCGCGCCGCCCTGCGCGAAGCCCTGCATGTGCGCAATGCCGCCATCTTCATGGAGCTGGATCATACCCGCGAAGCCTTCAACGATCTGTTCACCGTGCCGGCGTCCGTGAGCTTCCTGTTCGGCCCGCGCCATCCGCTGTGGCGCGTACTGCGGCTCTTTCCGGCGCTGGGGGCGGGCCTGCCTCTGTCCATACGCCTGTGGCAGGATGCGGAGGGCGCCAACTGGCTCACCTGCACGGATATGGACGCGCTGGCGGCGCTGGCCGCAGGAGCGGCGGACGATCCTGACTTCCGGCAGCTGCGCGCCCTCATGGACGAGCTGATTCCTCTGATCAACCGCTGATCTTCGCCAACTTCAGCCTCCGGCGCGCCGGAGCGGGCGGGCGCTTCCACTGGAGCGCGCCGCCAAGGTGTCCTGTTTCATGTCCCAAGCTTCTTCCCCCGCGATGGAAGGCGTGAAGCGCGCCCTGCCTATCGTGCTGGGCTATGTGCCGGTGGCCTTCGCCTTCGGCGTGCTGGCGGTGAAAAACGGCTTCCCGCCGTATCTGGCCATCGCCATGTCCGTCTTCCTCTATGCCGGCTCCGGACAGTTCGTGGCTGCCAGCCTGTGCGGCGCGGGGGTGGGCGTGCTGTCCGTCACCGCCTCCATCTTTGTGGTCAACCTGCGCCACCTGCTCATGTCCGCCTCGCTGGCGCCGCACCTCGCCCCCCTGAGCCGCCTCCAGAAGTTCATCTTCGGCTATGAAATGACGGATGAGACCTTCGGCGTGCATTCCACGGCCTTCCAGCGGGGCTGGCAGCTTTCCCTGCCCACGCTCTTTGTCTGCAACCACCTGGCGCACGGCTCATGGATTTTCGGCACCATTCTCGGCGCCTACTGCGGGGGACTGATCCGGGATGTGAAGCCGCTGGGGCTGGACTATGCCCTGACGGCCATGTTTCTGGCCCTGCTGGTTCCGCAGTGCCGCAGCCGCCTGCACGTGGCCGTGGCGGCCTTTTCCATGTTTCTCTGCGTGGCCTTCAAAATGCTGGGCATGACCCAGTGGAACGTGGTGCTGGCCGCCGTGGTCGGGGCCTGCTTCGGCGTGGCGCTCCTGCGCCTTGGGCAGAAGCGGGACGGACTGCGCGCCGGCGCGGGGAGGCATGCCTAGCATGAACGATCATGAACTGTATCTGGCCTGCTGCATCGCCGGCTCCTCGCTGGCCACCTTCCTGCCGCGCGTGCTGCCCATGATGTGCCTCTCCACCGAATCTCTCCCCCCTGCCGTGCGGGACTGGCTCTCTTTCGTCCCCGTGTCCATCATGGCCGCGCTCATCGGCACGGATGTATTCTTCGTGGATGGCGCCTTCTCCTGCTCGCCGGACAATCTCTTTCTCATGGCCGCCATTCCCTCCCTGCTGGTGGCGTGGTGGAGCAGAAGCTTCTTTGGCACCATAGCCTTTGCCATGGGCGCCGTGGCCCTCTGCCGCTGGCTGGGCTGGTGACAGGAGGACACATGACTCAGGATCGCATGACACAGGTTCCGACAGCGCCGCCCACCCCGAAAAAACGTACCTTCCGGCCGCGCAAACCCGGCCCCGCCCTGCCGCCGCCGCACTTCAGCCGCTCGCTGCTCATTCGGCTGGCGCCGGAACAGACGGGCATGTTCCGCTTCCTGCTGGAGGCCTACGACAATCTGGCCTACTTCACCGTGCTGGAGAAGGATACGGCTCTGCTCCGTCTGCTCTTTTCCCCGCACGATGGGCAGAACGTGCGCCGCGCCCTGGACGACATGGCCCGCAGCATTCCGTTCCGTGTGGAGGAATGGCCCTTTGGCGAGGATGACCGGGAGGAGGCCCCGCGCCCCTGTGCCGATTGACAGCCCCGGCAATATCTGCCACAGCTTGACATGGCCCGGCATTCCCGCACGGTGCCAAATAGAGGAGCATACAGAGTCCGATGACCGATATCGACCGTCAAATGACCATAATCAAGCGCGGCGTCGCGGAACTGATCGACGAAGGCGAGCTGCGTAAAAAGCTTTCCCGCGGCACGCCTCTGCGCGTCAAAGTGGGCTTCGACCCCACAGCCCCCGACCTGCATCTGGGGCATACTGTTGTGATGCACAAAATGCGCCACTTCCAGGAGCTGGGGCATACTGTCATCTTTCTGATCGGGGATTTCACGGGCCGCATCGGCGACCCCTCCGGCCGTTCCGTCACCCGCCCGCCCCTGACCGAAGAGCAGGTCATCGCCAATGCGGAAACCTACAAGGAGCAGGTCTTCAAGATTCTTGATCCCCAGAAGACGCTGGTGGAATTCAACTCCCGCTGGTTTTCTCCCATGAGCGCGGCCGATCTCATCCGCCTGGCCTCCCACCACACCGTGGCCCGCATGATGGAGCGCGACGACTTTGAAAAGCGCTTCCGGGAGCACACCCCCATTGCCATTCATGAATTCATGTACCCGCTCTGCCAGGGCTACGACTCCGTCGCGCTGAAGGCCGACGTGGAAATGGGCGGCACGGACCAGAAGTTCAACCTGCTGGTGGGCCGCGGCCTTCAGGCGCAGTACGGGCAGGAGCCGCAGTGCATCCTGACCATGCCCCTGCTGGTGGGGACGGACGGCGTGAAGAAGATGTCCAAGTCCTACGGCAACTATATCGGCATCAGCGAAGCGCCGGACAGCATCTTCGGCAAGGTCATGTCCATTTCCGACGAGCTGATGTGGTCCTATTACGAGCTGCTCTCCGCCCGCTCGCTGGAGGACATCGCCGCCCTCAGGGAGGGCGTTGCCAATGGCAGCCTGCATCCGAAGAAGGTCAAGGAAGACCTTGCGCACGAAATGGTGGCCCGCTATCACAGCGAAAAGGCCGCTGACGAGGCCCGCCAGGGCTTCAACGCCGTCTTTGCCGGCGGCGGTGTGCCGGACGACATGCCCGTGCACGAATGCGCCGCGGGCGATGACAGCGCCCCCGCCATCTTTCTGGAGGCCGCCGGCATGGTGAAGTCGCGCGGCGAGGCCAAACGCCTGGCCAGAGAAGGCGCGCTGAACATCAATGGCGCCAGGCATGACGATGCCGCCACCCCCCTGCCCGCCGGGGAATACGTCGTGCGGCTGGGGAAGAAGCGCTTCCTCAAGGTTATTGTCCGATAGGGCGGGCGATTCCCGCACTGTGCAGCAGCCCTGCGGGGGCCGGCAAGGCCGGCCCCCACCCGCATATCTACCGGCCTCCTCCATTCCTGCACAGCGTACCCGCCTCAGCCCCAGCCCTCACCACGGGGCACCATTTCCGGTGGCTTGACCCCCCGGCACTCTCCGCCTATACTTTTTTGCATTTTCACGGCAGGCGCAGCCCTGCGCAGGGTCGCGCGCGGCAACAGGAGCCCTCTCATGCAAGACGTGCAGATAACCCCCGTTCTCACTCCCGTGGCGCTGGCGGAATTTGTGGACTTTCCCTGGAAGGTCTATGGCCGCGCCAGCCAGCCGGCGTCCTTTCCGCAGGCATCAGGCGCGACGCTGCTCTCCCGCTGGGTGCCGCCCATCCGGACGCAGGAACGCGAACTGCTGGACAGTACAGGCGCGCATCCCTTCTGGAAGGAGGCGCGCGGCCGTCTCTTTCTGGCGCGACGCGGCGGGGAGACGGTGGGACGCATTGCCGCCGTGGTGGACGAGAAATACAACCGCTTTGCCGGCGAGTCCTGCGGGGCATGGGGCTTTTTCGAATGCCTGCATGATCGCGAGGCTGCCGAAGCGCTCTTCCAGGCCGCCGCGGACTGGCTGCGGGCGGAGGGCATGACCTATCTGCGCGGCCCGCTCAATCCCTCCACCAACTATACCTGCGGCCTGCTGGTGCGCGGCTTCACCGAGGAGCCTGCCGTCATGATGCCGTGGAACCCGCCCTACTATGCTGAATTTGCGGAAGGCTGGGGCATGCGCAAGGAGCAGGACCTCTTTGCCTACACCATCAAGCGGGAATCCTTTGTGCGGCCGGACTGGCTGGAAAAGCAGCTGGAGCACCTCCGCCGGCGCGGCGAGTTCACCTGCCGCACGTCCAGCAGAGCCACGCTGGAAGCGGACATCCGCATCATGCTGGATATCTATCAGGCAAGCTGGGCCAGGAACTGGGGCTTCGTGCCCATGAGCGCCGCCGAGGCCGCCCATCACGTCAAAGACCTGAAAAGCGTCCTCGATCCCGGCTACTTCGTCCTCTTTTTCCATAAAAATGACGCCGAACAGGAAGAACCCGCCGGCGGCATGCTCGCCCTGCCGGACATGACGCCCCTGCTCCGGCGGCTGGATGGCCGGATCGGCCTTTCCGCCCTCTGGCATTACTGCATGTCCCGCAAGGCCATGCGCCGGGGGCTGCGCGTGGTGCTGTTCGGCCTGCGCGAGGAATTCCGCATGGCCGGGCTGCCCTTCCTGCTGGTGGACTTTCTGCTTACACAGGCCGGGGCCAATCCCGACTTCCAGTGGCTGGAAGGATCATGGCTGCTGGAAGACAACGCCCCCATATGCGATCTCATGGAAGATTTCGGCGGCCGCATCACCAAGCGCTACCGCATCTACCGCAAGGAGCTGGAAGACTGATGGACGCATCCTTTCTTCAGGGCGCGCGCGTGCTGGTCACGGGCGGCACGGGCTTTGTCGGGCGGCATCTGCTGCCGGAACTTGTCCGGGCCGGCGCGGAGATCACCTGCCTCGCCCGCGCATCTTCGAATATTTCCCACCTGCCGCGCGGTGTCCGCGTCGTCCGTGCCAGTCTCACCACGGGAGAGGGCCTTGAGGACGCTCTTGCCGGGCAGGACATGGCCGTGCATCTGGCGGCCCTGCTGTTCGGGCTGGGCTGGCAGGACTATCTGCGCGCCAATGCCCGTGCGGCGGACATGCTGGCCCGTGCGGCGGCAGGCATTCCCTCCCTGCGGCGGCTGGTTCTGGTCTCCAGCCTCGCGGCTACCGGTCCCTGCGGCAGTGCGCCCGGCGTTGGCGACGACACCGTGCCCGCGCCCGTCTCCGCCTACGGCTGGTCAAAATTCATGGCGGAGCAGACCTTCGCACGCCACCTGGGAGACAGGCTGGTCATTCTGCGCCCCGCCATCATCTACGGCTCCGGCGACAGGGGCCTGCTGCCCTGCTTCCAGGGAGCAAGGCGCGGCGTGCTGGTCGTGCCGGGCCTGCGGCGGCCCTTCCCCGTCTCCGCCGTACATGCGCGGGACATGGCGCAGGCTGTCATCGCCGCGCTGAAGCCGCAGGCTCATGGCGTATATCACGTCAGCGACGGACGGGAATACACCATGCGGGAGTTCAACGAAGCCATGGCCGCTGCCGTGGGCCGCAGAGCGCGCGTGCTGGGCCTGCCCCTGCCGATTATGGCCGCCACGGCCGCCCTGGCATCGCTGGCCGGAAATATGGGACTGTGCGGCAGGCGGCCGCCCTCCTGGAACTGGGACAAGTACCGCGAGGCCAGACAGGAAGGCTGGCTGTGCGACGCTTCCCGCCTGCGCAGGGAGCTGGGCTTTGCGCCCGCCATGACATTGCAGGCCGGCATGGCGGAGGCCGTGGCCGGCTACAGGAAAGAAGGCTGGTTGTAGGTGAAGATCACGATTCAGGAGCTGTCCAAGGCATTCGGTGGACGCGACATTTTCAACGGCTTTTCGCTGGAGGTGGATTCCGGCGTGCGGCTGTGCGTATGCGGCCCCAACGGTACGGGAAAATCCACACTGCTGCGCATGCTGGCCGGCGCGGAAAGCCCGGACGGCGGGCGCGTCATCCTGCCCAGGGGCTGCCGTCTGGGCTTTGTGGAACAGGAGCTGGACGAGACCGCGCTGGACACGCCCCTGCTCACCTACGTGCAGGACGTGCTGCATGACTGGAGCGAATTCTGGCAGGAATGGGAGGTCGCCGCGCGCGACGGCGATCAGAGCCGCCTTGCCGCGCTTATGCACCGGCAGGCGGAGCTGGAGTCCGTCTACGGCTACAATCCCGAGCACCGCGCCAAGACCGTGCTTTCCGGCCTGGGATTTTCCGAAGCCAAGTGGACGCGGCCCCTGCGCCAGCTTTCCGGCGGCTGGCGGGAGCGGGCGAAGCTGGCCCGCGTGCTCACCGCCGGCGCGGATGTCCTGTTGCTGGACGAACCCACCAACCACCTCGACATCGAGGCCGTGGAATGGCTGGAAGACTTTCTCATGGGCTTCCAGGGCGCGCTGGTCTTTGTGGCGCATGATCGCGTCTTCATGGATCGCGTCGGCACGCATGTGCTCTATCTGGGGCTTTCCAAACCCGTCTTCCGCAAGGCCACCTATACGCAGTTCCTCCGGCTTCAGGATGAATATGAGGCCCAGCGCGCCCGCGAGGCCAAAGCCCTGCAAAGCGAACTGGAGCGCAAGCAGGCCTTTGTGGATCGCTTCCGCGCCAAGGCCACCAAGGCCCGGCAGGCCGGATCACGCATGAAAATGGTCAAAAAGCTGGAGAAGGAGCTGGAAGACCTCCGCCCCGAGGCAAAGCGCAGGGAGCTCCAGTTCAAATGGCCGGAGCCGGCGCCTACGGAAAAGACCGTGCTTTCCGCCGTTGATCTGGCCTATCACTTCCCGGACGGCAAGGCCATGTGGCCCGCGCTGAATTTCAATCTGTTCCGGGGACAGCGCGTGGCGCTGGTGGGCCCCAATGGCTGCGGCAAATCCACCCTGCTGAAGGTACTGGCCGGACGGCTGGAGCGCACGGGCGGCTCCTTCCAGATGGGAACGCTGGTACGCATGGGCTACTTCAGCCAGCACCAGCTGGAAACCCTGCGCGCCGACGGCACCGTGCTGGGCGAGATACGCCGCCTTTCCGACCCGCGCACCACGGAAGAGGAGCTCATGAGCGTGCTGGGGCTGTTCCTGCTGGGGCAGCAGTATTTCGACCGCGCCGTCTCCTCGCTTTCCGGCGGCGAGAAGAGCCGCCTTGTGCTGGCCACGCTCTTTCTGGCGCGCTGCAACTTTCTCGTGCTGGACGAACCCACCAACCATCTTGATCTGGAAAGCCGCGAGGCCCTCATTACCGCGCTGGAAGGCTTTGAAGGCACGCTGCTCATGGTGGCGCATGACCGCTGGCTGCTGTCCAGCGTGGGCGCGGAAGCATGGGCCCTTTCCCCCAGGGGCATCACTGTCTACGAGAATTTTGACAGGTACGATGCGGCCCGCCGCGCCGAGCTGGCAGCCTCCGGCGCCAAAGGCATTGAAGACGATGGCCCGCGCGCCGGCAGGGACAAACCGGCCCTTTCCCGCGAGGAGCTGAAGCAGCTCAAGCGCGCGCAGGCCGAGCAGCGCAACGCCCTCTACAAGGAGCTGAAGCCCCTACAGGAGCAGTATGCCCGGCAGGAGGCCCAGCTGGAGGCATGGATGAACGAGCAGGCCGAGGTGGAAGGGCAGCTGGCCGATCCCGCCGTCTATGCGGACAACACCCGTGCCACAGCCCTGCTCAGGCGGTTCAACGAACTGCGCCCGCTCGTGGACGATCTCATGGAAGAGATGGCCGCGCTGGAAACACGCATCAATGACCTGGAGGCACGCCGCGCGGCCCTGAGCGTGGGGGAATAGCGGCGGCCTGCAAGGAGGAAGGGCAGATGAAATACGTTGAGGTGGCGGCGGGCATTTTGTGGCGTGACGGCCGCTATCTGGCCGTATGCCGTCCGCAGGGCCGTCTGCACGCCGGTCGCTGGGAATTTCCCGGCGGCAAGCTGGAAGCGGGAGAACGCCCGGCCGGGGCACTGCATCGGGAACTGGCGGAAGAACTGGGCGTGCACCCGCGTACCGCCGCCCTCTGGCGCACGGTGGAACATATCTATGCCGACAAGGACCTGCATGTCCGCCTGCACTTTTTCCATGTAACGGACTTTGCCGGAGAGCCTGCGGCGCGCGAGGGGCAGGTACTGCGCTGGACCACACCGCGCGACGCGCTGGCGCTGGACTTCCTTGAGGCGGATTTGCCGCTGGTGCGCGATCTGGCCGCGCAGCCACTTCCTTCCACCGGCCTGCGGGAGCAGGAGGCATGATTCCCAAACTCTATGTCGCCATGGTGGGTCTGCCCGCCCGTGGCAAGTCCACGCTGGCCAAACGCATCCGCGAGGGCCTGCGCGAGGACGGCATCAATGCCGCCATCTTCAATAATGGCGACCTGCGCCGGCAGATGTTCGGCCCCCAGTCCACCAGCCCGGATTTCTACGATCCGCGGAACGCCGCCGGCTTTGACGCCCGCGAGCATATCTGCCGCAAGAATCTGGCCGCAGCCAGGGAGTACCTTGCCTGCGGCGGCGACGTGGCCATTCTGGATGCCACCAACGCCCGCCCGGCGCGGCGCGCGCTCATCGAGTCCACCCTGACGGACTATCCCGTGCTGTTCATCGAATGCGTGAACGAGGACCCGCTGCTTCAGGATGCCTGCATCCGCCGCAAGGCCCGCCTGCCGGAATATGCCGCCTGCACGGCGGAGGAGGCCTATGCCTCCTTCATCAAGCGCATCGCCTTTTATGAATCCGTGTACCAGCCGCTGGAGCATGAGCGGTTCTGGCTGCGGGTGGACGCCACGGCCAACCGCATTCTTGAGGAGCGGCCCTGCGAAAGCAGCCCCTATTATCCGCCCATCCGCGACATTCTGGTCACCACATGGGTGCGGCGGCTCTTTCTGGCCCGCCACGGGCAAACGCCGTATAATCTTGAAGGCCGTATTGGCGGAGACCCGCCGCTCAGCGTCCGGGGGCAGCAGCAGGCCGCGGCCCTGGCCCGCCACATGGAAGGGAAGCATATTCCATGGATATTCACCTCCACACGCCTGCGCTCTCTGCAAACGGCCGCCCCCCTGCTGGCCCACCGCGGCCGCGCCAATCACATGGCGCTCAAGGAATTTGACGAGATATGGGCCGGAGACTGCGAAGGCATGCGCTACTGCGACATCCGCGAACGCATGCCGCAGGTGACGGCGGAACGCAATGCCGACAAGTACCGCTACGCCTATCCCAACGGCGAGAGCTACGCCATGCTGCTTGAACGCGTGCGGCGGGGGTTGCAGCGGGCGCTCTTCCTTGCCGGGGATGATCCGCTGATGATTATCGGCCATCAGGCCATCAACCGCGTCCTGCTCTCCCTGTTTCTGCGGCGCAGGGCGGAAGACATCCCCTACACCTTTGTGCCGCAGGATCAGTACTACCACATTTCCTGCCTGCCCAGACGCAGACTATTCGAGCTGGTGCCGTACTAGGCGGACGGAAGCAGGCACGCATCGGGATTTGCCGCAATATGCCGCATCCCCGATGCCTTTGCGTGTTTCAGGCACGCGCCAGTCTCTCACCCCTTTCGGGACAGCGCCGAGGAGACGGCGCCCATGAGCTCGCTGATGACAATGGGCTTGGCCAGATGCCCGTTCATGCCGGCCTGGATGGCGTTTCTTCTGTCCTCCTCAAAGGCGTTGGCCGTCATGGCAATGATGGGAATGCCGGACTTGCGCACATCCGCCATGCCCCTGATGGTGCGCGTTGCCTTGTAGCCGTCCATATTCGGCATCAGGATGTCCATGAGGATCAGATCATAGTATCCCGCCTCGGCCTTCTCCAGCATGTCCACGCAGGCAATGCCGTCGGCAGCGCGCTCCACGGAAAAACCGGCCTCCTCAAGAACCGTGATGGCAATCTCCGCATTCAGGTCGTTGTCTTCCGCCAGCAGGATTCTCCTGTCCGTGAACTGGCCGGCACAGCACCGGCTGTCTTCCGCGGCATGCTGTCCGGCATTCTTTCTGGGGGCAATCTTATGCGGCAGAGTGACGGTAAACTTCGTTCCCCTGCCAATCTGGCTTTCCACCTCAATGGTGCCGCCCAGCAGCTCCACCAGTTTCTTGACAATGGGCATGCCAAGGCCCGTGCCATGCACCTTGCTCTCGGTACTGGTCCGCTCCCGGGTAAATTCCTCGAACATGTGCGGCAGGAACGCGGCGGAAATGCCGATGCCGGAATCCTCAACAACGGTTCTGTACAGCGCGTACCCCGGCTTGTCGGACGGCAGTTCCGTCAGGCGCATGCACACCCTGCCGCCGGCAGGCGTGTACTTCAGGGCATTGCTCAGCAGGTTGAGGAATATCTCGCGCAGCTTGGTCTCGTCGCACAGCACTTCGGAATGCTCAACCTGTATTGTCCGCGTAAATTCAATATTCTTCTCCAGCATCTGCGATTCAAAGATGGAGCAGAGTGAATCATTGAACTGCACGACATTCCAATAAATTTCATCCACCGCGCTCTTGCCGCTCTCGATCTTCGCCATTTCAAGGACATTGTTGATCAGGGAAAGCAGGAAGGCGTTGGATGTCTGAATCTTCTTGATGTAGCTTCTGGCCTTCTCCTTGTTGTCCAGATGCTTTTCCAGCAGATTGGTGAAGCCCATGATGGCGTTCATGGGCGTGCGAATGTCATGGGACATATTGAACAGGAAGGTTGACTTGGCGGCATTGGCGGCATTGGCGATTTCAAGCTGCGCCTTGGTGTCCGCCTTGTCATGCGCCTCGGTCACGTCGCGTCCCAGAATGTTGGCAATGGGCTCGCCATTCTCGTCCGTGCCGATGAAGACGTTGATTTCATGCCATTCCTGGCCCTGATCCGTCCGCACGGCATATTCCAGATTCCCGAGGTAGCCTTTTTCGTGCATGCGGCCCCGCAATGCGGCAAGACTGCTGAAGTCGCTGAAGGCATCCACATAGTCGTCAGTGACGAAGCCCACCTTCTTCCCGTAGGCGGTTTCATAATCGTCCGTGGAGGCAAATATCTGCACAAAGCGCTCCATGCCCGTGCCCACAATGAGGCTGTACTTGCCGCTGTTCAGATTCAGCGTGACGTTGTAGCTGTACAGCGTCTTGGTGATATTGGAGAGAATCTGATCCTTGGCGGCCGCCGCCTTCAGCTCATTTTCGCGGCGTTCCTGCGCCTTGTGCGCCCCGGTAATGTCCCTGCCCAGAATATGCGCGACAGGGACGCCCTCCTCATTGGTCCCGATGAACAGGTTGACCTCATGCCATTCGCTCACGCCGTTAAAGATGACTTCGCAGGACACCGAGCCCGCAAAGCCGCTTTCATCCTTCTTTTCCTGAAGGGCGCGCACGCCGATCAGCGACCTGAGCTGCCCCATGTCGCTGCCCTTCATCTTGTGGGAAAGCTTGGCGGAAAGGATGATATAGTCATCGTTGTCCGCAAGGAGCTGCACCATGGACTTCATGCCCGTGCCGGTAATCAGGGAATACTTCCATGTTTCCAGATTGACGGTCAGGTTGTAGCTGTACAGCATCTTGGTAACGCCGGAAAGAAGCTGGTCGCGGGCAATGGCGGCCTTCTGGGCAATCTTGCGCTGCTCCTGCCGCTTGTGCGCCTCGGTAATATCCCTGCCGAGGATATTGGCCACAGGTTCGCCAAATTCATTGGTGCTGATGAAGATGTTGATTTCATGCCACTCGTTGCCATGATCCGTGATGGCGCCGTATTCCAGATTGCCGATGAAGCCGTTGGCATTGGCCCGCACGCGCAGGGCCCCCAGGCTGGCTATGCCTGCAAACTGGATTGCGTCCTCCGGAGCAATATACTGTATCTTCTCATGGTAGGCCGTCTCATAGTCATCCGTGGACTTGAATATTTCCATGAACTTGGTCATGCCCGTGCCCACAATCATGCTGTACTTGCCCGTGCGCAGATTCAGCGTCAGGTTGTAGCTGTAGAGCATCTTGGTCAGCTCGGACAGAATCTTGTTCTTGGCCGCTGCCGCGCGCAGCTCCCGCTCGCTTCTTTCCTGGGCATTGTGGGCGGCCGTAATATCGCGCCCCAGGATATTGGCAACCCGTACTCCCTTGGCATCCGTGCCGATAAAGACGTTGACCTCATGCCACTCGAACTCCTCCTGTCCCGGGTACAGGATGGGATATTCCAGCGTGCCGCAGAAGCCGTCTTCCGACGCTCTTTCCTGCGCCGCACGGAAATCCAGCAGCGCAAGAAAGCGCTTCAGATAGGCCGGATGCACAATGCTGTCGTGAAAGTCCTTCAGCTCCGCAAAGTTCTCATGCCTGCTGTATTCCGCAACGGTTCTCTCCATGCCCGTGCCCGTGATCAGGGAATAGGCGCCCGTCTCCAGATCAACCGTCAGATTGTAGCTGTACATGATCTTGGTAATCTGGGAGAGGATGCGATCCTGCTTTGCGGGCGCTCTGCTGAGCTCCCTGTTGGCCTTCCAGACAGAATAGTTCTTTTCAATGAAGAAGTTCAGAATTTCCTTCAGCAGGGCATAGGAGGTGTCAATCTCGTCCAGCGTCTTCCTGCTCATGCGCGCAAGGGCCGCCCGGGCTTTTTCCCTGTCTATGCCCAGCGCCACGGCATTGCCGAGAATCTTCTCCTCATCCTGCTCCTGCGCGCAGGCCTGTCCCGCCAGCACCTTGCCCAGGTTCCGCCCGTCGGGCAGCGTGATGTCAATGGCGAAATCATAGAAGCCCATGGGGCATTCATAGACGCCCACATGCTGCTTTTTCCACGTGCTCTGGCAGTAGGCCATGCCCTTTTCCGAAGCGTGCACCATGGCGCAGAATTCCGTCATGCCAAAGGATTCGGATGTGCGCCTGCCGTCTCTGTCAACAATGACAGCGGATATGCCCGTGCTCTTGGACCAGTTGTCAAGCAGTGCGTACAACTGGCTGATGTCGCAGAAATTCTGCAAGGTTAACTCATTCATGGCATCTCCCTCTGTCAGCGCCCGTGTCCATGCACGCATGCGGGATGGCGTGGCAATCACGCGGCAGAAAATATTGTCGGCAGTATTCTGTCCCAGGGTATGCGAGAAGGCAATAGCCTCAGGCCCCGCCAAAATGATCAAAGCCGCGCGCGCCTTCCAGTGGCTGGCCGTTGCACAGGATGCGCCCGGAGGACGTGACCGTGCCGATGGGCATGAGCTGCGGCAGGGCGGCCTTGAGCGCCGGCAGCATGTCCGGCGCGCAGCTCCCCAGCAGGGCATAGTCCTCGCCGCCCAGCAGGGCCTCCGTCACTGCATTGCGCCCCTTCTCGCGGGCATGGCGCACCACTTCAGGGGGCAGCATGCCCTGCGGCAGCAGCAGCTCCGCGCCCAGATGGCGTCCGCTTACCTGCGCACCGCCCGGCGTAATGCCCAGCAGACGCGGCAAATCGCGGGCCAGCCCGTCGGAAACGTCCATCAGCGCCGGCGGGCGGGCATTGAAGCCGGCACGGGCCAGCGTCATGCCCGCATCCACCTGCGGCAGGGGAAGCAGGTGCGCCCGGCAGGCATCCGGCCACAGCGCGCGGGCCGCGTCGCCGCGCGCTTCCAGCTCTTCCAGCCCCACGCGCGCCAGCCCCAGCGACCCCACCACGAACAGGGAATCGCCGGGAAGTCCATTGCCGCGAGTGAGCAGGCTGTCCGCCCGAACCTCGCCCCAGACTGTGATCGAAACATGTATGCAGGGAGAACCGGACAGATCGCCGCCCACCAGGGCCATGCGGTGCCTGTCTGCCAGTGCGGCCATGCCGCGGAAAAAGCCCTCCAGCCACGGCATGTCCACATCGCGGGGCAGCCCCAGAGAAAGCGTAAAGCCCAGCGGCCTGCCACCGCAGGCCGCCACGTCGCTGATATTTACCGCCAGCGCCTTGTACCCCACCTCTTCCGGACGGAAGTAGGAGCGCCGGAAATGCACATCTTCCAGAAAAAGATCAGAGCTGACGCATAAATCCGCGCCCGCCCGCAGCACGGCGCAGTCGTCGCCGCGTCCCAGCAGCACGGCAGGATGCGTTCCCGGAAAATGCCGCGCAATGCAGGCCAGAATATGATCTTCCGAAACCAGCCCCATGCCGCCTCCCGCTGTCGTGTCCCTGCTCATTCCTCCGTCTCCATGCGCAGATAGTCCACCAGAATGGTCTTGATGCCCAGCCCGGGGAAATGCACCTGCATCTTGTCCGGCGGGATGAACTTCACCGCCTTGCCGCGTCCGAAAATCTTATGCCGGCAGAAGCCCAGCCTGATGCCGTTCCGGGCTTCGCCCTCCGCAGTGGCGGATGGCGTCCGTCCGCCCGCCGGAGCCTGGCCGGAGCGGGAAATCGCGGGCCGGGCAGCGTCAGGGGACGGGGCGGCGCGGCGTACCAGCGTGCCGTTATAGCCCTCCACCCACGTTTCGCACAGCGCGGACGGCAGCTCGCGGATAAAGGGGCTGGGAGTGCTGGGCATGCAGCCTCCATCCTGCCTGCTGTACAGGGAGGCCGGCACGCACAGGTCCAGCGACTGCCGGGCACGGGTGCAGGCCACATACAGCAGACGGCGCTCCTCCTCGAATTCTTCCGGACGGACGGCGGCATGGCGCGAAGGAAAGCGATCTTCCACCAGGTCCAGAATGATTACCGCGTTCCATTCCAGCCCCTTGGCCGAATGCACGGTGGAAAGAGTGATGCACTCTGCCTCGTCCCGCGGGGCCTCCTCCTCAGGCGATTCCAGCGCCACATCCGCCAGGAACAGATCCAAATCCCGATAGGCGGAAGACATCTGCGCAATCTCTTCCAGTCCCTGCTGGCGGCGCGGCCAGTCGTCGGGATAGCTTTCCTCCAGCCTGGGGCGGTACTGTTCCAGAATCGCCCCCATGCAGTCCGGAGGACTCGCATGCCGCAGCCGCAGATCGTCCAGAAAACGCAGATCGTCCCGCAGGCCGGGGAATCGGGCACAGGCCCTGTCCAGAGCCCCGGCATTGCCGCTGAGGGCCGTATTGTACAGCCGCCGTGCGGTTTTCGGGCCCACGCCCCGGTGCAGTGCCGCCACGCGCTCAAAGGCGGGCAGGTCCGCGGGATTCAGCAGCAGACGCGCATAGGCCATGACATCCCTGACATGGGCGGCCTCGGTATACTTCAGACCGCCGCATTTCCGGAAGGCGATGCCGGCGCGGCCCAGCGCCATTTCCAGATGGTAGGAATGAAAGCCAGCACGGAACAGCACGGCAATCTCATGCGGCGGATGGCTGGAGAGCAGCTCCCGGATGCGCCGCACCACGGCCTCGGCCTGCGTAATATCGCTCACCGGAAGCAGCTGCCGCACAGGCTCGCCGCCCGGCCGCGAGGTGAACAGCCGTTTTTTAAAGCCCTCCGGCGCCCCGCTCAAAATGGCGTTGGCCACGTCCAGCACGGGCTGGGTGGAACGGTAGTTCTCTTCCAGGCAGATGACGCGCGCGCCGGGGAAAAGTTTGGGGAAATCCAGAATATTCCGCACATCCGCCCCGCGAAAGGCATAGATGGACTGCGCTTCGTCCCCCACGGCCATGACATTGCCGGGCGCGTCCCCGTCGCCTGCCAGCAGGCGCACGATGCGGGCCTGCACCAGATTGGTATCCTGATATTCATCCACCATGACATGCCGGAAACGGGCATGCAGGGCAGCCGCGGCAGCTCCGTCTTCCAGCAAGACTTTTTCCAGCTCGAAAAGCAGATCGTCGTAGTCCAGCAGGCCGGACGAGCGGCGCAGGTCCCGGTAGGCCGCGTCCAGACGTTCCAAATCCTCCGCATAGGCCATGAGATGAAAGGCGTCGCGGCGGATGACCTCGTCCAGCGGCAGTTCCTTGTTGCGCGCCTTGCTGAACAGCGCGGCCGCATGCTGGCTTTTGGGAAAGGAACGGTCGCCCCTGCCCAGCCCCAGCTCGTCCTTGCAGCGCTGCACGGCCGCCGTCACGTCGCCGGAATCCATGAGCGAAACGGGCCGCCCCTCCAGCCAGGCCGGCCTGAACTGGCGCAGCACGGCATAGGCGAAGCTGTGGAAGGTGCCCCCCTGCACGCCGCCCAGGCCCTGCCCCAACAGCTGCGAGGCCCGCTGAAGCATTTCCTGCGCGGCCTTGCGCGTAAAGGTGAGCAGCAGCAGGGAATGCGGTTCCACGCCATGTTCCGCCAGCCATGCCAGCCGGTAGACGATGGTACGGGTTTTTCCGCTGCCGGCGCCGGCCACCACCAGCGTCGGCCCGCCCCCGGCAGTGACCGCGGCAAGCTGGGCCGCATTCAGGGAAGAAGCATAATCTATCATGCCACGCACAATACAGCAGGCGCAGGCGAAAGGCAAACCACGGCGGAACGGGAAAGGCCGGCCGCATGGGCGGCGCGCTTGACGGCGGGCGCGCCTGTGCCGTACCCTGCGCGCACTATTTCACAATGGAGGAATGTTCATGGCCCAGGAACACGAAGCCTTTGCCAAGGCGCTTCAGCAGGTGCTGGAAGTGGTGATGTTTGAGAACTGGATGCGCTTCTATTTCATTTCGGAAAAGCTGGATGCCCCCAGGGGTGAGGACGGCGAAGCGCCGCTGTTCATCGCCATTCCCGATCAGGGCATGGCGCGCATCCGCGAACTGTATCCGCATCTTGCCAAGCTGGCGGAAGACATGAACGGCAGGCAGGTGGACTTTGCCGAATCCCAGCGCGCCATCTGCACTTTCCTGGTGGAAGAGCTGGAAGGCAAGAGCATCCCGTCGGAAATGTCCCGCCTGGTGCTGGACTCCCAGCGCTTCAACATGGAGCTCCAGCTTTTCAACACCTGGGTGCAGGCGCATGAAGATCAGCTCGACGAGGGCTTCAATGAATTTGGCATGTGGCGCAAGCTCTTTGCGGAGTGGCGCAACTCCGAATCCGTCGTCGCCTGGGTGAAGCAGCTGCGCGAACAGCCGGCCGCGGCGGCTGCCGCCGGAAAAACCGTGCAGTAATCGCCCCCGGGAGACATGGCATGACGGCTTCCCGCCCTACTCTGCTGGATACGCTGGCCCATGCCGCCGTGCTGCGCGCGCTGGACGTCTTCGCCGGCGCGCCCTGCATCCTGCTGGATGCCACGGCGGGCAACGGACACGACACCTGCTTTCTGGCCGCCGCCCTGCGGGATCACCGCTGCGCCGCCGGTGGCGGACTGGTGCTGGCCTGCGACGTGCAGGAAGCTGCCGTGCTGGCCGCCACCAGCCGTCTGCGGGAGGCGGGGCTGGCGTCCCTTGCCCGCGTGGCCCTGTGCGGACACGAAAGGATAGCCGCGCGGATGCCGCCGCAGCTGCCGCTGGCAGCGGGCATGTTCAACCTTGGCTATCTGCCCGGCAGTGACAGGCGCCATACCACGGCGGCGGATACCACGCTGGCTGCGCTGGAGCAGGCGGCCGCCCGCTTGGCCGGCGGCGGCGTGCTCACCCTGCACTGCTACACGGGGCACCCCGGCGGGCAGGAGGAGGCGGATGCCGTGCGGCGCTTTGCCCGGACTCTGCCCCCGCGCCGCTGGCGGGTGCTGGAATGCGCCGATGCCAACCGCGATCAGCGGGGAGAGATCGTGCTGCTGCTGGAAAAACTGCCGGAGCGGCGGCCGCGCGTCCCTGAACAGGGAAGCCGCACTGCCGTCGCCCCGGCATAGAAATCCCGATGCCGGCGGGGCACAGGGCTGAACCCGAACCGCCGTCACCAGCCTAGAAGAATTTGCTGATGTAGCCCTGCACAAAGAGAAGCAGCACAATCAGGGGCAGCACGTACTGCATGTAGGGCTTCAGCCAGGACGGCAGGCCAGCGCCGCTGCCGGCATTGGCCTCCTTCAGGAAATTTTCCCAGCCCCAGCCAAAGCGGTGGCAGCAGAAGAGCGAGAACACCAGCGCGCCAAAGGGCAGCATGTTGTAGCTCAACAGAAAATCCCAGAGGTCCAGGAAGCAGGTGCCCTTACCCAGCGGCTCTACGCCGCTCCACACATTGAAGCCCAGCGCGCAGGGCAGGGAAAGCAGGAACAGGGCCAGACCGTTCACGAGGCAGGCCTTGCCGCGCCGCCACTGCCACACGTCCATACTGTAGGAGACAATGTTCTCCACCACGGCAATGACCGTGGACAGCGCGGCGAAGCTCATGAACAGGAAGAACAGCGACCCCCAGAAGCGCCCGCCTCCCATGCTGTTGAACACATTGGGAAGCGTGACGAACACCAGGCCCGGCCCGGCGTCGGCCTTCACGCCGAAGGCGAAGCAGGCGGGAAAGATAATCAGGCCGGCCATAAGTGCCACAAAGGTATCCAGCCCCATGATGTGCAGCGCCTCGCCCGTCAGGGAGCGCTCGCGGCCGATGTAGCTGCCGAAGATGGTCATGCTCCCAACGCCCAGTCCCAGCGTGAAGAAGGCCTGCCCCATGGCCGCGTTCAGGGCGGCCCACACGCCGTTGCCGGCAAGGCGTTCCATGTCGGGCATCAGATAGAAGGCAAGCCCCTCGCCCGCGCCAGGCAGGGTCACCGCGCGCCCCACCAGCGCCAGCATGATCAGCAGCAGGCCGGCCATCATCCACTTCACCACGGGCTCCACGCCGCGCCGCAGCCCCAGGGCGCACACGCTGAAGCCAATCAGCACCGTTAGCGCCAGACAGCCTACATTAGCGGACGGGCTGGCCAGCAGGCCCCCGAAGAAGGCCCCCACTTCCTCCGGCTTCAGGCCGGAAAGCTGTCCGCTCATGGTGGCCCAGCTGTAGTACAGCATCCAGCCGCAGACCGTCGTATAGAACATCATGAGCAGGTAGCTGCCCACAAGCGAAATGAGGCCGCACCTGTGCCAGCGCTCCCCCCTGGGCGAGAGCACCTGAAAGGCGGCTCCCATGTTGCGCTGGGCCGCGCGCCCCACGGCAAATTCCATAATCAGCAGGGGGCCGCCCAGCAGAAGCAGGCAGGCCGCGTACATGCACACAAAGAGCGCGCCGCCATATTCCCCCGTGATGTAGGGAAAGCGCCACACGTTCCCCAGACCGATGGCGCATCCCGCCGAAAGCAGCAAAAAGCCCAGACGGCTTCCCATTCGTTCCCTGCCCACTGACATCCCCACTCCTTTTGCGCCATGCGGCATGTTGTGCGCGTCGCCATCCGGCAACGCAGCTAGAATCTTCTGACAATCACCTCATCCAGCGGGCGCTTGGGCACAAAATGCCTGCCTTCCGCGTCGCGCCAGTAGGTCAGCGAGCCGTCCGGCGGCAGGGGGGCAACGGCGCGTTCCTCCCGGGCCACGCCCAGACCCAGCACCAGCGCGGGAACCATGCCTTCCGGCACGTTCAGCAGCTCCGGCACGCGCGCATGGTCAAAGGAGGCGATGATGCAGCAGCCCCAGCCCCGGCTGGTCGCCGCCAGCTGGATGGTCTGGCAGGCTATGCCCGCGTCCACCCATGCCAGCTTGCCCGCATCCTGCGGCAGCAGGACTGCGATGAAGCCCGTGGGACGCTCGCCGGGGAAGGGGCCGCCCCAGTCCTTCAGCGCGCCCGCCCAGCAGGTCAGGGGAAACAGCCTCTCCCGCATGGCGGCATCCGCCACGGGAATATAGCGCAGCACCTGCGCATTGCGGGCGGAGGGCGTCAGCCGCGCGCAGTCAATGAGCCATTCCAGATCGCCCATGCCCAGGGGCCTGTCTTCCACAAAACGGCGGCAGGTGCGCGCCTCGTTCACCAGCGCATGAAAGTCCATGAGACACCCTCCCAGCGGATTGAATGTTCGCACGGCCCGGACTCAAAGCGGGCCGTCCGCCCATCCTATGCCGGAGGACGGCCGGACGCAAGCCTCCTCTGGCTTACAGGCAGGCCGCACACAGGGCCAGACATTCCCCCCAGAGCATGGCCGCGCCGAGAAAATCGCCGTTCAGTCCGCCCTGCCGCCGCGCCAGCCGGCGCAGACCGCCCACCAGCGCAAGGCTGGCCAGCACCAGCGATACCGCCGGCACAGGAGGCAGAAGCAGCACGGCGGCGCACAGGCCCAGCGCCAGCCAGAAGGCTCGCACTGCGCCGCCGGCGCCGGTGCAGGCCAGCGCCCCCAGCGAACCGGCAGCATGCGGCGCGGCCGAACCGGCCAGAATCACGCCGCAGGCCCGCCCCCATGCCGGAGCAAGACAGAGCGCTCCCCAGTCTGCGGCGGCGCACAGCACGGCGGCGCACAGCAGCTCCAGCGAAAAGGTCAGGAGCAGGCTCATGGCGCCATAGGCCCCCATGCGGCTGTCCTTGAGTATGCGCCAGAAGGCCGGGCCTGATGCCCCGCTGCCCCAGGCATCTCCCATGTCCGCTACGGCATCCCAGTGCAGGCCGCGCGTGACGGCGAAGCCCGCAGCCACATACAGCCATGCCGCGCCGGCTCCCCATGCAGGATGCGCCAGCATCAGGACTGCCGCTGGCAAGGTCTGGGCCACGCCCGCCGCCAGCCCGGCCACGGGGTAGTAGCGCACGGCACGGGACAGGGCGGCCGCATCAAGGCAGCGGGCAGGACCAAGGCGTGTGAGAAAGGCCAGCGCCGTCAGCAGGGATGTCCATTCCCGACGGCAGAACTCCAGCATGGGAACCTCCTGTGGCTGGCGTGACTGGTGAAACGGCACCCTGGCGCCATTCTCCCCCCACGCCGAAAGCATAAAAAAAGCGCGGCACATGCCGCGCATCGAAGCCGACGGGCAGGGCGGGACTAGCGCCCCATCCTGTTCTGGGAGGCATTGAAGGCCACAGTGTACAGCTGATGGAAGAAATCCACATATTCCACCTGCACGTGATCCGGAACCTTGATCCGCGCGGAGGAGAAATTCAGAATGGAGGTGATGCCGGCATCCACCAGATGCTGGGCCGCGCGCTGCGCACGCTCCGGCGGCGTCGTGATGATGCCCATCTCAAGGCCCAGCTCCTCCGCCATGGATTTCATATACTTGGTGCAGTAGACTTCCAGCCCGCAGACAATCTTGCCAATCTTGAAGGGATTGCAGTCAAAGATGGCCATGATATTAAAGCCGCGCGCCCTGAACTCCGTATGGTTCAGCAGGGCGGTGCCAAGATTGCCCACGCCCACTAGCGCCATGCGCCATTCCCGATCCACGCCCAGAGCTTCCTTGATGGAGGAGATCAGCGGCTTTACCTGATAGCCGACTCCCCGGATGCCGAATTCCCCGAAGTACGCCAGGTCCTTGCGCACCTGCGAGCCATTGACATCGCATGCCTCCGCCAGAGGGTTGGAAGAGATCACTTCCACACCTTCCAGTTGCAGGCTTTCCAGCACCTGCACATAGGTCGCCAGACGGCGGATGGTGGCTCTTGGGATATGCTTGCTCTTCAGCGGTCTTGTATTCATTCTTTTTTCACCCATGTACAGCCGACATGCTGTACCTGTCTTCTATATGCCCTATTTTTCACAAGACTACTGCAAAGACAGGGGATATGCAAGCGCTGAATGCCAGCCGCCACGGCGCGGGGACATATCCTCATATCCTATGGAAATTTATTGCACTTTCTTACAAAATCAACGCAAAAAACGCGCTGGGGCATCAGGTATATGCCCTGCCAGATACACATTTTTGTGAGCCGAAAAGCACAAATTTGTCAATTTTCAGCCAGCATGCCGGCCCGGTCAGCCGCGGGCCCGCTGCGTCATGCCCATTATGGCATGCGTCAGCCTGGCAGCCGTGAAATCCGCAAAATGCAGCCCGGCAATGGGAGCCAGCTCCACGACATCGCACCCCACCACCGTGCGTCCGGCAATGCAGCGCTCCAGCAGGGTCAGGGCGTCATACCAGCCCAGGCCCCCCGGAGAGGGGGTTCCCGTAGCCGGCATGATGGACGCATCCAGTCCGTCCACATCAAAGGTGACGTAGATGCGCCGGGGAAAATCTTCGGGGAGGGGCAGAGCGGGCAGTCCCTCGCGTGCCAGCTGCGCGGCGTCCCAACTGATGACGCCGCACTGCGCGCGGTTCTCCACCTCGGCACGACAGAAATCACGGCAGCCGAACTGCGCCAGCGGCAGGCCCAGGTCCTTCACGGCGCGGCACATGACAGAGGCATGGGAATAGATGCTGCCCTCGTATTCGTCGCGCAAATCCGCATGCGCATCAAACTGCACCACGCCGAAGGGCTCTCCGGTCCGGGCCAGTGCGCGCAGAGCGCCCAGCGTCACCGTATGCTCGCCGCCCAGCAGCACAGGCACGGCCCCGTAGCCCAGAGCCGTCGCCACGGCCTTCTCAATACGCCCCAGCACCGTCACGGCATCGCCGGCGCAGTCCACGGGCGGCGCCGTGTAAAAGCCCAGCTCGCCGGGACTGGAAATGCCGTCCCAGGCCTCCAGCTGCTGCGATGCCTCCAGAATGGCCCGCGGCCCGCACGCCGTGCCGCCCCCGTAGGAAACGGATGCCTCGTAGGGCACGGGAATGATATGGAACAGTGCCTTGTCCTGCGGCTGCGGATCAAACTCCGACGCCAGAAATGCGGATGCCGTCATGCGTGCCTCCCTGCTATTCATCGCCCACCTGCAAGGCCGCAAGAAAGGCTTCCTGCGGCAGTTCCACGTTCCCCATGCGCTTCATGCGCTTCTTGCCTTCCTTCTGCTTTTCCAGAAGTTTGCGCTTGCGGGTAATGTCACCGCCGTAGCACTTGGCCAGCACATTCTTGCGGAAGGCGGAGACAGTCTCGCGGGCGATGATCTTGCTGCCTATGGCCGCCTGAATGGCCACCTCGAACATCTGGCGCGGAATGGTGCGCTTCAGCTTCAGCGCCAGCGCCCGCCCGTAGGGATAGGCCTTGGCCCGGTGCACAATGACAGCCAGCGCATCCACGGGATCGCCGTTGAGCAGGATGTCCAGCCGCACCAGATCGGACTCCCGGTAGTCTATCGGCGTGTAGTCCATGGAGGCATAGCCCTTGGTGGTGGACTTCAGCCGGTCGAAGAAATCGTACACGATCTCCGCAAAGGGCAGCTCGTAGGTCAGCACCACACGGTTCACGGCCAGATAGTGCAGATTCTTCTGGAAGCCGCGCTTCTCCTCGCAGAGCTTCATGACATTGCCCACGAATTCATTGGGCACATGGATGTCCATCTTCACATAAGGCTCGTACAGGGTCTTGATGCGGGCGGGATCGGGCAGTTTGGAAGGATTGTCCACTTCCTGCGTGCCACCATCGGTCGTATCCACGCGGTAGATCACGGAAGGGGCTGTGGCAATAAGCCCCACCTCGAACTCGCGTTCCAGACGTTCCTGAATAATCTCCATGTGCAGCAGGCCGAGAAAGCCGCAGCGGAAGCCAAAGCCCAGCGCCTGCGATGTCTCCGGCTCGAAGGAGAAGGCGGCGTCGTTGAGGCGCAGCTTCTCCAGAGCCACCTTGAGGTTCTCATAGTCGTCGGAATCCGTGGGATACAGCCCGCAGAACACCATGGGCTGCACGGCCTTGAAGCCGGGTACGGGCTCACTCGCCGGCGACGAGGCCAGCGTGATGGTATCGCCCACCTGCGCGTCGCCCAGCTCCTTGATGCTGCCGCAGAGGAAGCCCACTTCGCCGGCGGAAAGGCTGCGCACATCCTTGGCCTCGGGCGAGAACACCCCCAGGCGCAGCACCTCGTACTCCTTGCCCGTGCTCATGAGGCGCACCATGTCGTTCACCGCAATGGTACCGTCCATGACGCGGAACAGCACCACCACGCCCTGATAGGAATCGTACCAGGAATCGAAGATCAGCGCCTTGAGCGGCGCGTCCGGGTCGCCCTCCGGCGCGGGCAGGCGGTGGACAATGGCCTCCAGCACCTCGTCCACGCCCATGCCTGTCTTGGCGGACACGGGCAGGGCGTCCGTGCAGTCCAGTCCTATGGACTCTTCAATCTCCGCCTTCACCCGTTCCACATCGGAGCTGGGCAGGTCAATCTTGTTCAGCACGGGAATGATTTCATGATCGTGATCCAGCGCCAGATACACATTGGCCAGCGTCTGCGCCTCCACGCCCTGCGTGGCGTCCACCACCAGCAGCGCCCCCTCGCAGGCGGCCAGCGAGCGCGAAACCTCGTAGTGGAAGTCCACATGGCCGGGGGTATCGATAAGGTTCAGCACATAGCGCCGGCCATCCTTCGCCACATAGGGCAGGCGTACCGTCTGGGCCTTGATGGTGATGCCACGTTCGCGCTCAAGCTCCATCTTGTCCAGATACTGCTCGCGCTTCTCACGATCGCCGACAACCTTGGTGAGCTCAAGAATGCGGTCGGCAAGCGTGGACTTGCCGTGGTCAATATGGGCGATGATGCAAAAATTGCGGATGTGTTCCTGCTTGGGCATGGCGTTCCTTCATGAAAAGACAGGGGGCTCTCCCCCCGGTATCTGTTATCTGGCGGACGAAAAGCATAGCGGAGAATGGCATGGAAGTCCATGCGGCCGGCATGGGCCCGGGACAGCGGCGGCGCGGCGGGAATCCCCCGTGCCGCGCCGCCATGCGGGCCTTCTATGCGCCCGGATTGCCGCCGCTTTTCCCTTCCGGGCCCTGCGGCCGCTCCGGTTCTTCCGGCGTCACGTCCAGCAGGGGGCCGGGGCCGTCCGGCACCACGCCGGGAGGCAGCGCGCCGTTCCCGCTCCCGGCGGCGGGGAGCACCTGCGCGCTTTCGGCCATGGCGGGCGGCAGCTGCATGGCCCCGCGCTCCACAATGACCATGCCGGTCTTTTCAAATACTTCGCGGCGGAAGGCATATTCCTCCTCCAGCCGCCGGCTGCGGTAGCGCAGCCAGGTGCGCCCCACAAAGGCCACGCACCACGAGAGCACCACGCCGGCAATAATCCACGGCAGGTAAGGTTCCGCCGCCGCTCCCAGCCGGAAGAGAGCGTTCATGGCCCCATCGATGTAGAAGAGCGCCGCGCCCAGCAGCATCAGCCCCACCAGCAGCACCACGGTGGGCGCTCCCTGAATGATGGCAAAGACCTTGCGCATGCGCTCGGGCAAATCCTGCCGCCAGGCCTCATCCTGCTCCCTGTCCTTATTGATGGAGCGGAACAGGCCCACGCCGGCAAGGTGGACAATCAGCAGCAGCGCGGCAGGAGCCAGCACCGCCGCCAGCAGGTATGCCAGCCACGGGAACTGAAACTTCGGCGGCCCGCCCAGCGGATCGGGGGTGGCATGAATCAGCCCATAGAAAAAGGCCACCCCGCCCACAATCAGTTCCAGCATGAAGATGGCCACGGCAAGATAGAATATCAAATCCTTGTGCTGGCTTTCCATCCATACGGAGCTGACGGATGCGGCGGCCTGCTCCCTGGCCCTGCCGGCGGCTTCCGCCGCCTTTGCCGCAGCGCCCTTCACAGCGCTGCTTCTGGAGCCGGCATCCTGCGGATCACCGGCGGTTTTTTCCTGGCTCATACGTCCGTGCCTCCTGAAAACGCGGATGTTCAGGGAATTTCAAGTCTTTTAACATACCGCACAGGCACTGAAAAGGCAAGTCCGACGCCCTGGTGCCTTGCCGCCTCTTGCGGTGCGCGGGCTTCTGCCCTACTATTTCTTTTTTTCCGCAATCACGCCCATCCTTTTCAGGGAAGCCAAGACCATGACGCAATCCACCGACACTCCCCGCCGCCCGGAAATACTGGCCCCGGCCGGCGACGAATCCTGTTTTCTGGCGGCGCTGGCCGCCGGCGCGGACGCCATCTATCTGGGGCTGAAGCAGTTCTCCGCCCGCATGCAGGCCGACAACTTCGGCACGGTGGAGCTGGCCCGCCTCGTGGAGCTGGCACATGCGGAGCACGCCCGCGTGCATGTGGCCATGAACACCCTCGTCAAGCCCGGCGAACTCCAGAGCGCATACAATCTTGTCAAACGTCTGGCCCGCGACGTGCAGCCCGACGCACTCATTGTCCAGGACCTTTCCTTTCTGGATGTGGCCCGGCAGGCCGGCTTCACCGGCGAGCTGCACCTCTCCACGCTGTCCAATGCCACGCACCCCGCCGCCATGAACGCGGCGCTGGAGCTGGGCGCCAGCCGCATCGTGCTCCCGCGCGAGCTTTCCATTGATGAAATCCGCTTCATGGGCGAAGCCTGCCCCGACGGCCTTGACCTGGAATGCTTCATCCACGGCGCCCTCTGCTACTGCGTCTCCGGCCGCTGCTACTGGTCCAGCTACATGGGCGGCAAGAGCGGTCTGCGCGGCCGCTGCGTCCAGCCCTGCCGCCGCATCTACAAGCAGGGCGGCAGCATTGCCGCCGCCGCCGCCGCCAAGTATGAAAGCCCGGAAGAAAAGCAACAGCGCCAGCGCGAGGCCGCGCGCCGGCAGTACCTTGAGCGCACGGGCAGAGCGCCGCGCGAGGCCCGTCCCCGGCAGGAGGCCCGCCCGCGCGGCAGGGAGCATGCGGGGCGCTACTTCTCCTGCATGGACCTTTCGCTGGACGTACTGGCCAAGACGCTGACGGACGTGCCGCATCTCAACTCCTGGAAAATCGAAGGCCGCAAGAAGGGGCCGCACTATGTCTATCATGTAGTCACGGCCTACCGCATCCTGCGCGACAGCCCGCACGACCCGCAGGCCCGAAAAATGGCCGAGGGCATTCTGGACATGGCGCTGGGCCGCCCCGTCACCCGCGCGCGCTTCCTGCCCCAGTGCGAAGGCGGCGTGACCGCGCCGGACGGACAGACCTCCTCCGGCCTGCTTGTCGGCAAGGTAAGTATGGATCAGAACGGCCGCCCCTGCATCAAACCCCATATCGAGCTGCTGCCGCAGGACTATCTGCGCGTAGGCGTGGAAGACGAGCGCTGGCATTCCACACTGCCCGTCACGCGCCGCACACCCAAGGCCGGTACGCTCCAGCTCCGCGTACCCGTGCACAAGACCCCCAGGGCCGGCACGGCCGTATACCTCATCGACCGCCGCGAGCCTCAGCTGCTGCGCATTCTCACGGAATGGCAGCAACGGCTTTCCCGCACCCGCAGGCGCGAGAGCCGTCCCGTGGACGGACAGGTGCTCATGCCGGCTCCTGCCGGACGCAGTTCCAGACTGCCTGACATGGCTCTGCGCTCCAGCCTGCCGCAGGGACGCGAAACCCGCGGCGGGCGCGGTTCCCTCATGGGGCTGTGGCTGTCGCCGCGCACGGTGCAGGGCATATCCCGCACGGTCATGCCGCGCGTGGCCTGGTGGCTGCCGCCCGTGGTCTGGCCGCAGGAAGAGGAGGGACTGGCCCGCGCTCTGCGCCAGCTCTGGCAGAACGGCGCCCGGCACTTTGTCTGCAACGATCCGTGGCAGGCGCGCCTTGTGCCGGAAGGCGAGGGCCGCCAGCTGGTGGCCGGGCCGTTCTGCAACATTGCCAATGGCAGCATGCTGGGCCAGCTCAGGAAGCTGGGCTTCACCGCTGCTGTGGTCAGCCCCGAGCTGGCCGGCGAGGATTATCTGGCCCTGCCCCGCCAGAGCCCGCTGCCGCTGGGCATTGTTCTGGACGGATTCTGGCCCGTGGGCATCTCTCGCTTTGGCATGAATGGCGTCAAGGCCAACGAGCCCTTTGTCAGCCCCAGGGGGGAAATCTTCTGGGCGCGCCAGTACGGCGGCAATGTCTGGCTCTACCCCGGGTGGCCGCTCAACCTGACGGAAAAGCGCCCTGATCTGGAGGCCGCCGGCTACTCCTTCTTCGTACATATTCAGGAAACCGTGCCGCCGGGCCTGCCGGAGCTGCGCCGTAACGGCCTGTTCAACTGGGAAGGCGCCCTTCTGTGATGCCGCAACGCGGACAACGGCGGGCGCGCAACACCAGAACTGCGCGTCCGCCCCGCTACGCCCCGACTGTGGAAGCGACAGCGCCATGATGCCCTGCTCCGCCGCCATTGCCGCCGCGCGGGCGGCCTTTCCGCGCGGCCTGGCGCAGCCTGACGGCGCATACCGCTTCGGACTGGATGCTCTGCTGCTTGCAGCCTGGGCGGCGGACTGCCTGCCAGCCGTCCCCGGCGCCGCGCGGCAGACCTTCTCCCCCTCCGGCATGCCGTCTGATGCACCGGCGGCATCTTCCGGCCCAGGCACAGGGCCGGCCCGCGCACGGACGCCGTGCGTCCGCGTGGCGGAACTGGGCACCGGCTGCGGCGCGTCTCTGGCCGGGCTGGCCCTGTGCCGTGCCGACATCTGCGGCACAGGATTTGAGCGCGCGCCCATACTGGCGGAAACAGCGGCAGCCAACTTCACCACGCTGGGACTATGCCATCGCCTGGCAGCCGTCTGCATGGACATCGACACCACTGTTTCAGGCCAGTATGGCAGGCACGATCTTGTCATGGCCAATCCGCCCTGGCGCATGGCGCGGGAGGGCCGGCTCCCCGGCACGGCCCTGCGGCGCGGCGCGCTGACGGACGGCCTGCGCGATCCCGCCCTGACCTTTGCGCGGGCGGCGGCCGCCATGCTGCGGCATCACGGCCGGTACTGCTGTATTTTCTCGGCCTCGGGACTGCCGCGTCTGCTGGCGGCACTGACGGCAGCCGGACTGGGCCTGCGGCGCCTGCGCTGGGTGCACGCCCTGCCGGACAGGCCGGCGCACTGCCTGCTGGCGGAAGCCCGCAAGGGTGCCCGCGACGATGTGCGCGTGGAAGCGCCGCTCATCCTGCATGCGGATGCGGCGGCGGCCCGTCAGGGCATCCATGCTCCGGCAGCCGCCACCTTCTGTCCCTGGCTGAGGTGACAGACGGACGGCATCCCCCCCTGACACCGCCGTTTACAAGAGCCGGAGGCACAGCTATGCTGACCGCATCCTGCTCCCCCCCGCGAGGCCGCCATGCTCTTTACCGCCGATCTGCACATCCATTCCCGCTTTTCCCGCGCCACCAGCAAAAGGCTCACCGCCCGCTCGCTGGCCGCATGGGCCATGATCAAGGGCGTTCACGTGCTGGGCACCGGGGACTTCACCCATCCGGCATGGCGGGCAGAGCTGCGGGAAATGCTCATGCGCGATGAGCATACCGGCCTGTACCGCCTGCGCGAGCCGGCCTCCCTCGAAGATGCCCTGCCGGATGGCATGCGGCTGGACGCACCGGAGCCGCTCTTCCTGCTACAGACGGAAATCAGTTCCATCTATAAACGCCACGGCAAGGTCCGCAAGGTGCACAATCTTGTCTTCATGCCGGATATGGACGCGGCGGAACGATTTTCACAGCGGCTTGCGGGCATAGGCAACCTTGCCTCCGACGGACGCCCCATTCTGGGACTGGATTCCCGCGATCTTCTGGAAGCGGCGCTGGAATGCTCGGAACGGGCCGTGCTCATCCCCGCCCACATCTGGACGCCGTGGTTTTCCGTGTTCGGCTCCAGGTCCGGCTTCGACAGCCTTGAGGAATGCTTTGATGATTTGACGCCGCACATCTTCGCGCTGGAAACGGGACTCTCCTCCGATCCCGCCATGAACCGCCTGTGGAGCAGGCTGGACGGCTACACGCTCATCTCCAATTCGGACGCCCATTCCGGCGAGAATCTGGCCCGCGAGGTCAACTGCCTGCGCGGCACGCCAGGCTATGACGCCATCTTTGCGGCCATGCGCGCCAATGCCCGCGGGGAACATCCCGCAAACGCGGACTGCGTGTGGGCCGGCACGGCGGAATTCTTCCCCGAGGAAGGGAAATACCATCTGGACGGACACAGGGACTGCCACGTGGTACTGGACCCGCGCACGGAGCGCACGCCGGGCGATCTCTGTCCCGTATGCGGCAGGCCCCTCACCGTGGGCGTGCTGCATCGCGTGCTGGACCTGGCCGACCGCACCACGCCGCGCACGGCACGGGAAATGGGCGAGCCGGACAGCGCATCCCTGATTCCCCTGCCGGAAATTCTTGGCGAGCTGTGCGGCGCCGCCGCCCGGAGCCGCAAGGTGGCCTCTCTGCATCGGCGCGCGCTGGAAGCACTTGGGCCGGAAATGTCCATCCTGCTGCATGCGGACGTGGCGGACATCCGCCAGTACTGGGAACCGCTGGGCGAAGCCGTGGCCCGCATGCGGGCGGGGCGGGTCATCCGTCAGGGCGGCTTTGACGGGCAGTTCGGCACGGTTCGGGTCTTCACGCCGCAGGAAGCAGCGGAATTTACGGTCACGGGCCGGGGCACGCGCGCATTGCTGCTCCCCATGCCCACCCCACGGCAGAGAACCTCCGCGCTGCCGGTCACGGCCGCCAACAGGCAAGACAGCCTGCCCGCGGCAGCATGCCCCGATGCGGCGGCCCCCCTCCAATCCAGTCAGGAGCGGCAGACCGCTGTTCCTCCGACCAGTCCGGCCGATACAGGAACGGTACTGCCGGCACCTCAGGCAGGGGACTGCTCCGACGCACCGGGTACCTCCCTCCCGCTGGAGCTGGGCGGCGTCATCTATTCTCCGGCCCAGGCCCGCGCCATCGTCGCCGGCCCGGAGCCCGTCCTGGTGCTGGCCGGCCCGGGCGCCGGAAAAACCCGCGTCCTGGTGGGCCGCGCCCTTCGCCTGCTTGCGCAGGGCTGCCCGGCGGATGCCCTGCTCGCCGTGACCTTCACCTGCCGCGCCGCGCAGGAGATGCAGCGGCGCCTGCGGGACGCCCGGGGAGCGGCGGGCGGCCTGCCCTGTTGCGATACCCTGCATGCGCTGGCGCTGCGCGCGCTCGCCCCTGCCGGCGGACAGCCGCCGCTGGTTCTGGACGAACAGGCCGCCGCGGCGCTCTTTGCGCAGGCGGACGCCCAGGCGAGCGCCCTGGCCCTGGCTGCGCCCGATACCAAGCGCGGCACTGCCGCCCGGCTGCGCTGGGACGCTCTCCAGCTGGCGCGGGAAACACTCGCGCCCCTGCCGGACGATCTTGCAGACAGCGCCCGCCGCTATGCGGAACGCAAACGCGCTCTGGGCGTACTGGACTATACCGATCTGCTGGAACAGTGGCTGCGGCTGGCAGAAGAGGAGCATGCCGCCGGCCGGCCGCCACGCTGGCGGCATCTGCTGGTGGACGAGGTACAGGACCTCTCCCCTCTCCAGCTGCGGCTCCTGACCATGCTTCTGCCGCCAGACGGCACGGGCTTTTTCGGCATTGGCGATCCGGATCAGTCCATCTATGCCTTCAGAGGCGCACAGCCCGACGTGCCCGGGCAGCTCGGCGCCCACTGGCCGCGCCTGCGCGAACTGCACCTGCGGGAAAGCTATCGCGCCGCCCCGTGCATTCTTGCCTGCGCCCACGCCGCTCTGGAAAGGGAGGCGCACGGCGGCAGGCTTTCTTCCAGACGCACGGACAGGGGCGTGGCCTGCGCCTTCAGCGCTCCCTCCGGAGCGGAGGAATCTCGCTGGATCGCCCGGCAGATCAGCGGCCTGCTGGGCCGGACATCCCACACGCTGCTGGACGAGGACAGGCATGAGGCTGCCGCCACGGCCCGCCGCGCGCGCAGGGCGGATACCGCGGCGCAGGAGGCCGCCCTCGCCGCCATGCAGGGCACGCTGGCCCCGGGAGATATTGCGGTACTGACACGCCTGAGGGCCCAGATTCCGCTCATGGGCCGGGCTCTGGACGAATACGGCATTCCGTGGAGCGCGGTACGGGAGAGCCCCTGCTGGCAGGATGCGCGCGTGGCCCGCGTTGTGCAGGAAGCCGCCCGTGCGCTGGGGCTGGATGCGGAGGCCGCCGAACTCGCCGCGCATGGCATGCCGGAGCTGCCGCCGCTGTCCCTGCCGCGCACGCCCGTGGACTGGAAACGCGGCCCGGCGGCCCTGCCCGAAGCCATGCCGGGAGCCTTTGATCCTTTCTTTGCCACTTCTCCGGCCTGGCGCGCGCTGGATGCCGCATGGCGAGACTGCGGACAGGACTGGCGCGCACTGCTGGAGCTGCTCCGCCGGCAGCAGGAGGACGATCTGCTGCGCGATGCAAGCCAGCATGTGCGCCTGCTCACTCTGCATGCCTCCAAGGGGCTTGAATTTCGTGCGGTTTTTCTGCCCGCACTGGAGGACGGCCTGCTGCCCCTGCGCCGGGAGCTGCTCTTTCCCCCGGATGAGGAAAGCGGCGCGCCGTCCGCGCAGGAAGCCGCGGCAGCGCCTGTCGCCACCGGGGAGGATCATGCGGAGGAACGCCGTCTGCTCTATGTGGGCATTACCCGGGCGGCCGACGCCGTCTTCCTCAGCCATGCCGCGGCCCGGCGGCTCTATCACAAAGAATATGCCCTTGCCCCCTCGCCCTTCCTGAAGCCAGTGCTGCCGCTGTGCCGTACCACAGCCCTGCACGCCCGCAGCATGAAACAGGCGCGCCAGCTTTCACTGCTCCAAGTCTGACGACATATCCGCGCCGCCTTCAGGATCGCGCAGTATCCGCAAAAAAATTTTTCGCGCGTCATCCGCCTTTTCCACGCGCGGCAGGCAGCACGCGGCAGCCGTCCGGCAAGGCCATTTTGCAGCAGTATCAGCATGATGGCGATGCTTTCCGCGCCAGACAAACTAGTGCCATCCCCCTGGCATATCAGGAAATGATATAGATATTTTCTAGAAAGGCCCTTGCCATTTCAGCACGGCTGCGGCATGCTCCCGGCAAAATACTGTGCGCGGCATACCCCCTGCCACGCCCGGGAGGACGCCCCATGACACATGCCCCCATCTCCATCATCCGTGCCCTGCTGCTGGCCGCCGCCTGCGCTCTTCTGCTCACGGGATGTGGCACGGTGCAGGTCAGCACACCGGACCCCAGTCCCAAGGGCGGCACTATCGTGAATACGGCCCGCACTCAGCTGGGCAAGTCCTACCGCTACGGAGGGGCCTCGCCGCGCCAGGGCTTCGACTGCTCGGGGCTGGTCTACTGGGCATATCAGACGAATGGCATCAAAGTCCCCCGCAATACGCAGAAACAGGCCAGCGCCGGCTATCCCGTGAAGCGAAGCCAGGCGGCTCCCGGCGATATCCTCGTGTTCCGCACCGGGATCATGAGCCTGCATACGGGACTCTATGCCGGCAACAATACCTTTATCCACAGCCCCAGCCGGGGCAAGCGCGTGCGCATGGAAAGCATGGACGCGGCCTACTGGCGGAAGAAGCTTGTGGCCGTGCGCCGCGTGGCGCGCTGATGCGATGCAGGGTTCTCCGCTCATTCACAAGGGCACTGCCCCAGCCTTTCCCTGTCCGCACGGAGCGGTCCGCCATTCCGTCAGCATAGCATAGTATTTCCGTACCAGACAGCGGCATCCTGCCGATACTGCCGGCGGCAGTCCCGCACAGTTCCTCCCTCTTGCCCTGCCGCCCCCATGCCGCTCTGCACGCCTCCGCACACGATACTCCGGCACAGGAGTCCAGGCACTCCGGCCCCATGTCGGCAGTGCGGGCTCCAGCATCTTTCCCACAGAGAAAAGGCGCGGCATGCGGCACAGTATGTCCGCTGCCACGCCCCACATCCGCCTGTATGGCAGAGTTTCATGCCCGCAGGCTAGTTGGCGTTCTTCAGTGCCATCCGCACGGCCTCGTCAAACAGTTCCGGCGCCAGCGCGCCGCGAATGACCAGATTATTCACAAGGAAGTACGGCGTGCCCTGAATCTCCAGCTTCTTGCTTTCTTCCAGGTCTTCCTCAAGAATCCTGGATACCGTCTCGCTGCTCAGGTCCTGCTCCAGACGCTTCATATCCAGATAGGAGTTTTTGGCGGCCTTCTTCAAAAACTCCTCGCCCTTTTCTCCCATGAGGGCATCACGGCCTTCAAACAATCTGTCATGCAGGCGCCACGCCTTGTCAGGATTCTGCATGGAGGCGGCGATGAAATATTCCGAGGCGCGCCAGCCGATGTCATCCTTGCGCAAGGGCATGTGCTTGAACACAAAGCGCACCTTGCCCTCATATTTCTTCAGCATCAGCTGGATGGTCTTGGTGGACTTATAGCAGTAGGCGCAGGTAAAATCAGAAAAGGCCACAATGGTGACGGGCGCATTTTTTGCCCCGCGCACGGCCCGCCCATTCAGGGACACATTCTTGGGCTGGTTCAGATCATTCTTCCACTGCTCCCGCAGCAGGCGGGCGCGCTTCACTTCCGCACCATCCTGCGCAATGTCCAGCACTTCCTCGCTGTGTTCCTTCAGCACCCGCATCACCAGCTCGGGATGCGCTTTGAACAGGGCCTCCAGCGTCTGTGCCAGAGACTCTTCCTGAACGGGCGCCGCCGGGCATGCCGCAGCGGCTCCCAGCAGCAAGGCCCCGCCCAGCAGCAGACCGCCGGTCATCTTGCCGTATTGCATACTCTACTCCATAGTACCCGCGCAATGCTGCCAGAGCCGTGAATGCCCCGGTGCCGCGCGGCATATTCTGCGTTGAACGCGCATGGATGAAGGCCAGACCGCGATTCGGCCCGGGCCGTGTTCAAAAAAAATACGCGAAAGGGCACAGGCGCGCAAGCCGTTTTTCACAGCCGGGCAATGCCGTATCCACAGTGACGCAGGCATTGCATACTGCATACCCCGCTACAGTCCACAGGGAAAATCCAAAGGACACCGGGCTGTTCCGCTTGACGCATGCAGGCATTCTGACTACAAAAAATCAGACATGACATACCGTCATGTTTCACGTGAAACATATCTGGTGCATCACCAGAGGAGGCCTTGTGAGCCGCATCATTGCCATTGCCAACCAGAAAGGCGGCGTGGGGAAAACCACCACGTCCATCAATCTGGCGGCTTCTCTCGCCATCATGGAAAAAAAAGTGCTGCTGGTGGACTGCGATCCGCAGGCCAATTCCACCAGCGGCCTTGGCATAGATCAACACGCCATGCAGGGCGATCTATATACAGCCCTCTACTCCCCGGATCAGATCAGGCAGTTCATTCAACCCACAAAGTCAGCCTATCTTTCCGTGTTGCCCGCATCCACCAATCTGGTCGCCGTAGAGCTGGAACTGGTGAACAAGCCGGGCCGGGAATACTATATGGCTGAATGCCTGAAGCGTGTGACGGACAGCTATGACTATATTATTCTGGACTGCCCGCCTTCCTTGGGGCTGATTACGCTGAACGGCCTGTGTGCGGCGCGCGAGGTGCTCATTCCCCTGCAGTGTGAATTTTTCGCGCTGGAAGGCATCGTCAAGCTGCTTCAGACCTATGAACAGGTGAAAAAGAAGCTGAACCCGTCCCTGGGGCTGCTGGGCGTTGTGCTGACCATGTTCGACGTGCGCAACCGTCTCTCCCGCGACGTGCAGGGCGAAGTGCGCCGCTGCTTCCCCGACCATCTGTTCGAGACAGTCATCCCCCGCAACGTGCGTCTTTCGGAAGCCCCCAGCCACGGGCGCTCCATCATTCATTACGACATCAAATCCAAGGGCGCGGAGGCATATCTGAATCTTGCCAGAGAAGTCATCCTGCGCCGTCCGGCGGCGCAGGCATGACGGGCGCACTCCGCGGCATTCTGGCGGAGCGCGGAAGGCGGGGCTAGCGGGCGGGCGTGCATTCCGTGGCCACATGATCACGGAAATGCTTCTTGCGAACCGTGGCGCCGCACTGCTTGCAGTGAAATACCAGCAGTCCGCCGAGGTTCGCATTCTTCAGGTGGAAGGGATGGCGCGGGTCCCGCTGCCAGTCATCGGCATGCGCACCGCACTGCGGACAGGTGACAGAAGGATCGTAGGGATAGCGAAAATCCCAGGCATCCATAAATTCCTTAAAGCTGTCCATGGCCTCAGGGCGGTTGAGCGGATTGTCCTCGCCGTTCAGCTCGGCAGCACGGGCCTTGACGGTCTTTTCCACCAGCCGCCACAGCTCCGGCGAGAGCTGCACGCCCTCGATGACGCCGGAGGCGTCCACAAGGTACAAAAGGTGTTTTTTCTGATTCATGGCAAATTCCTGCATGATTGCATGGTGAACAACACCCACGGTGCGTTTTTCCCGCCGCCGTGTCAAGGGAGCATGTATGAGCATTGGCAGCAAAGGCTTGGGGCGCGGCCTGAACGCGCTTTTTGACAATACCATCATCACCGGTGCGTCGGATCAGCCGGAGGAGAGCCCGCAGCAGGCCATCCGCACGCTGCCGCTGACCGATATCGTCGCCAACCCCAACCAGCCGCGCCATGATTTCGACAGGGAAAGCCTTGCCGAACTGTCGCAGTCCATCCGCGAGCAGGGTGTCATTCAGCCCATTATCGTGCGCCCCGCCCCGCAGGGCCACGCCTACCAGATTGTCGCCGGGGAGCGCCGCTACCGGGCCGCGCAGGAGGCCGGCCTGCTGGAAATCCCCGTGGTGGTGCGCGAATACAGCGACGAGGATGTGATGCTGGCCGCGCTGATTGAAAACCTCCAGCGCGAAGACCTGAACCCCGTGGAAGAGGCGCTGGCCATAGCCGCCCTGCGGGACAAACTCCAGATGACGCAGGATGAAATATCCTGCAAGCTGGGCAAGAGCCGCTCGGCAGTGTCCAACGCGCTCCGCCTTCTCCAGCTCTCCGAACCGGCGCTGGAAGACCTGCGCTACGGCCGCATCAGCGCCGGACACGCCCGCGCCCTGCTGGGTGTGGATGATGGTGATGCCCGCGAAGCACTCCGGGCGCGGATTGCGCAGGCACGCCTCTCCGTGCGCGAGGCCGAGGAGGCCGTAACCACCTGGAAGCAGCAGGGCCGCTTCCCCTGGGAAGAGGAAGGAAGGCCGACTTCCATTTCCCCCCTGCCCGGCCGCCGCAAACCGGAAACGCTGAAGCTTCTCCAGCAGCGGCTTAACACCGCCCTGCCCTTCAGAACCTCCGTCAGCGGTACGGAGGACAAGGGAAAGATCACGCTTTCCTATGCCAGTCCGGAGGAGCTCAAGGAGCTACTGGCCCGTCTGGGCATGGAAGGATAGCCCCAACGCGCGGCACGGCAGGGAGAGAAGAGCGCAGACAGCGCGGCCTCTCCCTGCATGAATCAGCCCTCTCTCTTCCGCAGGCAGGCGCCGTACATGCCCTCCATCCACGGATGATCATGCGGCGTCTGCCATTCCCGCAGCAGTTCGGCATCCTGATGACGCGCCAGAAAGGCCGCTACCTGCCCTTCATTCTCCTGCGGGTCCAGCGCGCAGGTAATGTAGGCCAGCTCATATCCGGGCGCCATCACCTGCCATGCGGCGTCAAGGATGCGTTCCTGCAAGGCCCGCATTTCTTCCAGCACGGCAAAAGCGCGATGCCGCCGAATGTCCGGACGGCGGGCCAGCGTGCCTAGTCCCGTGCAGGGAACATCCAGCAGCACATTGCCCGCCCACTGCCGCACAGGTGGCTGCGTCATATCCGCCAGAACAACCAGAGGCGCCGACAGCCCCAGCCGGCGGCATTCGCTGCGGACACGCCCCAGCCGGCCGGGATGCATGTCGCTGGCCAGAACCACCGGAACACCCCGTTCCAGCAGAAAGGCGGTCTTGCCTCCCTGGCCGCAGCAGGCATCCCAGACCGGCACGCGCCAGGACTGGCAGCCCAGGGCTGCCAGCACGGCCTGCGATCCGGCTGCCTGCCAGCTCACGGCACCCTGCCGTACCCAGTCGCCAACCTCCCTGCCCGCCAGCAGCGCAGGACTTTTTCCCGGCGCAAAGGCAAAGCCGGAACCGCCAGTCAGCGGGATGCAGTCTTCTTCCGCCGCCAGCGCCAGAAGAGCGGCGCGCACGGCATCTGCCTGCGCATGCTCCGGGTTCAGGCGCAGGCAGTTCCATGGCCGCCGGAACGAACGCGCCAACAGGGCCTCTGCCGCTTCCATGCCGTAGGATGAGCACCAGACATCCACAATCCACCGCGGCATGGCGTACCAGCGGGACAGCTCCATGCGCGCGGCGCGGGCCGCCGCCTTCCGTCCGCCGGAAGGACACGGCTCCACATAAAATTCCCGCTGGCGCACCTCCGCAAGCATGCGCCCCAGAGAGCGCAGCACCCCGTTCACCACGCCCGCAAGCCGCTGCCCCCAGCATTGGCGCGCCTGCCCCACAGCCCAGTCCACCACGGCATATGCCGGCATGCTCTCCATAAAGATCATGGCATAGGCGGCCAGCTCCAGCAGGAGCAGGCAGGAGCGCGGCAGCTTTTCCGGATGCGGCAGCAAGCGTCCCAGCACAAAGGCAAGCCGCAGCTCCGTGCGCAGACAGCCGTAGACCAGCTCCGTGCACTGCCCCTTGCCGCCGGCAGTCAGCGACGACGCGCGCAGAAAGGCATCCAGCGCCGCCTGCGCCGGCGCCCCCTGCTCCATATCCAGCAGTACGCGCCAGGCCGCGGTACGGACATCCATACCAGCCAGAAGCCCGGCCTCCCGGCCTTCCCGCCTCCTGCGATCCCGCCGCTCCGCGCCGCTACTCCGCATGCCGCCCTCCTCCACTGTGACTTCGCGCCGGCTCCAGGCCGGTAAAATGCCGTACAGCCGCTTCCACCCGCGCCAGCGATACCTGCGTATCCACGCAGGGGCCATGCGGCCGTTCATTCAAAATACCAAATACCGGCAGGGGATAGCTGTCCTGAATGCCACTGGTCAGATCGCGTTCGCACGCTACCGCCACAATGACCTGCGGCCGCATCTGCGCGGCAATGCGCCGGGCAATGGTGCCCCCGGTGGCCACGACCATGCGGAAGCCGCAGGCATCGCGCAACCGCAGCAGCTCTCCAACCGGACAGCCGCCGCAGCGGACGCACCGGATATTGTCCGGTGACAGGCGATGCGGACAACTGCTCCGCTGCAGGCAGTGCGGCAGCAGAAGCAGCAGGCGTTCCGGCGCGGCACGCACGCCGGATGCCAGCACCATCTCATTGTTGACCTTGATAAAGGAATGGCGGATACGGCTGCGCTCCAGCCCCAGGGCACAGCCCAGCAGCTCCATCAGCGGATACAGAGCCCGGATGACGAGGCCGCGCAGACGGGCTCCGCCCCATACCGGCCTTCCTGTAAAGACATGCCAGATCAGCGCGGCGCACAGCCAGGACAGGCCCAGCACCACTGCGGCACAGCATGCGCCCGCAATGTCTCCCAGCCAGGGATGGATGGAATCAAAGCCCAGCGCGGGCACAATCCAGCACAGCGCCAGCAGCAGGCAGAGCAGCGCGCAGCTTCCGGCCAAAAGGCCGATGAAGATGCGCTTCCTGCCGCCGCCATACTCTTCCGCCGGCAGGGAATAGGGAGACTTGTGCGGAAAAGGGAACATGCCTATTCCTCCTGCCTGGCCGGGCATGCCGCTCCGGACGCGGCGACTGCATGCGCAGGCATGCCGCAAGGCCGGCTCGCATCCGGAAGGAGCAGCCGCCCCGCGCAGACTGCCGGCATCTTTCCTGCCATGAAGACCGGGCTACTCCTGCTCCGGCATGTGCAGCTTGCCGCACCGTCCGGCGCGGACGCCCTGAACATGCCCGTTCAGAAAGGCGCGGGCATCCACGGGCTTTCTCCCCGCCGGACGCACAATGTCCAGCATATACAGCCTGTCGCGCGTGGCCACGCCCAATCCGCCGGCACAGACCCACAGCTCCCCGGGCTCCGCTCCCGCAGGCGCGGGGCCGCCCACATGGCCGGCGCCAATGTTCAGCGGAAAGGCGTCCCGTCCTTCCAGCGCGCATATTGTCTGCGCGGCCGGCCACGGTGTCACGCCGCGCACCTGCGCATCCACGGCGGCACAGGGGCGGTTCCAGTCAATCCAGCCGTCCGCCTTGGAAATCTTTGCGGCATAGGTGGCCAGGCTGTGATCCTGTTCCACGCAGGCGGCCGTGCCCGTGCGGAACTGCTCCAGCACCTCCACCAGCATGTCGCCGCCAAGTTCGGCCAGCGCATCGTGCAGGCTGCCCGCCGTATGTCCGGCGGTGGGAATGGCCCGACGGCTGTACACGGGGCCGGCGTCCAGAGCCGCCTGCATGTGCATGATGCACACGCCCGTCTCGGCCTCGCCATCCATGATGGCGCGCTGGATGGGAGCCGCGCCGCGATATTTGGGCAGCAGGGAGCCATGCACGTTGAGCGGGGCGAGGCGGGCGCAGTCCAGCACGGCCTGCGGCAGGATGAGCCCGTAGGCGGCCACAGCCAGAATATCCGGCTTCAGCGCGGCAAGCCGCTCCCGATCTTCAGCCTCTCTGAAATTCCGGGGCTGAAACACCGGCAGGCCCAGCTCCTGCGCCGCCACCTTCACAGGCGGCGGCATGAGCCTGTGTCCGCGCCCGGCCGGCCGATCCGGCTGGGTATACACGGCGGAGACATGACCGCCGGGCCACGCGGCCACATGGCGAAGGATGGTCGCCGCGAATTCCGGCGTCCCCATGAAAACGATGCTTAGCCCGCGTTCCTGCGTTTCTGCCATTTTTTCACCTTTGAATCGTACATGACGCGGCGCAGGCGGCCGATGCGGTCGATAAAGAGCACGCCATCCAGATGATCGCACTCATGCTGGAGGCAGAATGCCGGAAAGCCCTCCAGCTCTTCATCAATGACATTGCCGTCCAAATCAGTAGCCTGAAGGCGGACACGCTCGGCGCGCTTCACATCCGCACGGAAGTTCAGCGGCACGGACAGGCAGCCTTCCTGCTCACTCGTCACCTGCTCGCCCAGCAGGGTCAGCACCGGATTGACCAGCACGCGCGGATTGCGCGGCGTCTCCTTGCTCCAGTACGGGTCCACCACAATCAGCCGGATATTCCTGCCGACCTGCGGCGCAGCGATGCCCACGCCCGGCGCGTCATACATGGTTTCTGTCATGTCCGCCGCCAACTGGCGGATTTCCTCTGTCATTTCCGTCACGGGGGCGCATTTCTCCGCCAGTGACGGCGCGGGATATGTCACAATGTCAAGTATCATGCAGAAAACCCTAGCACATGGAAATGGAAAAAGAAATGGAAAAGGCGCGGGCACTGTGTGTCCGCGCCAGACCGGAAGACCGCGCCAGAGCCCGAGGCCCCGGCGCGTCTCTCCACTACTGCTGCTTTTCCTCCGTGGCCTTTTCGCGCAGGCGCAGTCCCAGCTCGCGCAGCTGCGCGCTGTCCACGGTGCTGGGAGCATCCGTCAGCAGGCAGGTGGCCTTCTGCGTCTTGGGGAAGGCAATGACATCACGGATGCTGGGCATGCCGGAAAGAATCATGATCAGACGGTCAAGACCAAAGGCCAGACCGCCGTGCGGCGGCGCGCCATGCTCCAGCGCGCGGATGAGGAAGCCGAACTGCTCCTCCGCCCGTTCACGGCTGAAGCCCAGCGCATCGAACATGCTCCGCTGCACCTCGCCGGAATGGATGCGGATGGAGCCACCGCCCACCTCGCTGCCGTTGAGCACCATGTCGTAGGCACGGGCCTTGGCGTGCGCGGGATCGGTACGCATCAGCTCCATGTGCCCGGGCGCGGGCGAGGTGAAGGGATGATGGCAGGCCACGTACCGCTTCTCTTCCTTGTCATATTCATACAGGGGGAATTCCGTAACCCACAGGAAATTGAAGCTGTTCTCGGGGACAAGGCCCAGATGATGCCCCAGCTTCACGCGCAGATTGCCCAGCGCGGCGTTGACCATGCCGGCTTCGCCGGCCTGGAAGAAGACAATATCCCCGACCTTGAGGTCCAGCGCCCTGGCGATGCCGTCGCGCTCTTCCTGCGACAGGAACTTGGCGATGGGCGACTGCCATTCGTCCGCGCGTATCTTGATCCAGGCAAGACCCTGCGCGCCGTACACCTTGACGAACTCGGTGAACTCGTCAATTTCCTTGCGGGTCAGGCGCTCGCCGCCCTCCACCTTCATGGCCTTGACCAGCTCCGCCTTGCCAAAGACCTTGAAGTTGGAACCACGCACGATGTCAGTGATGTCCACCAGCTCCAGCCCGAAACGGGTGTCTGGCTTGTCCACGCCATAGCGCAGCATGGCTTCGTCATACTTCATGCGGGGGAAGGGCAGCGGAATGTCCACGCCCATGACATCCCTGAACACGCGCGCCATGAGCCCTTCGGCCATGGTCATGACCTGTTCCTCATCCACGAAGGACATTTCAATATCAACCTGCGTGAATTCCGGCTGGCGGTCGGCGCGCAGGTCTTCATCACGGAAGCAGCGGACGATCTGGAAGTACCGATCCACGCCGGACACCATGAGCAGCTGCTTGAATATCTGCGGCGACTGCGGCAGGGCATAGAACTGTCCCTGATTCAGACGGCTGGGCACGAGGAAGTCACGCGCGCCTTCAGGCGTGGATTTTGTCAGGATGGGGGTTTCCACCTCAAGGAAGCCGCCCTCGTCCAGATAGCGGCGGATGCACTGGGCCACCTTGTGGCGCAGCTTCAGATTGGCGGCCATGCGCGGGCGGCGCAGATCAAGGTAGCGCCACTGGAGGCGCACGTTCTCGCCCACCTCGGTGCGGTCCTCAATGGGGAAGGGCGGCGTCTTGGAGGTATTGAGCAGCTTCCATTCGCTGACCACCACCTCGATTTCCCCTGTCTTCATGTGAGGATTGATCATGCCTTCAGGACGCAGCCGTACCCGGCCCCTGATGGCGAACACGTATTCCGCGCGCAGGATGGAGGCCGTCCTGTGCGCCTCGGGGGCCACCTCAGGACTGAACACTACCTGCGTCAGCCCGTCACGGTCGCGCATGTCCACAAAAATCAGGCCGCCGTGATCGCGACGGTACTGGGCCCATCCCATCAGGCAGACGTCCCTGCCCTCGTCCGCCGCAGTCAGATCGCAACAGCCGTGCGTGCGTTTCCAGTCACCCAGCTCCGCGATGAACTGCTGGTGTTCGCACTGCAAATCCTGAACCTGTACTTCACTCATGAGTTGCTTACCTTGTGTCCCTAAGTTTCGCAGCGCGGGAACGCCGTCCGCGCGCTGCTGCCGGCAGCCGCCCCGCCCGGGCGGGAGGAGCCGGACTTCTATGCAAAAATGGATTCAATATCGGCCAGCGCGATCTTCCGCTGCTCGCCCCCGGCCATATCCTTCACGCTGACGGTACCGGAAGCCAGCTCATCTTCGCCCAGAATGAGGCAGAAGCGCGCCCCGCTCCTGTCCGCCTGCCGCATCTGGCTCTTGAAGCCGCCCCCGGCGTGGGACATGTCGCCGGACCTGCCGGCACGGCGCAGGCGCTGCACCAGCAGGAAGGCGGCATCCTGCGCTTCCCCGCCCATGGCAGCCACAAAAAAGTCCGGCCGCACAGCCTCGCGTTCCGGCAGCAGCAGGGCCAGACGCTCCATGCCGCAGGCAAAGCCCACGCCGGGAATATCCGGGCCGCCAAGCTGGCGGATCAGGCCGTCATAGCGGCCGCCCCCGGCCACGGAGCCCTGCGCGCCAATATCGCCCGACACGACTTCAAAGGTAGTGCGGCAGTAATAGTCCAGCCCGCGCACCAGCCGGTCATCCTGCTCCATGTTCACGCCCGCCGCGGCGAGCATGCGCGTCACCACGTCAAAGTGCGCGCGGCAGTCCGGGCAGTTGTAGTCCAGAATGGTCGGCGCGCCGGCTGTCAGCTCCTTGCAGCCGGGCTGCTTGCAGTCCAGCACGCGCAGCGGGTTGGATTCCATGCGGCGGCGGCAGTCTTCACACAGGCCCTCCGCATTCAGGGAGCGCAGATAGGCCACCAGCGCCGCCTTGTAGGTGGCGCGACAGGAAGGACAGCCCAGCGAATTGACCTTCAGCGTCAGATTTTTCAGGCCAATCTCCGTGAGAAAGGTCATCAGCGCGATGATCATGTCGGCATCCGTATAGGGAGAGCTGGAGCCGAGGCATTCGCAGTTGATCTGATGGAACTGGCGCATGCGTCCCTTCTGCGGGCGCTCGTACCGGAACATGGGGCCGGTGGTGAACAGTTTGGAAACAGGCTCTCTGGTGTGGCGGGCGGCTTCAATATAGGCACGCATGACGCCGGCCGTTGCTTCGGGCCGCAGAGTCAGGGAGCGATCCTTGCGATCGGGAAAGGTGTACATTTCCTTCCGCACCACGTCAGTCTCTTCCCCTATGGATCGGCAGAACAGCTCCGTCGGCTCCACGACAGGAGTCCGCAGCTCCACAAAGCCGCAGCGGCCGAAAATTTCACGGGCCTTCCCCTCCATGAAGGTGAAGGCGTCGCTGTCCGGCGGAAACATGTCCGCAAAGCCCTTGATACGCTTGACGCTCATTGCAATCTTCCTTTCAGCCGTGCGCATCGCAAGGCGCCGCTGAACGCATTGTTTTGAAAAGAGTCCCGCGCCGTCCTGGCCCCGCCGGGTGGCGGCAGGGCAGGCTGCGGCGCAGGGCCCGCGCTCCGGAGCCGGCCCGGGGCGCGTCGGAAAAAAAGGTGCGCTACTTTAGCGGCAGGCGCAGGCGTTTTCAAGCCTCATCTTGTCGGTCTCCGCACAGGGCACGGGATAGTCGCCCGTAAAGCAGGCCGTGCAATAGTGATCCGGCTCGCGCACCGTCTTGAGCAGTCCCTCCACGGACAGGTAGTGCAGGGAATCCACATCCAGCTTTTTCACAATCTCCGGCAGCGTGTGCGTTGCGGCGATGAGCTGGCTGCGGTAGGCAAAGTCCACGCCGTAATAGCAGGGGAACTTCACCGGCGGGGAGGAGATGCGGATGTGCACCTCCCTGGCGCCCAGCTCGCGCAGCTTTTTCACGCGGGTGATCATGGTCGTGCCGCGCACGATGGAATCATCAACAATGCAGATGCGCTTGCCCTCAATGACGGAGCGGATGGGATTGATCTTCACGCGCACGCCGAAGCTGCGCATGCTCTGCGAGGGCTGGATAAAGGTACGGCCCACGTAGTGGTTGCGGATCATGGCATGCTCGTAGGGCAGGCCGGCCTGCTGGCAGAAGCCCAGCGCGGGATAGATGCCGGAGTCGGGGAAGGGCATGACGAAATCCACGTCGGCCCCGCATTCCAGTGCCAGCTGCTGCCCCATGCGCTTGCGGCACATATAGACCTGCTCATCGTAGATCAGGGAGTCGGGGCGGGCGAAATAGACCAGCTCGAAGATGCACTGCCTGGGCATGATGCCGCAGGGCTTGTCCGCCGGCGTCAGCGGCATGGAGCGCAGATCGCCATTGTCCACGATGACCATCTCGCCCGGCTCGATGGTACGGATGTAGTCGGCCTCCAGCAGATCAAAGGCGCAGGTCTCCGAAGCAAAGACATAGGAGCCGTCCAGCTCGCCCAGGGCCAGCGGGTGCAGGCCATGCGGATCGCGCAGGGCGATGAGCTTTCTGCGGGCCATGATCAGCAGGCAGTAGGCGCCCCTGATCTGGCTGCACGCATGACGCACGGCATTTTCCAGCGACATGGTGCGCATGGCGCGCACCAGCAGGTGCATGATCACCTCGGTGTCATTGCTGGTGGTGAAAATCACCCCGTCCGACTCCAGCGTGGCCCGCAGCTCCTCGGTGTTGACAAGATTGCCATTGTGCGCCAGCGCAATGTCCTCTCCCTGAAAATGCACCAGAAAAGGCTGGGCATTGCGTGCGGCGGAGGCGCCGGTGGTGGAGTACCGCACGTGACCGATGGCAGTCTCCCCGACCAGACTTTGCAGACCTTCCTCGGTAAACACTTCCGGCACAAGCCCCATGCCCTTGCATTCGTGCATGCGATGGTCGGCATCGTAGCTCACGATACCGGCGCTCTCCTGCCCCCTGTGCTGCTGGGCGTACAGCCCGAAATACGTCAGGCGCGCCGCGTCCTCATGCCCGTAAATCCCCATCAGACCACATTCGTGCCGAATCATAACGTCACCTGTGCTTGCTTGCGTGAAAAAAACGCGGGAGGCGGAGCCATGCACCCCCGCCTGTCCGCGCTGTCCTACCTGCCATCCTCCGGCTTCGGCGCTGCCGGCGCATCGTCGCCCGCATCATCCAGCCGCAGGGACTGCCCGCCTTCGTCCACCCTGTCGAAGCCCACCACCGTGGCGCCCTCGTCCAGACGGACAAGCATCACGCCCATGGTGGCGCGCCCCTTGGAACGCACATCCTCCACGCCAATGCGTACAATCTTATTGGCGGAGGTCAGCATGACCAGACCGTCGGTGTCCCGCACAGGCATGGCCCCGATGACCGCGCCCGTGCGATTCATTACCTTGAAGTTGATGATCCCCTTGCCGCCGCGGCTTTGCAGGCGGTACAGGTCCACCCGCGTGCGCTTGCCAAAGCCCTTGGCGGAAACGGACATGATCTCTGTGGACTGATCCTCCGGCTTGAGAATGACGCAGGCCACCACATAATCGTTCATACCCAGCGCAATGCCCTTCACCCCCGTGGCGGAACGCCCCATGGGGCGCACGTCCTCGCAGGAGAAACGAATGGACAGCCCGCTGGCCGTGGCCAGCACAATATGGCTGCTCTCGCGCACGGGGCGCACCACCACGAGCTCGTCATCCTCGCGCAGGCCCACGGCGATAAGGCCCGTCTTGCGGCAGCGCGCATACAGCGAGGCGGAGGAGCGCTTCACCATGCCGCGCCTTGTCACAAAGAGGAAATACTTGTCCTCCGCAAACTCGCGCACCGCCAGCACGGTGGTGACCCATTCGCCCTCTTCCAGCGCGGGCAGGAGGTTGTTGATATGCACGCCCCTGGCCGTGCGGCTGCCCTCGGGCACCTGATGCGCCTTCATCTGGTGCATGCGTCCCTTGTTGGTAAAGAGCAGCAGGTACTGGTGATTTGTCGTTGTCAGGAATTCCTGCACGTAGTCATCGTCAGAGGTGTGCAGGGCCGCGATGCCCTTGCCGCCGCGCTTCTGCTGCTGGTAGTTGTCCAGCGTGGTGCGCTTCATGTAGCCGCGCCGCGACAGCGTGACCACCACCTCTTCATCGGGGATGAGGTCTTCGATGTCGATATCCCCCAGCGCCTCGCGCAGCACTTCCGTGCGGCGGGGCGTGGCAAAGGATGCCTTGATTTCCTCAATTTCCCTGCGCAGTTCGCTGCGCAGCACCGTGGGGTCCTCCAGGATGGCATGAAAGAATGCAATCTTCTGGAGCAGCTCACGGTGTTCCGCTTCCAGCTCGCCGCGCTGAAGGCCGGTGAGGCGCTGGAGGCGCATGTCCAGAATGGCGCGGGCCTGCGCCTCGGAGAAGGCAAAGCGCTCCATGAGCGCGCTGCGCGCGTCATCGGGGCTGCCGGAAGCGCGGATCAGCGCCACCACCTCGTCAATATTGTCAATGGCCTTGCGCAGACCCTCCAGAATATGGGCGCGGGCCTCCGCCCTGCGCAGATCAAAGCGCGTGCGGCGGATGACCACCTCGCGACGGTGATCCATGAAGCAGACCAGGGCGCTTTTCAGATTCAGCAGCTGCGGGCGGTTGTCCACCACGGCCAGCATGTTGATGCCGAAGCTGGATTCCAGAGGGGTATATTTGTACAGCGCGTTGATGACAATGTCGGGAATGGTGCCGCGCTTGAGATCGACCACCACGCGGATGCCCTTGCGATCGGACTCGTCGCGCAGATCCACCACGCCGTCAATCTTGCGCTCATTGACCAGAGCCGCAATCTTTTCCACCAGCACGGACTTATTAAGCCCGTAGGGAATTTCCCTGATCACCACGCAGTGCAAATCCTTGCCGCGCGCCTCCACGTCCACGCGCCCGCGCACCTTCACGGTGCCGCGCCCGGTGTGATAGGCATCGCTCAGGCCCTGCCCCGCATAGACGAAGCCGCAGGTGGGGAAGTCCGGCCCCTGCACGTATTCCATCAGATCATCCACGGAGCACTGCGGATGATCCAGCAGGTGCAGCAGCGCGTCCGACAGCTCGCCAAGGTTGTGCGGCGGAATGTTGGTGGCCATGCCCACGGCAATGCCGGAAGAACCGTTCAGGAGCAAGTTGGGCACTCTGGTGGGCAGCACCGAAGGTTCCTGAAGGGTATTGTCATAGTTGGGCCGGAAGTCCACCGTCTCCTTGTCTATGTCGGCCAGGAACTCGCCGGCCAGCCGGGACATGCGGACTTCCGTGTATCGCATGGCGGCGGCCGCGTCGCCGTCAATGGAGCCGAAGTTCCCCTGCCCGATGACCAGGGGATCGCGCATGGAAAAATCCTGCGCCATGCGCACCAGCGCATCATACACGGCCGTATCGCCATGCGGATGATACTTACCGATGACATCACCGACGATGCGCGCGGATTTCTTGGGAGCCCGGTTGTAGCTGTTGGCCAGCTCGTGCTGCGCGAACATGATGCGCCGGTGCACGGGCTTCAGGCCGTCCCGGGCATCGGGAATGGCACGGCCAATGATGACCGAAAGCGAATATTCGAGATACGACTTGCGCAGCTCTTTTTCAATGTTGACTTGCTGCTGTTCGGACACGTCCGCCTCACAGGGTTGAAAGAAACTATGGCGGCGGGGGAAGTCCTCCCCCCGCGCCCGAAATTAGATGTCCAGGTCCTGTACCGACAGCGCGTTGCGCTCGATGAAGTCGCGGCGCGGCTCCACGCGGTCGCCCATCAGATCGCCAAAGGCGTCGGAGGCAGCCTCGGCATCCTCAATGGCCACCTGAAGCAGCGTGCGGTTCCTGGGGTCCATGGTGGTGACCCACAGCTGCTCGGGGTTCATTTCCCCCAGGCCCTTGTAGCGCTGGATGCTGATGCCCCTGCGGGCCTCTTCCAGCGTCATGTCCAGCAGATCGAAGACATCGTCCGTGACAGACTCCACGCCGCTTCTGCGAACAAGCGTGAAGGACATGCCGCCGCACCGGCTGCGCAGTCCGTCGTAGAGCTGCCACGTATGCCGGTACAGACGCGAGGAGAAGAACTCCATGCCGCGCCGGGTCACATGGCTGCCACGGCTTTCAAAGACCACAAAGGGGCGCTTTTCGCCGTCTTCATTCTCCATGTCCTCGCGGGTCAGGGAATACTCGTGCCTGTCCATCCACGCGGTCAGATCGTCCATGCGTCCGTCCAGCGTGGCGGCGTCCAGCAGATGGGGGTAGCGCACCAGCGCCATGAAGAGCGCGGCAGACATGCCCGTGGCCTCCGCATCCGCCACCCGGAGCCGCAGCTTTTCAATATCGCCCATCAGCTCGATGAGCGCCGTGCCGCTGAAGGTCTCTCCGCCGGGAACAGTGACGGACACGCCTTCGGACACGCGCTGGAGAAGGAAGGCATTGAGCGCATCGTCATCCTTCAGAAAGCGCAGGGTGTCATTTCCCTTGTAGGCGCGATACAGCGGGGGCTGCGCAATGTAGACATGGCCGCGCTCGATCATCTGCCTGTACTGCCGGAAGAAGAAGGTCAGGAGCAGGGTGCGGATGTGCGCCCCGTCCACGTCGGCGTCTGTCATGATGACAATCTTGTGGTAGCGCAGCTTGTCCAGATCAGTGTCTTCCTCACCGATGCCCGCCCCCATGGCGGTGATCAGCGCCTTGACCTCGCGGTTGGCCAGCATCTTGTCAAAGCGGGTGCGCTCCGTGTTCAGAATCTTGCCCCGCAAGGGCAGGATGGCCTGGATGCGGGGGTCCCTGCCCTGCTTGGCGGAACCGCCGGCCGAATCCCCTTCCACAATGAAGAGCTCGGAATCCTCAGGATTCTTGCTCTGGCAGTCGGCCAGCTTCCCGGGCAGGGCGTTGTCCGACAGCGCCCCCTTGCGGCGCACCAGCTCCTTGGCGCGGCGGGCGGCATCGCGGGCGCGGGCGGCGTCCACGGCCTTTTCGATGATCAGGCGGATATCCTTGGGGTTCTCTTCAAAATAGGTATTCAGCCTGTCATAGACCAGCGTGGCGACAAGGCCGGCCACCTCGCTGTTGCCCAGCTTGGTCTTGGTCTGCCCTTCAAACTGCGGCTGGGGAATCTTCACGCTGATGACGGCCGTCAGCCCCTCGCGCACGTCGTCGCCGGAGAGCGCCGTCCCCTTGATCTTCTTCACCAAATCCGGCTGGCTCTTTACGTAGCCGTTGATGGCGCGGGTCAGCGCCGTGCGGAAGCCCACCAGATGCGTGCCCCCCTCCTTGGTGCGGATGTTATTCGCAAAGGTGAGGATGTTTTCCTTGTAGGCGGCGTTATACTGGAGCGCGAACTCCACCGTCACCTTGTCCGCCAGCCCCTCGCCGAAGATGACGGGATGCAGCGCGGTTTCGCCGGAATTCAAATCCTTCACGAACTGCGTAATCCCCCCTTCGAAGTGAAAGAGGTGCGTCTGATCGGCGCGCTCATCCACGCATTCGATGCGCAGGCCCCTGTTGAGGTAGGCCAGCTCCTCAAAGCGCTTCCGCAGCGTCTCGTAGGAGAATTCCAGCGTCTCGAATATCTGATCGTCGGGCTTGAAGTGCACGGAGGTGCCGTGCCCGGAGGCCCGGCCGACGCACTGGAGCTCCTCCACCGGCGCGCCGCGTTCATAGCGCTGGCGATACAGCTTGCCGTCCCGGCGCACGGAAACCACCAGCCATTCGGACAGCGCATTCACGCAGGAGACGCCCACGCCGTGCAGGCCGCCGGACACCTTGTAGCTGGAATTGTCGAACTTGCCCCCGGCATGCAGCTTGGTCATGACCACCTGCACGGCCGGCACGCCCAGCTTGGGATGAATGTCCACAGGAATGCCGCGCCCGTCGTCCGTCACCGTGATGGTGTCATCGGCATGCATGATCACCTTGATGTGCGTGCAGTAGCCGGCCATTGCCTCGTCGATGGAATTGTCCACCACCTCGTAGACCAGGTGGTGCAGCCCGCGCACGTCGGTGGAACCGATGTACATGGCGGGGCGCTTGCGCACGGCGGCCAGCCCTTCCAGTATCTGAATGGAAGATGCGTTGTAGCCGCTGCTGCCGCTGGTTTCTGGAGCCATTAGACGTCTTCCTCGCTGTAGTACGTCGTTTCGGCGATCTTCATGGGCATGATGATCACCAGGTAGTCGGGATCGTCGCCACCCCGGATGCCGCAGGGGCCTTCCGCGCCGGAAAGCTGGAGCGTCAGCTTTTCAGAAGAGAAGTGGCCCATGATGTCCATGAGGTTGCGCGTGGGGAAGGCAATGCGGCTGATGTCACCGTGGCACTCCGCTTCAAGGCTTTCGCTGGCGGAGCCCACGTCCTGTCCGCGTGCGGAAAGGACGGCTTCCGTCCCGGAAAGGTCCATGTAGGTGCAGCGGTCGCTGTCTGTATTGAAAATGCTGATGCGGCCCAGAGCCTCCATGGCTTCCCTGCGGGCCACGGTGAGGGTGGAAACATCGCCCTCCAGACGCACGAGGAAGGCATTGTAGTCGGGGTACTGGTGTCCGGCGAGGGGCAGGCTCAGCATCTCGGCGCCGTTCATGGTGCGCAGGTGCAGGCGCTTTTCCGTGATGTTCAGCTCAATCTCGTCCACCCCCAGCCATTTTTTCAGATCGGCGAGATATTTTTTCTGCACCAGCATGCCTTCCTGCGGCAGGAGAGCGGCCAAATCGTCATGCGTGAAGCCGCACAGGGCAAACTGGTGGCCGTTCAGACCGCAGGCCTCGATGCGTCCGTTGCCGCAGGGCTTCATGTACAGGCAGGCGATGGCATCCATGGCATCATCGTCACTGATGCAGAAGGTGACGCGATCCAGAATGTCCTGAAGGAAGTCTCCTGACCAGGCCACGGCATGTTCCGCGGGGAATTCGGCAAAGGGCTGGAACCATACCTCATCGTTCAGGGGGAGCTTGTACTTGCGGCGTCCCTGCTGGAGCAGCAGGCTCTTGCCTTCCTCATCGGTGGTCAGGGTAATGTCGCCGGAGGGCAGCTGCCGCACCAGATCCACAAATGCGCGCCCCTGCACGCCCGCAAGGCCAGGTTCGGCCACAGTGGCCTGATATGTTCCGGTGAACTCGATGTTCGCATCGGTGGACATGATGGAAACGGACGAACCTTCCGCCTTCAGCCAGATGGAGCGCAGATAGGCCGCGCCCGTCTTGGAGGGAATGATGCTCGCGGCTTTCTGAAGCCCTTCGATGATGTGTTCTTTTACAAGAGTTATTTTCATAGTTCTTCCTATTGTAATTTATAGGGCTGTCCCTTTGTTACTATCTTGTATAACATCGTGCGGTTGTTGACTTTTTTGGGAACATATCAGGGAACATCCAGGGAACGTCACGCACAGGGGGCCGTCGGCTGGCCGTGCGGATGTTCCCCGCTGTCACTTCTGCACCGTTTTTGTTGCCAGATATGTGCGCAACATGCGTAACTATGCGGAACATAACATGATATTCTTGCGAAGGCCGCTCTTCCCCGGCAGGGGGCCGGCAGCCGGGAATTTCTGTCGGAAATCCCTGTGCCGCAACGGCTTCCGAACGAAGAAAGTTAGCATATTTCATGCCGCTAAACAAGTATTCATGGTCATACCGGCGGGGCAGGCGGAGAGGGGCGGTGCGCTGGACAAAAGACGTGAGCCGGGCTAACCTCTTCACCTCCCGCAGCCCGGGTACGCAACGTTATGAACAGACCACATCTCTTTCCCGACCTTGCCCTGCTGCTTCTGCTGTCGATCTGGCTGGCAGTGCTGGCCAGTGTCGAGGATATCCCCGAGGATGCAGCACCGTCCCCCCGGATCGCCGCCGTAGCGGAGAGTCCGTCCGCGCCTGCGGCGCCGGATGCTCCTGTCGAGCCCGCTCCGGCCGCGGGGGAAACTGTCAGGAAGGGGGTATTCTCCAAAGGGAGCACCGTGGGAGAAGTGCTTGCCGCTTCCATTGAAGAGGACGTGCCGGTGCGGCATTACGTGCGTGCGGCGTCAGAGGTCTTCCCGCTGCGTTCCTTCCGTGCCGGGCAGCCCTATACCGTGGTTTCCGATCCGGACACGGGCCGCCTGATGCGCTTTGAATACGAAATCAATGACGAGAGCCGCCTTGTGGTGGAGGGGGACGACAAGCCCCGCGCCCGGCTGGAGCGCATCCACTACGACGTGGAGCTGGCTCTGGTGCAGGGACGCATTGAGGACAGTCTTTTCGAAGCCGTGGCGGACGCTGGCGAAAGTCCGCAGCTGGCGCTGCGTCTGGCAGAGATATTCGGTTCGGAAATCAACTTTCTGCGGGACCTGCACGCCGGGGATACCTTTGTCGTCCTGCAGGAAAAGCGCTATCGCGATGGGGAAAGCCGGGGCTACGGACGGACGCTGGGAGCCGCGCTCACCTGCCGCGGGCGCACGTACGAGGCATTTCTCTATATGGACGAGAGCGGCAGGCCGCGTCACTACAATGCGCAGGGAGAGAATCTGACCAGGGCCCTGATGCAGGCTCCCCTGTCCTTCACGCGCATCTCGTCCACATTCAGCGCCAGCCGCCGCCATCCCGTGCTGGGCTACAGCCGCCCCCATCCCGGAGTGGACTATGCCGCGCCCACGGGCACGCCCGTCAAGAGCGTGGGGGATGGCGTGGTCACATGGCGCGCCTGGCGCGGCGGCTATGGCAATCACGTGGTCATCGACCACGGCGGCGGCCTGGAGACCCTGTATTCCCATCTGTCCGGCTATGCGCGCGGGCTGGCCCGGGGCCAGCGTGTGCGGCAGGGGGAGGTCATCGGCTTTGTGGGCAGCACGGGACTTTCCACCGGGCCGCATCTGGACTTTCGCGTCCAGCAGGACGGAACGTTCATTGACCCCGCCAAGGCCATCAATCCCCGCGGCAAGGCTGTGGCCCGCGCCCGCATGGAGGCTTTTGCGGCGAACCGGAGCTTTGTGCGCGCCTATATGGAAGGAGCGCGCAGCCTGATGGACTATTCCCCGGATGATTATCCGGTGCGATAGCGTTTTTTCACCATTTTACCTGGAGTGTTTCAAGGTATGGAACTCCGCAGCGGAAAAATGAAAGAGGGGCTGGAAAAGGCCCCGCACCGTTCCCTGCTGTATGCGCTGGGACTGACGAAGGAAGAAATCAGCCGCCCCCTGGTGGGCATCGTCAATGCGGCCAATGAAGTGGTGCCCGGCCATATTCATCTGGATCGTCTGGCCGAGGCGGCCAAGGCCGGCGTGCGCATGGCCGGCGGCACGCCGCTGGAGTTTCCCGCCATCGCCGTCTGCGACGGCCTGGCCATGAACCACGAGGGCATGCGCTTCTCCCTGCCGTCGCGCGAAATTATCGCGGACTCCATTGAAATTATGGCCCGTGCCCACGCCTTTGACGCTCTGGTGTTCATTCCCAACTGCGACAAGTGCGTGCCCGGCATGCTGATGGCCATGATGCGCCTGAACATTCCCTCTGTTCTGGTCAGCGGCGGCCCCATGATGCCCGGCTTTGACGGCCCGCATGGCAAGGCCGACCTCATCACGGTCTTTGAAGGCGTGGGCCGCGTGGGCCGCGGGGACATGAGCGAGGCCGAGCTGGAAAAGCTGGCCGAGAACGCCTGCCCCGGCTGCGGCTCCTGCGCCGGCATGTTTACGGCCAATTCCATGAACTGCCTGGCCGAAACCGTGGGCGTGGCCCTGCCCGGCAACGGCACCACGCCGGCCAATGGCGCCGCCCGCATCCGTCTGGCCAAGAAGGCCGGCATGCAGGTCATGGAAATGCTGAAGCGCGGCATCCGCCCGCTGGACATTGTGACGAAGGAAGCCGTGTCCAATGCCGTGGCCGTGGACATGGCCCTGGGCTGCTCCACCAATACGGTGCTGCACCTGCCTGCCGTGTTCGGAGAAGCCGGCCTGAATCTCTCGCTGGATATTTTTGACGAAGTCAGCCGCAGGACGCCCAATCTGTGCAAGCTTTCCCCTGCCGGCAAGGATCATATGGTGGATTTGCACCGCGCTGGCGGCATTCCCGCCGTCATGGCGGAGCTGTCCAGGCTGGGCTGCATCCATGAAGACTGCATGACCGTCACCGGCAAGACCGTGGGAGAAAATCTCAGGGAGCTGGATGCGCGCATTCTGGACGAAAATGTCATCCATCCCGTGGACAAGGCCTACTCCGCCCAGGGCGGCATCGCCATTCTGCGGGGCTCGCTGGCGCCGCAGGGCGCGGTGGTGAAGCAGTCCGCCGTGGCTCCTGAAATGATGTGCCGCGAGGTGTCCGCCTGCGTATTTGAATCCGAGGAAGACGCCATGCGCGCCATTCTGGACGGCAAAATCAAGCCCGGCGATGCCGTGGTCATCCGCTATGAAGGCCCCCGCGGCGGCCCGGGCATGCGCGAGATGCTCTCCCCCACCGCCGCCATCACCGGCATGGGACTGGGCAAGGATGTGGCCCTGCTCACCGACGGCCGCTTCTCCGGCGGCACCAATGGCGCGGCCATAGGCCATATCTCCCCCGAAGCCGCGGACGGCGGCGTCATCGGGCTGGTGCGCGACGGTGACAAAATCCTCATCGACATTCCCAATCGCGTGCTGAACCTGCTTGTCAGCGAAGAGGAACTGGCCGCCCGCCGCGCTGCCTACGTCGCACCGGACAAGACGGTGGCTTCGCCCTTCCTGAAGCGCTACGCCAAGCTGGTCAGCTCCGCTGCTACGGGCGCGGCATACAAGAAGTAACATACATCCGCCTTCTTGCCTGCAACAGGGCCGTTCCGGGAAACCGGGGCGGCCTTTTTGCGTGCGCCATGCAGCCAGCCAGCCAGTTTTTGTCATTTCCGCTGTTCCTTTTCCTCCCTCTCGCCCCAGGGAGCGTAATCGCATAGTATGGCAATTGTGCATTGTTCTGTCGAAAAAATGTTCGTAAGTTATATATCGTACTGAAATAATATATCTTTTTGCGAAAAGATGTATTTTTGTAAAGAATGTGCGTAATATTGTGACTTGCGCAGGAATTTCTGAATCCGTGCCGGCAGCACGGCAGAAATGGCGGGGGGATGCGTGGTGCAGCGCGCTCTCTGATCGCTGGCATGTACATGACGAGAGCTGCCCAGGCAATGTTTTCCGACATTCACAGGCGTTCCCTACCGGGGCTCGCATGCCTGAAACAGGCCGCTACTGTGGCATTTGTGCATTATTCTGTCGAAAAAATGTTCGTAAATTGTATATCATATTGAAATAATATGTCTTTTTATGAAAGAGTATATATTTGTAACGAATGTGCGTAATATTGTGACGTGCGCAGGAATTTCTGAATCCCCGCCGGCAGTACGGCAGAAAAGGCGGGGGATACGTAGTGCAGCGCGCTCCCTGATCACTGGCATGTACATGACGAGAGCTGCCCAGGCAATGTTCCGGCATCCGCAGGCGTTCCCTACCGGGGCTCGCATGCCTGAAGCTGGCCGCTGCTGTGGTAATTGTGTATTGTTCTGTCGAAAAAATGTTCGTAAGTTATATATCATACTGAAATAATATATCTTTTTGCGAAAAGATGTATTTTTGTAAAGAATGTGCGTAATATTGTGATTTGCGCAGGAATTTCTGAATCCGTGCCGGCAGCACGGCAGAAAAGGCGGGGGATACGTGGTGTAGCGCGCTCCCTGTCATTCTGCCCGGGGTACTTTAGTGACAGAAAATCGGCATGTTTTGTGCGTAAGTTATATAATACTGTAAAATATTTGTATAATTTATTTTATGAGATGGCTGTTCCTTATGTTCGTAATACTGGGATGCCGCACAGTATTGCGTAAGTTGCGAGGAAAGAATGCGTACAAAACTGTGAATGGAAAGGGGGATTGCCGCACATGCGTGGCAGGATCATCTCCCATGATGCAGAACAGTCTCTACGAATGTTGCCTGAGAATGTGCGTAATACTGTTTGAACGATGTGCGTAACTATTGTTATTACACTGTAATAACATATTTTTTTATCTGTATGGCGAGAATGGAGGCGGCAGGGTGCGTTCTGAGCTGCCGGAGTGGCAGGCGTCATGTGATGAGAGGGGGTATGTAAGATTGTATGCTGGGGAGACGTTGTGCGCAGGGCTTCTTCCGGGGCGGAACGGTACCCAGGCACAGCGAAGGGGAACCTTCAAGGCCATGATGGCAACAGAAATTCGCCATGCCTCCGGCATTGAAGGAATGTGCAAAAACAGTGCGGATGTCAGCAGAATATGCTGAAAAAGAAAGTGAAATGCGTGCCGCTAGTGCTTGGGCAGATGCCGTTTGCCGGTGAGCCGCACCATGTCCACTCGAATGATGCCTGTGCGCCGCAACAGCGCTTCCGGCGTGGGATTGGCGCACAGGCTGGCATACTTGCGGCTGATGGCCTGTAGAGCGCGCTCCTTTTCCTGCGTGTCAGTTACCAGCACGGCATGGCCGATGCCGCATACCGACTTGTAGTAGGTTGTCCTGTGCGCGCAGTCCACACGCACATCCACGCAGGCGGTGAAGGCCACGCGGGGATCGGCGGCAATGAGGTCGAGCTTGCGTCCCTCCGTGGCGCAATGCATGTACAGTGCGCCGTCCAGCAGGACAAAGTTCAGCGAGATGACATAGGGATAGTCATCCGTGTGCAGGGCGAGCTGGAGTTCCTGCGCGCGATGCAGCACGTCCTGCAGGAATTCCTGATCCGGGCATTCGCGATCTGATCTCCGCATGCTCTGTCTCCTGTATATGGATAATGAACGCAATGCCGCGCAGGGGCGACAGCAACTGAACATCATGCCACGGGTGCGGGCAGGATGCAATACTGGCCGCTGCCGGGCGCGGCACGGGGCTTGTGCGCACCGCGCCTACGGGTGCGCCAGGGCGAACAGGCGTATGGCCAGCCAGTCCAGCACGCGGGCTGGACTGACATTGGCGGCAAGGGCTTCCTGTGCGCGGGCGATCAGCGAGGCCGCACCGCACTGGGCTTCCAGCGGCAGACGGCCCAGTGCCCGGGCCAGCGGCGTGGCGGTGCCGCCGCCGCGCAGGACGGCCCCCAGCGATTTCTGGCAGGCCAGCAGAATATGGCCGGCCAGAGCCGGAGACAGCGCACCGCGTGCGGAAGTCCTGTCCAGCCAGCCTGTGCCGTCGCGCAGGAAGCCGGCCAGCGCATCCTCCCAGCCGGCGGTTGCCGGATCGCGGGCGTCCGTGTCCGGCCAGGGCAGGGTCACGACCCAGGAGCGGGATACCAGCGTGGGGAGCAGCTGCTCCCGCTGCGGGGCCAGCAGCACAAAGACCGTGGTGGCGGAGGGTTCTTCCAGCGCCTTGAGCAGGGCATTGGCGGCCTCGTCGCGCGTGAGGCCCAGGCCGTACAGCATGACCACGCGCCTGGCGTCCGCGTGCGGCGCATCGCGCAGGCGGGCCTTGAGCTGGCGGACGTTCTCCATGGTGAGGGCGCGTACCGGGCCGGGATTCTCCTCATCCTCCCTGTTGGAGATGCGGCCGTCGTAGGCCAGCACGTCCAGATGCGCGCCGGCGCCGATTTGCGTGCAGACGCCGCACGACAGGCAGGGGGCTTCTTCCCCCTGCGGGCAGTGGAGCACGGCAGCCCAGTAACGCGCCGCCGCCACACGCTGCTCCTCCGTCCCGCCTTCCAGCAGGATGACCTGGGGCGGGGCACTGCGCAGACGTGCCAGCGCGTGCCGCAGGCTGGCAAATTCCGGGGCAAGAACGGGAGAGAAGGCGGAGGCTTCTGGGGGCATGGCATGCTCGCTGGATGGGATGGAAAAGGGAGGCGTGGGCCTCCCTCTCTGTATTTCTGCCGTGTCCCGGCGAACCGGGCCTAGCGGACGATGGTCTGCTCGCGATCCGGGCCAACGGAAATGATGGAAACCGGCACGCCGCAGAGCTCCTCAATGCGTCTGATATAGGCCTGCACGGTGGGGGGGAGTTCGTCCCAGCAGGTGCAGCCGCTGATGTCCTCGATGAAGCCGTCCAGCTTTTCATAGATGGGGGTGACTTCGCCAAGGCCGCCTTCCTCCTGCGGAGGGAAGGAAATGCGTTCGCCCTTGTAGTCGTATGCCACGCAGACTTCGATGGCGGGCAGGTTCTGGAGTACGTCCAGCTTGGTCAGGGCGATGTCCGTCAGGCCGTTGAGGCGCACGGACTCGCGCAGCACGGGAATATCCAGCCAGCCGCAGCGGCGGGGACGGCCCGTGGTGGCGCCGAATTCATGTCCCTTGGCCCGCAGATAGGCGCCGGTATCGTCCAGCTGTTCCGTGGGGAAGGGGCCGGCACCCACGCGGGTGGTATAGGCCTTCACGATGCCCACGATGCGATCCAGCGCGCGCGGCGAAACGCCGCAGCCGGCGGCGGCATTGCCTGCCACGGTGTTGGAGCTGGTCACAAAGGGATAGGTGCCGTGGTCGATGTCCAGATGCGTGCCCTGCGCCCCTTCAAAGAGGACGCTCCGGCCAGCGGCCCAGGCATCCCCCACCACGGAGGAGGCGTCGGCCAGATGCGGGACAATGCGCGGCGCCAGCGCCATGAGCTCGTCATATATCTGATCCGCATCCATGACGGGCTGGCCGTAGAGGGTGAAGAGCGCGTTCTTTTCAAGGAGCGCGTGCGCGATCTTCTCGCGCAGCAGCGCGGGATTGGCGAGATCGGCGGCACGCACGCCAACGCGGGCGGCCTTGTCTTCATAGCAGGGGCCGATACCGCGTCCCGTGGTGCCGATCTTCTTGCCGGCGCGCCTGGCTTCGCGGGCGGCATCCAGGGCCTTGTGATAGGGCAGGATAAGATGCGTCTTCTTGCTGATCTTCAGGCGCTCGGGCGAAACATTGACGCCCTGGGCTGCCAGACGGTCCACTTCTTCCAGAAAGACCACGGGATCGCACACGACGCCGTTGCCGATGAGGCAGACCTTGCTGTCGTGGAGAATGCCGGAGGGAATGAGGTGCAGGATGGTCTGCTCCCCCTTCACCTTGATGGTGTGTCCGGCGTTGTTGCCGCCCTGGAAGCGCACGATGACGTCGCTGTCAGCGCTGAGCAAGTCGACAATTTTCCCCTTGCCTTCATCGCCCCACTGCGCGCCGATGATGACCGTGTTTGACATACTGCTGTTACCTGCCTTATACGTATTATATGCTCTGCGGAGGAGCCGCTGTGCGCCGTCGGCATTACCAGTGCCGGCGGCGCGCGCAACTCCGTGTTTTTTCCTATACCAGAGCGGAGGGCAAGTCAATTTGCCCCCTGCCGAAAATCGCGTATGCAGCTATTTCTGAACATCGTGTGCGCCCTGGCGCTGTGGCTGACGCGCGCCGCATGGCTGATGCTGTGCGGCGCGGCATGCTGCTGCCTGTTCGGCATGCTTGCCAGTCCGCTGGACAGGGCGGGGCCGCCTGCGGGCACCGTGCTGCGCGCCGCTGTTCCCGCGCACACGGTCAGCACCGGCTGCGTGGCTCCCTTCGGCCCGGGCTTTGAGGAGGAGCTCCTGCAGAAGTTCAGCGCAGAGCACGGCTATGCGCTGCGTCTGGTCCCTGTGCCTTCGGCGGGAGAGGGCACAAGGCTGCTGCGCCTGGGCCGGGTGGACGTGGTGGCCGGCTTTGCGCTGGCCGGAGAGGCCGGCATGGACATCGGGCCGCCCTACTTCCATGCGCGCAGCATGATGCTGGCGGCGGCTGGCGTGTCCCCGCCGGAAGAAGGGGCCGCCCTTCCGCCGGAGGCCGCCAGCGGTCCGGACGGAGAAATGTGGCGCATGGACGCCCGTTCCTGGGCCGTGTGGGCTCCCTTCATCGCCCGTTTCGAGGATTTGCAGCGGCAGGCGGAACGGGAGGAAAGCCATGAAAGCTACCACTGGGGCTGGCGCGCCGGGGAACGCCTGGCTGCGCGGCTGGAGAGCTTCTGGCGCCACGTGACGCGGCCGGGCGAAGGCACGCTGGCCGCTCTGGAAGACAGATATTTTTCCTACCTTGCCGACCGCGCTTCCGACAATGTTGTTTTTCTGCTGAACGTGGTGCAGAAGCGGCTGCCGCGGTACAGTGGCATGATTGCCGGAGCGGCCGCCAGAGCCGGCATCGATCCCCTGCTGCTGACCGCGCTGATCATGCAGGAGTCCCAGCTTGACGAAGGCTGCGTCAGCCATACGGGCGTGCGCGGCATCATGCAGCTGACGCGGGAGACGGCCGCCTTTCTCGGGGTGGATCGCATGAATCCGGCCCAGGCAATTGAAGGGGGCGCCCGCTATCTGCGCATGCTGTGGGATGATCTGGAAGATGCCGGACTGGATGACTGGGATCGCTGGTTCTGTGCGCTGGCGGCCTTCAACCAGGGGCCGCAGCGTCTGAAGGGGGCCATGAGGCTGGCGCGCAGGATGGGCGGCACGGGCCTGCGCTGGAGCGAGCTGAAGACCGTCTATCCCCTGCTTTCCCGTCCGCATTATGCCGCGCTGGTGGGGCAGGGCACGTGCCGGGGGCTGGAGGCCGTGATCTTCGTGAACCGCGTCCGCTGGAACTACCATGTTCTGCGGGGGCTAGTCGCCCTTGCCCGGCCGGAAGCGCAGTATCTTGCACCGCTGCTGCGGGGCCGGCGATGACTCGGGCCTGTCCAGCGTGAATCCGCTGTGCGGCGCTTCTGCCGCGGCTGGCCGGGCCTGCTGTGCCCAGTGGTGGTTGAACAGCTGGTTTTTCCAGCGCTTTGCCTGAATGAGCGAAAAGACCAGCGCGGCCTCTTCCCAGCGCTTGGTGGGTTCGAAGCGGCTCACGCGCGCAGCATACTGGCCCCAGAGGGACATGAGCGAGGCCTCGTCCAGCGCGTCCAGCTGGCGGGCCATTTTTTGCAGCAGGTGTTCCATGATACTGTCTCCGTGCGGGGGATAGTATGCCAGAACCGCGCCGTGCGCAACGGCATCCGGCGGGCCCACGCCAGATTGAAATTGCGTAAATCTGAAAATATTTGTATCGGTAATGGCAGCGTAACGCAAGGCTGCCGCCCGCCTGCCGGCGGGTGGCGCGCACCCTTCCCTCCGGCAGGGTGAACTTTTTCCCAGAGGCTGCTATGTCCCAGTATTCCCAAGGCCTGCTTGACGCGGCGCTGGACCTGATCAAGCGCGGCACCCAGGGCGCCCCCTTTGCCAGCCGCGCCGATCTGGCCCGTGCCGCGGCGGTTTCCGAGGCCAACCTGTCCCGCTGGCTGAGCGGGGCCTCCACTCCCACTCTGAAAAAGCTGGAGCCGGTGCTTGAGGCTCTGGGCGCGAGACTGGTGCTGCCGGACGGGAACGGGGTATATGCTCCGACCCCCGACATCCGCCTCTCCTTTTCTGCGGGGAGCGGGCTTCCCGCCGCGGAAGAACGCATTCCCGCGGCCAATGACTATGTCCTGATTCCCCTGCTGGGAGAGGTGGGCTGCGGCATGGCCCTGCCCGCACGGCGCAAGGAGCCTGACCGCTGGATACCCCTGCCGCGCACGCTGGTGGGGCCCGAGGTATGGGCCGTGCGGGTGCGCAAGGAAGACCTTTCCATGCTGCCGCGCATTCATCCGGGCGATATTGTGGTGGTGGATACGCGCCGCATTGGGGACATCAAGCCTGAAAACATCTATCTGGTGCGGCATCCGGCCTGCGAGGGTGCCGGCGTGGAGCTGCGCCGGGCGCGCGAGGCCGTGGTGCATGGCAAGCCCATGATCATGTTCTATGCCGACAACGCGGCCGGGGGATATGCGCCGCAGCTCTTCGATCTTGGGCTCTATTCCGGCGGCGCCCTGCGCGAGGCCGTCAAGGGCCGTGTGATCATGATTATTTCCAGTGTTGGCGTCCGCTAGGAGCCGTGCGCGGCGGTGGGACGGCGCCTGCCTCTCCCGCCGCATGGCCCGCAGGCGCCTGCCTGCAATCACCTCTTTGTATGGAGACCATGATGAGCAATCTGAAAGACATGTACAAGACGCTGCAAAAGGATGCCTTTCCCGACAGCATGACCATTCTGCTGGGGGATGAAAGGCTGGTCTACCGCAAGCGCACGTGGACGCTGGATGGCGAGGAGAAGGGCTTGCGCTACGGCGAAAACCCGGATCAGCCCGCGGCCCTGTACGAACTGGCGGAAGGCGCCATCACCTGCGGCGGCATCACGTGGCGCGGCCCTGGTCAGGGCGTTGTTTCCGCCATGCGCGAGGAAAACATGATTCAGGCGGGCAAGCATCCCGGCAAGACCAATCTGACGGATGTGGACAATGGCGCGAACATCCTGCAATACCTGTCGGCCAAGCCTGCCGCGCTGATCATCAAGCATAACAATCCCTGCGGTGCGGCCTGGTCCGACGAGGGCGTGGCCGATGCGCTCCGCAAGGCCTTCTGGTGCGACCGCATTGCCGCCTTCGGCGGCGCCGTGGTGGTGAACCATCCCTTCACCAAAGAAGCCGCGGAAATCGTGAATGCCAACTATTTCGAGGTGGTTGCCGCGCCCGCCTATGAAGAGGGCGTGGTGGACATGCTCAAGAGCCGCAAGAACCTGCGCATCATGGAGCTGCCCGGTCTGGCGCACCTGGAAGAGCTGGCCGCCTCATCCTTCCTTGATATCAAGAGTCTGGCCGACGGCGGCCTGGTGGTGCAGAAATCCTTTGTGAACCGCATCCTGAAGCCGGAGGATTTTCTGCCGGCCACGGCCACGACTAGGGACGGCCTGAGCGTGGCTGCCCGCAAGCCCTCGCGGCAGGAAATGGAAGACCTTCAGTTCGCGTGGGCGGTAGAGTCCGGCGTGACCTCCAATTCCGTTATTTTTGCTAGGGATGGCGCCACGGTGGCCATCGGCACCGGCGAGCAGGATCGCGTGGGCTGTGTGGAGCTGGCCATTCACAAGGCATATACCAAATATGCGGATACGCTGGCCTTTACCGAGCTGGGCTGCACGCTGTACGAGCTGAAGCTGAAGGCCGGCACCGATGCGGACGCGCGCAAGGCGCTGGAAGACATCGAGGCCCGCACCAGCGCGGCCTGCGGCGGCCTCAAGGGCACCGTGCTGATCTCCGACGG
>JAQXJC010000033.1 GCA_029008115.1 Desulfovibrionaceae bacterium | reverse complement strand
TGGCTCCCCGAGACGGACTTGAACCGCCAACCTAGTGATTAACAGTCACCCGCTCTGCCGATTGAGCCATCGGGGAGTGCTGCGTCATTCAGCGCAGAAGGAGATATAGGCGAAACACCGGCTACCGTCAAGCAATTTTTTTACTTTTTTTCTGACGGGGCCATGAGCCGGCGCAGCTTTTTCCCGTAGCGTTCCGCCTCGCTGTAAACGCAGCCGCAGTACGGCTGGCGATACAGCTCCCATGCCTTGGACAGATCGATGCCCCGCTGCCAGTCTTCGCGGAAGTCGCGGTAGACGAATGCCGGGCCGCCCGGTCGGGCTGCCAGCTGTTCCCCCTTGCGCCGGATGGCCTCATGCGGCTGGTATCTGGAATACAGCAGAGAGGAGCTGAACGCGGGAAAGCCCAGCTCCCTGGCCTTGGCCCAAGCGGCTTCCATGCGCATATCACAGCAGAGCTCACAGCGGCGGGGGGCAACGTCCTGCACCCCGGCTACCTGCCGCAGCCATGCGGTGATGTCCCATGCCGCATCCTCCCAGATGACGGGCATGTTCAGCCTGGCGGCACACTGCTCCAGCGCCTCGCGGCGCCGCAGGTATTCCGCCAGAGGCTGGATATTGGGATTCATGAACCATGCCGTCACCTCATAGCCCATTTCACGCAGGCGCATGACCGTCGTGATGGCGCAGGGGCCGCAGCAGACGTGGAGAAGAATGCGTTTGTCCATATGCTCAGGGCCGGATGGTGATTTCAATGGTCTTGCCGCAGCTCTGTTCCATGAGCTGAAGCGTCTTGCGCTTGTTGTTCAGCAGATACATTCCCAGCTCGACGGACGCGGGGTAGACGCAGCGCACATCGCGGGCGGCGGCCAGCAGACGGCGAATTTCCCGCAGCGCCTGCAATGCCTGCCATTCCAGATTGCGGCGCAGCCCCGTACCGCCGCAATGCGGACACGGCTCCATGGTGATGGACAGGGCGGAAGAGCCCGTGCGCTGGCGCACCATCTCCAGCAGGCCGAAGGCGCTCATGCGGCTCACGTCGTGGCGGGCGCGGTCGCTCTTCATGGCAACACGCAGGGTCTTCTCCACGTCACGAACATGGTTCTTGTCGCGCATCTCAATAAAATCAATGACAATCTGGCCGCCGATGTCGCGCAGCTTCAGCTGGCGGGCAATGGCCTCGGCCGCCTCCATGTTGGTACGGTGCGCCATGGCCTCGAAATTCGTCTTGCCGGATATCTTGCCGGAATTGATGTCGATGGCGAGCAGGGCCTCGGTCTGGTCAAAGACCAGGCGACCGCCGGAAGGCAGCGTGACTTCGCGGGCATATATCTGCTCCAACTGGCGCTGGAGGTTAAAGCGTTCCCACATGCCCTGGCGGCTGTCGGTATGCACCTTGACCATGTCCGGCTTGCGGGGAAAGAGCATGCTCGCCGTTTCCCGGATGGAGTCGGCGACCTCCGCATCGTCCACCCAGATTTCCGTCATGTCTTCGGTCAGATAGTCGCGCACGGCCCGCTCGGCCAGCCCGGGTTCCTGATAGATAAGGCAGGGAGCGGACTCGGAGGTACCCCGCTTGCGGATATCCTTCCAGACGCGCTTCAGGTACTGGAGGTCGTTTTTCAGCGTCGTCTTGGACGTGCCTGCGCTGACCGTGCGGACAATGACGCCCAGCCCTTCGCCCGGCTCGATGCCGGCCATCATCTCCCGCAGGCGCGCACGCTCCTCGTCGCTTTCCACCTTGCGGGAAATGCCGATCTGCTCCTGTCCCGGCGTCAGCACGAGAAAACGTCCCGCGAGTGACAGCCATGTGGTCAGGAATGCGCCCTTGCTGCCGTTGGGTTCCTTCACCACCTGCACCAGCACTTCCTGGCCGGGACGGAGCACCTTCTGAATGGGCGGATATTTCTTCCCCTTCACCGGCTCATGGTGCGCAAGGAAATATTCGGGATGAATCTCGTCAATCTGGAGGAACCCGTTCTTATTGGTGCCATAGTCAACAAACGCGGCCTGAAGATTGGTATCTATATTGTGGATCACGCCCTTGTAGATGTTGCCCTTGATCTTGGCCTGATGCTGCATTTCCAGATAGTATTCCTGCACCACGCCATCTTCCACAATGGCCACTTCCACCTGTTCGCTGGGAAGCACGCTGACAAACATTCTGCGGCGTCCCCGTACCGCAGGACGGGCAGGCGCCTCTTCCTCCGGATTTTCGTCCGCCGGTTCTTCCTCAATGCCCTCCAGCGGCACGACGTCAAGCTGCTCGCCTGCCGGCTGCGCGGCCTTGCCGCGACGCCGCCGGCTGCGTCCGCCGCGCCGGCCGCGCTTGCTCTTGCGCGGCATTTCGGCTTCGGCCTCTCCCGCATCGGCCTCGCTGCCATCCTCATCGCGGGCTGCGGCCTCTTCCTCCATGCCGGCCTGAAACAGCTCTGCCTCGGTCGCAATGGCAATACTGGGAACGGACTGCGCCTCCTGCTGCTCCGGCGCATTTTCGGCCGCAGCCTTTTTGCGCCGCGCGCGCGACCGCCGGGCCGGCTTTTCCGGCTGGACGGTCTCTTCTCCCGTACTGGCATCAGTCTCTGCCGAAGCGTGCGGCGCATCGGTCAGGAGCTCTCCGGAGGCGGCATCAGCTCCGGCAGCAGGCAGGGGAGGGAGAGAAGATTCCGCTGTCATATCTGCCATGTCAGGCTGTACGGTATCCTGCATGGCGGCAGGCTGGGCCGCCTCTGCCACGGGAGTGGGGGATTCAGTCTCCACAGCTTCTGCCGGGATGGCCTGTCTGGTGGCATGCGGTCGGGCTGGCTTCCGCACGGTGCGCTTGCGGGGACGCGGATTTTCCTGATCCTGTGCGTCCTCGTCCCCGATGGCGGATTTTCTGCGGGAGCGCCTGCGCCGGGCGGGAACGCCCTCCTGCATGGCCTCCGCTTCAGAAGGCAAGTGCTCCGCGACGGGATGCGCCTGTGCGGCAGGCTCGCCTGCCGCTGTTTCCTGGGTCGGGGTGGGAGAAATATCTTCCTGTGAAGCAGGCATGCCTGTATCCAGCATTTCGTCTGTCATAGTTTCACCTGGCAAATAAAATTTTTCAGCCCATAAGCCTGGCTGAGGGGCCGGCGCGCAATGCGCCGAAAGGATGGCAGGCAGTGAGTGGCCCGGAGCGGCAGTCCGTGCCGGCGCCAATGCCTGCCGGGAAAAATCTGACCGCGGGAAATTTCAAGGCAGAAAGACCGCCCGCCGTCTTGCACACCCTAAAGTTTTTTGTAAAATATGCAAGCGATCATCAAAAAAGACCGCAGCTTCCGACGGAAGATTCCCGCCTTTCCCTGCATGGCGGCACAGCGCATGCGCCGTTTCCTCTTGCCAGCAAAGGAGCTGTTATGAACTATGCCCCGCTCGTATCCGGCCTGTTTTCCATACTGGTTCTTATCGTCATGTCCGGCCAGACGGTGCCGGCTCGCCAAACGCCGGAAGCCTCTCTGGCGCAGGTGCAGCAGGCGCTGGACAGCCGCGATAGTGCGCTGTTTGAGCGCCGTGTGGACGTGGATGGTCTCGTGACGCAGGGGGTGGCCCTGCTGGAAGAGCGACTGCGTGAGGCGGATACGAACGGAAGGACGCTGCCGCCGGCGCTGGCCCTCATGGCAGGCTCGCTGCGCAATCCCTCGCTCGCACCGGCCGTGCGGGAGATGCTTATACGTGAGCTGTCGGCCTTTGTCCGCTCCGGCATCGCATCGGGCAGCCTGAACGGAGGCTCCCGGCAGCAGGCCCGTTCCGACGGTATGCTGGCCCGCTTTCTGCCCGCCATATCCACAGGAAGGAAGACCTTGCGCGCTCATAGTGCCCCGCGCATGGAGCAGGAGGGCTGCGTCATGACGGCAACGCTGCACGATGCCGGAAACGGCAGCGACTATCCGCTGGAACTCTTCATGCAACCGGAGGATGACGGCTGGAAAGTGCGGCAGGTGCGTAACATGCGCGCCCTTCTGAAGCAGCTGGAAGCAGAGGTGAGTACGGATTAACATGTTATTTTTATTATATTTATTTGAATAGAACGAAGGCTCGAAAAAAAATTGGAAAAAATTGCTTGACGGTAGCCGGTGTTTCGCCTATATCTCCTTCTGCGCTGAATGACGCAGCACTCCCCGATGGCTCAATCGGCAGAGCGGGTGACTGTTAATCACTAGGTTGGCGGTTCAAGTCCGTCTCGGGGAGCCA
>JAQXJC010000032.1 GCA_029008115.1 Desulfovibrionaceae bacterium | reverse complement strand
CCCTGCCCGCATGGAACAGGGGGAGTCGGAATATCCGGCTCCCCCTTGTGTTCCTGCGCCTGCCGCATGGGCGTGGCGGGACGCTACTGCACGCTGGCGCTGCCGCGGAAGGTGATGGAGACGATTTCATACGTCACCTTGCCGCGGGGAATGTCGATGGTCAGCTCGTCGCCTTCTTCCTTGCCCAGCAGGGCCTGCGCCACGGGAGACTGGAAGGAGATGGAGCCGCGCGAGGGGTCGGCCTCGTCCGGGCCCACGATGGTGTAGACCTTGCGTTCCTCCGTATCCACGTCCTCCACTTCCACGGTGGCGCCAAAGATGACTTTGTCGCCGCTGAGCTTGTCCAGATCGATGACCTGATAGAGCGCCATGCGCGACTCGATATATTTGATGCGCGCCTCGGCCATGCCCTGCCGCTCGCGGGCGGCGTCGTAGCCGGCGTTCTCGCGCAGGTCGCCCTCTTCGCGCGCTTCCTTGATGGCCTGGATAATCTGGGGACGCTCCTTTTTCAGTCGGTCGAGTTCAGCTTCCAGACGCTTGTAGCCCTGCACGGAAATGGGAATGTTCGTTGCCATGTCCTGTCCTTGTTCTATCCTCGTTCGATGTTACAAAAAAACACGTCCGTGCCCGGCGGCGGTAGCCGCGCCGGAAGTCCGGCGGCGGATATCGACGGCTTGCTACGGATCGTGCTGAATCAGGTGTGACCCATACTAGGCCCAATACCTCCCGTGGTCAAGTCCGGCGGTTCTGAGCGGCCGGGCAGGGGGAAAAGACTTGCTAAAGCGGAGGGCGGCGGGTACGGTGCTGCCATCAACCTGCAACCATACTGTGTGGATCGATGAAAAAAATCCTGCACCATCTTGGTCATGTGGTCGTCTTCTGCATCTTTGCCGGCGCCATCTATCTGCTGTATCACAAGCTTCAGGCATACAGCATCGAACAGATACGGGACAGCATCAGCCGCATCTCCTGGGGGCGCATAGCCTTTTCCATGGGGCTCATGGTGGTGAACTACATGATCCTCGTGGGCTACGACTGGCTGGCCTTGCAGGCCATTCACAAGCCGCTGCCGCTGGGCAGGACGGCGCTGGTCTCCTTCGTGGGGCAGGCTGTCAGCTACAATTTCGGCGCCCTGCTGGGCGGCACCACGGTGCGCTACCGCTTCTACTCCTCGTGGGGATTCTCCCTGGCGGACATCGTGCGTCTGGTGCTGATGCTGGCGGTCACCTTCTGGGTGGGGGCCCTGGGCCTGTGCGGCGCGGTATTTCTGCTGGCGCCGCCTGCCATTCCGCCGGAACTGGCGGCGAAGATGCCCGTGCACGACGTGCGCCTCCTCGGCGGCGTGCTCCTGTCCATCGCCTCCGCCTATCTGGTGGCCTGCTGCTTCGTGCGCAGGACAGTGCATGTCTTTGGCAAGGAATTTGAATTCCCCCGCCCCCGGATTGCGCTGGCGCAGGCCCTTGTGGCGGGCGTAGACCTCATTGCGGCGGCCGCCTGCATGTACGTGCTGCTGCCCGGCTCCATGAATGTCTCCTTCATTCAGTTCCTGCCGGGCTATCTCATGGCGCAGGTGGCCGTAGTGCTTACGCACATTCCCGGCGGCGTGGGAGTGTTCGAGCTGGTCATCCTGCATCTGACCCATACCACGGACGAAACCGTGGTCTTTGCCGCCGTGCTGCTCTTCCGGCTGATCTACTTCATTCTGCCGCTGCTGGCCGCGGCGGTAGTGCTGGCCGTGTACGAGGCCCGGCAGAATCGCGATGCCCTGCGCGAGGCGGGGCGCTGGCTTTCGGTGCTTTCCCACAGCGTGGCGGCCCTGTCCTCCTTTCTGGCCGGAGCCGTGCTGCTGGTCTCCTGCATGCTGCCCATCATGCCCGAAACCCGTGCGCTGCTGGAGCGCTGGCTGCCGTGGGAGGTGCCGGTGGCGGCGCATGCCGCGTGCGCGCTGGCCGGCATGCTACTGCTCCTCCTGTCCTATGGGCTGGAGCGGCGGCAGGCCGCGGCCTACCGCTGGACCGTGGGCGCCCTGTGCGCGGGCGCGCTGGCCTGCCTGCTCAAGGGACTGGGATGGATGGAGGCCCTGATGCTGCTTCCCGTCCTCTGCGTGGTGCTGTTTGCCCGGAGGCGGTTCTACCGCACCTCTTGCCTGGGTGCGGAGCGCTATCCCTGGCAGTGGCTTCTGCCCGTGCTGGGCGTCGTTGCCGGCTGCGCGGCACTGGCATGGGTCCTGTACGGGACAGCATGGGGCGGGGCGGATCGCTGGGGCTTTGAACATCAGTATAATGCGCTGCGCGCCCTGTACGCCCTGCTGGCCGCCGGCTGCGGTCTGGCGGGCATGCTGGTCGCGTGCGCCATCCGCCGTCCGCGTGGCGCGGCGCGCCGGACTGCCGCGGCGAACAGGGAGGAAGTGCGATGATTACGGTAACGGATGCGGCCGCCAGGGCCCTGGACGAGTTTTTTGCCGGCAGGGAGCGCGGCGGCATTCGGATATATCTGGCTCCCGACAGCGCCGACGGGCCGCATCTGGCCCTGGTCATGGACGAGGCCGGTGAGGAGGACAGGGTGGAAGAGGCGGCCGGCTGTACCTTCTGCATGCACGAGCGGCTGGCGGCGCAGGTGGGTTCCGTGCTGCTGGACTGTGTGGACGACGAGTTCGTCCTGCGCCCGGGCACGCCCTTCAGCCGTCCCGCCGGGGGATGCGCCGGCTGCCGGGGCGGCAGCTGCGGTTCCTGCGGACAGTAGGCGGAGAAGAAAATGCGGCGCTTCCGGAGGGGGGCGCCGCATTCTTCTGGCAAGCCGCTGTATGCGGTTTAGTGCACGCGCGGCGGCCTAGGGCCGGATGTAGGCGTAGCCCTCGCGCTGGAGGCGCACCAGCTCCACCATGCCGGCGGGCACGACCTCGCAGGCAGGCAGCAGCTCTTCCTTTGCCACGCTGAAGACCCTGAGCGCGTTGGCGCACAGGGCGAAGGTGACGCCCTCGGCGGCCAGCTCCGCGATGCGCTGGGCATGCGGGCAGGTCTCCCGGCGGAACAGCTGGACGGCGGGACCGTTGGCCACGAGACGCACCTTGTAGGTCTCGCCGGGCAGGGCGGCCATGTAGTTGGCGATATTGGTCAGGGCAAAGCCGAGTATGCCGGCTTCGTTCACATCAAGATGGATGCACAGGTCATAGTTCATGCGAATCTCCTTGGGATATGCGTGTGAGCAGAGGCGCCGGAAGAAGGCCGCCGGCCCGTCCGGGCGGCGTGCCGCTATAACCGGCTTCTAGCGGACGGCTTCCGTGGATGCCGGCCCTGCCTGGCCGGAGGTGGGACGGGCTGCCGCCAGCGCGTCATAGATGACGTCCGCCGCCCGCAGGACGGCCCGGACATGCAGATCGAAGAAGCGGGCGAAGCCCTCCGGCGAGGCGAGCACCTCGGCTCGGATGCCTACCGTGGCCTGACCCCGCTCCAGATGCAGCAGGGCGGACTTGGCCACCTTCACGCGCTGATCCGCCGCCGTCACCAGCCTGACGGCCTCCTGCGCATCCATGCCGGGGGGCACGGCAAAGGCGGCCTGCATGCTGATGCTCGCGTAGTCGGGATCGCCCGGATCGCAGGCGAGGACAAGCGGGTATTCTCCATGCCGGAAGACGATGCCGTCATTGCCGGCCATGCGGCAGGGGATGCCGCGTGCGTCCAGAAAGGTCTTGAGATCATGCGGCTGCATGAACGGTCTCCTTGCGGGGCGGCTGCCTGCGGCCCTCAGGCCGGCTGGTCCGCCGGGCCATGCCCCGCCTCCAGCGCGCGGAGCTCGTCGTAGATGACCTGGCGCATGAGGAGCAGGGTTTCCAGGCAGCGCGGCAGCAGACGCCGAAAATCCTCCGCGGTGGCGAACTGCTCCACGGCCAGCAGGACGCCGCTTCTGCCGCCTTCGCGCTGGAGCAGCACGGCCTTGGCGGCCTTCATGCGGCGGTTGACCTGCATGAGCAGGGCGCGCACCTCCCCGTCCGTGGCGGACAGGCCCACGGTATACAGCACCTGCGTGCAGACGGAGGCGAAGTCCGCCGACTCGTCCTCGTGGCGCACCCAGAAGGGCAGGCCCTGGTGGCGAAAGACGAGATCTCCCTCGTCGTCCATACTGCCCTGAAGGCCGCAGGCGCACAGCGCGTCCTGAATATCCTCTTTGGTCATGGCGGATTCCCTCTGTGTTGCGGCCCCAGCCGCCAGTATGAATCTTCCTCAAGTATAGGCCAGCCGTGCGGCGAATGCAAGAGCGCGCACTGTCCATATCCGGTTGACGTTGCTGTCTTTTGCTCCTAGAAAATGACTGCGGGCGGATCATGGGTCCGTGCCCGTCCGGCTGTCATTCCGCATCCTCCCGCGCGCCGCTCCCATCTGTGCGGCCGCGGGCTTCTGCCGCCGGAGCAGAGGGGATGCGTCATCCCGCGCCGCCGGTGCGGAGAGGAAGGAGAATATATGCAGGAAACACCCAAGGGACTGCGTACCCATATCGGCATCTATGGCCGGCGCAATGTCGGCAAGTCATCGCTGCTCAACGCCCTGACCGGGCAGGCCGTGTCCATTGTCTCGCCCACGCCGGGCACCACCACCGACCCTGTGGAGAAGACCATGGAGCTGCTTCCCATCGGCCCCGTGGTCTTTCTGGATACTGCCGGAGTGGACGACGAAGGCGCGCTGGGCGAGCAGCGCCGCGCCCGTACCTACCGCACCGTGGATCGCACGGACGTGGCCCTGCTGGTGACGGACGGCAGGTGGGGCATGTTCGAGCGGGATTTGGCGGCCCTGTTTCGCGAGCGCCGCATCCCCTGCTGCGTGGTCTGCTCCAAGAGCGACGCCGTGACGCCCGAGGCCGGCCTTGCGGCGGAGCTGGAGCGCGAGGGCCTGTCCTGCGTGAGCGTTTCCAGTCTGACGGGGGACGGCCTGCCCGACGTGCGCGCGGCCCTGGCCCGCATGGCCGCGGAGGCGGACGCCCACGCGCCCCTGCTGCTGGGCGATGTGGTGCCGGCGGGGGCGCTGGTGCTGCTGGTGGTGCCCGTAGATACGGGCGCGCCCAAGGGACGCCTGATTCTGCCGCAGGTACAGGCCATCCGCGACCTGCTGGATGCGCACTGCCTGTGCATGGTGGTGACGGACGAGGAGCTGCCGGCCGCTCTCGACCGCGTCAGTCCCGCGCCTGATCTGGTGGTGTGCGACTCCCAGGTGGTGCGGAAGGTGGCGGCCTGCACGCCGGACGACGTGCCCATGACGACATTCTCCATCCTCATGGCGCGCTTCAAGGGAGATTTGGAGACGCTGGCCCGTGGCGCCGCGGCCATGCTGACGCTGAAGCCGGGCGACAGCGTCCTCATTGGCGAGGCCTGTTCGCACCATCCCTTCAAGGACGACATCGGCCGCGTGAAGCTGCCGCGCTGGCTGCGGGAATTTGCCGGCGGCGACCTGCGGGTGGACATGGCCGCCGGAAAGGAGCTGAATGCCGATATTGCGGCCTACAGGCTCATTGTGCACTGCGGGGGCTGCGTGATCACGCGGCGGCACATGCTGCGCAGGCTGGAGGCCGCCGTGGAGCGCGGCGTGCCCATTACCAACTACGGCGTGGCCATTTCCCTGACGCAGGGGGTGCTGGAGCGCGTCCTGCGTCCCTTTCCCGCCGCGCTGGCGGCCTACCAGAAGGCTGCGGCCTCCGGCGCCGCGGCGGAATAGGACGAAGGCATGCCGTCGCTGTCCCTGCGGGAATCGCCGTACTTTGCCGTGCTGCTGGTGCTGTGCGCCGAAGTCTCCATGACCTCCAGCGCCTCGCTGGCCAAGAGCATGTTCGCCATGCTGCCGCCGGAAGGCGTGACGGCGCTGCGCCTGTCCTGCTCGGCCCTGCTGCTCTGCGCCGCGTTCCGCCCGTGGCGCACCGGCCTGCCGAGGGGAGCCTGGCGTTCCACGGCGCTGTACGGGCTGTCGCTGGGCGCCATGAATCTGCTCTTCTATCTGGCCATAGGGCGCGTGCCGCTGGGGGTGGCCGTGGGGATTGAAATCATGGGGCCGCTGACGGTGGCCGCCCTGACCTCGCGCCGGCCGGTGGATTTCTGCTGGATCGGGCTGGCCCTGGCCGGACTCTCGCTCCTGCTGCCCCTGCGGCAGTGCGGCGGTGCCCTTGATCCCCTCGGGGTCTGCTTCGCCGTGGGGGCCGGAACCTGCTGGGCCCTGTATATCGTCTTCGGCAAGAAGGCCGGCGGCGCGGGCGGCCCGGTCTCCGTCTGCGTGGGGATGCTGGCGGGTGCGGCGCTGGTGCTGCCCATAGGCGTGCACGCCAGCGGGGCGGCCCTGTTCAGGCCGCTGCATCTGGGATATGGTCTGGCGCTGGGGCTGATCTCCTCCGCATTGCCCTATGTGCTGGAAATGGCGGCCCTGTCCCGCCTGCCCGCCCGTACCTTCGGCACGCTGATGAGCCTGTCCCCGGGGCTGGCGGCCCTTTCCGGCTTCCTGTTCCTGGGGGAGAGGCTGGACATGTGGCAGTGGATGGGGCTGGCCTGCATCGTGGCCGCCTCCATGGGCGCGTCCGCCAGCGGGCGCGGGGCGTGAGCGCGGTGCGATCCGCCTGGCCGCATGCGGGAGGGAGCGCGGCGGGCTATCGCGGGATGCTTTCTCCGGCCACCAGGCCGCTGGCCCATGCCCAGTGCAGGTTGTAGCCGCCAAGCTGGCCCGTGATGTCCACCATTTCGCCGATGACGTACAGGCCGGGCACCAGCAGGCTTTCCATGCTCCAGGGATTCAGCTCGCGCGTATCCACGCCGCCGGCGCAGGCTTCGGCCTTCTTCAGCCCGCCGGCGCCGCAGGGGCGGAGAACGCAGGCATGGACGGCCCGCTCCAGCCGGTCGCGCATGGCCCGGGACAGCTCCGCCGTTCTGCGCCGTGCGCAGTCCTCCGGCAGGAGGGCGTCGGCCAGCCGCTGCGGCATGACGCGGGAAAGCAGGGTGCGGGCCAGCAGCCTGCCGCTGCCGGGGGCGTCCAGCAGGGCGCCGCGCGCCGTGCCGGGCAGAAAGTCGATTTCCACAGTGCCGCCGGGCCGCCACAGGGCGCTGGCCTTGAGGCTGGCCGGGCCGCTGATGCCGTGATGCGTAAAGAGCAGATCATCCTCGAAGGACTGGCCGCCGGAGGTGATGCGCACGGGCAGGCTGATGCCGGCCAGACTGCGGAGAGGCCAGTCCGGCGGCATGAGCAGGGGCGTCAGCACGGGGCGCGCGGGAATGACGGCATGGCCCAGCGCCCTTGCCAGACGCCAGCCGGCATCCGTGCCGCCGGCCTGCGGCCATGCGGGGCTGCCCAGCGCCAGCACGCACTGCCGGGCGCGCACGGTGCCGCCGCCGGTCTCGATGCGGAAGCCGCCGCTCTCCGGCACAACGCGGCGCACGGTGCGGCGCGGCAGCAGCATGCAGCCCAGCCGCGCGCAGTCTTCCGCCAGACAGCCGGCCAGCTTCCGCGCCGGCTCACGGCAGAATATCTGCCCGTGGGTGCGTTCCTCCCAGCTGATGCCGTATGCCTGCACCATGCGGATTACGTCCTGCGGCGCAAGGCGATCCAGCGCATAGGCGCAGAATTCCGGCTGGTTGCCGAAGTAGAAGGCCGGTCCCATGTGCAGGTTGGTGACGTTGGCCCTGCCGCCGCCGCTGATGGGGATTTTTCCGCCGGGTGCGGCGGCCTGATCGAGGAGTATGACGGAAAGACCGCGTGCGGCGGCCGCGCGGGCGCACATGAGGCCGGCGGCCCCTGCGCCGAGGATGGCGATGTCAGCTGTGGGCACGGGACTTCCTCGCAGTGCCGGCGGGCCTGGCGCGGCGCGCGGCTGCCGTGGCGTGAACGGGTGAGGGCATTTCCGGAGCGGATCGTGCCGGCCGTCGGCAGGACGGGGGCGCGGCCGCAAGGCAGCATAGCAGAGAAGGGGGCAGTATGCCAGTGATTCATTCTTCCTATCGTCCGGCCTGGTGGCTGCGGCATGGCCATGTGCAGACCTGCTGGCCCGTGCTCTTCCGGGACATGCCGCCGCTGCCGTGCGCGCGGCGGCGCATGACCCTGCCCGACGGCGATTTCCTGGACGTGGACGTGCACAGGCGGCAGGGATCGGAGCGGAGCCGGCGGGCGGTCATCATTTCGCACGGGCTGGAGGGCAACAGCCGCCGCAAGTACGTCATCGGCATGGCCAGAGTCTGTCTGGAGGCCGGATTCGACGTGCTGGCATGGAACATGCGCTCCTGTTCGGGGCAGATGAACGACACCGACCGCCTGTACCACATGGGCCAGACCGGCGACGTGGCGGCTGTGGCGGACTGGGCCCTGCGGCAGGGCTACGGGGAGCTGGCGCTCATGGGCTTCAGCATGGGCGGCAACCAGATACTTAAATGGCTGGGCGAGAATCCGGACGCCGTGCCCACGGCCGTGAAGCTGGCCTTTGTCGTTTCCGTGCCCTGCGATCTGCCGTCGGCGGCGCCCCGTCTGGACAGCCTGGCCTGCCGTCCGTACATGGAATACTTCATGCGCACCATGCGCCGCAAGGTGCGGGAGAAGGCCGCCCGCTTTCCCGGCTATCCTTCGGTGGCGGGGATGGAGCGCTGCCACACCTTCCGGGAGTTTGACAGCCGCTTCACCGCGCCGCTGTACGGCTTCGCCTCGGCGGACGAGTACTGGGCCGCCAGCAGCGCCGCGCCCCTGCTGCGGAGCATCCGCATTCCCGTCTGCCTGCTACAGGCGCAGGATGATCCCTTCTGCACGCCGGCCTGCTTTCCCGTGGAGGCGGCGGAGCGGAATCCCCGCTTTACGCTGGAGATTGCCAGACACGGCGGGCACGTGGGCTTTGTGGTGCCCGGCGCGGGCGCCCGGTACTGGAGCGAGCTGCGCGCGGCGGCCTTCCTGCGGGAGCGGTGGCCGTGGCGGCGGGGCTAGCGCGGGGCGGCAAGGCGCCGTTCTCCAGTTTCTCAGCCCTTGCCGGCAGCCAGCCGCTTCTTGGTAAGGCGCGTGGCCGTGGCCGTGAGCGGGTCTTCGGGCCAGGGATGCTTGGGATAGCGTCCGCGCATCTCCGCCCGGACGGCGGCATAGCCGTTGCGCCAGAAGTGCCGCAGGTCCTGCGTGACCTGGAGCGGCCGTCCCGCCGGGGAGTTGAGATGCAGGCAGAGGCGTACCCGGCCGTCAGCAATGGCGGGGCTGTCCTCCCAGCCGAACAGCTCCTGAAGCTTGACCGCCAGCACGGGGCCGTGCGCCGCGCGGTAGTCGATGGCGATGGACGAGCCGGACGGCACGGTAATGCGGGCGGGGGCCAGCCTGTCCAGCCTTCTGGCCTGATCCCAGGGCAGAAGGGCGTGCAGGGCTGCGGCCAGATCGACATTGCGCAGCTGGGCGGCGCGGCTGATGCCGTCCAGAAAGGGCGCGAGCCAGTCTTCCAGCCTGTCCAGCAGGGCGGCGTCGCTCACGTCCGGCCAGTCCCGGGGGAAGAGGCCGCGCAGCAGCTCCACCCGCGCCTGCCACTGCCGCAGGTCATCCGTCCACGGCAGGGCGTGCGGGCCCATCTGTCGGATGCCGTCCAGCAGGGCGGACAGTCTGGCCTCCGGCGCGGGGGCGGGCAGGGGCATATCTTCCAGCACCAACGCGCCGAGGCGGCGCTGCCGCCGTGCCTGCACCATGCCGGCGCGCGCATCCCAGACAACGGCATCCTCCGAGATCGTCTCCTCCGCCCAGAGCTCTTCTATCTGCCGCCGCGACAGGGGAGCGGCACGGAAGATGCGGGAGCGGGCCGGATCGCCGCTCAGGGATGCCACGGCCAGGAAGGGCTCGCGGGCGAGGCTGTCCTCCTCCGACAGGAAGGCCATGCGGCCGCCGCGCAGACGGAACTGCCCTCCGCCCATGTTCTGCCCCATCCATTCCGGCCACGCGAGGGCAACAAGCCGTCCGGCCTGCGCCTCGCCGTCGGAGGCTGGGCCCGGTTCGGCATGCTCCCTGCCTGCGCACAGACGGGCAAGCTGGCGCGCGCCCTGCCGTATGCGCCGCGCCGCGGGGCCGGAGCCGGTGACGGCAAGCTGGAACCGCCGCCGCAGGTCGCTGTCCGCCTGCGGCAGAATGTCGCGTTCCTCCAGCAGGGCCGCGAGCAGGCAGGCTTCTTCCAGAAGGCCGCTGCGCCGTGCTTCCAGCAGCATGCGGGCCAGCCGGGGATGGGCGGGAATGGAAAGCATCTCCCTGCCCGCCCGGGTAATGGCCCCTCTGCCGTCCGTAGCGCCCAGCGCCGCCAGCGTGTCCGCCGCAAGGCGCAGGGCGCTTTCCGGCGGCGGCGTCAGCCAGCGCAGGGAGCGGGCGTCCGTGACACCCCAGCCCGCCAGCTGGAGGAGCAGGGGGCAGAGGTCGGCCTCCATGATTTCCGGACGGGGGAAGGCGGCGAAGCCCGCTTCCTCCGCCGCGTCCCAGAGGCGCCAGCAGATGCCCGGCTCCGTGCGTCCGGCGCGTCCGGTTCGCTGCCGCGCCTGCGCCAGAGACACGCGCGTGGTGACAAGGCGGCTCATGCCCGTGCCGCTGTCGTGCCGCGCACTGCGGGCAAGGCCGCTGTCCACAACGATGCGCACGCCCTCGATGGTCAGGGATGTCTCCGCAATGGCGGTGGCCAGCACTACCTTGCGCTCCCATGGCGCGGCGGGGGCAATGGCCGCGTCCTGTGCCGCCGGCGGCAGGCTGCCGTGCAGGGGGCGGATGGAGGTGCCGCCGCGCAGGTTCGCGGGCAGGGCCGCTTCCAGCGCCTCCTGCGTGCGGCGGATTTCTCCCATGCCGGGCAGAAAGGCGAGGATGCTCCCCTGTTCCGTGCGCAGGGCGTGGAGAATGACGTCGGCCACATGCTCTTCCAGACGTTTTTGCCGGGGCACGGGGCTGTGGCGCACGTCCACGGCATGGGCCCGGCCCTGGCTGCGCAGCACGGGACAGCCGCCCAGCAGGGCCGCCACGGCTTCCGTATCCAGCGTGGCGGACATGACCAGCAGCCGCAGATCGGGACGGAACGCCTCCTGGCATTCGAGGCACAGGGCCAGTCCTGTGTCCGCATGCAGGGACCGTTCGTGAAATTCATCGAAGATGATGCAGGCAACGCCCGTCAGTTCCGGGTCCTGCTGGAGCATGCGGGTGAGCACGCCCTCCGTCACCACCAGAATGCGGGTCGCCGCGCTCTGGCAACGCTCCAGACGCATGGCATAGCCCACGCGCTGTCCGGGCCTTTCCCCCAGCAGGCGGGCCATGTGCCGTGCCGCCGCGCGCGCCGCCAGCCGCCGTGGCTCCAGCATGAGGATGCTGCCGTCGCCGCGCCAGGGCGCGTCCAGCAGGGCCGGAGGCACGCGCGTGGTCTTGCCCGCGCCGGGCGGCGCGGCAAGCACGAGGCGCGGATTCTCCTCCATCGACGCGGCAATGGCGGGGAGCATGGGGTCGATGGGGCAGGGAACGGCGGCAGAGAGAAAGGTGTGCATGATGTCTCCGGAGGATGCGCGTTGCGGCACGGGGGGAAATCGCGGCCGGAGGCATGATAGACCGGCGGCGCTTGCCGGACAAGGGGCCTTCCGCTATATTCCGCAGCATGCAGGACGCATGGATGCGGATGCCGCCCGCCAGGGGAGCTCTGCTGCCGGCGCGGCTGGTCCGGAGGAGGGGAGAGATGACGGGAGATTCGGGGGGCGCCGTGGAGACGCTGCTGATGACGCTGGCGGTCATTGCGGCCAGTCTGAGCGCCGGCTGCCTTGTGCGCCGCGTGGTCGGGGAGTCCGGCGAACCGGCGCTGGCGGCCCTGCGCCGCCGCATGCAGCTGGTGGCGCTTTTCGGCTGCATGCCGCTGTCAGCCATGCTCTCCCTGTGGGGACTGCCCGCGCCGGACGTCCGCCTGCTGGCTCTGCCGGCGCTGGGGGTGGCCAGCTGGGCTGCGGGAGGGTTGTTCGCGCTGCTGGCGGCCCGTCTGCTCAGGCTGGATCGCCGGCAGACGGGGAGCATGTTCTGCTGCGGCACCTTCACCAATATCGGCGCACTGGGCGGGCTGGTCAGCGTGCTCTATCTGGGCGAGGGGAGCATAGCGCTGGTGGCGCTGTACCGGCTGTGCGAGGATTTCTACTATTTCGGGGTGGGCCTGCCCGTGGCGCGGCGCTACGGCGCGGAGGCCGCGACGCCGGAGACGGGGCGGCGGAAGGGGCGCGTGCTTGCGGGCGGGCCTGTGCTTGCGGGAGTGCTGGCGGCGCTGGCCCTGGGCGTGCTGCTGAACTGGCAGGGGGTGCCGCGCCCGGCGTGGTGCGGGCCTCTGGCCTCTGGCACCATGCTGCTGGCCACGGTGCTCTTCCTGACCGCCGTGGGCATGAGCCTGCGCCTGTCCCGCGTGGGGCTCTATACCCGGCAGTGGATGAGCGTTGCGGCCATCAAGTTCTGCTGCACGCCGGCGGTGGTCTGCTCGCTGGGCTGGTGGGCGGGACTGGGCGCCGTGGACGGCGGCCTGCCGCTGAAGACCGTGCTCATCGTGTCCTGCATGCCCGTGGCCATGAATGCGCTGGTGCCGCCCTCTCTGTACCATCTGGACCTGGACATGGCCAATACCTGCTGGCTGTGCACGACGGCCGCACTTATTGTGATTCTTCCTTTACTTTTGCTGGCATTACCATGTATATGAAAAGGCCATGCCGCACATGACGGCGGCACTCCGGCGGGAGGAGGAATGCGCATGCGGGCGCTCTTCGGACAGCCGGGACATTTGCAATTCTTGGGAGGAAAGTCATGAAGCATTTTCTGCGTATGGCCATGTGCGCCGTGCTGCTGTGCGCCTTGTGCGTGCCTGCGTCGGCCGCCGGCTACAAGGCCGAGTACAAATTAAGCGTCGTTCCCGGCGCCACGTCCGGCTGGGGCATGAGCGCCACCTACTTTGCGGATATCGTGCGCCAGCGCACCGACAACCGCGTGAACATCAAGGTATACCATTCCAGCCAGCTGCTGGCCGGGAAGCAGACCTCCGAATTCATGATGCTGCGCAACGGCGCCATCGACTTCGCCCTGTCTTCCACCATCAACTGGTCGCCGCAGATCAAGGAGCTGAACCTGCCCGCGCTGCCCTTCCTGCTGGCTTCTGAGCCTGACCGCTACAAGGCTATGGACGCCATCGAAGCCGGCAAGTCCGGCCAGATGATGATCGCCGCCATCGAAAAGAAGGGCGTGAAGATCATCGGCTGGGGCGAAAACGGCTATCGCGAGCTGACCACCAGCAAGGGCCCCATCACCAGGCCCGAAGACATGAAGGGCCTCAAGATTCGCGTGGTGGGCAGCCCCATCTTCATTGAGACCTTCCGCGAGCTGGGCGCCAACCCCGTCAACATGAACTGGAGCGAAGCCACCACCGGCTTCCAGCAGGGTCTGGTGGACGGGCAGGAAAATCCCACCAACGGCATCATCATCCCGGTGAAGATTTGGAACTACCACAAGTTCCTGACGGACTGGCACTACCTCATCGACCCGCTGCTGCTGGGCGTCAATCCCAAGGTGTGGAAGGGCTTCAGCGCGGAAGACCAGAAGATTCTGCTCGACTGCGCCAGGGAAGCCGAAGCCTATGGCAAGGCCCTGTCCCGTCTGGGCATGGACAACGGCGCCTCCCTCGCCCTGCTCCAGAAGCTGAACAAAGTGCCGGCGATTACGGACCCCTATGGCTGTCTGGAACAGAACGGCATGACGGTGACCAAGTTCACGCCGGAGCAGGTCAGGCTGTTCTTTGACGCCACGAAGGCCGTGCGTGACAAGTGGATTCCGCAGATTGGCGAAGAGCTGGTCAAGGCCGCGCAGGCCGATATGGCCGCCGCCCGCTAGACTGCCCATTCTGTAGCCGGGGCCTTCCGCGCGGGGAGGCCCCGCTTTGTTTCATCTCTGTCCCGCGCCGGGGCATGCCGGATATGCCGTGGCGCACCATTGCATTTCGAGATTCGCCATGTTCAGATTCTTCACGTCACGATTTGAGGAGCTGCTCGGCGCGGCGCTGCTCGGCATCATGGCCGCCGTGGCCTTTGTCAACGTCATCGTCCGCTACTGCACTACATATTCCTTCGCCTGGTCAGAGGAGCTGACCATCAACTTCTTCGTATGGGTCGTGCTGCTGGGAGCGGCCAGAGAATTTCGTGACGGCGGGCATCTCTGCATGAGCCTGCTGTATACGTCGCTGTCCCGGCCGTGGCGGTTCTGCTGCTACTGGCTGGGCGTGATCTGCTGCTGTGTCTTCTTTGGCGTGATGATCTGGATGGGGACGCTGGAGGTGCTGGACGAGATGGCGCTGGAGGCGTCGTCGGAATCGCTGGGCCTGCCCGTGTGGTGGTACACCGTGGCCACGCCCCTGTTCTCCGCCCTGGCCATCGTGCGCCTGGCGCAGCGCGCCGCTGCCGATATGCGGCGGAACGACATATAGCGGAGGTGCCGTCATGATGGAACTGTTCAACGATCCCGCCTTCTGGCTGCTGCTTCTGTTCGTGGTCCCGCTGCTGCTCCGCGTGCCCATCGCCATCTGCCTGGGGCTTTCCGCGCTGGCGGTCTGCTGGTACTGGGACATGGGCTTTGAAATGCTCTCCTACAACTTCTTCGCCGGCATCGCCAAGTTCCCCCTGCTGGCCATTCCCTTCTTCATTCTGGCCGGCTACATCATGGAAAAGGCCGGCATAGCCTCGCGCATCGTGGTGCTCATGGAGAGCCTGACGGCGGGCATGTCCGGCGGGCTGGCCGTAGCCACGGTGGCCGTGGCCACCTTCTGGGGCGCGGTGAGCGGTTCCGGCCCGGCCACGGTGGCCGCGCTGGGGCTGCTGCTCATTCCTGGCATGGCGCGGGCCGGCTACGGCAAGGCCTTTGCCACGGCTACGGTGTCCGTCACCTCCGGTCTGGCCATCGTCATTCCGCCCAGCATAGCCTTCATCGTCTACGGCGGCGTGGCGGACGTCTCCGTGCCGGCGCTCTTTGCGGCCGGCTTCCTGCCCGGGCTGCTGGTGGCCCTGTGCATCATGGTCGCCGTGTATGTCATTTCGTGCAGGCGGGGCTACCGTGGCCGCAGGGAATCCGTCGTGCCGGTGGGCCGGGCCTTCCGCGAGGCCTTCTGGGGCGTGATGACCCCCGTGGTCATTCTGGGCGGCATCTACGGCGGCATCTTCTCCCCCACGGAGGCGGCGGCCGTGGCCGTGTTCTACGGGCTGTTCGTAGGCGTGTTCATCTATCGCACCATCACGTCCCTGAAGGAGCTGTTCGAGATTTTTGCCGTCACGGTGCGCTCCACGGCCGTGGTGATGATCGTGGTCACCTGCGCCGGCCTGTTCTCCTGGGTGGCCTCCGCCGTGGGGCTGGTGGAAAAGGGCTCGGCCGTGCTGCTGGCCATTTCCGAAAATCAGTGGGCGGTGCTGGCCATCATCAACGTCATCCTGCTCTTTGCGGGCATGCTGCTGGACGCCATCTCCATCTACTACGTGTTCCTGCCCTTCATGCTGCCCATCATGGCGCACTTCGGCTGGGACCCTGTCTGGTTCGGCATCATGATGACCGTGAACCTGGCCGTGGGGCAGGTGACGCCTCCCGTGGCCGTGAATCTCTTCATGGGCGCGAAGATCAGCGGGCTGACGCTGGAGGAGATCAGCCGGGAGGCCCTGCCCCTGATTGGCGTGGCGCTCGTGGCTCTGGCCATCATCATCTTCTGCCCCCAGCTTTCCACGTGGATGCCGCGCATGCTGGGGCTGTACTGACGCATTCCTGAAGGAGGGATAGGCCATGACAAGACTGTCTGTGCTGTTCTGCTGTCTGGCGCTGCTGCTCTGCGCCTGCCAGCCTGTGCAGCGTGGCATGCGGGACGGCATGCTGGTATCGTCGAGCAATCCCGCTGCCTGCGTGTCCGCGCGGGAGCTGCCGCTGAAGACCGCCGGTCGCGTCGTTGCGCGGCTGGACGGGACATCAGCCGTGCAGGGACTGCCCGTGGACGTGTGGCTGGCCGTGTACGGAGCGAAGGATGCCGCCGCGCCGCTGGCCGTGGTGGCCCATGCGGAACTGCCTGCCGGCTGGGAATGGGATCATGATGGCACACCTCCCTTCAGCGAGCACAGGGGAATAGTCTCGCTGGGCGGCCTGTCCTTTACGGCCTGCACGTATATTGCGGACGGAACGCGCGATGCCTTTGCGGAGCTGGCCGGACAGCGGCGCGACGCCGTCCGCTGGCTGGTACGCCGCCTGTATGCCCGCGCTCCGTTCGGACGGGAAAAGCTGACGCTGGAGTACCGGGAGGTCCTGCCCGCCGGAGAAAGGGCGGCGCGCGTCTTTGACCTGCCGCATCCCGATGCCGTGGCGGCCTTTGAACGGCGTGCCGATGCCGCGTTTGCATGCGTTCCCTGCGCATCTGGCACGCCGAATGAAGCGCGGACGGTGCAGGGGATTGCGGTGCGCTATCTGGGACGGAATTTTCTGGGCAGTGCGTCCAGTGCCGACCTGTGGCAGTACGATCGGCCCTGATTGGCAGTGCATGCCTTTGGTGCATAGGGCATGCACCATGTATGCAGGCATTGACTTCACTATGGGATATGATAACGAAAACAGGCAGGTGCCTGATGATGCCGCATTGCGCGCTGGCATGTGTGGGCTGCATGGCGCTGGTCATGCGCAGTGGCTGTCGAATATCATAACTGCGGGAGCATACCGCATTGCCGGAGTTCAATCATGGATGACTATCTGAAGGAGGCGCTGGAAATAGTCCGCGCCCAGGCCAGTGTGCGCGTCATGGCGGAGGAAGAGATTGTCACGCTTATCCAGAGGCTGGCCGCGGACATCCGCGGCATTGCCGAAGGGGACAGGGAGCTGGAGTGCTCTTCCGGAGAGATAACCTGCGATGTGAAGAAGTCCATCAAGGAAAAGTCCGTTGTCTGCCTGGAATGCGGCAAGTCCTTCAAGATTCTGACGCGGCGCCATTTGGAAAGCCACGGGCTGAATGCCGTTTCCTATCGCGAAAAATGGGGCCTGAAGAAGGATACGCCGCTGGTCTGCAAGGGCTTGCAGCGCGACCGCCGCAAGAAGATGAACGACATGAAGCTGTGGGAGAAGCGTCGCAAGGCTGCCCGGTAGCATTGCGTGCAGGACATTCAGGGAACTCTGGAGGGTCGCGCCTCCAGAGTTCTTTTTTATGCACCGTTGTATGGACTGCCGCCGTCGCGCTTGTCAGCGGCATACGCCGGTTGTACAGTGCAGCATAACTATGTGAAGTCTCCTTTTTTTCCGGAGGGATATATGAATGGTTGTGACAGAGGGACGGCTCTGGAGCTGGCCCTGCACGGGACAGATGCCGCCCTGTTCGACAGCGCGGCGCGACTGCGGCAGGCAGCCTTCGGCCGCCGGGTGGAGCTGTGCGCCATCATCAATGCGCGCAGTGGCAACTGCGGCATGGACTGCCGTTTCTGCTCGCAGAGTCGTCATAACAGCACGGGCGTGGCGGTCTTTCCTCTGCTGCCGGACGCGGAGCTGGCCGAGCGCACGGCGCGTCTGGCGGACAGCCCCGTGCGGCATATCGGCCTTGTGACCAGCGGCGGCGCGCTGGAGGGCGGGGAGTTCGTCCGCCTGCGCGACTTTATTGCCTCCTGTCCGGACGGCGTGCGCCGCAAGCTGTGCGCCTCGCTGGGGCGGCTGTCGCAGGGACAGCTGGAAGCGCTGCATGCGGCCGGACTGCCGCGCTTTCATCATAATCTGGAGACGGCGGAATCCTACTATCCGAACATCTGCACCACGCAGCGCTGGCAGGACAGGCGGACCACGGCGCGCCGGGCGCGGGCGGCAGGGCTGGAGCTGTGCTGCGGCGGCCTGTTCGGGTTGGGCGAAAGCTGGGAGGATCGCGTGGACTTTGCGCTGGCCCTGCGCGAGGAGGGCGTGCGCAACGTGCCCCTCAACTTCCTGCATCCGCATCCGCACACGCCGCTGGGCGGCCGTCCGCCTCTGGATGCGGCGGAAGCCCTGCGCATCATCGCCGTGTTCCGGCATATTCTGCCGCAGGCCACGCTGCGGGTGTGCGGCGGGCGGCCGCTGGTGCTGGGCGGGCGGCAGGCGGACATCTTCGCCGCCGGAGCCAACGCCCTGATGACCGGCGACTATCTTACCACGCGCGGCGGCGGGCTGGAGGATGACATCAGGATGATTCAGGCGCAGGGACTGGAGATTGCGGAATAATGGGCATGAACGCTTTTTTCGTGTCCGGTACGGATACCGATGCCGGAAAGACGGTGGTGACGGCGGCCCTGCTGCGGGCCCTGCGGGACAGGGGCGTGGATGCCGCGGCGGTGAAGCCCGTGCAGACGGGAGTGGACTCGCCGGAGGACGGCGGCTGTGATGCGCTGCGCTATGAAGCGGCGCTGGGCGGCGGCAGGGATGCGACGGCACGGGCCCGGACGCTGCTGTGCTTCCGTCTGCCCGCCTCGCCGCATCTGGCCGCGCGGCAGGAGGGGAGAAGCGTGGAGGCCGCCGCTCTGGCCGGAAGCCTGCGCACGGCCTGCGCAGGGCATGCCTGCACCCTGCTGGAAGGGGCCGGCGGGCTGATGGTGCCGCTGAATGCGCGGGAGCGCATGCTTGATCTGCCCGCCCTGCTGGATATTCCCGTCATTCTGGTGGTGGGCAACAGGCTGGGGGCTCTGAACCATGCACTGCTGAGTCTGGACGCCCTGCGCCTGCGCGGCGTGGAGGTGGCGGCCGTGGTGGTCACGTCTCCCGCGCCGGACGCGGCGGAGGGGAGCGAGGACGCCGCCATTGCGCGGGACAATATCGCCTTTCTGCGGACATGCGCGCCAACGTTTGTACTGCCGCACTGCGCGGAGCTGACCGCGCCGCGCACGGAGGCGGCGGGCTGGGCGCGGGCCGCCGCCGCCCTGGCGCCGCTGGCGGAGATGCTGGGCCGGCGGCTGGGACTGCTGTCCGGAGCCGGGGAGGAAGAGGCCGCCCGGAAAGAGCGGGAAGAGGCTATGCTGGCCTTTGATGCGGCGCATCTGTGGCATCCCTATACCAGCGCCACCCGTCCCCTGCCGGCCTATGCCGTGGCCCGCGCCCGGGGGAACCGGCTGGTGCTGCATGACGGGCGGGAGCTCATTGACGGCATGTCCTCGTGGTGGTGCGCCCTGCACGGCTACGGACATCCCCGGCTGGTGCGCGCGTTGCAGGAGCAGGCGGCGGTCATGCCGCATGTGATGTTCGGCGGCATCACCCATGCCCCGGCGGTGGCGCTGGGCAAGCTGCTGCTGCCGCTGCTGCCGGCGGGGCTGGAGCGCATCTTCTATGCCGATTCAGGGTCCGTGGCGGTGGAGGTGGCGCTGAAGATGGCGGTGCAGTTCTGGCATGCGCAGGGCAGGACGGAGCGCTCCGCGGTGCTGACGCCGCGCGGCGGCTACCACGGGGACACCGTGGGCGCCATGTCCGTCTGCGATCCCGTGAACGGCATGCACACGCTGTTCACCGGTATTCTGCCGCGCCAGATATTCATGGAGCGGCCCTCCTGCCGCTTTGATGCGCCCTTTGACGCCGCGTCCACGGAGGCCTTGGATCGGGCCTTTGCGGCGCATGCGCACGAGCTGGCAGCGGTCATTCTGGAGCCTGTGGTGCAGGGAGCCGGCGGCATGTGGTTCTATCATCCGGACTACCTGCGGCATCTGGCCTCCCTGTGCCGCCGCCATGACGTGCTGCTGATTTTTGACGAGATTGCCACAGGATTCGGCCGCACGGGCAGGATGTTCGCCGCAGAATGGGCGGATGTCTCGCCGGATATCCTCTGCCTTGGCAAGGGGCTTACCGGCGGCAGCATGACCTTTTCCGCCACGGCCTGCACCCGCCGCGTGGCGGAGGGCATCTGCGCGGGGGATCATGTTTTCATGCACGGCCCCACCTTCATGGCCAATCCGCTTGCCTGCGCCGTGGCCCGGGCCAGTGTGGAGACGTTGCTGGACTCGGACTGGCGCGGCGCCGTGGCCCGGCTGGAGGCCGTCATGCGGGAGGGGCTGGAGCCCTGCCGGGCGCTGCCGCAGGTGGCGGACGTGCGTGTGCTGGGGGCCATCGGCGTGGTGGAGATGCGACAGCCGGTGGACATGGCCGCGTTGCAGGCCTTCTTTGTGGCGCAGGGGGTCTGGATACGTCCCTTCGGGCGGCTCATCTATCTGATGCCGCCGTACATGTCGCCCACGGAGGATGTGGCGCATCTGTGCGCCGTGGTGCGGCAGGCTGTGGCAGGCTGCCGCTAGCTCCGGCCGTCCTGTTCACGTGGCCTGCGCGGCCGGAGGGCGGCGGTGGCGGCCAGCATCAGCAGAAAGGCGCAGGCGCTCATGCCCAGCGCCCGTCCGGCATGGGCTCCCCGGTCAGCCGGCAGAGTGCGGAGATCGTTCGCGGCAGGGCTGCTGGCAGCCGGAGACGGTGCCGCCCGCAGTGTGGCGAGAAAGACATGGATCCGCGCTGCCGCACGGTGCGGTTCGGAGACGGCGGCCGTGGGCGGCAGGGAGGCGGCGCGGGCGGCATCTCCCAGTCCGTCCCGCACGCCGGCGGGAGAAAGGCCGCTCAGGGCGCACAGGAGGACGGCGGTTGCCAGCAGGCCGGCTGCGGTGGTCCGCACGGAAGGAGCGCCCGTGGCCGCCGTGCGGTGCGGCAGCAGTGCCGCCAGGGCCGCGAGAACGCCCTCGCACAGGGCGGCGCTGAGGCAGAGCGGCACGAAGCGCGCGGCGAAGGGCGGCAGGGAAGCCGTGCCGCCGGCCCGCATTTCCAGCAGCAGGAGCGCGCCGCCGGCCAGCGTGGCGCCTATGCCGCTCAGGCAGGCGGCCAGAGCCGTGCGGAGGGCGTCCGGACGGGGGCCGGCCAGCGTCAGGAAGCAGAAGGGGTGCAGTACGAAGCAGGGCAGGAAGGCGGCATGGCAGATGACGGCCCCCAGCGCCAGCAGGCCGCAGGTGTTCCACAGGCAGGCATGCAGGGTCAGGGCCGTGGCCGTGGCGCAGAAGGCGGCGTAGGGGCCGAGCCAGAGGCTCAGCGCCAGCGCGCCGCAGGGGACGAAGGAAAGGCCGTCCGGCCACGCGGGCAGCGCGAGGCTTTGCAGGGCCGTGAGCAGGGCGCAGCCTGCCGCCAGCAGAGGCAGGCGGGCGGGGGCGAAGGTGGCGCGCAGACGGCGCACGCTGATGGTCAGGGCCGCAGCGGCCAGAGCCCAGAGCAGGCCGCAGACAAGCGGGCCGAGCAGGGCGTCGGGAACAGGTATCATGCCTGCGGCGCACCGGCCAGAGCGTCAATCTTGCCCTTGAAGATGATGCGCGTGGCCACGGCATCGGCCGTTTCCGCCACGTCCATCAGCTTTTCCAGCAATTCCAGCAAATAGAACCTGTCATGCTCGCAGCCGTCCGCAAAGTCCTGCTCCATCTGGCCGGAGGTCATGTACTGTTCCAGCTCTTCCAGTTCCTGCGTCGTAATCATGAAACATCTCCTTTTGCCGGCGTATTTGCGGCACGGACGGCGTTGCATCCGTGCGGGAGGAGAGGGAGCGGCGGCGGGTCCGCCAGCAGGCGATCCGTCAGGCGGCGGGCCAGGGAAAGCACTGTGGTGATGCCCTCCTCATCCAGTCCGTCGAAATGGATGCCGCAGGTAGCGCAGACCACCGTCCGCCATGCCCGGCTGACCCGCAGGGCCGTTTCCCGGGCAAGCAGGTCCTCCCTGTGCCCGCTGACGCAGAGCACGGAGGCGTCCGCCCCGGCGCTCTCCGCATGGCGCAGGCCGGCGCGCGGCACCGCGAGGGCCACCGCGCCGATATGCGCCGCGCCGCCGGTCAGCAGCAGCTGAACATCCCTGCCGAGAAGGCGGACGGCCAGCGTCAGCCTGTATGGACCGCAGGACGCGGCGTACTGTTTCACGCTTCCTCCCCGGAGGACTGCCGCTGCCGCGCCTCCGAAGAGAAACCATAGGGGAAAAACGGGGAAAAAGAAATATCTTTTCGCCTTGCCTAACAGGGGGAGAGTGTCGTATAAGACACATAACACCGTCATATTCTATATCGGGAGGAATAGCATGGCGCTTGATCCGAAGCAGCACGCCGACTGGGAAATCGCCCGGGAGGCGGAAGCACATATGAAGACCATTGAGCAGCTCGCCGGAGAAATGGGCCTTGAGCCGAAGGAAGTCTTTCCCTACGGCCACTACATGGCAAAGATTGACGCCCCCGCGCTGCTGCGCCGTCTGGGAGACCGCCCCAACGGGAAGTATGTCAACGTGACGGCCATCACGCCCACGCCGCTGGGTGAGGGCAAGTCCACTACCACCATCGGGCTGGTGCAGGGCCTCGGCAGGCGCGGCAAGAAGTCTTCCGCCGCCATCCGCCAGCCTTCCGGCGGCCCCACCATGGGCGTGAAGGGCTCCGCCGCCGGCGGCGGGCTGTCGCAGTGCATCCCGCTGACGCCCTATTCCCTGGGCTTCACCGGCGACCTGAACGCCATCTGCAATGCGCACAACCTGGGGATGGTGGCCCTGACCTCGCGCATGCAGCATGAGCGCAACTATGACGACGAGAAGCTGGAGCGCCTCTCCGGCATGAAGCGTCTGGACATCGATCCCACGTCCGTGCGCATGGGCTGGGTCATGTACTTCTGTTGCCAGGCGCTGCGCAACATCATCATCGGCATTGAAGGCGACGGCCGCAGCAACGACGGCTTCATGATGCGCTCCCGCTTCGACATCGCGGTGGCCTCCGAAGTCATGTCCATCCTGTCCGTGGCCAGAGACCTCAAGGACATGCGCGAGCGCATGGGCCGCATCGTCATGGCCTCCGACAAGCATGGCCGCCCCATTACCACGGCGGACCTGGAAGTGGACGGCGCCATGACCGCTTGGATGATCGAGGCCATCAAGCCCAGCCTCATCCAGACCATCGAAGGGCAGCCCGTGTTCGTGCACGCCGGCCCCTTTGCCAATATCGCCCTGGGCCAGAGCTCCGTCATCGCGGACAAGGTGGCTCTGAAGCTGGCCGACTACCATGTCACGGAATCCGGCTTCGGCGCGGACATCGGCTTTGAAAAGTTCTGGAACCTGAAGTGCCGCTACAGCGGCCTGACGCCCGACGCCTCCGTGCTGGTGGCTACGGTTCGCGCCCTGAAGAGCCACGGCGGCGCGCCCGTGCCCGTGGCCGGACGGCCCCTGCCCGATGAATACCGCACGGAAAACGTGGGTCTGGTGGAGGCCGGCTGCGCCAACCTGCTGCACCACATCGGCATCATTCGCATGGCCGGCATTTCTCCCGTGGTCTGCATCAATGCCTTTGCCACGGATACGCCCGCGGAAATCGCCGCTGTCCGCCGCATCTGCGAGAGCGCCGGCGCCCGCGTGGCCCTGTCCACCCACTGGGAGCACGGCGGCGACGGTGCGCTGGAGCTGGCCGACGCGGTCATGGACGCCTGCAACGATACCAATTCCTTCCGCCCGCTGTACGAGTGGAACACGCCCATTGCGGATCGCATCGAGCAGATTGCCACCAAGGTGTATGGCGCGGACGGCGTGGACTATTCGCCCAAGGCCAAAAAAATCATGGCCGAGATTCAGCAGCGCCCCGACGCCGACGAGCTGGGCGTCTGCATGGTCAAGACGCAGTACTCCCTGTCGGACAATCCCATGCTCAAGGGCGCTCCCAAGGGCTGGCGGCTCCACGTGCGCGACATGCTGCTCTATGGCGGCGCGGGTATGGTCGTGCCTGTGGCCGGGGACATCATGCTCATGCCGGGCACGGGCTCCCGTCCCGCCTTCCGCCGCATTGACGTGGATGTGGAGAGCGGCCAGGTAACAGGGCTGTTCTAGGCAACACGCATATTCCTGTACAAAAGGGGAAGCCGCCATGCCGCGGCTTCCTTTTTTTATTGCATGCGATTTCACTATGTTATAGATTGTATTCGGAAAAACGGCCGATTCGGATTATTGTGAAAAAAAGCACTAGATTTTCGGACTGCCTTGTGGTAGGAAGCCCCCCGGCATGGGGGATGAGCTGGCTGTGCCCCGACGTGCCGCGGTTCCCCGTCTTTATCCATGTGTTTGAACGTTTCAAGGAAGGATCATATGGCTCACAAGGAAATTCCCGCGTGGCTTGATACTGCCGCCATCGCTGCGGCGCTGGAACAGGCCAAGGCCCCGGGCAAGGAAGAATTGCAGGAAATTTTTGCCAAGTCGCTGAACTTGCAGAATCTCACCATAGAGGAGGCGGCCAGCCTGATGGCTGTGGAAGACCCGGCTGACCGGAGAGCCATCCAGGTCACGGCCAATATGGTGAAGGAGAAGGTCTACGGCGACCGCGTGGTGCTGACCGCGCCGCTGCACGTCTCCAACTACTGCGACAGCGAATGCACCTATTGCGCCAACAAGCACAGCAACATGCTGGTGGAACGCAAGCGCATGACCCGCGACGAAATCGTGGAGGCCACCCGCAAGCTGATCCGCCAGGGCCACAAGCGCGTGCTGCTGGTGGCCGGCGCGCACCGTGCGGACGGCGGCATTGAGTATGTGCTGGAGGCGGCGCGCACCATTTACTCCGTGCGTGAGCACAGTGGTGAAATTCGCCGTGTGAATATCAACCTGACGCCGCTGCATAAGGATGAATATGAAGCCTTCCGCAATGCGGACATCGGCTCCTGTCTCCTGTATCAGGATACGTATTTTGAAAAGAGCTACCGCAGCCATCACCTGCGCGGCCCCAAGAGCAACTTCGAGCAGCGTCTGCGCTCGCTGGACGTGGCTATTGAAGCCGGCCTGAGCGGCGTGGGCATGGGACTGATGCTGGGCCTCGGGCCCTGGAAGTTCGACCTGCTGGCGCTGATGCTGCATGTGGCCCATCTGGAGCGCGCCTATGACGTGGGCGCCACCACCATCAGCCTGCACCGCATGCGTCCTGTGCCCTGTTCCGTGCAGGTTCCTGTGCCCTATCCCGTTTCCGATGCGGACTATCTGCACGCCGTGGCCATCATGCGTCTGGCCGTGCCCTATGCGGGCATCATCCTGACCACCAAGGAACCCGCCTCCCTGTGGCGTCAGGGCTGCGGCTGCGGCTGTTCCCAGCTGCTGACCGGCAGCGTCGCCAATCCCTATGAGCATTTCAATACCAATCCGCAGGAAGGCGAGGTGAAGTTCCCCATCGGTGAGGACTGCCATGTGGATGAAGTGGTGCGCTTCCTGCTGGAAGAAGCCGAGCACATGCCCTCGTTCTGCACGGCCTGTCCCCGTCTGGGCCGTTCCGGGCAGAATTTCCTGGACATGATGCATGAATACGGCACCATGGCCTCGCAGTGCGGGCCCAACGCCGTCTCCTCGTTCAGCGAATATCTGTATCACTATGCGTCGCCCATCACGCGCGATGAAGGCGAGGCCATGCTGCGCAAGAAGCTGGCGAAGATGCCGGAAAACTACCGTGGCGCTGCGGAACGCCTGCTGAAGAAGATATCCGTGGGCCGCGTGGACGAATTCATCTAGTCCCGCCGCACAGAGGAAGAAGGCTCTGCGCTGCATGCGGTTGCGCCCGTATGCTGCCGCAGGGCCTTTTCTTTGCGTCAAGCTCGCCTTTTCCGTGTGAAAAGGCGTCCTGGTTGACAAGACAGTCCGGCTTTGTCATACTTGCAGCGGTTTAGAGTTTTTCAGAAAAAAATCTAGGAGGCTATTTTATGAAACGCATACTGGCGTTGTGCGCTCTCATTGCCGTTCTGGCAGTTCCCGCCCTGTCCAATGCCGCGCAGGGACTGTACATTTCTCCGAAAATCATGCTGAGCGTGTACAACACGGGCACGGTTTCTCAGGACGGTCTGTCCGGCTATGGCATTGGCCAGCAGGGACAGTCCACCTTCGCCGGTGCCGTGGCCGCGGGCTATGACTTCTATCCCCAGCAGGGTCTGCCCCTACGCACCGAACTGGAAGTGGCGCTGCGCACCAATGCTTCCGAAAGCTGGAGCGGCAACAGGGGCAAGGTGGAAGGCACCTGGAACTCCACCACCACCTTCCTGAACTTCTACTGGGATTTCCACAACGCTACCGCCTTCACGCCCTATGTGGGCGCCGGCCTTGGCATGGCTTTCCAGTATGCCGGCTACGACGTCAAGAATGGCGCGAACAAGTATTCCATGGATGACCGCTACACCACGTTTGCATGGAATGCCGGCGTGGGTCTGGCCTATGCCGTCAATGAAAATCTGGCCGTGGATCTGGGCTACCGCTTTGTCGGCATGAGCCAGCATGACATCAGCCAGAACAACACCAAGGTGGAAACCAACCCCTACATGAACGAGTTCAGCCTCGGCGCCCGTTTCATGTTCTAGAATTTTCTTCCCGTCAGGAAAAAGCCGGCAGTGTGTGAGCACTCCGGCTTTTTTTGTATGCTGTGCCATCCTGGCGGCGTTGGGGAAGGCGCTCTTCGATACGGGAAACTGTCGACTGCGTGGCGCCCGCTTCATGGAAGCCGGCTATGGAGGAGCGCACAGCCATCCGCGCGCTGGCTGCACCTGCCTTCAATTCATCTCTGCCTGCAAGGCTGACAGCGAAAAAAAGGGAGGTTCAGACCTCCCTTTTTCCGCGTGCATGCTGTTTGCGGTGCATGCACGCGTCTCACTGCCGGAACGCGGCCCGCCACAACAAATATCTTAGGCTTCCAGAAATGCCCTGTATGCCCGAACAGTGGCAAAGAGGTCCACGGCGCTGGAAAGTTCGAAGGGGCTGTGCATGCCCAGCAGCGCGGGGCCGAAGTCGATGACCTGCATGCCGTGGGCCGCGAGGAACAGGGCCACCGTACCGCCGCCGCCCTGATCAACGCGCCCGCATTCCGCAATCTGCCAGGGAATGTTCAGCCGGTTGTACATGCCGCGCAGCCAGCCCAGCAGCTCGGCATCCGCTTCGGAAGCGCCGTATTTGCCACGCGAGCCTGTGAATTTGCAGAAGCAGGGGCCGAATCCCAGCATGGCGGCGTTCTGCTTTTCATGCACTTCCTGATGATCCGGGTCCAGCGCGGCATTCACGTCGGCGGAAAGCGCTCTGGTGGCCAGCATGATCTGCGATATGCGAGCGCCTTCGCCCCATGCGGCCGCCACATCCTCCATGCAGTAGCGCAGGAAGCTGGACGATGCGCCGGTGGCGCCGTCCGATCCGATTTCTTCCTTGTCCCAGAACATCAGCGCCACGGTGTGGCGCGGTTCTTCCGCCGTCAGGAGTGCTTCCAGCGCGGCAAATACGCAGATGCGGTCGTCCTGTCCGTAGCCGCCGAGCAGGGCCTCGTCCAGCCCGACAAAGCGCGCTTCCCCGGCGGGGACGGCCTGCATTTCCGCAGAGACGAAGTCTTCTTCCCGCACGTCGTACTTGCGCAGCAGAATATCCAGCAGCTGCCCCTTGATCGGTTCTCCGGGGGCATCGCCGTCTGCCGTGGGCAGGGGGCTGTGGCCAAGGATGACATTGAGTTTTTCCGCTTCAAAGGCGTCGGCCACGGTCTGCGTATTCTGCTTCTGGGCCAGATGCGGCAGCAAATCCGCAATGGTGAACACGGGGTCTCCGGCATCTTCGCCCACGCGCACGCGCACTGTCGTACCGTCGCTTCTGATCAGTACGCCATGCAGGGCCAGGGGGCGGGCCAGCCACTGATACTTGCGGATGCCGCCATAGTAGTGCGTTTTGGCCTGAGCCACGCCCGGCTGCTCTATAAGCGGCCGCTGCTTGAAGTCAAGGCGCGGCGTGTCGGCATGGGCGGCAATGAGATGCAGGCCCTCGGACAGCGGTGCCGTGCCGCGCCGGGCGATGAAGATACATTTGCCGCGCAGGGGCAGCATGACCTTGCCGCTGGTGAAGTCATTACCGTAGCCGGCTTCCATGAGGCGGGCGGCCACGTAGTCGACAGTTTCCCGTTCAGTCTTGCAGGCAGAGATGAACTGAAGGTAGCGCGCGGCCAGCGCGCGGATGGCTGTACGCTCCTCCGGCGTGGCGTAGACGTCCCAGGCATTGCGGGGCGTATAGGCGGTGGCGTGTTGTGACATGACGGTACGTCCTTTGCCGCCGTGCAGGCGGCTGTTCAGTAAGAGATAGGGAGGATGGCGGACGGATTCAGCGCGGCAGCGCCTCGTCCAGCGCGCGTGCGACCAGCGCGTTCTCCCCGTCCAGCAGGGTACGCGGGTCGAGGCAGAAGGCATCATGCTCCAGACGGCCCAGCAGGGGAGGCGCAGTATCCAGCAGGCGCTGCTTGAGCACTGTGGCGGAGCATCCGCGGGGACGCAGGCATACCAGCGTGGTGGGCAGATCGCATTCCGGGAAAGAGCCTCCGCCCACGCGCGAGGCGTCCTTCTTCAGAACAATTTCAGCCCGTCCGTCCAGCCGTGCGCGCAGCAGGCGGGCCAGCGCACGGGCGCGGCGGGCCAGCTCCTCCGGCGCGGCCGTCATCATGCGCAGCGTAGGGACACTGCTGCGGGCCTTTTCCGGATCAAGGTACAGGCGCAGCGTGGCTTCCAGCGCGGCAAGGCAGAGCTTGTCCTGGCGCAGGGCGCGGGTCAGGGGATTGGCCCGCAGGGCGGCCACGGCTTCTGCCCGGCCCACGATGATGCCGGCCTGCGGACCGCCCAGCACCTTGTCGCCGGAAAAGGTCACGATGTCGGCGCCGGCCCGCACCACGGACTGTACCGTTGGTTCGCCGGGCAGGCCGCAGTCGCTGAAGTCCATGAAGGAACCACTGCCGAGGTCTTCAATGACGGGCAGGCCGTGTTCCCTGCCCAATGCGACCAGCTCTTCCAGCCCCACGGCCTTGTGGAAGCCGATGATGCGGTAGTTGGAGGTGTGGACGCGCATGAGGGCCTTGGTGCTGCCGTTGATGGCGGCGGCGTAGTCACGCAGGTGCGTGCGGTTCGTCGCGCCCACCTCGCGCAGCGTGGCGCCGCTTTTTTCCATGATCTCCGGGATGCGGAAGCTGCCGCCAATCTCCACCAGCTCTCCCCGGGAGACGATGACCTCGCCCCCCTTGCAGAAGGTGTCCAGCACCAGCAGGACCGCGGCGGCATTGTTGTTGACCACCATAGCGGCCTCGGCTCCGGAGATGCGGCAGATGAGCTCCTCCACCAGCGCATAGCGGCTGCCGCGTCCGCCCGTGGCAAGGTCCAGCTCCAGATTGCTGTAGCCCGCCGCCGCCATGCGCGCCGCTTCCGCCGCTTCTCCTGCCAGCACGGAACGGCCCATGTTCGTATGGATTACGACGCCGGTGGCGTTGATCACGTGGCGCAGGCGCGGCCGCAGACGGGAAGCCACAAAATCGCGAAGCGCGGGCAGACGTTGGGGCAGCGCCAGCTCCTCCGGTGCGGTGCATCGGCCGGCGCGGATGTCGTCACGCACGCCGTCCCAGTAGGCCGCCACGATGTCGCGCAGGAATGGGCGGGGCTGTGTTGCCCATGTCGGTTCAAGGCGCAGCAGGGCGGCGAGGCAGGCGTCCATAGACGGCAGGGAACGGAAAAGCTGGCTCATGGACATTCCTCACGGCGGCGGATCGGTTGCAGATATTGCGGGAACAGCGTGTAGAATTCGGAAAGCAGATACAGCGAGCCGCAGATCAGTACTGGCGCGTCGGCGCATTCCAGTCCATCCAGCAGCGAAAGCGCGAGGGAGATGTCCCGCGCTGTCCGTACCTGGCTGGCTCCCATCCCGCGCAGGCAGGCGGCCAGCTCCTCGCAGTCTGCCGCGCGTTCATTATGGATGGCGGGAACAATGAAGGGGGTGTCCCTGTGTGCGGCGTGCAGGAGAAGACGGCACATGTCCTGCCAGTCCTTGTCTTTCAGACAGGAGAAGATGACAGCGGAGGGCGTGAGTCCCGCATCCTCGACAGCGGCGGCCAGGGCGCGCATGCCGTGCTCATTGTGTGCGCCGTCCAGCCACAGGGCGGGCAGGGCGCAGCGGGCCGGAATCTGCTGAAAGCGACCCGGCAGGAAGGCGCGGGCCAGCCCCTTGCGGATGGCTGGCAGACTGAGAGGAATGCGGGAGTTCACCCGGTGCAGAGTGCGCCAGGCGGCCAGAGCCACGGCGGCATTGACGTGTTGATGCGGGCCGCGCAGTCCCAGCTCCATGCCGCTGATCTCGCGCAGAGCGGCCCCGTCCACCACAGTGAGCGGCGCCTGGTTGATGCAGCATGCGGTGCGCAGTCTGGCCAGCGCTTCCGGTTCCTGCGGCGCGCTGACAACCGGAGCAGTCCCCCGGATGGCACCCGCCTTGTCCGTCGCAATGGCGCCGAGCGTATCTCCCAGAATGGCCATGTGATCCATGCCTATGGGAGCATAGCAGAGCAGATCGGCATGGATGGCCGTGGTAGCGTCATGCTCGCCACCCAGCCCCGCTTCCAGGATGATGAGCTCCGTACCACATTCCCGGAAGGCCAGCAGGGCCAGCAGCGTCATGAACTCAAAATAGGTCAGCTCCCTGTGCGCACGCATGACCTGATTGGCGAGCGCCGGCCAGAGATGTTCCGGCAGGGGACTCCCGTCGATGCGGATGCGTTCGGCAGGGGAAACAAAATGCGGCGAGGTATACAGGCCGGTCCTGAGACTGTGCACGCGCCCCAGCGAGGCCAGAAATGTGGAGGTGGAGCCTTTTCCATTGGTTCCCAGTACCTGGATGACGGGGCAGTGCGGCTGGAGCAGACCCAGCCTGTTGAGCGCCGTGTGCATGCGGTGCAGGCTGAAATCCATATGGAACAGGCCCAGATGGTCAAGATGGGCGAGAACGTCTGCATATGTTTTGAACATGGTAACAGTATGCCAGAAGCCGCCCCGATTGTCAGCAGGAAGAAGGGGGATATTTGCGCTTGACCGTGCGCGGCCCCTTCCGTATAGTGCTCCACGTAGCGTCCATAGCTCAGTCGGATAGAGCAGGAGCCTTCTAAGCTCTTGGTCGGGGGTTCGATTCCTCCTGGGCGCGCCA
>JAQXJC010000031.1 GCA_029008115.1 Desulfovibrionaceae bacterium | reverse complement strand
CGAAGGAGCACGATTGGAAATCGTGTGTACGTTAATCGCGTACCAAGAGTTCGAATCTCTTTCTCTCCGCCAGAGCGCAGGAAAGACGGCGGGTTGTCACAGACAGCCCGCCGTTTGCTGTTCTCTGTCCGGAGATGCGGCGGGAGAGCGCTTGTCATGCCGGATGAAGGCAGGTGCGGACAACATGGCATAGTTCTGCCGGAGATACCATCCGGCATGGCAGGGCGGCAGCTGCGGCTGCCTCGCGGCAGACCGCGACGGTGATCCGGATATTTGGCAGAGAGTGCAGTTCCATGTGGGGGTGGCCGGCTGGTCTGTCCGCCTGATTGGCTTGCCGCATGATGCTCATGCCATCCAGAAGGTGCGGCAGGCGGGAAAGTGGCAGGCCCATGCCGCTGCATTTGACGAAGCTTTCCTTTGCCGTCCAGAGTGCGCAGGCGGTCTGTCCCGCATCGGCGGCCTGCTGTATGTGGGTTATTTCTGCCGGAGAGAAGAGCCGCTCCAGCATGTTGCGGTGGAAGGTACCCGGCGCGAAGGAGTCCCAGGGCTCGACATCAACGCCTACGGGGGCGGCATCCAGTGCGCAGACACCGGCGGAGGCACATCGGCTGAGGGACATCTGCGGGCCGTCCACAAGGACGGGCTTGCCATTCGCCTCCAGTCGCCAGAGCGGCATGTCCTGCCGGCCGCATTCTTCCCAGAGCGCCAGCCGCAGCAGCATCCATGTTGCCGCGGACAGCAGACGATCCGCCGGACGCAGCAGACGCAGGGTTTTTGTCCGCCGTGCGGCATCCATGCAGGGCAGTGCATCCTTCAGGAACTGTGCCGGCAGACGGGAAGGCGAGGTCAGAATGTACAGCATGCTTCTTGCGGGGGATGGCAATCTTGGGATGTTATGCGGGGAGAGTCCGGGGAAATCGCGGGAAAAGTCTATGGAGAAAGGGGGCCGGGAGTCAAGCGCCTGCCGGCGTTGACAGCATGCCTCCCCGGAGATATGTATGCGCGAGAGGAATACATGTGCGACAAAAGAAAATATATTGCCGAGCAGGCCAGAATTTTCAAGGCGCTGGGCCATCCCAGCCGCCTGCTGATGGTGGATGCCCTGCGGCAGAGAGAGCTGTGCGTCGGTGAGCTACAGGCTCTGGTGGGACATGACATGTCCACCGTATCGAAGCACCTGTCCATCCTTCGGGATGCCGGCATTGTATCGGCCAGGAGGCAGGGCGCGAGCATGCGCTACCGGTTGACGCTGTGTTGTCTGGACGCCTTCCTGTCCTGCACCGGCGAGCTACTGCACCGGCGCATTCATGCGCAGATGGACGTACTGGCAGGGCGGTAAATTTTTTTTCGGATATTATTTTGTTATTTTGCCAAATATACAAATAAGGAGAGTATACATGACGGAAAAGACTGGGGACAGACTTTCGAAAACGGGAAGATGGCAACAGTGCTGGCGCGCATCCGGCATGAGTCCGCGCTATGCTGGGATATGCCTTGCGGCCTGTGCGGTATGGTGGCTTGCCTATGCCGCTGTGGGGCCGCTGTCGGAATGGATTGCGTATGGGGCGCTGGGGCTTGACAGAGAAGGCGCACCGGGGCAGGCGCTTGCCTTCTTCCTCTATGACACGGCCAAGATTTTTCTGCTGCTTGCCCTGATGATCTATGGCATTGCCTGGCTGCGGGCCGGACTGAACACCGATCGGGTCAGGGTTTTTCTGTCGGGCAGGGGCAGAGGCGCGGGCTATGCGCTGGGGGCGCTTTTTGGAGCGGTGACTCCCTTCTGCTCCTGTTCAAGCATTCCGCTGTTTCTGGGCTTTACCTCGGCGGGCATTCCGCTGGGGGCTACCATGGCCTTCCTGATTACCTCGCCGCTGATCAATGAGGTGGCTGTGGTGGTGCTGTGGGGTGTGTTGGGCTGGCGGCTTACCCTCGTATATGTCGTTGTCGGTCTGGTGGCCGGCATGCTTGGTGGCGTGGTGCTGGATGCGCTGCATGCGGAGCGCTGGCTGATGCCGCTGGCGCGGGGCGGTACCCGTCCGGGGCTTCTGGACATACAGGCCAGACACGTTCCCCGCATGGGCGTGGAGGCACGGCATGCCTTTGCGCGCGCCGAGACGGCGGGCATTTTTGGCAAGGTGTGGCGATGGGTTATCGCCGGCGTGGGGCTGGGCGCCCTGCTGCATGGCTTTGTGCCGCAGGCATGGTTCGGCAGCCTCATGAATGCCAGCCAGTGGTGGTCGGTGCCTGCGGCGGTGGCTGCGGGGATTCCGCTGTATACGAATGTTACAGGCATCATTCCCGTGCTGGACAGCCTGCTGCTCAAGGGGCTGCCTGCGGGTACGGCGCTGGCCTTCTGCATGAGTACGGTCGGAGCCAGCCTGCCGGAAATGATCATGCTCAGGCAGGTCATGCGCTGGCAGCTGATGGCGCTGTTTCTCGGCTTGCTGCTGGTATTCTTTACCTGTGCCGGATGGATCATAAACGCCTGCATCTGACAGGCGCAGGCGGCGGATGATGGAGCCGGGAAGGGAATATGTCCTTTCCCGGAGCATAGACAGGGCGTGCCGGTTCCGGAATATCACCGGGCCGGCACGTTTCTTCTGTCCGCACTGTTGCGGCAGGCGTGAATGGGCCTGCCACCGATTATCTGTGTCAGGATTCCTTTGCCGCAGCCTTTGCCGCCGCACGTGCTTCGCGCTTCTGGCGTTCCTCTTCGCGCAGGGCCCGGCGCAGGACCTTGCCCACCATGGTCTTGGGCAGCTCCTGCCGAAACTCCACCAGACGCGGCACCTTGTAGGATGCCAGCTTGGCGCGGCACCATGTGGTTATTTCCGCGCGCGTCAGATCGGCGCCGGGCCGAGGCACGACGTATGCCTTGATGATCTCGCCGCGTACCTCGTCTTCAATTCCCACGGCCACGGCTTCCAGAACCTGCGGATGTTCAAGCAGTACTTCATCTATTTCCCGCGGGTAGACATTGTAGCCGCCAATGAGCACCATGTCCTTCTTGCGATCGATGATGTAGTAGTAGCCGTCCTTGTCCACAGTGGCTATGTCGCCGGTGCGCAGCCAGCCGTCCTGCAGGGTGGCCGCGGTTTCGGTATCGTTGTTCCAGTAGCCGCGCATGACCTGCGGCCCCCTGATGAGCAGTTCTCCCTTCTGGCCGGGTTCCGTGACAATGCTGCCGTCTTCCGCCATGAGTCGCGCCTCTGTGGCGGGCAGCGGCTTGCCTATGGAACCTTCCCGCCGGGCACTGACAGCCAGCGGCGTGATGTGCGTGATGGGAGAAGCCTCCGTCAGGCCAAAGCCTTCTACAATGGTGGCGCCGGTGATGCTCTGGAAGCGCCGGAAGATTTCGCGCGGCAGAGGAGCGGAGCCGGAAATGCAGAGACGCAGGCTCTTCAGGTCATAGTCCTGAAGGCTCTTCTGCTGGAGGAGAGAGATATAGATGGAAGGCGCGCCCGGAAAGATGGTCGGCTTCCACTTTCTGATAAGATGCAGCACATCCTGCGGCACGTAGCGGGGCATGGGCAAGGAGGTTGCCGCCAGCGCGGCAGGGATGATCATGCCGGTGCTGAGGCCATAGACATGGAAGAAGGGGAGCAGGGAGATAAAGGTATGCTCTGTTTCCGCCTTCTGCTGAAGCGCCGTAAGTATCTGGACCGTGTTGGCGGCAAGGTTGCTGTGCGTCAGCATGACCCCCTTGGGAAGTCCTGTCGTGCCGCCGGTATACTGCAGCAGCGCGGGCTGTGTTTCCGGGTGGTCGATGCGTGCGGAGTATCGCTGGCCTGTCTTGATGAACTGCTTCCACGGAATGACATTCTCGTCATGCGCCGGCACGGGATGGGAAGGATGCTGGCGCAGCGACTTGAATGCGTACAGCAGGTTCAGGGGGAAGGAAAGACTGTCGCCAATGGTGGTGACAATGTATTTCCCGATGGGAAGCCTGTCGCGCAGGGATGAAATGCGCGGCCAGAGCAAATCCAGCATGATAAGGTGCTTTGCGCCGCAATCGTTAAAGTGATGGACGAGCTCTTTTTCCTGATAGAGCGGATTGATCATCACCGCCGTGGCCCCGGCCTTCATGATGCCCCAGAAGGCGATGATGGTCTGCGGCAGATTGGGCAGGAGCACCGCTACGCGGTCGCCGTTGCGCACGCCAAGCGCACGCAGGGCAGCCGCGCACTGCTCCGCCTTGCGTTGCAGAGCCGCATACGTACAGTGCGTATTCTGAAAGATAAAGGCCTGTCTGTCGGGATATGCCTGGGCGGCCTGATCCAGCAGGGAAAAAATGGGAACGTCCGGGCGGAAGGCTCCGGCTTCTGAGAAATTGTTGACGGGTTCCATAATATCAGGCTCCATAGGCGGGGGAAGATGCCGGACGGAGGGCGGAGACCTGAGCGAGTGCCTTGATGCCTTCCCTGGCACCGGTGAAGCCCAGTCCTTCCTCTGTCGTGGCCTTGACGTTGACGCAGGCGAGGTCCAGTCCGAGGAGGCGGGCCAGGTTGCGGCGGATGCTGTCTCTGTGCGGGGAAATTTTCGGTATCTGCGCAATGATGGTCACATCCACGTGCACCACGCGGACATGCGCCGCGGCCAGCATGTCCAGTACACGGGCCAGCAGAGTGGCGGAAGAGATATTTTCAAATTCCGCCGCGACGTCGGGAAAATGCTGGCCAATATCGCCCAGCGCGGCCGCGCCCAGCAGGGCATCCATCAGGGCGTGCAGCAGCACGTCGCCGTCGGAATGCGCGATGACTTCCGGCGCATTGGGAATGAGGACGCCTCCCAGCCGGAGTGGGCGGCCGGCGCCGAATCTGTGAACATCATAGCCAAGGCCGGAGCAGGGGAGGGGAGGCGCGGAGGCAGGTGCGAGCATGGTCAGGTCTTCCGGAGTTGTGATTTTACAGTTGCCAAGAGCACCGGGCACCACGGAGACAGGAATGCCACAGGCTTCCAGCAGGGATGCGTCATCGGTGACCTGCCAGTCTTCCACAAGGCAACGTTCATGTGCCGCATGAAGGTCCGCAAGGAGAAAGCCCTGAGGAGTCTGCACGGCGGCAAGCTCATCGCGCGGCAGTGTTTTCAAGACGTATCCATCGGCGATGTGCTTGACAGTATCGGTAACGGGGATGACGGGGATGACGCCACGGGCGCCCTGTTGCAGGGTCGTGCACAGCCGTTGCAGGAGAGCGGCATCCACAAAGGGGCGGGCCGCATCGTGCACAAGAACATGACTGCATGTGGGGGGCAGGGCGCCAAGCCCATGCCGGACGGAATCCTGTCGCCGCTCGCCGCCGGCAACGGCCTTCCAGGGCAGGCCGAGCCCGTGCTTTGCGGCAAGCTGCGCAACGCGCGCTTCTTCGGCGGCAAGGCAGTTCCGGGGAAAGACAAAAATCATGCCTGCCAGAGGAGGACAGGCGGCGAGGGCCAGTGCGGAGCGCCAGTACAGCGGCGCGTCATGATGCTGAAGAAACTGCTTGGGAATGTTGCCCGTGGCCGCCGCCATGCGGCTGCCGCTGCCTGCGGCAAGCAGGACAGCCCAGGGCCTGAACGCTGGAGCCATAGCTTTTCACCATGATTGATTTCAGCACAAGAGCCGGACGATAAGCCGGGTTCTGTCGCCGCCCGAAGGCGGGGGCCACCATTCCTCTAGGAGTGCGGTTACCCGCACCCTCAAGCAACCTACCCGGAAGGCTCGGCCGGGCCAGCCGCCTTCCCTATTTGGTCTTGCTCCAGACGAGGCATGCCCAGCATGCTCTGTTACCAGAGCATCTGGTGGGCTCTTACCCCACCGTTTCACCCTTACCGCAATAGATGCGGCGGTCTGCTTTCTGTTGCGCTTGCTGAGGGTCGCCCCTCCCGGATGTTATCCGGCGTCCTGCCCTGTGGAGCCCGGACTTTCCTCTCCGGGAAATATCCCGCAGCGGTGGCCTGTCCGGCTCTTGTGCTGAAAAATTCTATCGCAAAAAGGCGTGCATGGCTAGTCCAAAGGAGATTTTTCCTTCAGCCAGGCAGGGGCTAATCGTTGACGAAGAACTGCATGGGCTTCTTGGGCGCCTCCGCTTCGGGGGCGGAGAAGTGCTCGCACCAGTAGATGAGGCGCTGGCAGTTGGGGCAGCTCAGAATCTGCTGGCCGCGTTGCAGTTCAATGAAGGTCTGCGGCGGAATGGCGATGTTGCAGCCTGAGCAGATGCCTTCCTTTACCGGAACAATGACCGGATGTTCCAGGCGGCTGCGGATGAATTCATAGCGCTGGAACACAGGCTGGGGTACCTGGCTGCTGGAGGCCGCGCGCTGTTCTTCCAGATCGGCAAGTCTGGCCTCGGCGGCGTCCAGCTTGCCCTGAAGGCCGTCTCGCTTCACTTCCAGCTCGGCCTTCACGCCCGTATAGGTCAGGTCGATTTCCGCCAGCCTGTCGCTCTGGAGCTGGAGCTCTTCCAGCAGGGCGAACTTTTCTTCCTCACGCGAGCGGTTGATCTTCTCCATGCTGTCCATTTCGCGCATCATGGCGTGATATTCGCGCGTGTTCTCCACCTGCATGAGCTTGCTCTTGCTCTTTTTCAGGCGGGCAGAGTCATCATCAATTTCGCTGGAGAGGCGCTTCTGCTGATCCTGAAGATGGTCGAGCTTTTCAACGATCCTGGCGCGGTTCCCCTCGATTTCGGCAAAGCGTTCTTCCAGAGCCTTCAGCTCCTGCGGGGCTTCCTGAAGCTCTTTTCTGACGGAATAGATGACATCATCAACTTTCTGCAGCTCGACGAGCTGCTTGATCTGCTTAAGGTAGACGCTCATGTACCCTCCTAAAAAACATTAGTGCACACGGTGAAAGGGAGAGCCGGACGGGAGAAAGACAACTTCCGTGCCGGAAAGGTTCCGGGACAGCTCCCGCGCAAACCGGCGCATCATTTCTTCCTCCAGGCTGTGATGTCCCACGTCCAGCACGCAGAGTTCCGCGTCCAGGGCGGTATGGTATTTGACATCGCCGGTGATGTACAAATCCGCGCCAAGCCGTGCGGCCTCCCCCAGCAGGGAGGCGCCGGAGCCGGGACAGCATGCAATGCGGCGGATGCTGTCCGGTGCGGGGCGGCCACAGAGCATGGCATTGTCCAGCGAAATATGCGGCCGCAGCATGTCCAGAATCTGGTCCAGCGTGCGCGGGGCGATCTCTCCGCAGAAGCCGAAGCCATATACGCGGCCTTCCTTTTCTGCTGTTTGCTCCAAAATTTCTGTGCCGGAAAGTTTCAGCAGCCGCGCCACCCAGCCTGCCGGACCATGCGGATTGGCATCCAGCGAGGTATGGGCGGCATACAGAGGCATGTCGTGCCGGAACAGCAGCGACAGCGTTTCATGATAGCCGTCCAGCCGCGAGGGCAGCCGCGCCTTCAGGAGCAGGGGATGGTGGGAAAGCACCATGTCCGCGCCCAGGGCCGCGGCGGCCCGTATCTGTCCGGGCAGGGGATCGAGACAGACTGCCAGCCGCGTGATCTCTGTGCGCCGCGCGGCCACCTGCATTCCGGAAACATCCCACGGAGCGGCGGCAAAAAGCGGCGCTGTCGTCTCGATGGCAGCGATAATATCGGCTATGCGCATGGCTGTCTCCTTAAAAAGGCGCTTTTCCCGGCGGCGGAAAAAGCGCCCTTACTGGTCTGCGGCGTCCGCGGCGTGCGGCAGGCCGGCCTTGCGGGCAGGCAAGTCTGCATTTGTGATTGATCTGCCCTGCGATGTCAAGTCCTTTGCCTACAGGCCGCGCAGGTACTTCACTGCGTTCAGGAAGAGCATGGTGCCCGGTGCGTCCAGCTCGCCGCGAGTCCACGCGGGATGATTGGTGACGTGGTGGAAGGCTTCGGGGTGCGGCATGAGACCCAGCACGTGACCGGTGGGATCGGTCAGGCCGGCGATGGCCAGCGGAGAGCCGTTGGGATTGTAGGGATATTCCTGCGTAGGCTCGTGCGTTTCGGGGTGCACGTATTGCAGGGCAATGAGGTTTTCCTCCTGAATGCGGCGCAGGCATTCGTCATTCATGGGAATGAGCTTGCCTTCGCCATGGCGCACGGGGATGTTCAGCTCGCTCAGGCCGCGGGTGAAGATGCAGGGGCTTTTTTCATTGGGCTTGAGGTGAACCCAGCGGTCTTCATAGCGGGCGGAATCGTTGTGGCCAAGGGAGACCTGGCGCTCGAAGCGTTTCCCGTCCAGCGCGGGCAGCACGCCCAGTTTGACCAGCAGCTGAAAGCCGTTGCAGATGCCCAGCACCAGCTTGCCTTCGTCCAAAAAGGCGCGCAGACTGTCCAGCAGCGGCGTGCCTGCGGCATCGGCCAGATAGCGCCAGCGCATGCTGGCGGCGTGCCCGGCGCCGAGGTCGTCCCCGTCCAGGAAGCCGCCGGGGAAGATGAGGAAGTGGTAGTCGTGCAGCTTCACCTTGCCGGAAACGATGTCGGAAAAATGCACCACGTCGGCACGATCCGAGCCGGCCAGGCGGGCGGTATGGGCTGTTTCCAGATGAGAATTGGTGCCGTAGCCCGTGATCACCAGCGTGTTGACTGTAGCCATAGCGGCAGAGGCCTCCTGAATCCTTTGGAAATTATGAAGTAAACCAGCATGTTGTCTGCGTGCACCTTCACCAGGCGGGACGCAGGCATCTTAGCTTTTGACGTTGCTAGGGAAAGTAGTGTAAAGGTGACGGCAATGAACGTCAACGACTAGTCCCACATTTCATATCGGGCTATGCCGGGCGAGCTGTCGTAACGAACAAATTCTGTACAATCAAAGGGCAAGGGCCATGAAGACCAAGTTTATTTTTGTGACGGGCGGCGTGCTTTCTTCTCTGGGCAAAGGGCTGGCGGCCGCCTCCCTTGGGGCGCTGCTCCAGACCCGGGGGCTTTCCGTGACCATCCAGAAGCTGGACCCCTACATCAATGTGGACCCCGGCACGATGAATCCCTTCCAGCATGGGGAGGTGTTTGTCACGGATGACGGCGCGGAAACCGACCTGGACCTCGGGCATTACGAGCGCTATCTGAACGTGCCCATGTCGCACAAGAACAATACCACGTCCGGCGCCATCTATAACAAGGTCATCGCCAAGGAACGCCGGGGTGACTATCTGGGCGGCACGGTGCAGGTAATCCCGCATGTTACCGACGAGATCAAGGCCAAGGTGCTTTCCCTTGCCGAAGGGGATGACGCGCCTGACGTGGCCATCATTGAAATCGGCGGCACGGTGGGCGATATTGAGGGCCTGCCCTTTCTGGAAGCCATCCGCCAGCTGCGCTCCGAGCTGGGGCGCGACAACTGCCTGAACATCCATCTGACGCTGGTGCCCTATCTGAAGTCTGCCGGCGAGCACAAGACCAAGCCCACGCAGCACAGCGTGAAGGAGCTGCTTTCCATCGGCATCCAGCCGGATATTATCCTGTGCCGCTGCGAGCAGCCCATTCCTGATGAGATGAAGAAGAAGATTGCCCTGTTCTGCAACGTGGATCAGGACGCGGTCTTCAGCTCCGTGGATGTGAGCAATATCTACGAAGTGCCGCTGAAGTTCTACGAGGAGGGCTTTGACCAGAAGGTGGCCATCATGATGCGCCTGCCTGCCCGCAATGCGCATCTTGAAGACTGGGAGAAGCTGGTGCATGACTGCGCCAATCCCAAGGGGAAGGTCTCCATTGCCATTGTGGGCAAGTACGTAGAGCTGAAGGAAGCCTACAAGAGCCTGCATGAAGCGCTGATCCACGGCGGGATTGCCAACCGCGTGGAAGTGGAGCTGCGCTATGTCAATTCGGAGGAAGTCACGCCCGGGAATGCGCCTTCGTTCTTCAAGGACTGCGACGGCATTCTGGTGCCCGGCGGTTTCGGCTACCGTGGCGTGGAGGGCAAGATAGAGGCCATTCGCTACGCCCGTGAACAGAAGATTCCGTTCTTCGGCATCTGTCTGGGCATGCAGTGCGCCGTCATCGAGTTCGCCAGAAACGTGGCCGGCATGGAGGATGCCAATTCCGAGGAGTTCAATCCCCTTTCCGGGCACAAGGTCATCTATCTGATGACGGAATGGTACGATTTCAGGACGCAGGCCGTGGAAAAGCGCGACGCTGGCAGCGACAAGGGCGGTACCATGCGTCTGGGCGCCTATCCCTGCAAGATACTCGCCGGCACGCATGCCTATGAAGCCTATCAGGCGGAAATGGTGGAAGAACGCCATCGCCATCGCTATGAATTTAATAATGCCTACAGGGACGAGCTGGGCGTAAAGGGCATGATTTTCAGCGGCACGGCTCCGGATGATTCGCTGGTGGAAATCGTGGAAATTCCTGATCACCCGTGGTTTGTGGGCTGCCAGTTCCATCCGGAATTCAAGTCCCGGCCCATGAAGGCGCACCCGCTGTTCCGGGGATTTATCGCCGCAGCCAAGGCGCGTTCCCAGAAATAAGTAGCCAGAAGGAGGCCCCGCAGTCCGGGGCCTTTTTCTGTTTTGGCTGTTTTCAGGGCTGGCGGCTTGCATGTTGCCCTTGCTTGTGGCAAGATTTTTATGCAAGGCTGGAACAAAACCGGAAGTCATCAATCGAGTCAGAGAAAAGAGTCTAGCATGGGACTGGAATTACGGCAGCAACTGAAACTGGCGCAGCAGCTGGTCATGACCCCTCAACTCCAGCAGGCGATCAAGCTGTTGCAGCTCTCCCGCGTCGAGCTGGTGGAGACGGTGCAGCAGGCGCTGATGGAGAATCCCTTTCTTGAGGAGGCGCCTGCGGCTGCGGAGCAGGAAGCTCCGACGCATGAGCCGGAACGCAAGCCTGATGCTGAAGAGGTGTATGACAGGGAGTCGTCCCGGGCCGCTGACTGGGAGGACTATCTTGGTGAATTTGCCAGTACGCCCAAGGCGGCGCAGCCTTCGGGTCAGGATGTACCGGAAGATACGAATCCCCTTGAAACACGCTGCTCTGTCAGGCCGACACTGGCGGGGCATTTGCTGTGGCAGTTGCGCCTTTCCGATCTGACAGAACGCCAGATGGTCATCGGCGAGGCGATTATCGGCAATCTTTCCTCTGCCGGATATCTTCAGGCAACGGTTGAAGAAATCGCTGAATTTACGGAAACAGAGCCGGAAGAGGTGATTCCCGTTCTGGAAAGAATCCAGCTTTTCGATCCTGTGGGCGTGGCGGCGCGTGATGCGGAGGAATGCCTGCTGGCGCAGCTGAAGAACCTGCGCTATGATCGTGATCCCGTCCTGGTGGAGCTGGTCACAAAGCATTTGGGCGATCTGGAGGCCAGACGCTACAAGCCGCTGTTGCGGAAGTTCCGTCTGGACATGGAGGACTTCCGTGAATACCTGGATATTATTCAGGGGCTGGACCCCATGCCCGGCGCCAGCTTCGGCGGAGGGGAGCCTGCCTATGTCAGCCCGGACGTCTTTGTCTACAAGGTTGCCGATGACTTTGTCATCATGCTCAACGAGGAGGGACTGCCGCAGCTCCAGCTGGCCAGCGTGCCGGCCCAGCAGCTTTCCGGCATTTCCGAAAAGGAGCGTGAATACTGCAACGAGAAGTCCCGCGCCGCATCCTGGCTGATAAAAAGTCTGTACCAGCGGCAGCGTACCTTGTATAAGGTGGTGGAGAGCATTGTGCGGCATCAGCGTCCCTTCTTTGAGGAAGGCGTGACCAGGCTGGCGCCCCTGATTCTGAAGGAAATTGCGGATGACATCGGCATGCACGAATCCACGGTGAGTCGCATCACCATGAACAAGTACGTGGCCACGCCGCATGGCATTTTCGAGCTGAAGTTCTTCTTCAATAGCGCCCTGGCCCTTGATGACGGCAGTCAGGTCGGTTCGGAGAGCGTGAAGGCGCTGCTGAAGAAGTTCATCAGCGAGGAGGACCCCAGAAATCCCCTCAGCGATGAGCGCATCGGAGAGCTTCTCAAGGAGCATCTGAAGGTCAACATTGCAAGAAGGACTGTCGCCAAATACAGGACGGCTTTGGATATTCCGTCCTCATCCCGGCGCAGGGAGCACTTCTAACACCCGTACAGGGAGGGCTTCTATGAATATCACCTTCACATTCAAGAATTTTGAACCTTCCGATCATTTGAAGAAGTATGCCCGCCGGCGTATGGAAAAGCTCGGCAGGTTCTTCGGCAAGTCCGCCGGGCTGGAAGTTCAGGTGGTGCTGGCTGTCGACAAGTTCCGCCATACGTGTGAAGTCGCCGTGGCAGGGGAGGGCCTGCACCTCGCCGCCTCGGAGAGCTCGCAGGAAATGTATGCGTCCATTGATCTGGTGACGGACAAGCTGGAAGCGCAGATCAAGAAGCATGTGTCCCGTAGCAAGGAGCAGCGCCGCACGGCAAGGGATGTGGACGTGGATGTGTTCCGCGCGGCCGTGGGCGGCGAGGAAGAAGACGAACTGCCCGTGATTGGCACGGATCGTTTTGCGCAGAAGCCCTTGCTGCTGGATGAGGCCATCATGCAGCTGGATGCCAGCAGCAATGATTTTCTGGTATTTGTGAATGCGGATTCCTCCCGGGTCAACGTGGTCTACAGACGCCGCAATGGCAAGTATGGCCTCATAGACCCTGTCATCTAGCATTGACGCGCGCGCTCCTTTCGCGGGGCGCGCGCCTGTTCCAATATCCATGAGCCAAGAAGCATCTGTCACACATGCCGGAGCGGATTTGCGCGAAGTCTGCATAGTCACGGGGCTTTCCGGGGCAGGCAAGAGTACGGCGCTGCGGGTTTTTGAGGATTTGCGCTGCTTTACCGTGGATGGCCTGCCGGCCAGCCTGGCTGCGGACATGGCTGCCATGATGGCGCGTCCCTCCATGCAGCATTTCACGGGCATGGCGCTGGGGCTGGATATGCGGCAGGAGGATTTCATGCGGGAAATCCAGGCCGCACTGGCACAGCTGGAAGCGCAGGGACACAGGACTGTCGTGCTTTTTCTGGAATCCTCGCCCCAGATTCTGACCAGAAGATATGCGGCGACACGGCGTCCCCATCCGCTGGAACGGGAGGGCATCAGTCTGGAAGCCGCCATACAGGAGGAGATGACCCGCCTTGCTCCCCTGCGCGAGCGTGCCGATCTGGTGCTGGATACGTCGAATTTTTCCATTCACGACCTGCGCCGGGCCATTCAAAGGCGCTGGCATGCGCGCCGCAAGGAGCGTCTGCGCAATATTCGGGTGAATATTGTGTCCTTTGGCTTCAAGTACGGGATTCCCCGTGATGCGGATATGGTTTTTGACCTGCGCTTCCTGCCGAATCCCTACTTTGTGGACGCGCTCCGGCCCATGTCCGGAAAGGACAGAGCTGTGGCGGACTACGTATTCGCGGAGGATTTTGCACGGCAGTACCGGCAGAAGGTTCTGGAGCTGCTGCTGTTCACGCTGCCGCTCATGGAGGCGGAAGGGCGCTTCCGCGTGACCATAGGCGTGGGCTGCACGGGCGGGAGGCACCGTTCGGTGGCCATGGCTGAAGACATATACCGGAAGCTGAAGCAGGCGGATTTTCCCGTCGCCATCGAGCACCGGCACTGGGAACTGGGATAAAGGAGGCTGCGGACATGGGCGAAGCACAGACAGGTACGGAAGTCGGCATCATTATCGTTGCCCACGCGGATTACGGTTCCGCCATATTGCGCATGGCGGAGTTCATTCTCGGCCCCATAGGTGATTGCAGCTCCATCAGCGTGGATGTGGCTCTTGATGTGAGTGAAACGGTGGCCCGTCTGACCGATGCCGCTGAACGTCTGGACAAGGGGGCCGGCGTCATTGTGCTGACAGATATGTTCGGCGGCACGCCCACCAATCTTGCGCTTTCCCTGCTGGCGACGCATCATGTGGAGGTTGTCACCGGCGTGAATCTGCCCATGGTGCTGAAGGTGGCTTCTTCCCGCAGAAAGCCGCTGGCGGAACTGGCGGAACTGGCTGGTGAGGCCGGAAAGAGCGGCATTGTCGTGGCCGGCTCCATGCTGAAAAACAGGGCAAGATAGCTATGCCGCGCACGGTTTATTTCCGTATAGACAACCGTCTGGTGCATGGCCAGGTGATTGAGGCATGGCTGCCCTATACCGGGGCGCGTGATCTTGTTGTCGCCAATGATGCCCTGGCTGAAGACATGCTGCGCCAGCAGATCATTTCCCTGGCCGTTCCCCAGCGGGTTGCCGTCCACTTCATCCCCCTGAATGCCCTGGAAGCGACGCTGGCTGCCTGTGAAGACACTGCATTTGTCCTTTTTATGGACTGCGGGGATGCCTTTGCCGCATTTTCCACGGGCATGCCCATGTCTTCACTGAATATTGGCAACCTGCATTACAGTGAAGGAAAGCGTCAGCTGCTGCCCCACGTCGCTGTCTCCCCGCAGGAGGAAGGGCAGCTGCGTTCCATGCGTGATGCCGGCGTCTCGCTCGACTTCCGTTGCGTTCCTACTGAAAATACACGAGGCCTTGATGTTCAGCTTGCCTGATTTGATGCTTTCTGGTTTATTCAGCGCTTTTTTTTTGTGCTGAGCGCGGCATTCCGGCAGTCATGCTGTCTTGGGCTGCTGGATCGGCCTCTGCTGCTGGCCCTGCTGGTGGGGGCGGTGACGGGGGAATGGGAGCATATTCTTCCCCTGGGGATTGTTCTTGAGCTGTTTTGGCTGGATGTGCTCCCCCTGGGGAGCATTGTGCCGCCGCTGCATGGATTTGCATTCTGGCTGATGGCGCCCTTGTGTCTGCATTTTCAATGGAAGACACCGGCGCCATTGCTGTTGCCGCTGCTGTTTGCCGTTCTGTGCGCCTATGGCGGCGCCTGGCTGGAACGCTGGATGCGTCTGTACCGCAATACCGTGCTGGGGCAGGTACATCACTGGGCCGGGCATGTGCCGGGTGTGGCCTGTCCGCCGGGCAGGGCGGTATTCTGTGCCATCCGGCAGCGCCTGCTGCTTCAGCTGTTTTTCTTTATCCTCAGCTATGTCACGGTAGTGGAGATGACGGTCTCGTTGCAGGCGCGCCAGCTTCTGATTCAGGCTGACGCGCTCACATGGCCGACGGTCTATGCCGTGGCGGCATTGGGCGCCGTACTCTCCCTGCGCGCACGGCAGGCCTATCTGACCTTGGGCGCCGTATTGGCTGCCCTGGCTCTGTATTCCTTTTTTTGACGCGGCGGCATCTTTCCGACCGTTGTCGCGCGTTTTTTTACATCTGCGCGGACAGGGGGAACAAGGTCAGGGCAGGCGGCCTCACGCAGCATCCTCACTTCCTGCGGGCTCAGCTCCCGCACCGCACCTCGCCGCAGATCTCCCAGCCGCAAGGGGCCCTGCGCCACGCGCATGAGCCGCAGCACCGTAAGCCGCAGGTCACGGCACATGCGGCGAATCTGCCTGTTCAGCCCCTGATGCAGCGTCATTTGCAGCAGGCAGCCTTCCCCCTGCCATGGGAGAAACTCCACCTCCACGGGCGCAAGAACGTCGCCTTCCTGTAGCGTCATGCCGCGCCGCATACTATCCAGCTGTGCCTGACTGGCTTTTTCCCGCAGGCGCACGTGGTAGACCTTGGGCAAATGATGCCTGGGATGTGCCAGCCGTTGCGCGAACTCGCCATCATTAGTCAGCAGCAGCAGCCCTTCAGAAAAGAAGTCCAGCCGGCCCACAGGGTAGAGCCGGAACTTTTGCCACTGTTCCGGCAGCATATCCATGACCGTGGTGCGCCCTTCGGGGTCGCGGACTGTGCAGACTGTGCGCACTGGCTTGTGCATCATGAGATAGATGCGTTCTTCCGCTCCGGCGACGGGCTTCCCATCTACGGCGATGATATCGCGTCCGGGCCGTATCCTGATGCCGAGATCGGCAGCGACTTCGCCATTGATGGTGACACGCCCCTGCAAAATAAGTTCATCAGCCTTGCGACGTGAACAGATACCGGCATTGGCCAGCGCCTTGTTCAGGCGAATGCTGGTATCGGCAGCAGGGGAGAGTGTTTTTTGAAGGGCATGGCCAGAATCCTGGCGAGCAGGAGAGGATGGACTGTTCACACGTGCTCCGGAGAAATATTTTGACCACGGTATTCTTATGCTAGGGGAATTGCAAATTTTTTCGACGTGGACATGAAGTCTCTGGGGAAGGCGTTCTGGCCTGTTTTTGATAATAAAGTTTACATAAATATTTTGTAGTTATACTTTTCCTATACAGCAAACATATAACTACACAAAACTTTTCAAAAACTAACACTTTCACATCCCTACAGAAAGTAGGTCCAATTTTTGCTCTTCGCAGTAAAACCTATTGATATTATTATAAAATTTGTGCTGTGAATACGCCGTATGCCATGCCCAAAAATATAGGGGGAAAGCTATCCGTATTTATAGCTTTTCCCCGAGGAGGAGGAGGAGGAGGAGGAGGAGCGAAGTGCCTGCTCTGTATTCTCGCGCGTACACAGACACTATTGCCTGCGCACGCTTCAGAACGGCGGTATCTCTGCCGCGTGGCGCGGGCAAGGTAATACTGTACCGTGAATGTGCGATCATGCGCTCACGTAATCTGGGGGGATATACCAATGAACACAGGGTATTCCGTGCGGTCCTTCTCTCTGGCAGCGGATTCTGCACAGGGGCATGGATGTGGGGCCGCGCCAGGTATTCCGACGCGGCCGTGACGCTAGCGGATGCCTGTGACGGTAAAGCCGGCATCAACAACGGCTTTTTCCAGTATGGAGTTGTCCATGTCGTGTTCCAGCTCCACAACAGCTTGTTTTTTCAGCAGATCAGCAGTGGCATTCCTGACGCCGTCCAGGGCGCGCAAGGCTTTTTCCACAGAGCTTGTGCAGTGTCCGCAGTTCATGCCCTGAATAGAGATAATTTTCTTCATGGGTTGGCTCCTTGTTGCGATTTCATCGTGTTGCCTGTGCCGGACAGTGTCGCCCGTGTGCCGCGGCACAAACAACCGCAGCCGAAGGGCGTTGGAGACGACACTGAATGAGCTGAAGCTCATGGCCGCCGCTGCAATGGCGGGACTCAACTGTATTCCCCAGGAGGAAAACATACCCGCAGCCACGGGAATACCGACACTGTTATAAAAGAATGCCCAGAACAGATTCTGACGGATGGTGCGCAGGACCGCCCGGCTGAGCTGCATGGCGGTTGCGGCATCCAGCAGGCTGCTTTTCATGAGGACAAGATCGGCGGATTCCACGGCAATATCCGTCCCCGTGCCGATGGCAATGCCTGCGTCGGCACGGGCGAGGGCGGGGGCATCGTTGATGCCGTCGCCAATCATGGCCACGTGCTGTCCTGCCTCCTGCAACTTCCGGATTTCGCGTTCCTTGTCCTGCGGCAGCACGTCGGCAATCACACGATCAATCCCTGTCTGCCGCCGTACCGCCTCCGCAGTACGTGCCGTATCGCCGGTAAGCATAAGAACATCCAGCCCCATGCTCTGCAATGTGGCCACAGCCTGCGCACTGTCCTCCCGCACAGGATCGGACACAGCCAGCACACCGAGCAGAATACCGTTGCGCGCGCAGTAAAGAGCGGTTTTTCCCGCTTCCGCCAGCTGGATTCCCGTTTGTTCCAGCGTATTTTCCACCCCTTCCGCGTGCAGCAGGGCGGCATTGCCCGCAATGATACGCTCGCCATGCAGCATGCCGCCTATGCCGGCGCCGGGAATCTGAAAGAACTGCTCCACATGTTCTGACGATATGTCGTGCAGGGCGGCCGCTTTCATGATGGCGGCTGCCAGCGGATGTTCCGAACGCTGTTCCAGCGAGGCCGCCACGCGCAGCAGCGCCTCCGGCGATATGCCGGCGGCGGGCAGTATGTCTGTCACTACAGGCTGTCCGGCGGTCACTGTGCCTGTCTTGTCCAGCACTACGGTCTCGATGCGGCCGGCGTTCTCCATGGCCGAGGCTGATTTGAACAGAATGCCGAAAGCTGCGCCGCGTCCCGCGCCCACCATGATAGCCGTAGGTGTCGCCAGCCCCAGGGCGCACGGACAGGAGATGACAAGCACGGAAATGGCCATTTCAAGGGCGAATGCCGGCGTCCTGCCCAGCAGCAGCCAGCAGGCCGCAGTACCCACGGCAATGAGAATAACCGTTGGTACGAAGATGCCGCTGATGGTGTCTGCCAGACGGGCAATGGGCGCTTTTGTCGAAGTGGCCTCATCCACCAGTGCGATAATCTGCGCCAGCGTCGTGTCCTTGCCCACCCGCGTGGCCCGCATGACGAAATATCCGGCAGTATTGATGGTGGCCCCGGTAACATGGCTGCCCGCTGTTTTTTCCTGCGGCATGCTTTCGCCCGTCAGTGACGATTCATCCAGCAGGCCACGTCCTTCCAGCACAACGCCGTCTACAGGCAGGGATTCACCAGCCCTGACGACCACCAGATCGCCCGTGCGGACATCCTCTCTCGGGATGATGTCTTCCTTGCCATCACGACGAACGGTCGCTGTTTGTGGCGCCAGCGCTGCCAGACGGGCGAGGGCATCGGAAGTTTTTCCCTTGGCCCTGGCTTCAAAAAACTTGCCCAGCGTGATGAGGGTGGGAATCATAGCCGCGGATTCGAAATAGAGATGCTGTCCCAATTGTGCTGCGGAGACAGCATCGTGGGCCCCCAGGGCGAAGGCCATGCCATACAGGGCGTAGATTCCGGAAAAAAGCGCCGCGCCCGAGCCGAGGGCGATGAGGGAGTCCATGTTCGGGGCGCCGGTGCGCAGCGCGTGCACACCGTTGCGATACAGGCGACCGTTAATAATCATGACCGGCAGGGTCAGCAGAAGCTGCGTGAGGGCCAGTGGCAGCAGATGCTCCCTGCCCGACAAGCAGGCGGGCAGGGGAAGACCAAGCATATTCCCCGAAGCGACATAGCACAGGCAGAGGGTGAATCCCAGAGAAGAAATGAACCGGCGGAGCAGCATGCCGGCTTCTCCGTCGCCGGAGGAGGGCAGGGGAGGCTTTCCGGATGCCGCAGCAGCGCACCGGGTCGCGCCATAGCCGGCGCGTGCCACGGCCTGCACAATGGCTTCCGCGGAAATTGCCCTTTCTTCAAAATGGACGATCATGCTGTTTTTCAGCAGGTTGACGCTGACATCCTGCACGCCGGCAACTTCAGAGACAGCCTTGTGCACGCGCGCCGCGCAGGCAGAGCAGCTCATGCCGGTAAGTGTAAAGAGTTCCTGTTTCATAAGAGTCCTTCCGCGCGGATGCGGCATATTTGTTTGCACAGGTTCCATTTGCCTTGTATAGCTACCACATTGTATTCGGCAAGTACGTACTTTTTTCTCACCCAGTATCTTCAGGGGTACTATGATATGACCGCAACACATGCAGCCTCTCCGGAACGTCGCCCGGAGGAGGAACATTGTCCTGTGGCCGCCACGCTCGGGCTTATTGGCGGCAAATACAAGGCGCTTATCGTCTGGAAGCTGCTGGGAGGAACGCTGCGTTTTTCTCAGCTGCGCCGGGCAGTGCCGGCAGCAACGCCCAAGATGCTGACACAGCAGCTGCGGGAACTGGAACGTGACGGCATGGTGGCGCGGACGGTCTTTCCCGTGGTTCCTCCGCGGGTGGAATATGCGCTGACTCCCCTGGGCCGGAGCATCCGCCCCGTGCTGGAATCCATGTATGCCTGGGGCAGCGGCCTGCTGCGGCAGCGCGGTCATACCGTCAACTGCTCCATGCAGCCTTTGCCGTGACACGAGCCTGAGAGATGCCGCTTCACTTTTGAGCGGGGATGCAGTACCATCAGGCATTCAGCCGCAATACAGGAAGGGCAGGGGGCGCGCACTCCTGTTTTCGCCTGCATTGCTCAGGAACCGTACATAAATGCCTGCCGGCATGCGCACATGACAAGGGAGCCTTTCCATGTTTGAAACCGTGACCATGAATGAACGCTGCTCTGAAAAGAAATATGCGGAGGAAGCACCGCGGCTGCGGGTGAAGCTGTTCGAAGCGCAGCGGCTGTGCATTGAGCACCGCATCCCTCTGCTGATTACTGTTGCCGGTGTGAATGGCGCAGGGCGGGGCAGTGTTGTCAATCGTCTTTCCGAATGGATGGACAGCAAGCATTTGCAGAACCATGTGTTCTGGCGGGAAAGCGATGAGGAAAAGGCGCGCCCCCGGGACTGGCGTTTCTGGCGCTGCCTGCCGGCGGCAGGGGAGACCGCCGTCTTTTTCGGCGGCTGGTACGCTGAACCGCTTCGCGCCTACTGCTGCGATGAAGTATCCGGACACGAATTCAATTCCCGCATGCACCAGTGCCGCGAACTGGAAATGTGCCTTGCGGATTCCGGAATGGTTCTGGTCAAATTCTGGCTGCATCTTGATGAAAAAACACATGATGAACGGCTGAAAAAGCGGCTGAAGCACAAGGAGCTGCTCCATTTCACTCCCTATGACAAGAAGGTTTCTGTAAATTATTCTGGCATGTTGAGTGCGGCATCCAAGGCCATTACCCTGACGGACAGGCCCTTTGCCCCTTGGACGATTATTGATGCGACGGATGCACGTCAGCGCGATCTGATGGTGGCAGAAGCCATCATCAGCGCCGTGAACCGTGCCGTGGCGGCGCGCGCGGCAAAGCGGCAATGCGCGGAAGCCTCCAATGCCGCCTTGCCGGAAGAAACGTCGGCCGGCCTGGGAACGGCGGGCATTATTCCTTCGCTGAACGGCATTGACCTGAGCAGCAAGGCCGATCCCGCCACATACAAGCGGGAACTGGCATCCTTGCAGCATGACATCCGCACTCTTTCCTTCAAGGCCTTCAAGCGGGGAATTTCCACAACGCTGGTCTTTGAAGGCTGGGATGCCTCGGGCAAGGGTGGGGCGATCCGGCGCGTCCTTGCCGGCGTGGATTCACGCATCAGCCGCGTCATTCCTGTCAGCGCACCTTCGGATGAAGAGCTGGCCCATCATTATCTGTGGCGTTTCTGGCGGCATTTGCCCCGTGCCGGCTTCATGACGGTATATGACCGCTCATGGTACGGGCGGGTTCTGGTGGAACGGGTGGAAAATCTGACGCCGCGTGAGGACTGGAGCCGCGCCTATTCGGAAATCAATCTTTTTGAAGAGCAGCTTACGGCAAACAACAACATCCTGCTGAAATTCTGGCTGCATATTTCTCCCGAGGAACAGCTGAGACGATTCAGGGAGCGGGAGGCAACGCCCTGGAAGCGTTACAAGATTACGCCGGAAGACTGGCGGAACCGGGAAAAATGGGACGCCTATGTGCAGGCGGCGGATGAGATGTTCCTGCGCACCAGCACCGAATATGCGCCCTGGCATGTGATTGCCGGCGAAGACAAGAAGTTTGCCCGGCTGGCAGTTCTGCGCGCCGTGCGCGAGGCCTTGCGGACAGCGCTGGCAAACAAGAAAAAGTAAACGGTTCTTCAGGTGCCTGTTCCGATGTCAGCATGACAGGTGACACAGGCAGGAGACTGCGTATACGGCGACAGGCCACGGGAATTCAAGTACTCCCGTGGCCTGTCGGTTTTTTATTAAAATAGCCCATAATGATAATTATGTTAACTTTTATAACCATCCTAAAAACAGAGGCCTCACATCTCCCGCTGCTCTGGCACTACAATCCGTGTCTCCACATTGTCACGTATCCATGCGGGGTCCAGCCATTCCTGGGGAGCAACCTCGACGCCATGCACCAGCACGCCGAAATGCAAATGGTCGCCAAAGACGAGACCAGACGTTCCTGTCTTGCCTATGGCCTCTCCCCTCTTCACCATGTCCCCTTCCCGGACAGTGCAGGAAGAAAGATGGGCATACAGTGTCATGATTCCCAGACCGTGGTCAATGACGGCAGTCCGGCCATAAATGCCAAGTTCACCGACAAAGGCCACTCTGCCGGCATTGGCGGCGGGAACAGCCGCCTGCCTGGTCGATGCCAGGTCCTGCCCCAGATGACGCTGCTCATCCACAGCCTTGCCAGAGAACAGATAGGTGCGGCGTTCTCCAAAGCCGGCCCGCGCGGCCGAACGTGGCATGCGCAGAAACGGGCCTTCCCAGTACTTCACACTGTCGGAACGCCTGCCGATGGCTTCCAGCTGACGCACATTGGCGGCACGCACCGTTCTGTTGACGAAAAGATAGCGTTCCAGCAGGCTTCCCTTGCAATCCGGGGCCAGCTCCAGCAGTTTTGCCTCTGCCTGCTGGAGAAACTTTTCACTGAGGGGAATAGTATCGGCTTTGAAGGTGCGTGCATAGCGCAGGGCCGCTACCCTGCGCTCTCCCGTATTCCCGGCCATGTCCGTGGCGGAGACGGCAACAGTAAAGGCTTTTACCTCCGCGGCATAGGGAAAGGCAAAGAAACAAATCCACGATCCGTCATGCAGCTGTGTGGCAGGATGCCAGCGATCACCGGCAATGACGCCCGTTTTCCGGCATGGCTCCGACACGCGATACTGCAACATCCCGGTCCCCCCCTGCCGAATACGCAGCGCAGACCTGCTGAGTAGCTGGATGCCGGGAGCCTCCTGATCAATATCGATAGGAAGTTCCACAGAACGGGTATTGCCCGCCCCAAAATTGCCGGCGGAACCGTCCGAGGCCCTGACCAGCACTGTGGCCTTGCCGTGTGAAATGGCTGCTGAGGGCAGCTGTACCACCACCCGTTCTTCCGGATTGCGGTAGAGTTTCTTTGCACGGAAGGTTTCCTTGCCCTTCTGGATGACGGAAATTTCGTATGCGCGTATGCCGGACCTGTCCTTCAGCTCCAGATGGGGCGGACGATCCACGGCAATATGCTCCGCCTGTGAAACCAGGATGTCCGGCCCCATGAGATCATGGAAAAATTCGAACAGTACATAGGCCGTGATCAGGGCAATAACGCCGATGCTGATGCGGGAGAATGTCTTTTCAGTAAACAGCGGCAGCAGGCGCCGTGGGGGCGGCGCAGATGACGGCCGCCTTGTATTGCGGTTCTGCGTAGAGCGCATGGCGGATTTCCTTTGAAGTGTACCGGTTCGTAATATTGCTGAAATAGTTACTGTGTATGTATTACACTTATGTTCTACAGCTACAGGTGAAACACGGCATCAAGCTGCCGCAGGCATGCGGCGATGCGCTCCCGCGCGGTCCTGCTGACAGGTCTGCCGGAAAATACATAGTCGCAGCAATGCCTGTCTGGCGCAGGCGTGGCATCTTCAACCTGAAGTACTCGTTTAAGCTGCTGCACCGTTCCCAGATTGCCATCCACAAAATGAATGGGGCAAGGGAAAATTTTTTTAAAGCTTTCCTTGAAGTAATTGAAGTGCGTACAGCCAAGCACCAGCGTACCATAGGCGGCGAGGTCATAGGATGACAGGGCATCCCGCAGATAGGAGGACACCGCCGCGGAAGAGAAGTCGCCGCGTTCGGCAAGACGCACCAGGCCGGGCAGCGCCACCGTATCGGCATCATGCTCCGCATCCACCCGTTCCAGCAGGGCTTGCAGCTTGGGCCCATTGACCGTCACGGGCGTTGCCGCCACAAGGATGCGCCTCCGTTCGGTGCCGTACAGTTCCACAGCCTTCTTCACGGCCGGCTCCATGCCGACAATGGGCACGGGGAATTTTTGGCGGAATTCGGGCGTGGCGATGCTGGTAGCCGTATTGCAGGCAATGACAATGGCGTCGACCCTGCGCTCGACGAGGTAGTTCAGCGCGCGGGTGATGTACCCCCGCAGCTCCTCCCGGCTTTTTTCCCCGTAGGGGACGTGATCTTCGTCAGCATAAAAAATAAAATGTGTTTCCGGCAGCATTTTTTTTGCACAATGCAGCACGGAAAGCCCCCCCATGCCGGAATCGAATATGCCGATTTTCATGGATGATTCTCACCTTGTCATCGCGTCTGTGGCAGCATCCTGCCGACCTGTCCACAGGGAGAGAGTAAATACGCAATTTGCTGAAAAGGCAAGCCAGTCCGCCGCCGTGCGCATGTGCCGGCTTCACTTGTCCGCCTTTTTGGAACACTGCATGCGAATTTGACAACTGAGACAGCGCTGCTATAACATAAGAGCATGAATTGCAAGAGCTAACTCGCCGCGATGCGGCGGAAGGACACAACATGAAACAGCGCAAGGCTGGAGACAGCGCTCCTGTTCCTGCGATTGAGGTTGATCCTGATCTCTCTAGCCCGGAGCTTTATCTGAACCGGGAAATCAACTGGCTGGAATTCAATGCCAGAGTCCTGGCATGCGCCATGCAGAAAAAGGTTCCCCTGCTGGAACAGCTGAAATTCCTTACTATTTTCTACACCAATCTGGACGAATTCTTCATGGTGCGCGTGGCCAACGTGTACCGCCAGTACCGTGCCGGCACGCCTGCCAGCGGTCCGGATCGCATGAGCCCGGCGCGCCAGCTGGCGGAAATCCGCCGCCGCGTCATAGGGCTGACCGCTCTGGCGCAGGAGCACTGGCGCAAGAAGGTTTTGCCGAAATTGCAGGAAAAGGGGCTGACCATCCGCCGCTATGAAGAGCTGTCGGAAAAGCAGCGGCAGTTTCTGGCGGAATATTTTACCAACGAAATCTATCCCGTGCTGACGCCGCAGGCTATCGATCCCGGGCACCCCTTTCCCACCATTTCCAACGTCAGCCTGAACTTCATTGTGCAGCTGCGCGGGCAGGACGGGGAAGTGCACTTCGCCCGCCTGCGCTGCCCCGGCAACGTGCCCAGGCTCATCTTCGTGCCGCGCGGCAAGGAGGAAAAGGCCTTCATCACCCTGGGGCTCTCCGCCCACATGCGGGATACGGACATCCTGCTGATGGAGGATTTGATTGAGGAGCATCTTCCCGAGCTCTTCCCGGGCTTTACGGTAGTCAGCGCCGGTCTGTTCCGCATCACCCGCAATACGGATGTGGAAATCGAGGAAGACGAGGCGGACGACCTGCTGGAAGCCGTCAAGGACCTTGTGGATCAGCGCCGCTTCGGGGATGTGGTGCGTCTGGAAACGGCCCACGGCATGCCTGTGGAGCTCAGCGAGTTTCTTATCAAGAAGCTGGGCCTGAAGCCTTTCCAGATATACCGCGTCAAGGGGCCGCTGGCCTTTGCCAACCTGATGGCGCTCTATGCGGCGGACAGGCCGAAACTGAAAATCACGCCTCGTCCCGGCCGTATGCCGGCGCCCTTCCTGGAAGGGAACATCTACGCCCGTCTGCGCCGCGGGGACTGCCTGCTGCACCACCCCTATGACAGCTTCGTCCCCGTGCTGGACTTCATCCAGAAATCCGCGGAGGACCCCAGAGTAGTCGCCATTAAGCAGACGCTTTACCGCGTGGGCAACAACTCTCCCATCGTGCGCTCGCTTATCGAGGCCCGGCGGCGGGGCAAGCAGGTCACGGCCGTAGTGGAGCTCAAGGCACGCTTTGATGAGGAACGCAACATCACCTGGGCCGAAGAGCTGGAAAAAGCCGGCGTCAATGTGGTCTACGGTCTGGTGGGCATGAAGATACACGCGAAGCTCTGCCTTGTGGTGCGCCGCGAGGAAGGCGGCGTGCACTGCTATGCCCACATAGGCACCGGAAACTATAATGCGTCCACGGCAAAAATCTATACGGACATGGGCATGCTCACCGCTGATGCGGATATTTGCGCCGATGTGACCGACCTGTTCAACGTGATGACGGGATATGCCTGCCGCAGGCAGTTCAGGCGTCTGCTGGTCTCCCCTGACAGCATGCGTTCAGGTCTGCTGGATCTGATCCGGCAGGAAATCGCACTGCATCAGGAACATGGAGACGGCGCCATCGTGCTGAAGTGCAATCAGCTTGTGGACAAAGGCATTATCCGCGAGCTGTACGAGGCTTCCAGAGCCGGCGTGCGCGTGCATCTGCTGGTCAGGGGCATCTGCTGCCTGCGGCCAGGCATCAGCGGCATCAGCGACAATATTACAGTCACCTCCATCGTCGGGCGCTTTTTGGAGCACGCCCGTGTCTACTGGTTCCGTTCCGGTGGCGAGGGGCGCATGTATATTGGCAGCGCCGACCTCATGCCGCGCAATCTGGATCGCCGCGTAGAGGTGCTCATGCCTGTTCTGGACCCGGAAATCCGCCGCTTTATCAGGAATCGGGTGCTGGAGCTGCAAATGCGGGACAATATGCAATCCTGGAAGATGGAGCCGGACGGCTCCTATGTCCGCACAAAGCCTGCGGAAGGTGAGCCTGCCATCAACGCACAGCTCATGCTGCTTGAAGAAACGCCCGTCGAGAATATCGACGGCAAGGAGAATGATATATGAAAAATCCTGCGCAAAGCCTGCGCCGGCGAAATGTACCGGCTCGTCCCCGTACGCCGGCGGCGGACGTCAGCCCCGCGGAACATCCTGCTCCCGTCGCCGGAAACGAAGAGAAGCCATCCTCGCCTGTCGTCGAGGAGACTTCCCCGGCTGAGGAAAAGGCGGCAGCGGAGCCCGTGGTGGCGGAGAACAGCCTGCCTCAGCCCGCGCCAGCGCGGAAGACAGTCAGAAAAAAGACGGCGAAGCCTGCCGCTGCCGGCGACTCTCTTCCCCTGCCCGGCACCGCGGCTGATGATGCGCTGCTGAAGGACATGCGGGAGCATGGAGAACATGTGGCCGCCATGGCCGCCGTGCTTTTTGACAGCCTGCAGGAGCTGCACGGACTTGCCCCCCTGTGGCGCGAACGCCTGCTGCTCGCCGCCCGCTATCATGATCTGGGCTGGATTGAAGGACGGAAGGGACATCACAAGACTTCCATGCGCATGATTCTTGCTGATCAGAAGCTGGACATCCGCAAGGAAGACCGCCCCTTCGTCGCGCTGCTGGCCCGCTATCATCGCAAGGCATGGCCAGCGACAAAGCATGCGCCCTTTGCGGCCCTGTCCCCTGAGGACAGGGAGGCTGTGCGCCGCTGCGCCGCCCTGCTGCGCGTGGCGGACGGGCTGGACTATACGCATGCCCGGGCAGTGCAAAAGCTGGAGGTCATTTGCAAGAAACGGCGCGTCCTGCTGGTAGGCACGAGCGAAAGCTCCTGCGCTGAAGAAGCGGCCCGTGCCCTGCGAAAAGGTGACTTGTTCATGTATTGCTTTAAGAAAGACCTGTCCTGGCGGCACGCCTAGCATCAGAGGATCACACGTCTTTCCCCCCTCTGCGGCCTACTCTCTCGCAGCCAGCCGCAGGGGGGCATTTTTTGCTGCCGGGAAAGGCCCTGACGCAGGCTTTGCCACAGGAAACAGTACTATTTTTTGTACTTGCGCTTTCAGCACAGGTAGCATACAAATAGCATATTATATTTTCCGATGTTCAGGGAGTGAGCGTCATGACTTCCTGACAGCAGAATGGCAGGCAAAACGGTATGGCAGGAAAAAAAAGGAAAGGCAGCTATGCCCCTTCTCGAAGATATTGCAATTGAAGAAGCGTCCATCGGTAACGCCAAGATCAAGGTTGTCGGCGTGGGCGGAGGTGGAGGCAACGCCGTACAGAACATGATCGACTACGGATTGCAGGGAGTTCAGTTCATCTGTGCCAACACGGATGTGCAGGCCCTGAGCCGCAATCAGGCTCCTACCAAGGTGCAGCTTGGCGAAAAGCTGACCAGGGGACTGGGCGCCGGCGCCAACCCGGAAGTGGGCGCAAGAGCGGCCATGGAAAGCCAGGAAGCCCTGCGGAAGGCCATTGGCAGCGCGGACATGGTCTTTGTCACTGCCGGCATGGGCGGCGGCACGGGTACGGGAGCCTCTCCCATCGTTGCGCAGATTGCTCAGGAACAGGGCGCGCTCACCGTAGGCGTGGTTACCAAGCCATTCAGCTTCGAAGGCGTCAAGCGCAAGAAGGCGGCGGAAGGCGGCCTGGAAAATTTCAAGGAGCATGTGGACTGCCTGATTACCATTCCCAATGACAGGCTCATGTCCATCGCTCCCAAGAAGACGCCTTTCAACGCCCTGCTGAAAATGGCCAATGACGTGTTGCTGAATGCCGTGAAGGGCATTGCGGACGTTATCGTGGGCGAGGGCCTCATCAATCTGGATTTCGCGGACGTGCGCACCTGCATGTCAGAGTCGGGACGGGCACTCATGGGGATCGGTTCCGCTTCGGGCGAACAGCGTGCACGGGAAGCCGCGGAGCGCGCCATCCACAGCCCGCTGCTAGAAAATGACACACTGGAAGGCGCCAGAGCCGTTCTGTACAATATTTCTGCCTCTGACGACATTTCTGGCGACGAGATTATGGAAATCGGCACCATCATTGCGGATGCCGTCCATCCTGAAGCCAATATCATTTTTGGTGTGGTCAATGATCCCGGCCTGGGTGACGAGCTGCGGGTGACTGTTGTTGCCACGGGGATTGACGACGTGCCGGAATCGGTGGCCGTCGAGCAGCCATCCTTCTCCCGCATGCCGTCCGCCCACCCGGCTCCCCTGCCCGCGCAGGAGGAGGAAGAACTGCCGCCGGCACAGCCTCTTCGCCAGCCTGAACCGGTTCGGCGGGATCGCCGTGCCCGCATCGGCGAATGGATCGGCAAAATGGCAGGGGATGGCGAGGCGGAACATGACATGCCCCCCTTCCTCGTGCGGCGCGGTTTCCACGAATAATCGATCAGTCACGGCCCCCTGTGCGCCAGGCATGCGGCATTCCGCGTGCCGCACCGCACAGGGGGTTCTGCTTTTCCGCCGTTCAGCTGACCTTGCCTTTGCGCCGGCTCCGGCGTACAAGAGGCAACATCTTCACCGCCAAGGAGTATTTGCGCATGGGCTTTCTCAACAGCAGCGCTTCCTTTACCCGCTTCAGGCTCATTGAACCTGTGCCGCAGGAATTATGGGCAAAAATCCCCGATAAGCTGCGGCAGTTCGCATTCCGTGACATTGACGACATCCCTGAAGAGCAGGCCTATGGCTGGACCAGCTTTGAAGATATGCTGGATATGGAATGGACAGGCGCACCGCCGGAAAAGGGCAGCTATCTTGTCTTCTCCCTGCGTCTGGACACGCGGCGCATCCCGGCCGGCGTGATCAGGAAGCACGTGGCACTGGCCATGAAGGACGAGAAGGCCAGACTTGCCGAACAGGGGAAAAAATTCATCAGCAGGGAAAGGAAAAAGGAACTGAAGGAGCAGGTGCTGCTCAAGCTGCGCATGCGCTTCCTGCCTGTGCCGGCGGAATTTAACGTACTGTGGGCCACAGACACGGGAGAAATCTGGTTCGCGTCCACGCAGGGAAAGATGATTGACCTGTTCTCGGAATATTTCATCCGAACCTTTGACCTGCATCTGGAACCGCTGACGCCGTACAATCTGGCAGTCTCTCTGCTGGGCGAAGAGGCCGCCAGCGCGCTTGATCATCTGGAACCCACCATCTTCGCCGTGGAGCAACACTGATGGGCAACGCATATCTTGGTGAAACAACGGACATAATTCTTGGCCAGGAATTTCTGACATGGCTGTGGTATCGCAGCGACACGGCGCCCGGCGCCTTCCTGACCAGAGAGGGAGCGTCCTTTTCCGTATCCATGGAACAGCGCATTGTGGTGCAGGGGGGCGAAGGGGACTCGCGCGAGACCACGTCCGTGTCCGGCAATCTCTCGCCGCTCCGGGAGGCACGCATCGGTCTTGCCACGGGAAAGAAGGTGACACGCGCCCTGCTCCTCCTTCAGAAGGAGGACATGACGTGGCAGCTGACCCTCAAGGCAGAGGATTTTTCGCTGAACAGCCTGAAGACGCCCAAAATTGACCGGCAGGACGGCGATGACGAGCCGGATGCGCTTTTTCTTGAAAAGGTGTACCTGATGGAAAGCTGTCTGCAACTTCTGGATACGCTGTACATGGATTTTCTGAAACGGCGCCTGTCCCCCCGCTGGGAGGAAGAAGCCCGGGATATTCGCGGCTGGATTTCCCGTGCGGAATAGGACCGTGCACATGAGGCGCGACGCATGCTGAAAAGTCCGCTTTTCCTTCCGCCGCTCTTCCTGCGTATGTGCAGAAAGCTGCTGTGGGCGGCGCTGGTGCTGTGGGGAATCACCATTGTCTCCTTCTGGGTGATACATCTGGCTCCCGGTTCTCCCACAGACATGGAAGTCACGCTGAATCCTCTCGCCGGGGAGGCGGCCCGCGCCCGTCTGGAAAGTCTGTACGGTCTGGATCGTCCCCTGCATGTGCAGTACTGGGACTGGCTCGTCCGTCTGGCGCATCTGGATTTCGGCAACTCCATGTCGGCAGACAGTCGTCCCGTGCTGGAAAAGATATGGGAACGTCTGCCGCTGACGGCCGGCATGAATCTTGCCTCGCTGCTGCTGACTCTGCTGATTGCCGTGCCGCTGGGCGTCGTTTCCGCATGGAAGCAGCATTCGTTGTTTGACCGCAGTGTCACCGTACTGGTATTTCTCGGCTTTGCCATGCCCTCGTTCTGGCTGGCGCTGCTGCTGATGCTGTATTGCGGCATTGATCACGACTGGCTGCCCCTTTCCGGAATCACCTCGCTGGAATTTTCCAGCATGGGTCCCTGGGAGCAGGTCTGCGACGTGGCGCGGCATCTGGTGCTGCCGCTCATTGTGTACACTGTGGGCAATCTGGCGGGCATGTCCCGCTTCATGCGGGCCTGCATGCTGGAAGTCTGCCGGCAGGACTACATCCTGACCGCGCAGGCAAAGGGGCTGTCCACCTGGACGGTCGTTTGCCGTCATGCCCTGCGCAACGCACTGCTGCCGCTCATCACGCTGCTGGGGCTGTCCATCCCGGGCCTTATTGGCGGCAGCGTGATTATTGAATCCATCTTTGCCCTGCCCGGCCTGGGGCAGCTCTTCTATGCGGCTGTCATGGCACGGGACTACACCATGATCATGGGCAATCTTGTCCTGAGCGCCGTGCTGACCCTGTCCGGCAATATTCTTGCAGACTTTTGCTACGGGCTGGCGGACCCCCGCATCCGCACACAGAAATCATGAGCGCGCCTGTTCCCGCATCTCTGTTATCGCTGCTGTCCGGGGCCAGAGGCATGGCCCTGCTGGGTGGCGCCATTGTTGCCGTCATGTCGCTGGCAGCTCTGGCCGCGCCGTGGCTGGCTCCCTATGATCCTGCCGCCTTGCATCTGGATCATATTCTGGAGGCTCCTTCGGCCCAGTTCTGGCTGGGCACGGATGCTCTGGGCAGGGATGTGTTTTCACGCCTGCTGCATGGAGGGCAGGTATCCCTGTGGGTTGGCTTTGTGGCGGTAGGGATAGCCCTGCTGATTGGCCTCACGCTGGGACTGGCGGCCGGATATTTTGGCGGCTGGGTGGACGAATGCGTCATGCGTGCCGTGGATGTCATGCTCTGCTTCCCCTCCTTTTTCCTCATTCTCGCTGTCATTGCCTTTCTGGAGCCCAGCCTCTCCAATATCATGATTGTCATCGGTTTGACCTCATGGATGGGTATCGCCCGCCTTGTGCGCGCGGAAACGCTGACCCTCAGGGAGCGCGATTTTGTTGCCGCCGCGCAGCTGGCAGGCACGGGCACATGTTCCGTGCTCTTCCGCCATATTCTGCCCAATGCCATGGCTCCGGTGCTTGTTTCCGCCACCCTGGGTGTGGCCGGAGCCATTCTCGTGGAATCTTCGCTGAGTTTTCTTGGGCTGGGAGTACAGCCTCCCGATGCAAGCTGGGGCAACATGCTTATGGACGGCAAAAACGTGCTGGAAATCGCACCCTGGCTCTCGCTCTATCCCGGTCTGGCTATTCTCGTGACAGTCCTTGGCTATAACTTGCTGGGCGAAAGCCTGCGGGACCTGCTCGATCCGCGCCTGCGCGGGTAGCCGCCCTCCCCTGCCGCCAGACAACATCGCATTCAGGAGCACTTGCATGCTGGAATTGCTGCGTATCCGCAATCTTGCCCTGATAGAGGACATGGAGCTTGAATTTTCTGACGGCATGAATGCGCTGACCGGAGAAACGGGCGCGGGCAAGAGTTTTATTCTGAAAGCGCTTTCCTTCCTGCTGGGAGAAAAACTTTCCGCCCAGCTCATCCGCCCCGGCGCTGAACGGGCGGAGATCACCGGCCTGTTCGTCATTGGCGGCCAGGAGCTCATTCTCCGCAGAGAGCTGCTGGCAGCCTCCGGACGCAGTCGGCTGTATGTCAACGACGTGCTCAGCTCGCAGGAACGTGTGCGCGGCATCAGGGAGCAGCTCATTCTCCATACCAGCCAGCATGCGCAGCAGAGACTGCTCAACGCGGGCTATCAGGCAGCCCTCATCGAGCAGAGCTGTCCGCACCCGGAGCTGCTGGAAAAAAAGGATGCCCTGCTCAGGGAACTGCGCGGTATCGCCGCCCGGCGCGGCGCGCTGGAGGAAAAATTTTCCGCACTGGCGGACCGGCGCGATCTGCTGGAAATGCAGCAGCAGGAGATTGACAGGATAGCTCCTGAAGAAGGTGAGGAAGAGCGTCTGGAAGCCTTGCGCGCGGAGGCGCGCGCAGGAGAAGAGCGCAGGAAGAGCCATGAAAAGGCGCTGCTCCTGCTGCACGGCGAGGATGGCCCCGGCCTGCTGGATATGATGCAGGAATTTGCGCATGTTCTGGACGGCCTGGCCCGTCTGGACAGCGAGCTGGAAGAGGATGCCGAATCCGTCAGCACATGGCGGCAGCAGCTTTCCCATCTTGCCGTCCGGCTGCGCCGCCCCCCTGCCCTTCTGCCGGATGTGGATATGGAACAGGTGGAGGCGCGCCTGTTTGCTCTGGCGCAGTTGAAGCGCAAACTGCACCGCTCCATGGAGGAAATCTTTGCCTTGCGCGCTGCCGTGGAAGAAAATCTTTCTTTTCTGGACAGCTGCGCACTGGATATTGCCAGTCTGAAAGCACAGGAGGCAGAACTGTCCACCGCGCTGAAAGACGTTATCGCCCAGCTCATTCCCGCCCGACGCATGGCAGGAGACAGTTTCAGCTCCCTGCTGGAGCAGGAACTGCGGGAGCTGGGCTTTTCCGCAGACATTCGCGTGAGCATTGAATACCTGCCATATGAGGTATGGCCGGGCATCACGGATGAACGGGCGCATATTCTGTGGGCCCCCAATCCCGGCCAGCCAGCCCAGCCGCTGGATCGCATTGCCTCTGGCGGGGAACTTTCCCGTTTTCTTCTGGCACTGGTGAGTATCCGCTCTCTGAATGAGGAAGCAACGCTCATTTTTGATGAAATTGATGCCGGACTGGGCGGCATGACCTTGAACAGCGTAGCAGATAAGCTGGAAAAGCTGGCTGGTCATCGGCAGGTATTGCTTATCACACATTGGCCGCAGCTTGCCGCACGCGCTAAACGGCATTTTCGTATCCAGAAGCGTGTCGTTGCACATGAGACGTTTACACAGTGTTCGCTGCTGGATGTGCAGGCCCGCATTCTGGAATTGGAACGCATGGCTGGCGGCGGCGCAAAAGGCAAAGCGCTTGCCGCCGCCCTTGCGCAGCAGTCTTTTTCCTGATCCTGGGAATAGTTCGCAGCCTTCAGCCGTCATAGTTGCCATGACTTACTGAAGTATTTAATATACAATATACTTTCATATATAATTGACATCCCTGTATTTGTTTATGCAAGATGCAGGAACAGATGGACATGCCTGCTTGCAATGCCCCTCATGGGGAATCGCACTACTGTTCCTTGTCAGTGAGAAGGAACAGCCCTTCCGCTTTTCATGACAGACGATAATTCGTCCTCTCAGAACTCCTCCCATACCATGAGCATTTACATACACAGGAAAATACCGCCAGATATGCCACAGATAATGATGTTTTCCTTCCTTCCTGTTGCTTGAATGACGCGGTGAACACGCTGGTTTCCGTGAACTAGGGGGTGGATGCCTGTTCCTGCAATACATTCCAATACAAACGGCTTCCCTTCCCCTGCGGGCATATCTCATACTCGGCAGAAGTATGCTCACTTGACATTACATATATTTATCCTGCTGTAGTTACTTGATTTGATAATATCTTTACGTTTAACAGCCGCTTCCGGGGGGGGGGCTGTCGTAAACATTCTATTCCTGCGGACAATCCGGGAGCTGCCTCCGTTTCCGTGTTTCGGAGCAGGGCGGGGAAGCACTGTATGGCGGCTGGACGCCGGAGCTGCTCTGCTGTTCATGATGATCCATGAAGCGGCGGCATGTCCTCGTGTTGCTGCCATACGCATGGCGCTGTCGGTCAGAAATTTTTTGTCGCATGTTGTTGGTTTGGATTATATATGAGTGTTGATATTGTTTGTATGTAATTTTTTTGGTGTTTTGGAAAAAATTTTTATTAAAAATATTTATGTAAACTTTGTTATTTTCTAAAAAATAAATAAATTCAAGGGATAAATGACCAGCTCCCGGCGCTGCGGGCAAGTCGCAACATGATTGCCTGTACACAGAGAGCGCCCCCCCGTGCCGGAAAGCAGCAGAATATGCTCCCCTGTCCGCCGGCAGGAGCATGACCTCCAGTTTGCGGAGATATGTGTCCTTGTGCCATTCCTTGACCATGCACGGCGGCCTGCACAGATTGCCGCGCATGGCTTCCAGCTTGGCCTCGAAAAGCTCAAACAGGGTGCATGCGTCGGCCGTGGCGCCCTCTTGCGGCGCATCTATAGTAAGGCTCCTCGCACAACAGTTTCTGATATTCCCCTGCTCTCTTGCCATTTCCCGACGCATGTCGTATAGTATGTGCTGTTTCTATACGTATCTTCCCTCTATACAAGGATTTTTCCATGCCCGTCTTTCCTCTTATGGGCGTATGCCCTTCCTGCCTCGGTTTTGAACTCACACCCGACAACAGGGTAACGCAGGTGCGCTTCAGCGGCGGCTGTCCCGGAAATCTGGAAGCTATTTCCCGCCTTGTGGAAGGCTTGCCGGCTGAAGAGGTGATTGCCAAACTCAGCGGCATCACCTGCGGCAAAAAACCCACCTCCTGCCCGGATCAGCTCAGCAGGGCCCTGCGGCAGGCTCTGGACGGCAAACAGAGCAGTCCCTTCCCGCTGGCATAAAAAACGTCGCCCGAAATCGAGCGACGTAACCATATCTGCCGTGGCAGATGTCCGCATACCGCAACACCCGGGGCCGGCGGGCAAAAATCACCGGATTTCCGCCGGTCACGGGGTTCTGTGCCGCGCCGCTACACGCCCTCCCCTTCCCTGCGCAGCGCTTCAGGCAAAAAGGCCAGCAGTTCACCAATCTGGGTGGCAGGCGTGGGATTGGCAAGAGCGGCAAGGCGGCGTCCGCACCGCGCAGCCCGCAGGCATGCTTCCGCCACGGCATCGCCACGCATGAGAAATACTGTGACCAGTGCCGTGATAATATCGCCCGTACCGCCAATGGCTTCCATGGCAGGCACGCATGGTTCAGCCACAGTTTCCATGATTCCCGCCGGCCCCGCAATACTGTCCACCGCCCCCTTCACAATCAGGTAGGGAGGGCAATTGCCATGACGCCGCGCCCGCTCCAGCAGTTCCGCCACATCCGCGGCCTCATCCAGCAGAAATCCCCGCGTATAAAACGGATGCGGCGCACATTCATCCGCCAGAAAGGCCATTTCTCCCGCATCCGGCGTGAACAGCGTGTAGGCATCCGCATAGCCGCTCATCTTTGCCACGTACATGAATCCGGCGTCCGCCACCAGCAGGGGCTGCGGCTCCAGGGACTGCGCCGCCATCAGTACGCGATTATGCCAGTCCACATCCGGAAACAGATAGTGGAACGTAATGCCTTGGGGGCGCAGGGAAGCCAGATGCTCCGTCAAATACCGATATGCGGTACGGCTGCCCGCTCCTGTTCCGATGTCTCCTGCCAGCACGGCATGCGGCGCGGGCAGGCCGTAATGCGCGCAGGTCAGCACGGCAGTGCCCAGCAAAGCCGCCGTTCCACGGGCCACGGGCAGCATCCTGCCGGAAGGAAGCTCCAGCCCGCCGTCCCGCACATGGCATTCTCCCGTCTCCAGTCCGGCATGTTCTTCCGGCATCGTCCCCACAATCAGCCACATGTGCGCCTCCGCAGTTCCTCAAAGGCCAGTTGCAGACTGTAGCAGCACAGTGTTCGTCCCAGAGTACGCGGTTCCGGCGCGCTGTGCAGTTCCATTCCTGTGAGGCGGACTGCCAGATAGGGAACATCCGGACAGCCGCCGCCGGAGATATTCACAATGCGCATGGTTTCCCTGTCCACTGTGATTTTCATATTTGCCGCCCGCACCATAAGCCAGCGGCCAAAATCCCGCACATGAAAGAGGGAAACCGGCTCCAGCAGCACATCCTGTACAGGCACGACACGTTCACAGGCAATGTCCTTTTCCTGAAGGAGACGCAGCACACCGCTCTGCTCCATGAGGGGAAAGACGACCACCATGTCGCACCCTGTCCGCAGCGCCGGGGGCGGGCCCTTCACCTCCACAGAAAATCCTGCCGCACGCAGACTCTCTTCCGCACGAATGACATCCCCTGTATGGGAAAATGTCAGCATGCCCCGGTCGGAAAGGCCGCGCGCAGGCTCCTGCCGACGCCCCAGCAATGTTTTCAGTCTGCTCCACATACTGCTCTTCATACTGCGGCAGGGGGATGGACACTGCCCTCCCCCTGCGTTCAGTCCGTCTATTGCCTGCTGGCAATGATTTTTACTACACCCTGTCCGGCATCCTCGCAGGTCACGCCGAATCCGTTATTGGCAGCCGCCCGGCTTACATTCTCCCGGCTGGCATCGTTGTCCACCAGTACTTCAAAGCAGCTTTCGCCACCTTCACGTATGGCCGTCAGAAACATCAGCACCGGCTGGGGGCAGGAAAGCCCGCAGGTATCTATCACTTTCATGGCTATGCGCTCCGCTTGCAGTTGAAGAATCCAATGGCCAGACAGACAATCAGGCCGCCAATGGCAGCGACGGCGCCGTTGGGGCCGATGCCCGCACCACTGCTGGCCATGCCAAAATTATGCGCCAGCGCCGCGCCCACAATGAGACCGACCACGAACACGGCGGCATCATTGTCCCCTTCGCCGGCCATGAACAGCTGACGCCCGGGACAGCCACCCGCCAGCGCAAAGGCCAGGCCGGCCGTCACCATGCCCGCAAAGTTCCAGATGCTCTGGGTATGGGCGATGGGCTGGCCTTCAAAGCCGGCATGGAAGCTGCCGAGCGTCATATTCATGACAAGCGCAGCCGCCAGCATGGCCAGAAAGCCCAGAGCCAGATGCCACTGATTGAAAAGAAGCACATCGCGCACCGCGCCCATGGTGCAAAAACGGCTGCGCTGCGCCAGCAGGCCCACCAGCAGGCCGCCGCCAAGGGAAATCAGGAAGGGAGCATGCTTGGAACCGGGCCCCTTCAGCGAATAGAAGAGCACGCCGCTCTTGCCCTGCTCCGCCACAGGAGGATATATGAGACACAGCGCCACCAGAGCCAGCATGATCAGGGGCAGGACAAAGCCGGATGCTCTGCTCTGCGGCATGCTGCGCCCCAGAGAAAAGCCCTGGCGGAAGAAGAGCGTTCCTATGCCTATGCCGACCACCAGCCCGGCAAAGCCGAACAGCGCGTTGGCGTCGCCGCCGGCAAGGCGCAGAAGCACGCGCCACGGGCAGCCCAGAAAGACCAGCGCGCCCATGGACGCCACCATACCCAGCACAAAGCGGGTAATGGGGGAAGAGCCTCCACGCGCACGAAATTCACCAAAGCACAGTGACGCCGCCAGCGCACCCAGCACCATGCCCATGATTTCAGGACGCACGTACTGCACTACTTCCGCACGATGCAGGCCAATGCCCCCGGCGATGTCGCGGTTGAAGCACACCACGCAAATGCCCATATTGCCCGGGTTCCCCGCATATTGCAGCAGGACGGCCAGCACGCCCAGCGCAAGCCCCACGACGATGATGCCCGTGGTGGATGCAAAAAAATTCCCTACAGACTTCATGAATCCTCCTTGCCGGCATGTCTTCCAAACAGCCGTGCGCACAGCGCCTGGCAGAAGGCGGATACGGGTGCGTTCAGGAGGGATGGGAGGAGAGGCTGTGCAGGGCTCCGCCTGTTCCGCCGGCCTCCGCGCGCAGACCGCCACACTTCACACCGTGAAGCCGCGCCGCGCCATGTCAGAAGCCGAACAGAAACATGCCTGCCCTCTGTGAAAAAGATAAAAGGGGAAAGAACCGTACTCCGCCAGTGCAGAGCATCCTCAACAGGAATACGACAAAAGCGACTTTCGGGCAAGCGGAATCCCGACCGGAGACGAACTGTACGCATCCGCGCATCAGAGCCCAGTCCCTCCCCGCACCAGCCGGACGCGCTCCCCATTCCCTGCTTGCCGAGCCTGTACGCCAATGCTATAGGGGACTGCGACACAGGCATTCTGCGTCCCTATCCGTCCGCCCCCGGCGGACACAGCTTTTTCAGGAATGTATATGGACACAATGATCACGGAAATTGTCATCCTCTTCCTGCTTTCCATTGCCGTCAGCCTGGCATGCGCAAAGCTGAAGCTCCCCTCCACCGTGGGCTTTCTCATTACGGGCATCCTCTGCGGCCCGTCGATGCTCGGCATTGTTTCCGACAGGGAATCCATCGACATGGTGGCGGAATTTGGCGTGGCCCTGCTGCTCTTCACCATTGGTATGGAACTTTCAGGCGATGCCCTGAGCCGTCTGAAAAAACCGGTCTTTCTCGGCGGCACGCTGCAAATCGGCCTGACCGTCGCCGCTGTGGGCGTGCTGGTCTGGCTGGTGCATGGCTGGGCACTGAATACCGGCCTGTTCATGGGCTGCCTGGTGGCGCTTTCCTCGTCCGCCATCGTGCTGCGCATTCTTCAGGAGCGCGGCGCCACCAACACGCCCTCCGGCCGGCTTTCACTGGCCATTCTCGTATTTCAGGACATCATGGTCGCGCCCATGCTGCTGGCCGTGCCCCTGCTGGCCGGAACGCTGGAACTGTCCCCCCTTAATATGCTGTATACCGTGGGCCGCATGGTGCTGATTCTCGGCGGCGTCATGATCTTCGGGCATTTTCTGCTGCCGCGGCTCATGGTCATGGTGGTGCGCACCCGCATGCCCGAAGTCCTGCTGCTCACCACGCTGGGCATCTGCATGGGGCTGGCGCTCCTGACGCAGTGGCTGGGGCTCTCCCTGTCTCTGGGGGCCTTTCTGGCCGGGCTGCTTCTGGCGCGTTCCGAATACAGCATGAGCGTCATTTCAGGAGTACTGCCCTATAAAGATGTCTTCATGAGCATCTTCTTCATCTCCGTGGGGATGCTGCTGGACGTGAACTTTCTGATGAACAACCTCTGGCTGGTAGTATGCAGCACGGTCATGTTCATCGTGGTCAAGGCCCTGCTCACCATGCCTGCCGTGCTCATTCAGGGCTATCCCCTGCGCACGGCCATCATCACCTCGCTTTCGCTGGCGCAGGTGGGGGAATTTGCCTTTGTGCTGGCGGCCAGTGGCCTGGATGCCAAGCTCATCAACGCGCATTCCTACCAGAGCTTTCTGGCCATGAGCATCCTGACCATGATGCTGACGCCCCTGCTCATCAGCATTGCCGGGCCGCTGTCCGGCTATGTCCAGCGCAAGCTCACGCCGCATCTGGCACTGCGCGATGAGGAAGAGGCGCCGCCGGCCACCAGTCTCAACAACCATCTCATCATTATCGGATTCGGCGTCAGCGGGCAGCATCTCGCCCGCGTTGCCCGGGAATCCGGCATTGACTACCAGATTCTGGAAATGAATCCTGAAACGGTGCAGCGCTACAAGGATGTGGAACCCATATCGCATGGCGATGCCGCGCAGGCAGTGGTTCTGGAGCATCTGGGCGTACATACGGCCAAGGTCCTTGCCATTGTTATTTCCGATCCCGCCGCCGTGCGGGCCATTACAGCCACGGCGCGCTCTCTGAATCCCTCTCTGTGCATCATAGCGCGTACCCGTTTCTTCGGGGAGATAGGCCCACTCCAGCAGCTGGGCGCCAACGAGGTCGTTTCCGAAGAGTTCGAATCCTCGCTGGAAGTCTTCTCTCATGTGCTGAACGAATATCTTGTGCCCCGGCAGAAGATTGATGCCTTCACCGCGCGCATCAGACAGGAGCAGTACAAGCACTTCTGCAGTCTGGCTCAGAAGGAAGAGCATCTTGAATCGCTGGTGCATCTCATGCCGCAGGTGGCAGTGCAGGCCATGCTGGTGGAAGAAGGCTCGCCCGTAGCGGGCAAGACCCTGGCGGAAAGCGCCCTGCGCAGGACCTGGGGGCTGACCGTCATCGCCATCAGCCGCGCCGGGGAAACGCTGGCCTCACCGGATGCCGATGTCCGCCTTCTGCCGGGAGACATCGCCTATGTTTTTGCCGATATCGCCAGACTGCACACTGCCGCCGAACCATTCATCGCCCCGCAGAAGACAACAGTCTGACAATCTGAACTTCCAGCTGAAAAAAACGGAGGCAGCTCCCGGATTGTCCGCAGGAGCCGCCTCCGTCCGTAAAAGGCATCATGCGCATGGAGTCTTTCTGACAAGGCCATCCCGCGTCTCTCCCGGTTCCGGCCCATGCACATCCGGGATACATGTCCTTCCGCATGTCTTGCGCCGCATCTGGAACAGCTGCCGCCACGGCCGTCTGTCAGGATGCGCAGAAGCTCGCGTCCATGCCGCAGGCGACCTTAAAAGATTCTTCTCTCATGGTCTGCGGCTGCCTGCCGCCGCTTCACGGAGCATCATGAACAGCAGAGCAGCTCCGGCGTCCAGTCGCCATACAGTGCTTCCCCGCCCTGCTCCGAAACACGGAATACGCCTTCGCATCCCACCATGCCCATGCCGGGAATGCCAATCTTCGGCTCCAGAGCAATGGTCATATCCAGCTCCAGCAGCATGTCCGATGCCGACGCCAGCGCCGGCCATTCCTCCATTGCCAGTCCTATGCCATGTCCGATGAAGGGTATATAGTTGCCGCCAAGTCCCATAAAACCTTCTGTCACATGCAGCGCCGCAGCCATCCGCGCCGCCTCCCGCCAGACTTCCACAGCGGCGACACCCGGCCGCAGCATTGCCGCGCAACGACGCAATATGCAGACACAGGCGTCATGACAGCGGCGCACGCTGTCCGGCACGGACGCCGGCGAACCGGCCCAGAATGTAACTGTCATGTCGGAATGATAGCCTTCAGTCACAAATGCCGTGTCCACCAGCAGCGGCTGTCCGGACAGCCAGACCTGCCCGGCATAGCCCATCACGGGCATGGCCGGATGCTCGCCCTGCGCGCCTGTGGGGCTAATGGACGAGACAGGATAGTTGCCGCTGACACCGGCGCTTACGGAACCAAGAAAAGGTGCTTCTCCATGCGTCACGCGCGTCTGGCCGCCATGTCCGCAGGCCAGGCTGTCATCCCACAGGGCATGGGCAATACCGCGCTCCGTCATGCCGGGGTGCAGCCAGCGGAGCGCGGCTTCTGTCAGCACATGCCTGTGCAGGGATGCCGCACGGCGCATGCGCTCAAGCTCATAGCCAGTCTTCACGGCCCGCATCCGCGTAGTCACGCCGCCGCCCTCCAGAAAACAAACTCCGGGCAGTCTGGCCTGCAACAGCAGTGCCGTATTCCAGGGCATGGCCCTTTTGTCCACGGCCACGCAGGAGGTCAGCGGACTGCCCGCGTCGGCGCACAGCGCCTCCACTTCTCCAAAGGAGGCATACGAGCCCACATGTGTCCAGGGGCTTTCCAGGCGGCAGCGTTCCGCGCCCTTGCGCACCAGCAGCACCGGCTCTCCCTCGCGGGGCAACCAGCACAGGCCGTTGGCCAGCGTCCCCGTGAGATAATAGATGTCTGCCCGTGCGGTACACAGCAGCCCTCCGGCCTCATCGGGCAGCATGGCATCCATAATGCGCCGGCAGCGCTCAACTCTCATCTGGAGTTCCGACAGCGGCACCAGCCGTCGATCCCCGCCGCACGCAGGCCCTTCATGCCCGTCCGTCATCACTGCTCCACACAAATCAGTTCATCCTCCATGCCCGTGAGGCTCTCCCCGCCATGCGGCGTCACCACAAAGGTATTCTCCACACCCACCATGCCCACGCCGGGAATGCCAATCTTCGGCTCAATGGCCAATACCATGCCGCTTTCCAGCGGAGCATCGAACCGCCGCGCCAGCACGGGCCATTCATCAATGACAAGCCCTATGCCATGCCCGAGGAAGGGCACCTTGTTTCCCCCCAGCCCCATAAAGCCCGCTTCCCAGCCGCGGGCCGCGGCCAGCGCCTCCGCCTCCCGCCAGATGGCGGAGGGAATGGCGCCGTCCCGCAGCGCCTCCGCAGCGCGGCGCTGAATGTCCACGCAGTCATCATGGGCGCGCCGCACCGCATCGGGGATGGAATGAGACGGCCCCGCCCAGTAGCATTGCATCTTGTCAGTATGGTAGCCTTCCAGCGTAAAGCCCACATCCACCGCCAGCGGCGTTCCCAGCTGCCAGACGGTGTCCGGATCACCCATGAAGGGCGTGGCGGGATGTATGCCCTTCAGGCCCAGAGGTCCGTTGAAATGGCTGGGGTAATTCCCATTGGCGCCTGCGGCCACGTGGCCGAGGAACACCTCTTCCCCGTGCGCGCCCATGCGGTTCAGTCCGCAGTGTCCCAGAGAAAACAGAATGCGAAATATCTCCCGTCCAATCTCGTATTCACTCATGCCCGCATGAATGCGCCGCGGCAACAGGTCATGCACGGCATGATGATGACGCGCGCCGGCAAGACGCATCTTCTCCAGCTCCCACGGCGTCTTCCGCGCTCGGCACTGGGCAAATATGCCGTCTCCGGGCACCATGCGGCAGGAGGCAGCCCGCATCGCCGCATGCAGGCGCTCGCCGGCTGCCCAGCTCAGGGCCGCCATGTCTACCGCCAGCACAGAAGCCAGCGGCATTCCCGCCTCCGCGCATGCCGCCGGTATGTCCCGCATATTGCGCACGACGCGGCACTGTATGGACGGACTCTCCAGCCGGCAGCGTGCCGCGCCGCGTCGCGCCAGCAGCAGCGGTGCGCCAGACAGGGGCAGCCACAGGGCGCCTTCGGCCAGCGTCCCCGTCAGATAATATATGTTCAGCCGGGAGAAGACCAGCATTCCTCCGGCCTCCGGCGCCAGACGCGCGCACCATCCGCGGCACGCCTCCAGACGCAGGGCCAGCTCCTCATGAGGCAAACTTGCACAGGCACGAAACATGCTTCCTCCTTACCTCTATTTCTGTATCTGGAAGGAGACAGAGACGCAAGTGCGTCCCTTGCCCCGCCGCCTTGCGCTTTTCATTTCCGCAGCATATATTGAGCAGACACACTGGAGGAAACATGTTCGACGAATCCCTGCGCGACCTGCTGCAAGCAACGCGCGTCATAGCCATCATCGGCGCCAAGGACAAGCCGGGCCAGCCCGTGGATCGGGTGGGGCGCTATCTGCTTGCGGCCGGCTATACCGTCCTTCCCGTGCATCCTGTACGGCGTTCCGTCTGGGGGCTGCCCGCCTTCCCCGACTGTGCATCGCTGCCGCAGCCGGCAGACATCATCAATGTTTTCCGCGCGCCGCAGTACTGCCCCGGCCATGCGGCGGAAGTACTGTCTCTGCCGTGGCGTCCGCACGCCTTCTGGATGCAGGAGGGCATACGCTCTCCGGAGGCGGGCCGCATGCTGGCGGCACAGGGCATCCGCGTCATGGAAGACCTCTGCATCAAGACTGAACACATCCGACTTCTGGGAGGCAATGCGCATCATGGCTGAAGCTGAATCTGTTTTTGACTGCCGCATGTGCGGTCATTGCTGCGAGGGCAGGGGCGGCATCATCGTCAGCCCCAAGGACCTCGCCCGCATCAGCGCCTTTCTGCACATGACGCCTGAGGCATTTGTCGAGCGCTATGGCATGCGGCACAACGGCAAGCTGAAGATACGCTCCGGCGAAGACGGCTTCTGCGTCTTTTTCGCGGCGGGCAGAGGCTGCACCGTACATGAGGGCAAGCCGGACATCTGCCGCGCCTGGCCCTTTTTCCGGGGCAATATCGAAGACCCGGAAAGCCTCGCCCTGGCCAGAGAATACTGCCCCGGCATCAATGCCGCGGCAAGCCATGCCGTCTTTGCCCGGGAGGGTCGGCGCTATCTGCGCGAAAACGGCCTGCTGGCCAGCGATCCTTCCTGCGAAGCCAATGCGCTGATCCTGCCCTAGCCTCTTCCGTTCCCTGTGGGGGCCCGTCTTCATGGCGCGCATGCCGGCTGTGAAGACGGGCCTGTTCCGCGTACTCCGGCGTTCAACGTTCTTCCGACCGCGTGATCTCCGGCGGAGCGCTCTTCCTGCGGCTGCGGGCACGCGGCAGGATCAGATTGAGCACGACACCAGTCACGGCGGCCAAACCTATGCCGCCCAGCCGGAACGAACCGATGCTGAAGGTCATGCCGCCCACGCCGAAGATGACAATCAGGGCCACAATGGCCAGATTGCGCGCCTCCATCAAATCTTCCTGCGCGCGCACCAGCGTATTCAGTCCCACCACCATGATGGCTCCAAAGAGCAGAATCATGATGCCGCCCATGACTGGCATGGGAATGGCGCTGAGAAACGCGCCAATCTTGGCGACGAAGGAGAGCAGAATAGCACATATAGCCGCCCATGTCATGATGGCCGGATTGAACGCCCGGGTCAGGGCCACGGCGCCGGTCACTTCGGAATAGGTGGTATTGGGCGGCCCGCCCAGGCAGGAGGCCGCAATTGTGGCCACGCCGTCGCCCAGCATGGTGCTCTTGATGCCCGGGTCCTTCAGAAAATCCTTCCCGGTGACGGAGCTGATGGCAATAATGTCGCCAAAATGCTCAATGGCCGGCGCCAGCGTGACGGGAATGATGAACAGCACGGCTTCCCAGCGAAATTCCGGCATCACAAAGGCGGGCACGGCAAACCAGGGCGCGGCGGAAATCCTGCTGAAGTCGTGCACGCCCAGGCATATGGAGCAGATGCAGCCGGCGGCAATGCCGCACAAGATGGGAATCAGCCGCAGCCAGCCGCGCCCGAGCAGCGAGACCAGCACCGTGACGGAAAGGGACGTCATGGAAATTATCAGCGCAAGCCGCTCGGGAACCAGCACGGTACCGTCTCCGGCCTTCCCCAGCGCCATGTTCACTCCCACGGGCGCCAGCACCAGCCCGATGACCACAATGACCGGCCCCGTCACAATGGGAGGCAGCAGACGCAGAATGCACTCCGTGCCACGGAAGCGAATGACAACGCTGATCAGCACGTAGAGCGCGCCGGCCATGACCATGCCGCCCAGCGTAGCAGGCAGTCCCCAGGTCTGGACGCCATAAATGATGGGCGCGATGAAGGCAAAGGACGAGGCAAGAAAGATGGGCACCTTGCCCCGCGTGCACACCTGGAACAGCAGCGTACCGATGCCCGCGGTAAACAGGGCCACATTGCTGTCCATGCCGGTCAGAATCGGCACCAGGACCAGTGCGCCGAAGGCCACGCACAGCATCTGCATGCCGATAACAGCGTCACGCAGACGAAATTCATAGGCGGTTTGCATATCATCCTCCGCACGGCGTCCGGCCAGCAGGCCACGCCGCAGAAAAAAAGAAGGCCCCGCGTCCGTAAACGCAGGGCCCGCGGGCTATCTGGTGCCGAACAGGCGATCTCCCGCATCGCCCAGCCCCGGCAGAATATAGCCGTGCTCATTGAGCTTTTCGTCCAGTGCCGCCGCATAGATTTCCACATCCGGGTGGGCCTCCAGCACCTTTCTGACACCTTCAGGCGCGCACACCAGATTCAGGCTGCAAATATTTCGGCAGCCATGTCGCTTCAGCAGATCGATGGCGGCGAGCAGCGAGCCGCCGGTAGCCAGCATGGGGTCCAGCAGCAGCGCCTGCCGATGTTCAATGCCTTTGGCCAGCTTCACGTAATATTCCACAGGTTCCAGCGTCTCCTCATTGCGATACAGGCCCACAACGCTGATCTTGGCGCCGGGAATCATGTCCAGCACCCCGTCCATCAGGCCTAGGCCGGCGCGCAGAATGGGAACGACAGTGACCATCTTTCCGGAAATGACATCCACCTCCACGGGGCCTGCCCAGCCCTGCACGGTGCATTTTTCCGTCTTCATGCTTTTGGCAGCCTCATAGACCAGCAGGCGGGCCAGCTCCTTGGCCACCATGCGAAACTCGCTGGTGGATGTGGATTCGGCACGCAGGATGCCCAGCTTGTGCCGGACAAGAGGATGATCCACTACATGCAACGCCATCGTCAGCACTCCTCTGCAAACTGTGAAAGAAAATTTCCGGGAACATTCCCGGCGCGTTCCGTCCCTTCACCGCAGTGCCCCCGGCAGGCAATGTCCATGCCGGAAGATGCCCCGCGGCGGATCAGCCTGCGCACAGGTGCGCCAGCCCCGCCGCAGAGGGGAGGAAGCGCCCTCCCCCCGCATGATGCCTAGAAAATATCCTGCATGGAATACAGCCTGCCCGCCTGCTGCGCACCAAGCCATTCTGCGGCCCGCAGGGCGCCACGTGCGAAGTTCTCGCGGGAATGCGCCTGATGTGTCACCTCGATGCGTTCCCCGGCGCCCATGAAGTAGATGGTATGCACCCCCACCACATCGCCGCCACGCACGGCCTGAATGCCAATCTCCTTGTGCGGACGCGCACCGATGATGCCTTCACGGTGCGAATTGGCCACTTCGGACAGGTTCCAGCCTCTGGCCTCGGCCAGGCATTCGCCCAGACGCAGCGCCGTACCGCTGGGAGAATCCTTTTTCTTGTTATGGTGCAGCTCCACCATTTCAATATCATAGTCCTCGCCCAGCGCACGGGTCAGTTCCGGCAGAATCTTCAGCAGGACATTGACACCGATGCTCATGTTCGGCGCCCAGAAGATGCGGGTCTGTCTGGCAAGCTCCTGAAGCTCGGCCTTCTGTGCATCGGTCAGGCCCGTCGTGCCTATGACCAGAGCGTTTCCATGCCTGGCGGCAGCGCGGGCATGAGCCATGCTGGCCTCCGGCGCGGTGAAGTCCACAATCACGGCACCGGGCAGCCCGGGCAGCAGCTCTTCCAGATTATCGGAAACCGGGCAGTCCTGCCCATGCAGGGCGGCCACGCACTCCGTGCGCTCCACCAGACCGGCCAGCTCGCAGGTACCGCTGTCCCGCACAAGTCCGGCTATGGTTCTGCCCATGCGTCCGCACGCGCCCGTGACGATGATCTGCGTTTTCATGCTTTCCCCCGTGAGGCTTGCCGCCCCTCGCCGGGGCGTATGTAAGATAAGAAAGACGCCGCGCCCCCTCATCCCTCCCGGATGCATTCCAGAAACGCGGCCTCGTCCATCACCTGTATGCCAAGGGCGCGGGCTTTGTCCAGCTTGCTTCCGGGTTTTTCACCAGCCACAAGAATATCAAGCCGGCGGCTCACACCACTGCTGATAACGGCCCCGTGCGCCTCGGCCAGTCGCTGGGCCTTCGTGCGCGTCATGGCGGACAGGGTTCCGGTGAACAGCAGGCGTTTTCCCGCAAGGCGGCCTTCCGTCGCGTTCGCCGCTTCTGCCTGCCGCACGGGCCACAGCCCCAGCTCGCGGAAGCGCGCCAGCTGCTCGCGGTTTGCATGACTGTCGAAGAAGGACAGGACAGACGCGGCCACTTCCGGGCCAATGTCCTCAAGGCGCACCAGCTCCTCTTCCGTGGCGGCAGCAAGGGCATCCAGATCAGTATATCTGGCGGCCAGCGTGCGGGCTGTTCGCTCTCCCACGTGACGAATGCCCAGCGCGGTAATGAGGCGCGGCAGGGTCGCCCTCTCCCGCGCGGCAGCAAGGGCATCCACGAATTTTTCCGCCAGCACCTGTCCCATGCGCTCAAAGTGCAGCAGCTCCTCCGCGCGCAGCGTAAACAAATCCGCCGGCGATTGCACCCGTCCGGCCCGCACAAGCTGCTCAATCCACTTCTGCCCTACCCCCTGCACATCCAGACCGCCCTTGGAGACAAAATGCTTGATGCTCTGCATGCGGACAGCGCCGCAGGAAATATTCGTGCATCGCCACGCGGCCTCGCCCTCTTCTCTGTGCACGGCTTCGCCGCATTCCGGGCACAGGCGCGGGAAGCGGAAGGACTGCGCGTCCGCCGGACGCTCTTCCAGCACCGGGCCAACCACTTCGGGAATAACATCGCCCGCCCGCTGCACAATAACGGTATCCCCCACGCGAATGTCCTTGGCGGCAATGTCATCTTCATTGTGCAGGGTGGCGCGGGAAACCAGCACGCCGCCCACAGCCACCGGCTCCAGCACGGCTACGGGAGTGAGCACACCCGTGCGTCCCACCTGGACCTCAATACCCTTGAGCCGGGTGCGCGCCTGCTGGGCCGGAAACTTGAAGGCAATGGCAAAGCGCGGCGCACGGGCAGTAAAGCCCAGCGTCTCCTGGAGCGCCAGACTGTCGGCCTTGGCCACACAGCCGTCAATTTCCATGGGGAAGGACTGGCGCCGCTCCCGCACCTCTTCAGCATAGGCTTCCACAGCATCGGCCCCCCGGCAGAGCCGGCCTTGCGGCGGCGTGGCAAAGCCGTATGCCGTCAATCGCGCCATGAGTTCCGAATGCGTCGTGCAGGGCGACGCCGCCCCCCAGTCCGCCACGCCCAGGCTGTATGCCAGAAAGCGCAGAGGACGGCTGGCGGCGACGGCGGTGTCCAGCTGGCGCAGGGCGCCGGCGGCTGCATTGCGCGGATTGGCAAAAGATTTCTTTCCCAGTTCACGCTGGCGATCATTCAGTTCTGTAAAGTCTTTCTTGAAGATTACCACCTCGCCGCGTACTTCCAGGCGGGTGGGAAAAGGCCCGTCCCCGCGCAAGCGGAGCGGCACGGAACCGATGGTGCGGACAGCCGCCGTCACCACCTCCCCCTCTTCACCATCGCCGCGCGTCAGCGCCTCCTCCAGCAGACCGTTTTCATAGACAATCTCCAGCGCAAGACCATCCAGCTTCGGATCGCACCAGAAATCCCCGAGCGCCGGCTCCAGCGCGTGCAGCTCGCGCCAGCGGCCGGCATCTCCCGCCTCCAGCGCCTTCCTGCACTGATCCTGAAAGGCCCGCTGGAGCCTCTGATCGAACTCGCGCCACTCGGCTGCGGAAAAGACGTTATCCAGCCCGTACATCTGCTGCCTGTGCCGCTTCTTCGCCAGAGAATCCAGAACAGGGCCGCCCACGCGCGTGGTGGGGGAATGCGGGTCCCTGGCGTCCGGATATTTCTCCTCCAGCATCAGCAGCTCGCGGAAGAGCAGGTCATAGGTCTCGTCCGAAATTTCCGGCGCATCCAGAGTATGATACAGATAATTATGCCGCTCCAGCTCGCGCACCAGCCATGCCATGCGCGCAAGTTCGGCCTTGCGGGGGTCTTCAGCCTGCTTCTGCGGCAGGGTGAACAATGAAAGCTGCGTCATCCTCTCCCTCTTCTGCGTTCCTGCTGTGGACCTGTGCCAAAGCGGTTCTCCGCTGATCCGGCAAGCATGCGGATGCGATCCCGCAGCGCGGCGGCCCGTTCAAATTCCAAATCGCGTGCGGCAGCGCGCATCTCCTTTTCCAGTGACGCGACCAGCGCGGCCAGCTCTTCCGCAGTGGCCGGCGCTTCCTGCGTCGCCGCACTGCCGCCTCCCCGGCCGCGCCCCCGGCCTATCTTCGGCTTTTCCCCGTCCGCATAGAGTCTGTCAAAGGGCATTTCCAGCTCCTTGCGGATGCTGGCGGGAACAATGCCGTGCTCGTTGTTGTAGGCCATCTGCCGGGCGCGGCGGCGTTCGGTCTCGCCCATGGCGGCCTTCATGGCCGCCGTTTCCGCATCCGCATACAGTATGACCCGCCCGGAGACATTGCGGGCGGCGCGGCCAAAGGTCTGGATCAGCGACCCGGCCGAACGCAGAAAGCCCTCCTTGTCCGCATCCAGAATGGCCACCAGAGAGACCTCCGGAATATCCAGCCCTTCCCGCAGCAGATTGATGCCCACAAGCACGTCGAACTCGCCGGCACGCAGGGCCTTGATGATGCTCATGCGCTCCATCGCATCAATATCGGAATGCAGATAGCGCGTCCGCACCCCCAGCCCGCAGCAGTATTCCGTCAGGTCTTCCGCCATGCGCTTGGTCAGGGTGGTCACAAGCACCCGTTCTCCGCGCGCGGCGCAGGCCCGGCATTCTCCCAGCAGGTTCTCCATCTGTCCCGCGGTGGGGCGCACCTCCACTTCCGGATCAAGCAGTCCCGTGGGGCGGATAATCTGCTCGGTCACAATGCCCTGCGCCGCGTCCAGCTCCCACCTGCCCGGCGTGGCGGACACATAGACCGTCTGATTCTGGCGCGCCCGGAATTCCTCAAAGCGCAGCGGCCTGTTGTCCAGAGCCGACGGCAGCCGGAAGCCATAGTCCACCAGCGTATTCTTGCGGGAGCGGTCGCCTTTGTACATGGCTCCCACCTGTGGCACCGTCACATGCGATTCATCCACAAACAGCAGAAAGTCTTTGGGAAAATAATTGAGCAGACAGGCAGGCGGCTCTCCTTCCTGCCGCCCGTCCAGATGGCGCGTGTAGTTCTCCACCCCGTTGCAGTAGCCCAGCTCCTCCAGCATCTCCAGGTCAAGCTGGGTACGCTGCTCCAGCCGCTGGGCCTCCAGCAGGCGTCCGCGCTCCTGAAACCAGATCAGCCGTTCCGCCAGTTCCGCACGTATGTCCCGCATGGCGCGTCGCAAATTGTCCTGATCGGAGACAAAATGGCTGGCCGGATACACCACGGTTCTGGATACTGTGGCCAGCGTTTCCCCAGTCAGCGGATCAATCTCCCGCATGGCGTCGATCTCATCCCCGAAAAACTCGATCCGCAGGGCCCGCTCCCGCTGATAGGCAGGAATAATCTCCAGAATGTCCCCCCGCACGCGAAAGGTCCCCCGGTGAAAATCCACATCGTTGCGGGCATACTGCACTTCCACCAGCCGCGCCGTCAGCTCTTCCAAAGGGAAGCACCGGCCTACCTCCAGAGGAATCACCATGCGGGCATACTGCTCCGGCGAGCCAAGGCCGTAGATGCAGGATACCGAAGCCACAATAATCACATCCCGTCGCGTCAGCAGGGCGTGCGTGGCGGCATGGCGCAATTTGTCGATGTTGTCGTTGATGGCGGAGTCTTTCTCGATATAGGTATCCGAAGCGGGAACATAGGCTTCCGGCTGGTAGTAGTCATAGTAAGAGACAAAGTACTCCACGGCGTTATGCGGAAAAAGCGACTTGAATTCGCTGTACAGCTGGGCGGCCAGCGTCTTGTTGGGAGCAAGCACAAGGGCCGGCCTGCCGCACTGCGCGATGACATTGGCCATGGTAAAGGTCTTGCCGGAGCCGGTTACGCCCAGCAGCACCTGATCGCGCACGCCGGTATCAATGTTAGCCACAATCTGATGAATGGCAGCCGGCTGATCCCCTGTGGGGCTGAGCTGCGTTACCAGTTCAAACCTGTGCTCTTCCACACGCATCACCTCATGCCCCGGCATCAGACGCGGGGCGCGCCCACGCACCGCTGGACGAATCGAATACAAAGCGCGTATCCCACGGAGCAAAAACATCCTCTCCGGCAACGGGTGTCAGCGCATCCTTCAAGCGACACATGAAGAGTTCCCGGGAAATTTCCACACAGCCCATGCGCGCCATATTCCGCGTCTTCTGCTGACAATCCAGCAGAATTGCGCCCCGCTGCCGCAGAAAGGCCACCAGCCCCAGCAGCGCGGCACGGGAGGCGTCGCTCACCGCATGAAACATGGACTCCCCGAAGAACGCCCGCCCTATGCCCACGCCGTACAGGCCGCCGGCCAGACTGCCGTCCTCCGTCCATGCCTCGAAGGAATGCGCGTAGCCCAGACGGTGCAGCATGGTATAGGCCGCCACCATCTCCGGCAGCAGCCAGCCGCTCTCCCCCTCTTCCTGATGCGCACTGGCACACTGGCGGATGACGTCAGGAAAGGCGCGGTTCAGGGTAATGGCAAAGGGATGCAGCCTGAGCTTGCGGGCAAGACGGCGCGGCACATGCACGGCATCCAGCGGCAGCACGGCACGGGGATCGGGCGCCCACCACAGGATGGGACAGTTTGCCGAATACCAGGGGAATATTCCGCGCACATAGGCCCGCAGAAGACGCTGGGGGGAGAGATCGCCGCCCATGCAGAGGAGCCCCTGCGCGTCGGCCTGCTCCACCGGAGGAAAGGAAAGCTGCTGTGTCAGACGGAACATGGCTAGGCCGGAGTCAGAACCAGCGCTCCGTCGCCGGCTTCCACGCGCACCCTGCCGCCATGCCGAAGCCATCCAAAGAGCAGCTCATGCGCAAGGCGGTCTTCCAGCTCAGTGCGCAGCAGGCGGCGCAGGGGACGCGCTCCCATGAGCGCGTCATAGCCTCTGCGTGCCAGCCACTGCCGCGCCCCATCCGTCAGCAGCAGTTCCACTCTGCGACCGCGCAGCGTCCGGGCGATCTCCGCCACGAATTTATCCACAATGGCCCCCATGAGGCTCTCGTCCAGACTGTTGAACGGCACCAGCGCGTCAAGGCGGTTGCGAAATTCCGGGGGAAATATTTCCTCCACGGCTTTCAGCCCCCTGCGGGCGGCATCATCGGCGCGGGATGAGCCAAAGCCGATGGCCGGCGCACCCATTTCCCGCGCGCCCGCGTTGGAGGTCATGACCAGAATGACATTCCTGAAGTCGGCCTTGCGTCCCGTATTGTCCGTAAGCGTGGCATAGTCCATGACCTGAAGCAGGATGTGGAACACATCGGGATGGGCCTTTTCCATCTCGTCCAGCAGTACCAGCGCATAGGGATTCCTGCGCACGGCATCGGTCAGTAATCCGCCCTGATCAAAGCCGACATAGCCTGGAGGGGCGCCGATAAGGCGCGCCACGGCGTGCTTTTCCATGTACTCGCTCATGTCATAGCGCAGGAAGGTCACGGAAAGCTCTTCCGCCAGCCGACGGGCGACTTCTGTCTTTCCCACGCCCGTGGGGCCGTAGAACAGAAAGGCGCCGGCGGGGCGATCCTCGCTGGCCAGGCCGGCGCGGGCGCGGAGAATGGCGCGCACGATGAGCTCAATGGCGGCATCCTGCCCGAAGACGCGGGCCTTCATGTTTTCCTCCAGACGTTCCAGCCGCGCCTGTTCCCGCCTGGATACCGTGCGTTCGGGAATGCCCGTCATGCGGGCCACCACACGTTCCACATCCCGCACAGAGACGCACACTCCATCCTTGCCGCCGGCCTTAAGACGGACGGCCGCGCCGGCCTCATCCAGCACGTCTATGGCCTTGTCAGGCAGAAGTCGCTCGCTGATATGCCGTGCGGACAGCTCTACCACAGCCCGCAGCGCCGCCGGAGAGTAGCTGACTCTGTGGAATGCCGCATACTGCTTCTGGATTCCCTGCAACATGGCCAGGCAGGCGGCCGTGTCCGGCTCGTGAATGTCTATGCGCTGAAAACGGCGGGCCAGCGCCCTGTCTTTCTCCAGATGGTTGCGGCACTCCTCATAGGTGGTGGAGCCAATGCAGCGCAGCCTGCCGGAGGCCAGCAGGGGCTTGAGCAGGTTGGATGCGTCCATATTCCCGCCGGCTGTGGCTCCGGCCCCCACCACGGTGTGAATCTCGTCAATGAACAGCAAGGCCCCGGGAATCGTCTCCAGCGCCTTGAGCAGCGCCTTCAGGCGGGCTTCAAAGTCCCCCCGGTAGCGCGCTCCGGCCAGCAATGCCCCCAGATCAAGCGCAAACATTCTGGCTTCGCGAAAGGCCTCCGGCACCTTTCCCTGTGCAATGCGCAGCGCCAGCCCTTCGGCCAGAGCTGTCTTGCCCACGCCCGGCTCGCCCACGAACAGAGGATTGTTTTTCCGCCGGCGGCTCAGCACCTCAATGGCGCGATCCAGTTCGGCATCCCGGCCGATCACCGGATCGATACCGCCCCTTTGGGCCCTCTCCGTGAGGTCCTCGGCATATTTTTCCAGCGGATTCCCCCCGTCTCCATCCCGCTCCCCGCCGGCACCGGTGGAGCCGCGCGCGTCGTCCCCGCCGTGCGCCACGTATTCCAGCACGGACAGGCGGCTGACGCCCTGCGCCGAAAGGAAATGCACGGCAAAGGACTCTTCTTCCTCCATCATGGCCGCCAGCACATCCCCCGCCTCCACCTGTTCCCGTCCGGCGGAACGGATATGCCGCAGGGCGGAGACAATGACGCGCCGCACGCTTTCCGTCTGGATAATCTCCTCCGCATCCACGGCATCCTGGCCAGCATCCAGATGACTCTGGAAAAATTCTTCCAGCTGCCCGCGCAGCAGCGCCATATCGCCCGCGCCGCATCCTTCCAGCAGCGCACGCCCCCGGCCCGTCATGGTCATGGCGAACAGCACATGCTCCAGCGTCAGCATGTCATGCCGGCGGCGGCGCACCTCCTGCACAGCCAGCCCCAGAACTTCCTGCACAGACTCTCCCAGCATGCCCCCACTACTCCACAGGTTCAAACGTGCATTTCAGCGGAAAACCGGCGGCACGGGCACGACGGTGCACCAGCGCGGCCTTTGTCTCGGCAATCTCGCGCGTATATCTGCCGCATTCCCCCACGCCGCGCTCGTGCACGGCCAGCATGATGGCCGTGGCCTGCTCCGGCGTCTTGCGAAACACCGAGCGCAGAACGTCCACCACAAAGTCCATGGTGGTGTAGTCATCATTATGCAGCAGAACGCGGTACATCCTGGGCGTCCTTACCGCAATATCCTCCCGCACGCCGCATTCGCCGCATGGAGCCTGCGTCATGACGCATCCTCCCGCAGGCTGCGCAGAATTTCCTCCCGCTGCCGCGGCGTGAAGACAAAATCCAGCCCGGGCGGCAGGCCCCGCGCCTCGCGCCAGGCACGATGCAGCGTATGATAGCTGTCCGTGGTGGCGCCGGAGGCATCCAGCCCCAGCTGGGCCGCGCGGCGGTCAATGGCCTCCATATCCCCTTCCAGCTCCACCACCTCAGCAAAGGGAACCCTGTCCAGCACCACTTCCAGTTCGGGAAAACGCCAGACCTCCCGCACTTTTTCATAACGCAGGCGGATAGTGTATCCCAGACCGAGCAGCACCTGCGCCATGACGCTGGCATCAGCCACGGCCAGCTCGCGCTCCTCGCGCATCTTGCAGCCGCCGACATTGGCGGCCTTGAGCTTCAGCGTTATCAGATGCCGTTCGTGATCGGGCCACGTCTGCGTCCGCAGGCGCAGCAGACGGCCTGTGCGCCGCAGGTCGCCGTCACCTTCATCCCAGATGCTGTTGGATTCAAAATGCGCGCCCAGACACGTCGCCCCGGCTTCCCGCAGGCGGCTGCGCAGCTGCGCGAAATCCTCGTTGCAATATTTGCGCTCGCATTCCATGCTCATGGACTGCTCCTCCCTGTATCAGGAACTTCATCATGTTCAGTGCCGGAACAGCCTCTGCTGCAGGGCCGCCACCGTGCCCACGCCCCCCTGACGCACGTCGGGATGAAAGATGGGATCGTAGCCCAGACGACGGGCCTGCGCAAGGCGCGCATCATGCCCGGAAACGGGACGCACCTGCCCGTTCAGATCTATTTCACCCCACAGCACCGCACGCTCCGGCAGGGGAACATCATAGAAGGATGACAGTACTGCGGCCACCAGCGCGGCATCCATGCCCGGCTCCTGAAGTTTCATGCCGCCGCCTATCTTGGCATAGATGTCTACCTGTCCGAAATTCAGCCTGAGCCTTTTTTCCAGCACTGCAAGCAGCAAATGGAGGCGATTCACGTCAAAGCCCAGCCCCGTGCGCCGGGGAATGCTCAGGTAAGAGCGGGTCACCAGCGCCTGCACCTCCACGGCCAGCGGCCTGTGCCCGTCCAGCGCCATGAGCACGGACGTACCGCTCAGGGATGCGTCGCGCGCGCCAAGAAAGAATGTGGCCGGGTCCTCGACAATCCGCATTCCTTCCTGCGCCATCTGGAAGACCAGCAGCTCCTCGTTGGGGCCAAAGCGATTCTTGAACACGCGCAGCAGGCGGAACATCTGCCTTCTGTCTCCCTCCAGGGAGATCACAGTGTCCACCATATGCTCCAGCAGGCGCGGCCCGGCCAGCGTGCCTTCCTTGGTCACATGTCCCACCAGCACCAGCGTCGTCCCGGATCGGCGGCAGGCATCCTGAAGGGCTGTGGCCACAGCCCTGACCTGCGATACGTTGCCGGGCAGTCCCTCCGCCTCCAGCGAGGTCAGCGTCTGTACAGAATCCAGCACCAGCAGGGCCGGCGGCCCGCTTCGCACGGCCTCCAGCACCTCTTCCACCTGCGATGTGGCCATGGCCAGCAGATTTCCGTGCAGCATGCCCAGACGGGCGGCGCGATCCCGTATCTGCGGCAGCGATTCCTCCCCGCTGGCATAGATCACGCGGCGGCCGGCAGCGGCCACCATGCCCGCCACCTGCAGTAGCAGCGTCGATTTTCCTATGCCGGGCTCGCCGCCCACCAGCAGAGACGCGCCGGGCACCAGCCCCCTGCCCAACACGCGATCCAGTGCCGCCAGCCCCGTGCCAAAGGCCCTGCATCCCTCCTCCGATACGGAGGACAGGGGGACGGGCCGACTGCTCCCACCCGTCGGAACAGAGGATGCACGACGCCCGGCCGGCGTGCGGGGCGCCGCACGCTGCTCAAGCGTATTCCATTCCTGACAGGAGGGGCACTGCCCGCGCCACTGGAAGGTCTGTGCGCCGCAGGAGGAACACACATAGACATCGCGAGGTTTTGCCATCTCCGCTTCCTTTTTCGCCTTGTCAAAAGCAGCGCGACGGACGGAGGAAGAGGCCAGCGCCCTTTCCCCATCCGTCGCATGATCCCAAAGCGTTCAGGGCCGCACAGGAGCGGCGGGCTGTGGCGTACTCGTCCGCGGCTCCGGCTGATCCGGTGCGGCCGGCGCGGCTGAAGTGTCAGGTGCCGCCGCCTTTCCGGCAGGCAAGGCGCCCCCCGGCACGGCTGACGTTCCCAGCGCCGTTCCGGACGCGGCCGCCTGCCCGCCCTCGCGGGCTCCCACCACGCGCACGGCAAACTCCGCCACAGGGGAGGACGGCGCCGCAAATACCGTCATGAAGGGAACGGAGCCGCCGCTGGCTACGTTCATATTGTTGGTGAGAATTTCATCCTTGTTGCTCAGCAGGGTCTCCAGTTCCTGCATTCCCATGCTCTTGAGCAGGGAAAAGGACAGGGAGACGCCGGCAAAAAAGCGCCGGCTCTTCAGAGTGCGCTTGTCCGGGCCGTAGATGGATGCCTCCAGCTCGATCATCTCCCGCGGCGCCGCAAAGCCGTTGACAACCCTGCCTTCAATGACGAGCAGCCGGCCGCTTCTGTCATTGTCCACATAATACTGCCGCACGTCCGTGAGCGCCAGACTGGAAATCTGATCCGCCTGCTCACCGGCAGTCATGGGAGGCTTTGCAAGCAGAGGGCGCATGTACTGCCAGCCGACAGCCCCGGCCCCGCCAAGCAGGGCCAGCACCAGCACACCCCCGCACAGCCGCCGCAGGCAGCTGCGCTTCCTTGCCGGCATTTCCAGCGGAGGCATGCCTGCGCTGCCGCCTCCCGAGGGGGAGATGTCCGGTGCGCCTGCGGGCGAAGGCGCCGCCGGAGCAGCCGCGTCCGCCTCCATGTCCAGACGGAACACATGCTGGCAGACGGAACAGCGCAGCCGTGCGCCGGCATGGACGCCAGCCGGAAGCTTGAAGCGACTGGAACACCTGGGACAACTGATTTCCATGCGCACCTCCTGCCGGCAGCGCCGCCGGCTACTCCGCCACAAGTTCATAAATGCCGGGCAGATTACGGTACCGCTCCGCACAGTCAATGCCATAGCCGACTATGAATCCGCCCTGGAGATGAAAGCCGATGAAATCCGCCCGCACCTCCACCCTGCGCCGCTCATGCTTGTCCAGCAGAATGGCCAGCCGCAGGGATTTGGCACCGCGCTGGGCCAGCGTGGACAGCAGGAACTGCATGGACAGTCCGCTGTCCACAAGGTCTTCCACCACAAGCACGTGCTTGTCCTGAAGAGAAATCTCCACATCCTTGGTGAAGGCGATGTGCCCGGAAGAGGACGTGCCCTGCCCATAGCTGGAAAGGCGCACGAAATCGACCTCCACCTGTCTGCCGCGCAGATGGCGCACCAAATCCGAGAAGAACATGAAGCCGCCCTTGAGCACGCAGACAACCACCAGCGGCTCATCCCCGTAGAGGGCGTCCACATCGGCGGCAATCTCGCGCACGCGCCGCTGTATTTCCTCGGGCGTGAAGAGCGGCCGCAATTCCCCGGCCTTCATCAGGCTTCCCCTTCGTTCATTTCCAGATAGACGGCTGTTTCGTCGCAGTCGGGATATTTGGGACAGTGCACGCAATCCGCCCAGATTTTCTGCGGCAGCACATCCTTGTCCACAATATGGAAGCCCAGACGCTGGAAGAACTCGCCCTGATAGGTGAGGGAAAAGACCTTGCGGATATGCAGTTCCCGGCATTCCGCCAGACAGGATTCCACCACACGACGGCCCAGCCCCTGCCGGCGGATATTCTCGTCCACCACCAGCGAGCAGATTTCCGCCAGGTCCTCCCACACGGGAGCCAGCGCGCAGCAGGCCACCAGCCGCCCGTCCGCCGTCTCCGCCACATGAAAATTGCGGATATGCCCGTACAGAAAAATCAGCGCCCGCGGCAGCAGCTGCCCCTTGCGCGCGCAGTCCATCAACAGCGCATGCACATTTTTCACATCATCCATGTGCGCCTTGCGGATTGTCACTTCCACCATATCTCACTTCCGTTCCAGCAAATCGTCAATAAAAGCCTTGAGGCTTGCTCCGTCCACATAGCCGGGCTGGTTGGCCCGCATGACGCCGTCCGGCCCGTACACCACATTATGAGGAATGCTGCGCACGCCAAAGCTGGCGGCCAGTTCGGGAGACGCCATCCGCACAGCATAGGGAATCCCCATCTTTGCCACAAAGGGCGGCACCGCGGCCGCATCCTCGTCCACACTCACGCCGACAACGGCAGCCTTGCCGCCGCAGGTCTGCGCTATCCGTATCAGGTGGGGGATTTCCTCCCGGCAGGGAGGACACCATGTGGCGAAGAAATTCACCACCACCACCTGCCCCACATGCCCGGAAACAAAACGGGACAGTCCAGCCATGTCCATCCTGGCAGGCACATCCCCGGCCAGACCCAAGGCCGGAACCAGCAGGAACAGCCATAGCAACGCACATGCCGTTATTCTCGTTTTCATGACACTCCCAAAAGCCACTGCGCCGTGCGCACGGCAGCCACCGCGTCCGCGGCGTATCCGTCCGCACCAATGCTGTCCGCAAAGTCCTGCGTGACCACCGCACCGCCCACCATCACACGGATGGGCAGGCCACGTTCCCGCACAAGCTTCACCGTATCCGTCATGCGCACCATGGTAGTGGTCATCAGGGCGGAAAGCCCTATGATGCTTGCCCTATGCTCCTCGGCACAGCGCACAATCCGCGCCGCAGGCACATCCTTGCCGGCATCCACCACCTCAAAGCCGTGGTTCATCAGCAGCAGGGAAACGATATTCTTGCCGATGTCGTGAATATCACCTTCCACAGTTGCCATGACGATAACCGGGCGTGACGCCGTGTCCCCGGCATTTTCTTCAAGTAATGGTTTCAGTCTGGAGAAGGCGGTCTGCATGGTCTCCGCAGCGCGGATCAGCTGCGGCAGGAAATACTCCCGCTTCTCATACTTCCGCCCCACCTCTGTGATGGCGGGAATGAGCTTCTCCTGCACCAGCGCGAACGGTGCGGCTCCGGCATCCAGCTCCTGCTCCACCAGACGCACCACGTTCTCGCGGTCACCATGCAGGACGGCGTCGTACAGCGTGGCCGCCGCACGCCTTTCCTGCCGCGTCACAACGCCCCCTGTCCCGCCTTCCGCTCCGGAACCGGCAGTCCAGTCCGCATATCCGGCAATGAACGATGCCGCGTCCGCATCCTTGTTCAGCAGGGCGCATGCGGCATCCCGCGCTTCCCGCAGGCGCCTGTTGGATGGATTGGCAATGCAGGAGGTCAGCCCCGCCCCCATGCACAGCCCCAGATAGGTGGCATTCAGAAGCTCGCGCGCGGGCAGCCCGAAGGACACATTGGACAGCCCCAGCGTTGTGGCAAGCCCTTCCCGCACGCACCAGCGAATGGTCTCCAGACACTGTCTGCCCGCCTCTCCCCGGGAAGACACGGCCAGCGCCAGCACATCGACCATCATCAGGCGGCGGGGTATGCCCAGCGCGGCGGCCTGCTCCAGCAGAGATTCCAGAATGGCGATGCGTTCCGAGGCCATGACAGGCAGCTTCTTCCCGCGCAGCGGCAGCAGGATGAAGGGCGCGCCCCAGTCCCGGCACAGCGGCCCCAGCGCCTCCATGCGTCCGGCCTCGCCGCTCACGGAATTGACCAGCGGCGAGCCGGGACAGTACGGCAGAGCGCGGCGGATGGCGTCAATATTTGAGGAGTCCAGAGAAAGCGGCGTCTGCATGCGTCCGGTCAGGCGCATGGTCAGCTCGGGCAGCAGGACTGTCTCATCCACCAGCGGCGCGCCCACATTCACGTCCAGCAGAGCCGCTCCGGCCGCCACCTGCTCATCGGCAAAGCGCAGCGCCTGCGCAAACTCCCCTGCCTGCAATTCAGCCGTGAGCTGCTTCTTGCCCGTAGGGTTGATGCGCTCGCCGATAATGGCCAGCGGTTCATCCTGCTGGATGCGCACCAGTGCAGAGCGTGTGGTCAGCGTCACGCCTCCCCGCACAGGACAGACGGGACGTACCCAGCGCCTGCCCTCCAGCAGGCGGCGCAGGGCCGCAATATGCGCGGGCGTAGTGCCGCAGCAGCCGCCCAGCAGCTTCACGCCGGCGGCGCCGAAGGCCGCCGTTCTGACGGCAAAGTCCTCGGCTCCCAGCCGGAACACCGTACTGCCGTCACGCAGCTCCGGCAGGCCGGCATTGGGTTCGGCCAGCACGGGTACGCGGCTGTGCGCCAGCAGCGCCTCCACCACGGGGGCCATCTGCTCCGGGCCGGCGCTACAGTTGGTGCCAAGGGCGGCTACGCCCATGTTCTGCATGGTCTCCGCAAAAATTTCCGGCGTACTGCCCGTAAGGCTGACACCCTGCTCAAATGTCATGGAGACCATGACCGGCAGGTCGCACTCCTGCCGTATGGCCGCCACGGCGGCCCGCGCCTCGGCCAGATCGAACTGCGTTTCCACGATGAACGTATCCACGCCGCCGGCCAGCAGGCCGCGTACCTGCTCCCTGAAGCCTGCCACCATGTCCACAGGCTCCACATCACCCAGTGGGCGGGCAAAGTGCCCTGACGGGCCTATATCCCCGGCAATATGGACACGCCGGCCGCAGCCTTCCGCGGCGGCTCTGGCCACTTCGGCCATGCGCTTGTTGAATGCAAATACGTCCAGCCCCGGCGGCAGTTTGAACGGACTGCCCCCGAAGGTGCACGTGGTCAAGACGTCCGCGCCCGCCTGCACATATTGCGCATGGATGCCGGCCAGCACGGAAGGATTGCGCATGCAGAATTCTTCGGGGCTGGCCCCGGCAGGCAAGCCCGCCCCCTGAAGCATGGTGCCCATGCCCCCATCAAAGAACAGAAAAGAATCGTCTGCGAGCGCCTGACGAAATGCGGACACTGGCTCCTCACTCCGGTTGCACATTGATACGCGCGTCCGATACCCTGCCGGACGCCGTTTTCTTTCTAGCGAACATTCCTGAAAATCACAATTTAAAAATCGTCCCGTCGCACGCAGGCGGGGAAGCCACGGCGCCACGGCCCGCCTGCTCCGGGGCTGGATGCGGCCTTCATCGGCAGGCCCTCTCCCCACGCAACGCCGTAAAAATCTCCTGTTCTCTTCCGCGCCATTGATTTTCTTTGCATGTGACATTAGATATGGGCGTGCACCCTCTGGCGTGCATGACGTGCGGAAGGATTCCTGAACCCGTTATGCCTGATGTCTTGTAACCACGCACAATAATTCTATAAACAGTATATGGATTATTTTATATGAACAAAACCAGAGAGTTGTCCCCCAAAGCCACTTCGGACAGCGCCGCCGGCGCGCACGACAATCCCGGAGCACTGGATGCAGAGGTTCTTTCCGGCGACGACTGCGCCGAACCGGAGGTCCTGCTTGAGGACGGGCCGCTTGATCTGGAGGCAGAGCCTCTGGATGTGGAGGCCGGGCCGGACCTGAACGAAGAGGAGCAGGCCGCGCGTCTTCCTTCGCTGGCCAGCGGCAAGGATAATCTGCATCTGTATCTGCGTGAGGTCAGCCGCTTTCCCATGCTCCAGCCTCAGGAAGAATTCGAGCTGGCACGGCGTGTACGGGATGAGAACGATCCCGACGCGGCCTTCCGCCTCGTCTCGTCGCATCTCCGGCTGGTGGTCCGCATTGCCATGGATTTTCAACGCCGCTGGATGCAGAACGTGCTGGACCTTATTCAGGAAGGCAACGTGGGACTGATGCGTGCCGTCAACAAGTTCGATCCGGACAAGGGCATCAAGTTTTCCTACTATGCCGCATTCTGGATCAAGGCATACATCCTGAAATTCATCATGGACAACTGGCGCATGGTGAAGATCGGCACCACACAGGTGCAGCGCAAGCTGTTCTTCAATCTGAACAAGGAGCGGCAGAAGCTCATCGCGCAGGGCTTTGACCCCGATGCCGCCATGCTGTCGGAAAAGCTGGGCGTGAGTCCGGATCAGATTACGGAGATGGAGCAGCGCCTTGCCTCCACGGACATGTCGCTCAACGTCACCGTGGGCGACGAGAGCGGCAACGCCTCGCGCATGGACTTTCTTCCCGCGCTGGGGCCCGGCATAGAAGAAAGCCTTGCCAGCGATGAGATCAGCCGCCTGCTGCGGGAAAAGCTGGAGACAATCCTGCCAAAGCTCAATGAGAAGGAGCTGTACATCCTGAAAAACCGCCTGCTGACGGACGAGCCCGCCACCTTGCGGGAAATCGGCGAACGGTATAATGTTACACGTGAACGTGTGCGCCAGCTGGAAGCCCGTCTGCTGGAGAAGCTGCGCCAGCATCTCGCCGGAAACATCAAGGATTTTTCCGACGAATGGATTGCCTCCTCATGAACAGAAAGACCTTGCTCGCCCTGGGCGTCGCCGCCCTGATTGCCTCCCCTTCCCTGCTGCTGCTTGGCTGTGGCGGCTGTTCGCAGCTGTCTTCCAGAGACAGCACGGGAACAGCCGCGGGGGAATGGACGCTGACGCCCGGAGCAGAACGCATATATGCCGTGCTGGCCCTGGAGGACGCGCTCTGCCGCGAAGACACCGCCCAGATGGAAGATGCTCTGGAGAACCTGAAAACGCAGACGCTGCCTGCGGCAACCTATGCGGAGGCGGCCGCCTTTCTTGCCTCCCGCAAGTCTGAAAAGACAGCCGGCCTCATCGCCGCCGGTCTCAGCCACTATCCGGACGACGCGGCACTGAACCTGCTGCGCGCCGAGCAGCTCCTGGAGGCGGGAGATACCAGTGAAGGCATGGCGCACATGCGCCGCTATCTGGAAAAGCACCCCGCCAGCACGGATGCCCGGCTGAGCCTTGCCCTGCTGCTGCTCAGAAACAGAAAGGCGCAGGAGGCCGAAACGCTGCTGCGCGGCATTCCCGCCTCCGAGCGCACCGCCGTGGTGGAACGCTGCCACGCCCGGGCGCTGGCCGCTCTGGGACAGGAGGAGCAGGCCATGCGGCATCTGCGGCGGGCGCTGCAACTCACGCCCGATTTCGTGGAGGCGGTTACGGACCTGGCCTATCTGCACGAACAGCGCCAGGAATGGGCCGCCGCCCGCGACCTGTATGAACAGGCCCGCACCCTGCGCGGAGAAAGCCCGGAGCTCCTGCTGCGCATCATGCGGGCGGAACTGAAGCTCAACCGCGAATCCGCCGCCCTGCGCATGGCAAGGCAGGGGCCGGCCACTGCGGAGTTCGCGCTGACCGCCGCCGGCGTCTTTATGGAGGCGCGCCGCTATGGCGCTGCCGAAGCCGTGCTTACCACGCTGAAAGACCAGCAGGATGCCCCCGAAGAAATCCCCCTGCTGCTGGCCGAGCTTGTCTACCGGCAGCACCGTGATGCGGCAGCCGCCCTGCACTGGCTGGATAACATTCCCGCCACAGCGGCCTGCCGTCCTCATGCCACGCTCCTGCGGCTGCAAATTCTCCATGATCAGGGCAGGAAGGAGGATGCGCTGATGCTGGCGCGCACGGCCAGAGGGGAATATCCGGACATGGCGGAGTTTGCCCTGGCGGAAATTCGCATTCTTGCCGGCAGCAGGGCCTTTCAGGAGGCACGCCATGTTGCGGAGGCATCCTCTGCCCAGTGGCCGGACAATACGGAGCTGCTGTTTCTGCTCGCCTCGCTGGATGATCAGCTTGGCGACAAGGCCCGCGCCATGCAGGGCATGGAGCGCATTCTGCAAAAGGCCCCGGAACACTATCAGGCCCTGAACTATGTCGGCTACACGCTGGCGGAGCAGAACCGCGATCTGCCGCGTGCCCTGCGCCTGCTCGGCAAGGCTGTGGAACTTTCTCCCGACAGCGCCTATATCTGGGACTCTCTGGCCTGGGCGCAGTTCCGCGCGGGCGACGTTGCCGGTGCATGGAAGAGCATACGCAGGGCCGTGGACCTGGACAAGGATGCCGAGCCGGCCGTCTGGGAGCACTACGGTGACATTGCCGCCGCGCTGGGCCACAAGGCCGAGGCCAGAAAGGGCTACGGCAATGCGCTGGATGGAAAGCCGGAAAATGCCGTAACCCTGCAACGGAAGCTGTCTGATCTATGAACCATCTTCGTCTTTGCTGCCTTGCACTCTGCGTTCTGCTGGCCTGCGCCTGCGCCCGTCAGCCCGCCACCCTGCCTCCGGAACAGGCCGATGCCGTATGGCAGCGCTATCTTGCCGCCGCCTCGCCCGCGCTTCCGGCCGCGTCGCGCTACCAGCTCAGCCTGCGCTTCGGCCGGGAGGGGGACAGCCACCGCGTCACAGCGCTGATGTGGGGCAATGGTAACGGCCCCCTGCGCCTGGACATCATGGCCGGGGTAGGCGTCAGCGTGGCAAAAATCATGGAAACGGAAACAGACTTTCTGATATACGCCCCGCATGAGGGAAGGGCCTATTCCCATGAAGGGCCGCAGAAGCCGCTGCTGAAGGTCGGCCTGCCCATTCCGCTTCAGCTTTCCCATGTTTTTTCCCTGCTGGACGGCGAGTACGCGGCCCTGTTCGGGGAACGTCACGGCAAAGCCGCGCTGGATGGCGAAGGCGTGCCCTCCTTCCAGCTTCTGGACGGGCCGCTCACGGGCAGCCTGAGCCTGCGGAACGACGGCCTGCCCTCTCTCTGGAAGCAGGATGGCGGCAGGGGATGGACGATGCGCATCCTGTACACGGATGATGCGCGCCCTCTTCCCCGCCGCATGGAGCTGCATCATGCCGACGGGCATGATGCTGTCCTGCTGGTCAAAAGCCGAGAGCATCCGGACGTTCCCTTCTCCGAGGAGAGACTGCGCCTCCCGCTGCCGGAAGGGACTCCGGTGCTTCCCCTTTCCCAATACCGGGACATTCGTTCCCGCTAACCTTCTCCCATAAAGGAACCCACAATGGCCCGTATCCATATTGCCTCTGACCATGCCGGATATGCCCTGAAACAGGAACTCAAGCAGCATCTGACGGCCCAGGGGCACGACGTTACCGACCACGGCTGCGACGCGCCTGCCAGCTGCGACTATCCCCACTTTGCCCACAGCCTCTGTGAAGCCGTGCTGGCGGAACCGGACGGACGCGGCATTCTCATCTGCGGCACGGGCATAGGCATGAGCATTGCCGCCAACCGCCACGAGGGCATCCGCGCGGCGCTCTGCACCAATGAATTTCTTGCCCGCGCCACCCGCATGCACAATAATGCCAATGTGCTCTGCCTTGGCGAGCGCGTGGTGGGCGCCGGTCTGGCCGCCTCCATCACTGACGTCTTTCTGGGCACTGAATATGAAGGCGGACGGCATCAGCGCCGCATCGACCTCATCGAGCTTTCCGCCGCCAAGCACGCATAAAGGAACATCATGCAGCTGTACAACTCGCTTTCCCGCAAGAAGGAAGAATTCGTGCCGGCCACGCCCGGCAAGGTCAACATGTATGTCTGCGGCATCACCGCCTATGACTACTGCCACATCGGCCATGCCCGCTCGGCGCTGGTCTTTGACGTCCTGGTTCGTTACCTGCGCGCGCAGGGAGTGGAGGTGAACTTCATCCGCAACTTCACGGATGTGGACGACAAGATCATCAACCGCGCCAACAAGGAAAACCGCGACTGGCGCGAGGTGGCGGAAACCTACATGGAAGCCTTCCATGAGGACATGGATCGTCTTGGCGTGCTCCGCGCCACGCGCGAGCCGCGTGCCACGGAACATATCGCCCAGATGCAGGAGCTTTGCCAGACGCTTATCGCGCAGGGCAAGGCCTATGCCACGCCTTCGGGCGACGTCTATTTCAGCGTCCGCTCCTATCCGCCGTATGGCAAGCTCTCCGGCCGCACGCTGGACGAGCTTCAGGCCGGCGCGCGCGTGGCCCCCGGCGAGGAAAAGCGGGACCCGCTGGACTTTGCCCTGTGGAAGGCCGCCAAACCCGGCGAACCATTCTGGGAAAGCCCCTGGGGACAGGGTCGTCCCGGCTGGCACATCGAATGCTCGGCCATGAGCGAGCCTTTCCTGCCGCTGGATATTCACGGCGGCGGGCTTGACCTGACCTTCCCCCACCATGAAAACGAGATCGCCCAGACCGAGGCCGCCACGGGCAGGGAACTGGCCCGCTTCTGGGTGCACAATGGCTTCGTGCAGGTAAACTCGGAAAAAATGTCCAAGTCTCTGGGCAACTTCAAAACGATTCGCGACATCCTGCAAAACTATCTGCCGGAAACGCTGCGCTTCTTCCTGCTGGGCAAGCACTACCGCAGTCCCATCGACTTTACGGACGGCAGCATGGACGAAGCGGAAAAGGCGCAGAAGCGGGTCTATGAATGCCTGCTGGAAGCGGAAAAAGCCGGACAGCGCGGCAAGTGGAAAAAAACCGCCCTGCCGCAGCAGGTTCTGGAAGAATTTGCCGCTCTGGAAAAGGCTGTTGACGAAGCCCTGGCCGATGATGTGAACACGGCCTCCGCCCTGGGGCACATCTTCGGCATGGTGCGGCTTGTCAACCGCCTGCTGGAAGACAAGGGCCTGCGCGCCGCCGAAGGAACGCGCGACCTGCTGGCCGGCTTCCGCGCGGCCGCCGCGCACTGGGCGGACGTGCTGGGGCTCTTCGCCCGGGAGCCGGAAGCCTTCCTGCATGACCTGCGCGTGCAACAGGCCACGCGCAAGGGCATTGACGTCAGCCATGTGGAGGCGCTGATGCACCAGCGTCTGGAAGCACGCAATGCCAGGGACTTCGCCCGCTCCGACGCCATCCGCGACGAACTCCAGCGGCTGGGCGTCGCCGTGCGCGACACCCCCGCAGGCGCTGTCTGGGATATTGCCTGAGCATTCCTATCCCTAGAGGGAGCATGAGGAAGAACATCCTTTTCCCCCTGTCCGGCATGCGTGCGCTCGCGCGCTGCTGCATCGCGCTGCTGCTGTGTATGCTCTGCTGGACAGGGGCGGCACAGGCCGCCCTGTTTGGCGGTGTCGGCATCAAGGACGAGAAGGAGATGGGGCGCAAGTTTGAAGTGATGGTGCGCTCCCGTCTCCCTCTGGTGGAAGACCCCGAAGTGACGCACTATGTGCAGAGCGTGGTGGACAGGCTGGCCGGCGGCATGCCGCCGCAGCCCTTTCCCTTCCGTGCCGGGGTCGTCCGGCACAATGCCCTGAACGCCTTTGCCGTGCCCGGCGGGAATGTCTTCGTATTTACCGGCCTGCTCATGGAGCTGGATTCCGAAGCAGGGCTTGCCGGCATCATGGCGCATGAAATGGCGCATGTCACCCAGCGGCATATTGCCTCGCGCATTGAAAAAGCCCAGTATGTCACGCTGGGCTCCCTGCTGGTGGCCGTGGCCGGTGCCGTCCTGGGCGGCGGCGCGGGGGCGGTGGCAGGCGCGCTGGGCGCCGGGCAGTCCGCCATGCTCAACTACAGCCGCATTGATGAAAACGAGGCTGATCATCAGGGATTCCAGTATCTCCTGGCCGCGGGCTATCCCCCGCAGGGCATGGTGGAAGGATTTTCGAAAATCCGCCAGAAGAGCTGGATGAGCGGCACGGAAGTGCCCGCCTATCTTTCCACGCACCCGGAGCTGGGGTCGCGCATCAGCGGGATTGAGGCGCGCATCCGCACTCTGCCTGAGGCAAAAAAATACAGGCAAAGAGACGAGCGGCGCTTCCAGCGGGTGCAGACCCTGCTCTGGGCCCGCTACGGCGACACGCAGGCCGCCATGCAGCGCTTCAGCAGGGCCGGGAATACGGGTCTGGCGCTTATGGGCAAGGGCATATTGCTGGCGCGCCGGCATGACATTTCCGCTGCCGGCACGGCTTTTGCCGCGGCGGAGCAGGCCGCCCCGCAGGACAGTCTGGTGCTGCGGGAATGCGGCGCATTCCAGTACATGTATGGTGATACAGCCAGGGCCGAGGCGCTGCTGCGGCGTGCACTGACGCTGGATCCGCACGACTATATGGCGCACTTCTTCTACGCCCGCCTTCTGGCGGATACAGGACGCACTACCGAAGCCGTACACCGCTACCGCGAAGTGCTGCGCCATGTGCCCGGCGATGCGGAGGTGCATGACTACTACGCCCGTGCGCTGGGCCAGCAGGGACAGAATTTTCTGGCGCATCTGCACCTGGCCTACAGCGGCCTGTACGCCAATGACAAAAGAAAAACACAGCGTTTCGCCGAACGTGCCAGAAGCCTGGCGGCAACCCCCGAACAGCGCCGCCAGCTGGCAACCTTTGAACAGCAGTACGCGGAACGCAAAGAAATCTGGGAGGCCAGCTGATGATGGAACTGCACGCCACGACAATTCTTGCCGTCAGGACTGCCAACAAGGTCGCCATTGGCGGCGACGGACAGGTCACGCTCGGCCAGAGCATGATCATGAAGCATGGCGCACGCAAACTGCGCCGGCTGCACAAGGGACAGATACTGGCGGGCTTCGCCGGCGCCACGGCCGACGCATTCACCCTGTTCGAGCTTTTCGAGGCCAAGCTGGAGGCCAAGCGCGGCAATCTGGTGCAGGCCGCCGTGGACCTGGCCAAGGAATGGCGCAAGGACAAATATCTCCGCAAGCTGGAGGCTATGCTCCTGCTGGCGGACAGGGAGCACATCCTGCTGCTTTCCGGCACGGGCGATGTCATTGAGCCGGACGACAACGTGGCGGCCATTGGCAGCGGCGGCCCCTATGCGCTGGCGGCAGCCCGCGCCCTTGCCCGCAATACGGACATGGACGCCGAAGCCATTGTCCGGCAGGCCATGCGCATAGCCTCTGAAATCTGCGTCTTCACCAATGACCATCTTTCGCTGGAAGTGCTGGAATGAGACCCGTCACGCTGATCGCACCGGCCAAGGTCAACCTCGCCCTGCACATCACGGGCATGCGCCCCAACGGCTACCATGAGCTGGACTCCATCTTCTGGCCGCTGGACTCGCCCTGCGACCTGCTGCATCTTGCCGCCGGCGCCGGGCCGGGCCTGTCCATGACATGTTCCGAGCCGGACATTGACTGCGCCTCCAATACCCTGACCAGGGCCTACACCCTGTTCAGGGAGGCGACGGGCTGGGCTCCCGCCCTTTCCCTCCGGCTGGAAAAGCACATTCCGCACGGCGCCGGCCTGGGCGGCGGCAGCAGCGACGCAGCCTCTCTGCTGCGCTGGCTGAATGAGCATGCCCCCCGCCCTCTGCCGCCAGAGGCATTGAACGCACTGGCGGCAGGCGTCGGTGCGGACGTGCCCTTTTTTCTGCATGCCCGTCCCTGCCGTGTGCGCGGCATAGGGGAGGTCATCGAGCCTTTTCCGGAAAATTGGCTTGCAGGATACGCCCTTCTTCTGCTATGTCCTTCCGTGCGCGTGTCTACCCCTTGGGCCTACAGGGCCTGGGATGCCCTTCCCGCAGCGGAAAAAGCGCCCGGAGACTTGACATCCGCACTGCTTGCGTGTAGGAAGACTAGCTCTTGCGGGACGTGGTTGCATAATGACCTTGAAGCTGCGGTTTTTCCCGCATATCCACTGTTGCGGCAACTGAAGGGACAGCTTCTGGAAAGGGGTGCGGCAGCGGCGGTCATGAGCGGCAGCGGTTCCAGCATCGTTGGTATTTTCAGAACGCCTGAGGATGCGGCGCTGGCCTCCATGTCCTTCGCGGACGCAGTCAGCGTCCGTCATGTGCAGCAGCTATGATTTGTTGGGGTGTCGCCAAGCGGTAAGGCAACGGGTTTTGGTTCCGTCATTCGAAGGTTCAAGTCCTTCCACCCCAGCCATTTTCATTCAATCGGTTCTCAGCACAGCCGCTATAGAAGCGAGGCGTACAATGTTCAGCGATCTGAAGATCGTGACAGGGTCTTCCAATCAGGAACTGGCTAAGGCAATCTGCGACCATCTCGGTTGTCAGCTCACCCCCACCCTCGCGACGACGTTCAGTGACGGCGAACTGCGTATTGAAATCGGCGACAATGTGCGCGGCGACGACGTATTCGTCGTGCAGCCCACCTGTCCTCCCAATGTCAATACCAATGTGATTCAGCTCTGCCTCATGCTGGATGCGCTCAAGCGCGCCAGCGCGGCCCGCATCACCGCTGTCATTCCCTATTTCGGCTATGCACGCCAGGACCGCAAGGTGTGCCCCCGTGCCCCCATCAGCGCCAAGATGATCGCGGACTTCATCAGCACGGCCGGCGCACAGCGCGTCGTTACCATTGATGTGCACGCCGGACAGATTCAGGGCTTCTTCGACTGTCCTGTGGACAATCTGTATTCCGTGCCTGTCATGCTGGATCATTTCCGCAGCCTGGCCAACGAAGACATCGTCATCGTCTCCCCCGATGCGGGGGGGGTGGAGCGGGCCCGCGCTTTCGCCAAGCGTATGGGCGCGGCGCTGGCCATTGTCGACAAGCGTCGCGACAAGCCCAACCAGGCCCAGGCCATGCACGTCATCGGCGATGTGGCCGGCAAAATCGCCATCATCGTGGACGACATGATTGACACCGCGGGCACGCTGTGTGCCGCCGCCGATGTGCTGATGAAGTACGGCGCCCGCCAGATTATCGCCTGCGCCGCCCACGGCGTGCTTTCCGGCCCGGCTATCGACCGCATCAATGCAACGGAGTCCTTGAGCGAAGTCCTCATTACCGACACCATTCCGCAGGGCGACAAGCTGAATCGCTGTCCCAAGCTGAAGGTGGCCTCCGTCGCATCGCTGCTCGGCAAGACCATCCACAACATTCATACGGGTTCTTCCGTCAGCGTTCTTTTTGTCTAGTTTATTTTTCGCTGCACACGCGGCAGCTCCAAGGAGAGGATCATGAGCATTGAAAAGACTTTGTCTGTTGTGAAACGTCAGGGCCTGGGCAAGGGCGCCAACCATCGCCTGCGCGCCACCGGCGCCGTGCCCGGCGTCTTCTACTCCGCCGCCGGCGACAACATCGCCGTGCAGGTTGAAAAGCTGCCGCTGGAAAAGATGATCGGCGAAATGAGCACCACCGGCGTCTTCAACCTCGAAATTGACGACAACGGCGCCAAGACCACCTATCCCGCCATGTTCTGGCAGACCCAGAAGCATCCCTACAAGAATGCCTACACCCATGTGGACTTCTTCGGCGTGGACCTGGAAAAGGAAATCAAGGTGAAGGTGCCCGTCGAATTTGTGGGCGTCTCCAAGGGCGTGAAGCTCGGCGGCAGCATGGAAACCTACCGTGAAGTGCTGGTTCTGAAGAGCAAGCCCCTCGACATGCCTCAGAAGGTCACCGTTGACGTGAGCGACATGGGCCTGAACTCCACCATCATGGTGGCCGACGTGGTTCTGCCCGCCAATGTTTCCGCCGTGTACGATCGCAACTTCGCCCTTGTCAGCGTCATCTCCGCCGACAAGAACGCCGGCGAGGCTGAAGAAGCCTAGGTCTGTCGCGCATCAATGTTTCAGGCCGGCTTCCGTGGAGGAGGCCGGCCTGTTTTGTAGGAAATACAGTATGGAATACCGTGGTGTTCTCGTAGGGCTGGGCAATCCCGGCAGAGAATATGCCGGCACCCGGCATAACATGGGCTTCGACTTCGTGGACATGCTGCTGGCCCGTGCAGATCGTGAAGGCGGCTGCTCCCAGCTTTCCGGCGGCAAGTTCAAATGCGAGCTGTGGCGCTTTCAGCTGCCCGGCTGGGGCGCATGGCTGGCCGCCAAGCCGCAGACCTTCATGAATCTCAGCGGCGAATGCGTGCAGCCCCTGCTTGCATGGCACAAGATGCCTCTGGAAACGCTGGTGGTCGTGCACGATGAGCTGGACATTCCGGCCGGTGCCCTGCGCTTCAAGCGCGGCGGCGGCAATGCCGGACACAACGGCCTGAAATCCATCACGCAGCTGCTGGGCTCGCCGGAGTTCTGCCGTCTGCGCATCGGCATAGGGCGTCCACCTTTCAAGGGCGATGTCACCAACTGGGTGCTGGGAAAGCCGGACGCGGCGGACCGCGAGCTTCAGGAGAAGGCCTTCACGCTCGGGGAAGAAGTCATCCGTATTTTTCTGCGTGATGGCGTCCAACGCGCCGCGCAATACGCCCTTTTCCAAAAAACACAATAAACTCAACGCATAATGCCGTTCACGGATGAGCCGGTAAAAATTCTCCCGTACACTGGACTTATTCCGCGTCTTTGTCTATTATTCAAGAATGGCTTGCATGTTATCCTTTCAGGAGGATTTTTCGGCAGCAACAGCGCGTCCCCTTCATACAGCACAGGTTTTTCACCATGAACGCTACCCCTTCAGTTTTCCATCCTGCGGAACTCGTGGTCTACCCTGCGCAAGGCGTAGGTACCATTGAACGTATTGACAGTCAGCAGGTGGGCGGAATGACATGCGATTTCTTTATTGTCCGCATCATCGCCAGCAATGTCACCCTCATGGTGCCCTTGCATTCCGCCGGGCGTGTGGGTCTGCGCCATCTGGTTTCTCCGGAAGAAGCGGAGGAGGTTCTCGCCTTTCTGCGCACTGCCGCCGCAAAGAACGTCTGCACAGGACAGAACTGGAACCGCCGTTTCCGCGAATATTCCGACAAGCTCCAGAGTCCCGACCTGCATCAGGTGGCCTCCGTCCTCAAGGAACTGCTGTCCATAGGGCAGGTCAAGGAACTTTCCTTTGGTGAAAAGCGCTTGCAGGAACAGGCCATGGGACTGGTGTGCGGCGAGCTGGCGCAGGTATTGCAGATGGAAGAGGCGACCATCAGGGAACAGATCATCGCCGCGCATACGCCAGAAAGCAACGCCGGTGCAGCCACTTCCTAACTTGTTGCTTGCTTTCTTCTGATAACAGTGTTACATGTAATACATCCTTTTTATTTTTGCCGTGCCACAGGCAACGGTTTGCCGTATCCGCCAGCATGTCCTGGCAGGAGTGTATTTTTGTTGCCTCGCTGTGCCTTGATGCGCGGCAGAATGGGATAGATTCAAGAATCTCGTGGCCGGGCCACCTGAAATATCCGGGCAGGCATGTGGCAGATGCCTGCCTCCGCTCTTTCTCCCCTCCCCGCAACCTCTTCCGGTCCCTGGACCTTTCTCTCTATTCATGGATACGTATGCGTAAAAAGAAAACCGCGCCGGCCTTATCGGAAAACGGCATGAGCCTGACGGAGCTCAAGAACCGCAGCATGCAGGAGCTGATGGAGCTCGCAGACACGTACCACGTGGAAAATGCAAGCTCCATGCGGAAACAGGAACTCATCTTCGCGCTGCTCCAGTCCTGCGCATCGCAAAATGGGGCCATCTACGGGGACGGCGTGCTGGAGATACTGCCGGACGGCTTCGGCTTCCTGCGCTCCCCTCTGTGCAGCTACATGCCCGGCCCGGACGACATCTACGTCTCGCCCTCGCAGATACGCAGATTTGGCCTGCGCAAGGGGGATGTGGTTTCCGGCCAGATTCGCCCGCCCAAGGAGGGCGAACGCTACTTCGCCCTGCTGAAGGTGACGGAAATCGGCTTCGAGCCACCGGAACATGCCAAGAATCTTGTCCTTTTTGATAATCTCACGCCCATCTATCCCGATCGACAGCTCGTCATGGAAAACGGCGAGCAGAACCTCGCCAACCGCGTCATCGACATCATGGCCCCCATCGGCCTCGGCCAGCGCGGCCTCATCGTCGCTCCGCCCCGCACAGGGAAGACCGTCCTGCTACAATCCCTGGCCAATGCCATCAACGCCAATGCCCCCGACGTCTATCTCATCGTCCTGCTTATTGACGAACGCCCCGAAGAAGTTACCGACATGGAGCGCACGGTCAAGCATGCCGAAGTGGTCAGCTCCACATTTGACGAGCCCCCGCAGCGGCATGTGCAGGTCTGTGAAATGGTGCTGGAAAAAGCCAAACGCCTGGTGGAGCGCAAGCGCGATGTCGTCATTCTGCTGGACTCCATCACCCGCCTTGGCCGTGCCTACAACGCGGTGACGCCCTCCTCCGGGCGCGTGCTTTCCGGCGGCCTGGATGCCAATGCCCTGCAACGCCCCAAGCGCTTCTTTGGCGCCGCCCGCAACATTGAGGAAGGCGGCAGCCTCACCATTATCGCCACTGCGCTTATCGACACCGGCTCCCGCATGGACGAGGTGATCTTTGAAGAGTTCAAGGGCACCGGCAACATGGAAATCTATCTGGATCGCCATCTTTCGGAAAAGCGCGTCTTCCCCGCCATCGATATCAACCGCACCGGCACCCGCAAGGAAGACCTGCTCCTCTCCGAGGAGGTGCTCAACCGCGTCTGGATACTCCGCAAGATTCTTGCTCCCATGTCATCCATCGACAGTATGGAATTCCTGCTGGACAAGATGCGCGGCACCAAGAGCAACCGCGATTTCATGGGTGCCATGAGCAAATAGTTCATGCTCTCGCAGCATCCGGCTCCCGCCCGCACGGCGGGAGCTTTTTTTGTTACGGCTTGTTTTTACGCAAGGATTTTCGTATGCTCCGTCCCATGCGCGAAGTGCATGGCGGATTGCGCCGCCAGCATCCCCGGCACACGCCGGGCGCGGTAATTTTTGCGAGAGGAGTTCAGAATGTCTGGAAAAAAGGGTGAATTCGGATTGATTGTCAAGCTGCTGGCCGCCATTGCGGCTGGGGCGCTGCTGGGTGGCGTGGCCAGCGTGCAGGTGATGGATGCCGTGGTCTCCATCAAGCACGTGCTGGGACAGATTATCTTTTATGCCGTGCCGCTCGTCATTGTGGGCTTCATCACGCCTGCCATAGCCCGGCTGGGCATGAGCGCCAGCAAAATGCTCCTCACGGCCGTTTCCCTGGCCTATATGTCCTCCATCTGTGCGGCCGCGTTCGCTGCTGTTTCCGGCTATCTCCTCATTCCGCATCTTTCCGTGCCCACCACGGTAGAAAATCTGCTTCCCCTGCCCAAGCCCTCGTTTGTGCTGGACATTCCGCCGCTCATGTCCGTCATGACGGCGCTGGTCACCGCCCTGCTCATCGGTCTGGCCGCCAGCTGGACGCGCGCGGAAACCATCAACAAGTTCCTGCGCGAGCTGGAAAACATCATGACCAGCATTGTGACGCGGGTTATCATTCCCCTGCTCCCCTTCTTTGTCGGGGCCACGTTCTGCGAACTTTCCTATGAAGGCCGCCTCACTCTGCAAATGCCCATCTTCCTGATGGTCATCGGCATCGTCATCGTGGGGCACTATATCTGGCTGGCAGTGCTGTACTCCATCGCCGGTCTGCTTTCCGGACGCAATCCCATGGACGTCCTGCGGCACTACATGCCCGCCTATCTGACGGCCATCGGCACCATGTCCAGCGCCGCCACGCTGCCCGTCTCCCTGTCCTGTGCGCGCCGCTCTCCGGCCCTGAGCAAGCCCATCACGGAATTTATGATTCCGCTTGGCGCCACGGTGCATCTGTGCGGCTCGGTCCTGACGGAGACATTCTTCATCATGACCATCAGCCTGATGCTCTACGGCGCGCTGCCGTCGGTGGGCACCATGATCCTGTTCATCTTCCTGTTCGGCATTTTTGCCGTAGGCGCGCCCGGCGTCCCCGGCGGCACTGTCATGGCTTCGCTGGGACTCGTGACCAGCGTCATCGGTTTCGACCCCGCCGGCGTGGCCCTGCTGCTTGCCATCTTTGCTCTTCAGGACAGTTTCGGCACAGCCTGCAATGTCACCGGCGACGGTGCGCTCGCGCTCATGCTGGAAGGTATTTTCAACCGCGACAAACACCTTGAACCGAACGCGGATACGTCCGCCTAACAGAATCCGCTGCGGCAGGGTGCATGGCAAAGCAGCGCTCATGACCCTGCCGCAGGCCCGGCGGAGACTTGAGCAGTCCACGGCCGGCACAGGAGGCTCCGCATGCAGCAGCCCAGTCACGCCGCCCGCACGCGGCGCACCACTGTCACCCCTCCCGGGCCAGCCCCGGACAGCAACTCTGAGTGCAGCCGTCCCGCACCGCCACGGCAGGCTGCGACACCTTCTTGCCCCGTCGTCGGCAAATGCGGCGGGTGCACCATGCTCCCCCTCCCCTATCCCCAGCAGCTTGCCCTGAAGCAATGGCAGGTGGAGCGGCTTCTGTCGCCTTTCGGTCACGTCGCTCCCATTCTGGGCATGGAATCGCCCTACCGCTACCGCAACAAGGTGGAGGCAGCCTTTGGCACGGATGCCGGCGGCCGCACAGTATGCGGCAAATATCAGCCATACAGCCACGTCATTGTTCCCATCACGGACTGTCTGCTGGAAGATGCCGTTGCCGATGCTATCATTGCTGACATTTACGACATGCTGCGAGAATTTCGTCTGACGGCATACGACGAACGAAGGGAGCGGGGCATGCTGCGGCATGTGCTGGTGCGCCGGGGCTTCGCCACCGATGAGATCATGGTGGTACTGGTGCTCACCGTCCCGGCATTCAGGATGCAAAAGGCCTTTGCCGCTGCCCTGCTCCGCCGCCACCCCGACATCACTACCATCGTGCTAAACCATAATGACAGACGCACGTCCATGGTGCTCGGTACGCGGGAAACAGTGCTGTACGGCAGGGGATTCATTGAAGATGAGCTGTGCGGCTGCCGCTTCAGAATTTCCGCAGGCAGCTTCTATCAGGTCAACCCGCTCCAGACGGAAAAACTGTACCGCACCGCCATAGACTTTGCGGCGCTGACCGGCCGGGAGCATGTTCTGGACGCCTATTGCGGTACGGGAACCATCGGCATTGCGGCCAGCGCGGCCGCCGGCTCAGTGCTCGGCGTGGAACTGAACCGCGACGCCGTGCGGGATGCCATTGCCAATGCCCGCTGCAATGCCGCCCGCAACTGCCGCTTCATCTGTGATGACGCCGGACGTTTTTTGACCCGAACCGCCGCGGAAGGCCGTACTCCTGACGTACTGTTCATGGACCCTCCCCGTTCCGGCAGCGATGCAAAATTTCTCGCTGCCGTACGCCGCATGCATCCCCGGCGCATCGTGTATATTTCCTGCAATCCAGAAACACTGGCCCGCGACTTGCGAACACTGACATCTGGCGGCTATCACGTGCAGCAAATCCAGCCTGTGGATATGTTTCCCCATACGGATCATGTGGAGGTGGTCATACGAATGGACATGGGAGGCGGCAGAATAACTTCCCGAGTCCGCACAAACAGGTAGAAAATGTAGGTCATTACCTAACAGATACATTGCTAGAAATGACATACCAAAGAGAGCTGCACGGTCATTTCCCTATTCTTCAAAACATGTATGAGGTATTTTCCGATGTCAATAGTATGAAGCGGCAGGATATATAACTAAACATCCCTTAACAATTTAAAAATTCACGAAAATCGTTAGCAGTTATATTTATCGAAGGTAGCACTATGAGTCAATCCGGCTATGTCTATATTCTTACCAATGAGAGTTTCCGAGAAGACTGGATCAAAATCGGAAAGAGCTGGCGGCCTGTTGATATACGTTCGAAAGAACTTGATAATACAGCCGTACCTCTCCCGTTCACAATCTACGCAACCATGAAAACAGTAAAATATAATGAAGTTGAAAAACTCGTCCACAAAACAATCGATCGCCTCAGTGATTTACGTGTTCGCCAGAATAGAGAATTCTTCAATATTAGCCCACAGGTTGCTCTCGATATCTTCAGAGATATTGCCAGAGCTATTGATGATGCAGAAATTACTATCTATAAAAATAATGTTCCGCTCTCTCAAAGAGATACTGAACAAATACATTCAAAAACTTCATCAGTTTCTGATAATAATTCAAAGCGGCAGAAACATTTTCTGTTTAGCATGATTGGAGCACAGGTTGGTGAAGAGCTGATTTTTGTACCCACTGGTGCAATAGTGAAAATTGCTAACGACAGGATGATAGAATATGAAGGTAGATTATACACGTTAACGGCCTTTACCTGTACGCATATCCCAGAACGTATGCGGAACAAATCCGGAATATACCGTGGACCTCGCTACTTTTCCTATCATGGAGAGGTACTGACTGCCCTTCGTAAAAAAGCTACCATCGGCAAACAGGAAGAAGGCTAGGCAGTGTCTACATGTGTTATGTAAATACGCTGAGCTAAATGTCCATATATCATACTCATAAATCTACTATAAATGATACATATTTATACATTCTCTTACAATTTTGTCAACACCATCATATAATATCCACGAGATCATTTTCGATAATACAGTGTAATTAATAAATATTTTTATCGCATTTTATTTAAATAATTCCATCTTTGACATTATGTCACATCTAAACCTATCAAATAATACAAAAATAGAACGACAAGTGATTCTCCATAAAATGAGAAAGAGCATTTCGATTCATGAATTATTGATACAAAGACATATTCTGCTCTTACATCAGTAGCAAACACAAAACATTTTCCATCAGATTCATCCTGCCACCTGAACAATCATTACATACGGCGTTGCCTTCTGCCAGAATGGGTATCTGGCACTCATGGACTAGTCGTATAACGCACAGTATAGTAAAGACCATGCAGATTTTTCCGCATGGCCTTTATGCGCACGTAAGAATATGATACCTCTACACCGCGCCATATAGGAAGTAGGAGCGCCTACACTTGCCGGATGAAAATACAGCGGTGGCAAGGCTATAGCAGCGTCTGGATTGCCTTTTTCAGCTGGCAAATGTCAATTGTTTTCCCGATGTGGCCATTCATTCCCGCGTTCAGGCAGCGCTCTGCATCTTCGGCGAAGGCATTGGCCGTCATGGCAAGGATGGGTGTGGCGGCGAGCTTGCTCCCCCAGAAGTTGATGACCTGCATGTAAGGGCAGTGCGGTGGGAGGTTCACGATATCATGAATGGAATATTCCTTGCCGTCCACAAATTGGATGGGAGGACCGAGGATGCGATCCTACGTGACATTAAAGTCATAGTACGCCCCGGCGCAGGCAGAGAGCGCTTTTATCAGCATTTCTTCCCTGCGCAGCATCATTTCAGGGGGAAAAACGTGTTCCAGCATATTCGGGCCTTTCTTCTCTACCTCCCCTCCCTTTGCACTCCTTGCGGCATGGGGCTGCTGGCACAGCCCTGCATCATGTGAATATAGATGAAAAAACAGTGCGTTCCGCCCGTCCACGTTCCCATCGCCGGCAGGAATCGTCATATCATGTTGCTTCAATAGCAAATATATGCGCTACCTGCAAGCCATGCATGGCTTCGCACTCCGTGCCGGCAGGGAACCGCACGCCCCGTGGAAAGGACTCCCGCTTCCACACGCGCAGACAGAACAGGCCGCCCTCCCGCAGGAGGACGGCCGTGATGTCCGTGACCGAAGAACGGCCCCCGCTAGGCGGGCTGATTCGCGGCAATCATGTCATGGAAGCGCTGGAACAGATACAGGCCGTCATGCGGGCCGGCGGCCGCCTCGGGATGGAACTGCACGCACATGACGGGAAGGTTCTTATGCCGCAGGCCTTCCAATGTGCCATCGTTCAGATTAATGTGCGTCGCCTCCACGTCAGGAGCGCCATCCAGCACCACGCAGAAGCCGTGATTCTGCGAGGAGATTTCAATGCGGCCGGTGGTCAGGTCCTTGACCGGATGATTGCAGCCGTGATGCCCGAACTTCAGCTTCCGCGTCGTGCCGCCCAGGGCGTGCCCGATGAGCTGGTGCCCCAGGCAGATGCCTGTCACCGGGAAGCGCATGGCGACAAGCTCGCGCACGGTGGCAATTTCCTTCTGGAGCGTTGCCGGGTCGCCGGGGCCGTTGGACAGGAACACGCCTTTGGCGCCGGAGGCTCTGACCTGCGCCGCCGTAAAGGACGGCGGCACCGCCAGAATCTCGAAGCCTGCGGCGGTCAGCAGTCGCAGGATGTTCCACTTGATGCCGAAGTCGTACACCACCAGCGGAATGCCCTCTCCCTTCCAGGCATACGCACCGTCCGCCCCCAGGGCCACGGCCTCGGGAGCCGTACCGTTCCAGCGGTAAGGCTCGCGCGCGGCTACCTTTTCGGCAAGGTTCTGCCCTTCCATGGTGGGCAGTGCTCTGGCACGGGCCACCAGCGCCTGCACATCATCTTCCCCTGTGGAAATGACGCCGCGCATGGCACCGTTGAGGCGCAGATGCCTGGTCAGGGCACGGGTATCCACGCCTTCCATGCCGGGCACCCCCTGAGAGACAAGGTAATCCGGCAGGGACATTTTAGCACGCCAGTTGGAAGGCTTTTTGCAGCACTCCTTCACCAGCAGGGCTGAAAGATATACGCGCGCGGATTCCATATCCTCGGCGGTGATGCCGTAGTTGCCAATCAGCGGATAGGTCATGCACACCATCTGTCCGCAATAGGAGGGATCGGTAAGCACTTCCTGATAGCCCGTCATGCCGGTGGTGAAGATCGCTTCGCCGCCCCCTTCAAAGGCGCCGGTGAAGGATTTCCCGGTCAGACAGAAACCGTCTTCAAGAACCAACAATGCTTTCATAGTGATGCCCTTAGTGTTGCACGCCTTCGCGGGCGTAGTATTCCTGCAAGCTCTCCACCGTGGTTTCCCCGGAGCGGGTGGCCCCGATGGCACGGGCGGCGGCGCGGGCCCCCGCCAGTGTGGTGAAGTACGACACGCCGTAGGTCAGCGTGGTGCGACGGATGTCCTTGGAATCCTGCACGGTGCGCTTGCCGCTGGCCGTATTCACCACCAGAGCCACTTCACCGTTTTTCAGCAGGTCCACGATATTGGGACGTCCTTCGTACACCTTGAACACGCGCTCCACCTTCAGACCGTGCTCGCGCAGCAGGCGGGCAGTGCCCTCGGTGGCCAGCAGTTCAAAGCCCAGTTCCGCGTACATTCTGGCCACATCCGGCAGGAAGGGCTTGTCGCGGTCATTGACGGAAAGGAAGACCTTTCCCCCCTGCGGCAGGCGCATGCCGGAAGCAAGCTGGCTCTTCATGAAGGCGTCCTCGAAGGTCGCGCCCATGCCCATAACCTCGCCGGTGGAGTGCATCTCGGGGCCGAGCACGATGTCCACGCCGGGGAAGCGGTTGAAGGGCAGCACGGCTTCCTTTACGCAGTAGAAGCCGCCGCGGCGCATGCTCCACGGGTCCAGCTCTTCCAGCGTCTTGCCCAGCATGACCTGGGTAGCCAGATAGGGCAGCGGCACGCCCGTGGCCTTGGAGACGAAGGGCGCGGTACGGGAGGCACGCGGGTTCACTTCCAGAATGTATATGTCGTCACCCTTGATGGCGAACTGGATGTTCATCAGGCCCACCACGCGCAGCTCGCGGGCCAGGCGTTCCGTCTGGTCGGCAATGTTGGCGACAATATCGTAGGAAAGCGAGTACGAGGGCAGCGCGCAGGCAGAGTCGCCGGAATGAATGCCGGCTTCCTCAATGTGCTCCATGATGCCGGCCACATACACTTCCTTCCCGTCGGAAAGCGCGTCCACGTCCACCTCAATGGCCTGTTCCAGGAACTTGTCGATGAGGATGGGATGCTCCAGCTTTTCCGGCACATGCTCGGCGAAGTAGGCGCGCAGCTCGTCGTCGTCATAGACCACGGCCATGGCGCGACCGCCCAGCACGTAGCTGGGACGCACCACGATGGGGTAGGTAATCTTCGCCGCAATATCCAGTGCCTGCGCCAGATTCATGGCAATGCCGTTGGGCGGCTGGAGCAGGTCCAGCTTCTGGATCAGGGCCTGGAAGCGCTCGCGGTCTTCCGCGCGGTCAATGGCATCGGGGCTGGTGCCGAGAATGGGCACCCCCGCGCGCATCAGCGGCACGGCAAGGTTCAGCGGCGTCTGCCCGCCAAACTGCACGATGACGCCGTCGGGCTTTTCCGCCTCCACAATGTTCATCACATCTTCAAAGGTCAGCGGCTCGAAGTACAGACGGTCGGACGTATCATAGTCGGTGGACACGGTTTCCGGGTTGGAATTGACCATGATGGCCATGACGCCGGCGTCCTTCAGCGCAAAGGAGGCATGACAGCAGCAGTAGTCAAATTCAATGCCCTGCCCGATGCGGTTGGGGCCGCCGCCAAGAATCATGACCTTGCGGCGATTGGGCACCTCAATTTCCTGCCCCGTCTCGTAGGTGGAGTAGAAATAGGGCGTGTATGCCTCGAATTCGGCGGCGCAGGTATCCACCAGATAGTAGGTCGGCTTTACGCCCACCTCTTCGCGCAGGCGGCGAATGTCGCCTTCAGGACGTTTCCACATTTCTGCCAGCTGGCGGTCGGAAAAGCCGTATTCCTTGGCCTCGCGCAGCACGGCGGCCAGCTCGGGGTTCTGCGCCGTCATGTCGTTGGCCAGCCCGAAATCCTTGATGCGGCTCTCCATGTCGATGACATCCCTGAACTGGCGGATGAACCAGGGGTCAAAGAAGGATGCCTCGTAAATCTCCTCTTCGCTGATGCCCAGCATGATAGCGTCGCGCAGGGCGAAGAGACGGCGGGAATTGGGTACGCGCAGGGAGCGCATGACCTCGTCACGGCTGGGGAGCTTCCTGCCAAAGTTGAATCCCAGCCCTGTGGCGCCGATTTCCATGGAGCGCAGCCCCTTCTGAAGCGCTTCCTTGAAGGTGCGGCCAATGCTCATGGCTTCGCCCACGCTCTTCATGGACGTGGTCAGCTCGTCCCTGGCGCCGGGGAATTTTTCAAAGGTAAAGCGGGGAATCTTCAGCACGCAGTAGTCAATGGCCGGTTCAAAGGACGCCACCGTCTCGCGGGTGATGTCGTTCTTCAGCTCGTCCAGCGTGTAGCCCACGGCCAGCTTTGCGGCAATCTTGGCAATGGGGAAGCCCGTGGCCTTGGACGCCAGCGCCGAGGAACGGGACACACGGGGGTTCATTTCAATGACCACCAGATCGCCGTTCCTGGGGTTCAGCGCGAACTGCACGTTGGAACCGCCGGTCTCCACACCGATTTCCCGCATGACGGCAATGGAGGCATCGCGGATGCGCTGGTATTCCACGTCCGTCAGCGTCTGCACCGGTGCTACGGTCACGGAGTCCCCGGTATGCACGCCCATGGCATCCATGTTTTCAATGGAGCAGATGATCACGCAGTTGTCCTTCTTGTCCCGCATGACCTCCATTTCGATTTCCTTCCATCCCAGCACGGACTGCTCAATCATCACCTCGGACACGGGGCTGGCGGCCAGACCGCGCCCGGCAATGGCCTCAAGATCCTCCATGTTGTAGGCCACGCCGCCGCCCGTGCCGCCCAGCGTGAAGGCGGGGCGGACAATCAGGGGGAAGGGAAGGCTTGCGCCCAGCTGGGCCACTTCCTCCATGGTGTGGGCAATGCCGCTGGCGGGCACCTTCAGGCCGATGGCCTCCATAGCCTCGCGGAACAGCTCGCGGCTTTCAGCCTTCTCAATCACCTCGGCGCGCGCACCGATGAGCTCCACGCCGCATTCCTCCAGCACGCCGGATTTGGCCAGCTGCAACGCCACGTTCAGCGCCGTCTGGCCGCCCAGCGTGGGCAGCACGGCATCGGGGCGCTCCTTGCGCAGGATGGCAGCCAGCGTATCGTGCTCAATGGGCTCCACATAGGTGGCATCGGCAAGGTGAGGGTCAGTCATGATCGTGGCCGGGTTGGAATTCACCAGCACGACCTCGTAGCCTTCCTCCTTCAGGGCCTTGACCGCCTGGGAACCGGAATAGTCAAATTCGCAGCCCTGGCCGATGACGATCGGGCCCGCGCCAATAACCATAATCCGCTTCAAATCTGTACGTTTGGGCATGGTAGTTTTCTTGGATTTGAGATTAACGAAGGCGACCAACGCTGTGACGGCGTCAAATCGATCAAGTTTATGTGAAATCCACGCAGCAGTCAACAGGGCCGGCGGGACATGCGCACAGGCCCGCATGCGTTCGGCAGACGGGCGGCCTTTCCGGAATGGCGCGGAGCAGCCGGAACCTTCCGCCGCCGCGGCCGGAACGCAGGGACAAACAGAGGCTTAACATTCGCCGCAAATCATTGTACCATGAAAAACAGCCGTACTGAAGTGCCCGCGTGCCGGCCCGCCTTCCTGCTTATGCCGTCATGGCGCGTGGGTCAAGCGCGGACGCGCCGCCCGCCCACTCCGCGCGGCGCATATCCAATTTGAGAGGAACACATGCAGAAAGTCAAAAAAGTGGTGCTTGCCTACTCCGGCGGGCTGGACACCTCCGTCATCCTGAAATGGCTCATCACCACCTACGGTTGCGAGGTCATCACCATGACGGCCGACCTCGGCCAGCCCGAAGATTTGAGCGGCGTTGAGGAAAAGGCCCTGAAGACGGGAGCTTCCAAGGCCTATGTGGTGGATCTGAAGGAAGAATTCGCCCGCGACTTCGTCTTCCCCATGATGCGCAGCGATGCCGTCTATGAAGATCGCTACCTGCTCGGCACCTCCATCGCCCGGCCGCTCATTGCCAAGACGCTGGTGGACATTGCCCGCAAGGAAGGCGCCGATGCCGTGGCCCACGGCGCCACCGGCAAGGGCAACGACCAGGTGCGCTTTGAATTTGCCGTGAACGCGCTGGCTCCCGACCTGAAGGTCATCGCCCCCTGGCGCGAATGGGACCTCATGTCCCGCACCGCCCTGAACGCCTTCGCCGAAAAGCACGGCATTCCCATCTCCAGCGCCCAGAAGCGCTACAGCATGGACTCCAACATGCTGCACACCAGCTTCGAAGGCAGCGAGCTGGAAGACCCAGGCTGCGAACCGCATGAAAGCTGCCACCTGCGCTGCACGCCCATTGAGCAGGCTCCGGACAGCCCGGAATACGTCACGCTGGATTTCGAGCACGGTGATCCCGTCGCCGTGAACGGGCAGAAGATGAGCCCCGCCCAGATTATTGAAACGCTGAACGAACTCGGCGCCAAACACGGCGTGGGCCGTCTTGACATGGTGGAAAACCGCTTTGTCGGCATGAAGTGCCGCGGCGTGTACGAAACCCCCGGCGGCACCATCATCCACGCCATGCACCGCGATCTTGAAGGCATCTGCCTCGACCGCGAGCTGCTGGCCGTGCGCGACATGCTCGTGCCCCGCTACTCCACCGCCGTCTACAACGGCTTCTGGTATTCGCCCGAACGCGAAGCCATGCAGGCCTTTATGGACAAGGCTCAGGAAACCGTGACCGGCACCGTGCGCGCCAAGCTGTACAAGGGCGGCGTGTGGCCCGTGGCCCGCGAATCCCCGAATACGCTGTTCTGCCACGATCTGGCCACCTTCGAGGAATGCGCCACCTATGATCACAAGGATGCCGCCGGCTTCATCCGCCTGAACGGCCTGCGCCTGCGCACCTTTGCGGCCATGAAGCGCCGCGCCGGAAAATAATCCCATGTCTGGCCGGGGCGGGCGATGCGGAAGGCCGCCCGCCCCCTCTCCTTCCCACCACTGAAGGCGGACGCGCTCCCCGCACCGCCCGCGCCGCGCCGGCGCATTCCACGGACACGCATATATGAGCAAGAATATTTCATGGGGCGGACGCTTTGCCAAAGGCCCGGAAGAGGCCGTGGCGGCCTACACGGAATCCGAATCCTTCGACCGCGCCCTCTACGCCCACGACATCCGCGGCTCCCAGGCCCACGCACGCATGCTCGGTCGTCAGGGAGTCATCACTCCCGACGAGGCGGCAACGCTGGTGGACGGTCTGGAGCGCGTCAAGGCAGAAATCGAGGATGGCAGCTTCGTCTGGAAGGCCGATCTGGAAGACGTACACATGAACATTGAGGCGCGCCTCACCGAGCTGGTAGGCAACGTGGGCAAGAAGCTCCACACCGGCCGCAGCCGCAATGATCAGGTATGTCTGAGCTTCCGCCTCTTCATGGCAGACCGCCTGCGCGCATGGCGCGAACTTGCCGTGAAGCTGGCCGCCATGTACGTGTCCCGCGCGGAATCGCATCAGGGAGACATCCTGCCCGGATGCACGCACATGCAGCCGGCCCAGCCCGTCAGCCTTGCGCACCACCTGCTGGCCTACGCATGGATGCTCAAGCGCGATGCCGAGCGCATGGCCGACTGCGAGCGGCGCGTGCGCGTCTCTCCCCTGGGCGCCGCCGCTCTGGCCGGCACCACCTATCCCCTTGATCCGGAATCCGTTGCCGCCGACCTCGGCATGAACGGCACGTTCAGCAACTCCATGGACGCCGTGGCAGACCGCGATTTTGTCATGGAGGCCCTGTTTGTGGCGTCCTGCACCATGATGCACCTCTCCCGCTGCTGCGAGGAGATCATCATCTGGGCCAATCCGGCCTTCGGCTTCGTGCGCCTGCCGGACGGCTACGCCACCGGATCGTCCATCATGCCGCAGAAGAAGAACCCCGACGTGGCGGAGCTCATGCGCGGCAAGGTCGGCCGCGTCTATGGCAGTCTGGCCGCCATGATGACCATCATGAAGGGACTTCCCCTCACCTACAACCGCGATCTTCAGGAAGACAAGGAGCCCTTCCTTGATGCCGACCGCACCCTCAGCACCTCCCTCCAGATCATGGAGGGCATGATGGGCGAGCTGGCATTCAATACCGTCCGCATGCGCTCCGCCTGCAAGGCCGGCTTCCTCAATGCCACCGAGCTGGCAGACTACCTTGTGGGCAAGGGCATTCCTTTCCGCGAAGCACACCACATTACGGGCGCCGCCGTGGCGGAGGCCGAGCGCCAGGGCAAGGGCCTGGAAGACCTCGCGCTGGAGGAACTGCGCGCCATGTGCGACCGTATTGATGAAGACGTGTACGCCGTGCTGGACTATGAGGCAGCCGTGCGCCGCCGCGAGACCAGAGGCGGCACCGGACCGTGCTCCGTGGCCCGCCAGATTGCGGACCTGCGAGCATGGATCGCCGCGCAGGACTAGAGATATGACGGAGGGCGCGCCACTGCTGGAATATCTGTGCCGCGCCCTTCCGCAATAGTATCCTTCATCTGACACATCAGCTTTTCCGGCCTTACTTCAGGAGCAGAATCATGACCGCACAGTGTCTATGTTTGCGTGATTTGGGACAGGAGGGCATCTGGCGTCTGCTGGATGCCGTCCGCAGCCAGCCGGAGCCGTCCGGCGCGCTTTCCGGCTGCCGCGCGCTTTGCCTCACGGCCCATGCTTCTCCCCGCACGCTGGAAGACCGGCTCTCCTTCGCGGAGACGCTACGGACGCAGGGCGGCATGCTGCGGGAAATTGCGCCGGAGGAATGGCTGCACAGCACGGATGCGCTGACCCTCCAGACGCCGCTGTATGCCTCCTGCGCAGACGTGATACTGGCGCAGGAGTGGGAACCGCGCCGTCTGGCCGCATTTGCCGCCAACTGTCCGGTGCCCCTGCTGAACATGGGGAACGAGGCGGGACATCCCGCGCTGGCTCTGGCGGATTTGGCCCTGATGCACCAGCGAACAGAAGACCTGTCCACGCTGCGCATTGCCTGGGTGGGAGGTCTCAACGGGCTGGGCTTCTCCCTGATGGAAGCCGCCATGTACGTGCCTTTTGAGCTCTTCATGGCCCTGCCCGAATGGAGCATGCCGGATCGGGACCTGCTCGATCTGGCTCTGCGTGCCGGCGCCAGAATATTCCTCAGCCGGGAGCCGCATCTCGTCCTGGACGAGGCGGACGTTGTCTATTGCGGTGCAGGCCCGCGTGCGGAGGACGGCGCCCCGCTGCGCGCCTCCATGCGCCTTGCGGCGGACGCGCTGGCACTCTCCTGCCCGGGGGCGGAGGTGCTCACCGCGGAAACACTCTCTCCGGCCTGCCGCGCGGATGATCGTCTGCTGGAAGCCGCCATGCCGGTCTGGACACGTCGCCTGCGCATGCGCCAGCACATGCAGGCCCTTCTGCTCCGCACGCTGCTGCACCCGGCGGCCCTCTGATACTGTCCACAGGAGCCCTCATGCTGCCACACTTTCCCCCTCCGCCTCCATCATCCGCCGGCTGGCCCCTCTGGCTGGATACCTGCCGCGTGGAGGACAGCGCCCTGGCCGATGCCTACGACCGCACGCCCATGCCGTACCGCGCCGGTATCAAGCAATGCCTCGCCCTCTGTCAGAGCGTGTACGGTGAATCGCCGGAAGACCTTCTGCACGCCACCGCGCACAGCGGACAGGGCTTCTGGCATGTCCTGCGCGAAAGCGCCGCCCCCTGGGCTCTGTTTGCCGTAACGCCGGCCTACCGTGCGCCCGCCCGGCTGGCCGCGGCCATCATGCCGGCCATACTGGCCCGCGTGCCGCGGATTGCCCTGCTCTGCCTCGGCGGCATGCCTCATGAAAGCGTGCGCGCCGTGCTGGAGCTGGCAGGCGTGGAAGACAGCTTCATTGTCTCTGTGGATCAGGCTGACACCCTGCTCCGCGAATTGCAGGCGCAGCAGGGCCGGCAGGAGACGCCGGCGGCAGGACGCCTTTGCCTGCTCCACGACGGAAACGCCCTGGCCTCGCTGCGCCTCGCCGCCGCAGCGCTTGGCATTCCCTGCATGGAAGAGGCGGCCCCGCCGCGACTGGCTCTGGATGCGGCCGCAGAGGTGGACAGCAATGCTCTGATCTTCGCGCATGGCGATGCCGGCGAACAGGCTCGGACATTCTCCGCTGCCGAAGAGCTGCCTGCCTGCGATGCGTGCTTCGCCGCACCGGAGCACCTTGGCTGGCTGTCCGCCGGCCTGCCGCTGATACTGGGCCCGGATATGGAAGGATGCTGGCTGCATCCGCATCTGCACCCGGATTTTTTTCGAAACCGTGCACGCACTGCCGGCCTTCACCTGCCGGCAACGGACTTCTTTGGCGGAGGCGGGTATGAAGGCGCTGAATAGCATCCGCAATATCGGCATTATCGCGCACATTGACGCGGGCAAGACCACGCTGAGCGAACGCATTCTTTTCTATACCAGAAAAATTCATCGCATGGGCGAGGTTCACGACGGCACTGCCACCATGGACTTCATGCCGGAAGAGCAGGAACGCGGCATTACCATAGCCTCTGCCGGCACAACCTGCACCTGGCACGACACCACCATCAACCTTATCGACACGCCCGGGCATGTGGACTTCACCATTGAGGTGGAGCGGGCCCTGCGGGTGCTGGACGGCGCGGTGGGGGTGTTCTGTGCCGTGGGCGGCGTAGAGCCGCAGTCCGAGACCGTGTGGCGCCAGTCCGAAAACTTCGGCGTGCCCAAGCTGGCCTTCATCAACAAGATGGACAGGGCCGGCGCCAGCTTTGAAGGCGTGCTGGGCCAGATGCGCGACAGGCTGGACGCCCGCCCGCTGCCCCTGCATATCCCTGCGGGAGAGGGCGACAGTTTTTCCGGCGTCATCGATCTCGTCCGGCAGGAAAAGCTCGTCTTCTCGCAGGAGGATCAGGGCCGTACCTGTACGCGCCTGCCGCTGGAGGGCGCCGAGGCGGAGATGGCCGCCCGCTGGCGGGAGGAACTGCTGGAAGCGGTTGCCGATCTGGACGACCTTTTTATGGAACAGTACCTTGGCGGCGATGTTTCGGAAGAGGGGATCATGGCCGCCCTGCGCCGCATCACGCTGTCACGGCGCGGTACTCCCGTGCTCTGCGGTTCGGCGCTCCGCAATATCGGCATCCAGCCCGTACTGGACGCCATCTGCGCCCTGCTCCCCTCCCCTGCGGACGCCTCCGCGCCTGTGGGACATGACCTGAACGGCGAAGAGCTGCTTGTGGACACAGGGGCCGAAGCACCGCTTGCCGCGCTTGTCTTTAAAGTCATGGTTGAGCATGGGCAGAAATTTTCCTTCATTCGCCTGTATGCCGGCAGTATTGCCAGCGGCGCGTCAATCCTGCATGTGAACAGCGGCAGGGAAGATCGCGTGGGACATATCTACCGCCTGCATGCCGACCGCCGCGAGCAGATAGACGAGGCCGTGGCCGGCGAAATCGTTGCCGTCACGGGACTGCGCTCCGCGCATACGGGAGAAACCTACGCCAGCCGCGCTCATCCCGTCCTCATGGAGCCTATCCGCACCTGCGCCCCGGTGATCACGCTGGCGCTGGAGCCGCTCAATGCCGATGAGGGAAAGACGCTGGACGAGGCCCTCGCCCGCTATGCGGAGGAAGACCCCACGCTGACCCTGCGCGTGGACGAGGAGTCCGGATCGCGCATGCTTTCCGGCATGGGCGAGCTGCACCTGGATGTTGTCCTTGAGCGCATGCGGCGCGAATACGGCATCCGCCCCCGGGCCGGACGCCCGCAGGCTGTGCTGCGCGAAACCGTTCGCGGCATGGCGGAGGGCCGGGGAGAATTTGATCGCGAACTGGGCAGGGAACGCCATGTGGGCTGTGTCAGCCTGCGTCTGGAGCCGCGCGAACGCACGCGGGGGAATACAATCTCTCTGGGGGATTTTCTGCCGGAGGACCCGCAGGAAGCAGCCAGGATCATTCCTGCCGCGCTGGTGCAGGCGGCGCTGGAGGGCGTAGGCGATGCGCTCCAGAGCGGCATCCTCACCGGCTATCCTATGGAAGATGTCGCCGTTGTCATCACCGGCATGGAATACCGCAGAAACGAGACGTCGGCAGTCGGCTGCCGCATGGCGGCGGCTCTGGCCCTGAGGAATGCGGCACAGCATGCCGATCCCGTTGCCCTGGAACCGATCATGCGCGTGGAAATTTCCGTTCCCGAAGCGCAGCTGGGCGCCGCCCTGAACCTGTTCGCCTCCTGCGGCGGCAAGGTGCTCAGCCTGCTGGATCACGCCGGGCAGAAGGCCATGCAGGGCATGGCGCCCCTGCGCCAGCTCTTCGGCTTTGCCACCTCCCTGCGTTCCGCCACGCAGGGCCGCGCCGGCCTGTCCATGACTTTCGACCGATTTGACGTTTCCTAGGAGACTGCTTCCATGCCCCAGCCCAGAGCCAAGAAGAGCCTTGGTCAGCACTTCCTGCACCGCCGCGACATCTGCGAGCGCATTGTCGGCCTGCTGCGCGTGACGCCGGAAGATCGCATCATAGAAATCGGCCCCGGCCCCGGCGCCCTGACCAATGTCCTCCAGGCCGCCGGCCCGCGCCGGCTTGTCCTGCTGGAAAAGGACGACTACTGGGCGCGGGATCGCCAGAAGACGGCCACGCAGGCCACGCAGGCCGTGCTGACGGACGCCCTGACCTTTGACTGGCAACGCATTACGCCGGAAAATCCGTGGAAAATCATCGGCAATCTGCCGTATAACGTGGCCTCGCCGCTCATGTGGGATATATTCCACCTCTGCACCGGCCTCATCCGCGCGGTCTTCATGGTGCAGAAGGAAGTCGGTGACCGCCTTGCCGCCGATCCGGGCTGCAAGGACTACGGCGCCCTGACCGTCTGGACAAAAAGCTTTGTGCGGCCCATCAGGGGCTTCACCGTGGGGCCGGGCGCCTTTTCTCCGCCGCCCAGGGTGGATTCCGCCGTGCTTTCGTTCGAGCCCCTGCCGCGGGAAGTCCGCCCCGCCAGCCCGGAAAAGCTGGCCCGCATGCTGAAGATATGCTTTCAGCAGCGCCGCAAGCAGCTGGGCTCCATTTTCCGCCGCAGCCAGCTGGAAGCGCTTGTGGCGCGACTGCCAGAGCTGGGCATCGATCCCTGCCTCCGCCCCGAAAATCTGACGCCCGTACAGTTTCAGCAGATGGCGGCCCTGCTCCCTTCAGCAAGAACAGGGACGGCGGAGATGCCGCGCTGACGGAATTTCCCGGCACGGGACAGGTGCGTCAGAAAATTTTTCCGGAAGGAAGGATTTCTGCTTGCCAAAATGAGGGAGCTGAGCTATGAATGTTTCTCTCCTGCAATGCAGGAGACTTCCCTGCGGGGAAGTACCGACGGCAAAAGGGGGTGATTTTTTTGCCCGGTGTATTTTTGAATGAAGAAGATTACAACTTCGACATCGCGCTCCGCCGCTTCAAGAAGCAGGTGGAAAAGGCCGGCGTTCTTTCCGAAATGAAGAAGCGTCAGAGCTATGAAAAGCCGAGCGTGATGCGCAAAAAGAAGAAGGCCGCCGCTCGCAAGCGTCTGATGAAAAAGATTCGCAAGATGAACGTCGCCTAGTTCTGCTTGTCAAGGCTTTCAGCGGGGAACTCATGCTGCATGGGTTTCCCGCATTTTTTCGTGGCTTCCGCGTCCGCCGGAGGCTGCGCCGGCACGGCGGCCTCTGTCAGCCGCATACTCTTTCAACCCAGTACCAAGGCACCGCCATGACTCTTTCCGAACTGATTGATCAGGACTATGTGAAGGCCTACAAGGCCAAGGACGCCGTGCGCCTGAGCGTCCTGCGTCTGCTGAAAACGGCGGCCAAGAATCAGCTTGTCGAACTGCGCCGCAATGGCGGCATGCTGGACGATGCCGAAATGATGGCCGTCATCATCAAGCAGGGCAAGCAGCGTCAGGATTCCATCGAACAGTACAATGCCGCCGGCCGGCCCGATCTGGCGGAAAAGGAAGCTGCCGAGCTGTCCATTCTCCAGAGCTACCTGCCCAAACCGCTGACGGAGGATGAACTGGCCGCCGCCATTGAGGAGGCCGTGCGCGGCACCGGCGCCTCCTCTCCCAAGGACATGGGCAAGGTCATGAGCGCCATTATGGGCGCCTACACCGGCCGCGTAGACGGCAAGGCCCTTTCCGCCGCCGTCCGCCAGCGCCTGTCCCGCTAAACAGCTTCCAAGGGCAACACATGATCCACGAGCGCACGCTTCAGGCCCTCGAATATACCAAGGTCATCGACTGTCTCGCCGGCTACTGCGTTTCCGAAACCGGGCGGGAGGCCGCCATGCGCCTGCGTCCCTTCACGCGCATTGAGGATGTGCACCATGCGGCGCGCCTTTATGAGCAGTGTCGCACCTGGGCGGGAGCCGGCGGGGATGCCGCCTTCCGCATGAGCGCCTTTCCAGATGTGCGCGGCGTGCTTCAGGAAGCCGGAGCGGCCCGTCCGCGCCTGGATTTAGACGCCTTCTGGGCGCTGCGGGAAGTCCTGCGGCTGGCCAGGCGGGCTGTCGATTCCCTGCGGCAGGGCGATGCCCCCCGCCAGTGGCCCGACCTGCTGGCGCTGGCGGAAGGCTGCACGCTGCCGCAGCAGCTTGCCCCCGCGCTGGAACGCTGCCTTTCCGACGATGGCTTCCTGAAGGACGAAAGCTCGCCGGAGCTGTATCTGGTGCGCACGGAGCTGCGCCGCCTGCACCAGAGCTGCATGCGCAAGGTCAAGGACTATGCCATCCAGTACAACATGCTCGCCTATCTACAGGACGAGTTCATGACGCTGGCCTCCGATCGCTATGTTCTGCCGCTCAAGGCCAACTTCAAGGGCCGCATGCAGGGTATCATCCACGACTGGTCGCAAACGGGCGAAACCTGCTATTTTGAGCCCATGTTTCTGGTGGAGATCAATAACAGGCTTCAGGAGCTCAAGCGGCAGGAACGCGAGGAAGAAAACAGGGTTCTGCAATATCTGGCGGATCTGCTTCGCGCGGAAATGCCGGGCATGCGCGCCGCCGGAGAGCTTCTCCGCGATCTGGACGTGCTCTTTGCCAGGGTTCGCCTTGGTGAACGCTATGACGGGCATTGCGTGACCGTGACGGAAGGCGACGGCACGGTGGAACTGCTCCAGGCCCGCCATCCTCTGCTGGCTCTGGCCGCCGGTTCCGCGCGCAGGGCCCTTGACGCCGTGCATCCGCTGGACATTCTCCTGCGTCCCGGCGAACGGGGCCTGATTATCTCCGGCGGCAATGCCGGCGGAAAGACCGTCTGCCTGAAGACGCTGGGGCTCGCGGCCGCCATGACGCTGGCCGGGCTGCCCGTACCTGCGGCCAGAGGCTCCCATCTGCCCTGCTGGCAGCGCATTGACGCCTTTATTGGCGATGAGCAGAGCCTGGACGACCATGTTTCCACCTTCACCGCCCAGATACAGCATCTTGCCAAATCGTGGAAATACATGGACAGCGGTACGCTGGTACTGCTGGACGAGTTCGGCGCCGGTACCGACCCGGCACAGGGAGCGGCGCTGGCGCAGGCCCTGCTGGACGAACTGCTGGACAATGACGCCTATGTGCTGGCGGCTACTCACTTCCCGGCGCTGAAGGCCTATGCCCTCACCCGTGAAAAGGCGCGCGCGGCCTCCGTGCTTTTCGATCCCGGTACCAGAAAGCCCCTGTTCAGGCTGGCCTATGATCAGGTCGGCGCGAGCCAGGCTCTGGATGTGGCCCGCGAGCATGGCATGCCGGAAAGCGTGCTGCGGCGTGCCGAGCAGTATCTGCTGCTGGACGGACAGGATGCCAGCGCCGTCATGACCCGCCTCAACGAGCTGGCCGTGGCCCGCGAAAAGGAACTGGCCGCCCTGCACGGGGAACTGGAAAAGCAGCGCCGGCAAAAGGCGCAGCTGCAGGAACGCTTTGAGCGCGAACGCAGCAGGCTGCATGAGGAAGTGCGCCAGAAGGCCGGAGAGCTCATGCGCGCGTGGAAGGAAGGCAAGGCCACGCACAGGCAGGCTCTGAAGGAAATGTCCCGCCTGCGGGCGGAGCTGGCCCCCAAGGCTCCCGCAGCGGAGGTGACCGCCCCGCCCGTGCAGGCTTCCGACCTTGCGCTGGGACAGCAGGTTCTGTACCGCCCCTTTGGCAAGCGCGGAAACATCATGGAAATCGATGGCCGCCGCAAAAAAGTCCGCCTTGACATGAACGGCGTGTGCCTGTGGGCAAATATCCAGGATATCGAGCCTGTTACGGCCGTTGCTCCCGCGCAGCGGCAGGCGCCGGCCCGCGTTGCCGGAGACGGGCATACTGCATTGACACTTGACTTGCGCGGCAAACGTGCTGATGTAGCTATACGCGAAGTGGAACAATTTCTGGACAAGGCGCTGCTGGCAGGCTTTGAAGGGGTTGAAATTGTCCACGGCCGAGGCACGGGCATCCTGCGCAAAGAGATACACAACTTCCTGCGGAGCTTTCCCGCAATCAGGGAATTCAGTCTCGCCCCCGAAGACAGAGGGGGTGACGGCATGACTGTTGTCACCTTCCGCTGACGCCTCTGCCGCCGCCGCTGCGCCTCCACTCCGGGGAATCATGGATCGAAAGCAAGCAATCCGCACCATCAAGGAAAGGCTGAATATTGCCGACATCGTGCGCCGCTACGTTGAGCTGAAGCGTAACGGCCCGCGCTGGACGGCTCCCTGCCCCTTTCATCAGGAAACCAAGCCCTCCTTCAGCGTCAATGAGGAGGAGGGCATGTTCTACTGTTTTGGCTGCCAGGCCTCCGGGGACGTCTTTGACTTCTATGCGCGCATCAACGGGCTGGAGTTCCGCGAAGCTCTGGAGCAGCTGGCCGCCGAGGCAGGCGTCACGCTGGACAGCCGGAACGGCGGCCGGGATGCCGGGCAGGCCCGCAGGGAACGCGGCGTGCGTCAGCAGATGCTGCGCATGTACGAGCTGGCCGCCAGCCATTTTGCGCAGAATCTGACGGAGGACTGCGGCGGGGAATGCCGGGACTACATTGAACGGCGCGGGCTTTCTCCGGCCATTGTGGAACGCTTCGGTCTGGGCTGGGCGCGGCGGGAATGGAGCGCGCTGAGCGCGGTGCTGCACCGTGCCGGCTTTGATCAGCGCATGGCTGTGGAGGCCGGCCTGCTGGGGCGCAGCGACCGCAGCGGCCGTGCGTACGATCGCTTCCGCGGGCGCATGATTTTTCCCATCAGGAACCTGTCCAATCAGATTATCGCCTTTGGCGGCCGTATCATTGCGGACGAGGACGAGGCCAAGTACATCAACAGCGCGGACAGCCCCATCTACAAGAAGGGCGATCAGCTGTACGGACTGGCGCAGGCGCGGCGCGGCATCTCCGCCAGAGGATGCGCGCTCCTGACGGAAGGATATATGGATGTGCTGACCCTGCACCAGTACGGCTACGACCATGCCGTGGGCGTGCTGGGCACAGCCCTGACGCCGGAGCAGATCAAGCGCCTGTCGGGCTTCACCTCCTCGCTGATACTGCTGTTTGACGGCGACCGCGCCGGACGCAAGGCCGCCCTCCGCTCCAGCGAAATGCTGCTGACGCGCGGTCTGGGCTGCCGCGTGGTGCTCATGCCCGAGGGCGAGGACATAGACAGCCTGCTGCGCACGGCCGGCCCCGAAGCCTTCGAGGAATTGCAGCGCCGGGCGCCGGACGGGCTGGAATTCTGCGTCCACGTGCTGCGGGAGCTGGCCCCGCGCGAAGGTGTGGAATGGGCGAGAAATTTTCTGACGAAGGTAGAAGTGCCGGAACTGTTCAGTCCGTATGCCTCACGCCTCTCCCAGCACCTCGGCCTGTCCGAGGCTGTGCTGCGGCAGGGGGTGGCCGAGCTCAAAGAGCGCAGTAAAACGAACGCCGGACAGACTCTGCTCTCCGCCAGAGCGCGCACAAACATGCGCGACCGTGAAATACTCATGTATGCGGTGCGCTATCCTCACCGGCTGGAGGATTTGCGCCAGTGCGGCGCCGATATGGTGCTCACCTCAGCCATCGCCCGCGCCCTGTGGGAAAAACTTGAGGAGTACGGCCCGGAAGAGGCGGTCTACCATCTGGATGAACGGGAAAAGGCCTTCTGGACGAAATGCCGCGCGGGGGAGGCCCCTCCGCGGGATTCCGGCGACAGGGAGCTGGACGCCCTGGTGAAAAGTCTGGACAAATTCTATTCAGTGTCGCAAACTTCCTCGCTTCTGGCCGCGCTGCGGGAAAACGCGCGCAGCGGCGACTTCAACGCGGAACGGGACTACCTACGCGCATTGCAGGAAAATTGGGAGAGGCGTAATGGGCAATCTTAAAGACATACAGCAGATCAAAACTCTCATCGCCAAGGGCAAGGGCACCGGCTTCCTCACCTTCGACGAGGTGAACAAGGCCCTGCCTGTGGAGATGAGCTCCCCCGAGCAATTCGAAGAGATCATCGGCATTTTCGAGCAGATGGAAATCGCCATTGTTGAGTCCGAAAAGGATGGCAAGCGCGTTTCCACCAGCCCGGGCGAAACCGATGACGACATTGCCGAAGAGACGCTCGAACTCACCGAGGAAGAGGAATCCGCCGACTATTCCTCGCGCAGCACAGACCCCGTCCGCATGTATCTGCGCGAAATGGGCGCCGTTCCCCTGCTGGACAGGGATGGCGAAGTGGTCATCGCCAAGAAGATCGAAATGGGGGAGCAGGACGTGCTGTACGCCCTGGTGGAAGTCCCCGTGGCTGTCGAGGAGCTGATCAATGTTGGAGAAGACCTGCGCCTGAACCGCATCAAGCTGAAGGACGTGGTCAAGACCATTGAGGAAGACGACCCCAGCGAAGACGAAATGAACCAGCGTTCGCGCGTCATCCTGCTGCTGGACGAGATCAAGCAGGTCTTCAAGAAAAAGAAGAAAATCTACAAGAAGCTGGACGAGTGCAACACGCTGGAGCGCCGCGTCACCGTTGTGCAGAAAGAAATCATGGCCTTCAAGGAAGAGATCGTGGTGCGCCTGCGCGACATCAAGCTGGAAAAAACGCTCATCGATCGCATCATCGAGACCGTTGAGGACTATGTGCGCCAGATGCACAACTGCCAGCGCGACCTTTCCGCCTACATTCTTTCCACCGGCAAGACGCAGGCGGAAATACAGGCCCTGTTCGACGGCCTTGAAAATCGCGAGATTCCCCCGGCGGAGGCGGCCAGGGAACTGCATCTTACGGTAGACGAGCTGTTCTCCTTCAAGGAAATGATCATCGGCAAGATCGAAATCCTGCGCCGGCTCCAGGAAAAATGCTGCCATCAGGTAAACGACCTGGAAGAAGTGCTGTGGCGCATCAAGCGCGGCAACAACGCCGCCATGCGCGCCAAGCAGGAGCTCATCCGCTCAAACCTGCGCCTTGTGGTGTCCATTGCCAAGAAGTACACCAACCGCGGGCTCCAGTTCCTTGATCTCATCCAGGAAGGCAATATCGGCCTGATGAAGGCCGTGGACAAGTTTGAATACCAGCGCGGCTACAAGTTCTCCACCTACGCCACGTGGTGGATACGGCAGGCCATTACCCGCGCCATCGCGGATCAGGCGCGCACCATCCGCATCCCCGTGCACATGATCGAAACCATCAACAAGCTCATCCGCACCTCCCGCTATCTGGTGCAGGAGCTGGGGCGCGATCCCACGCCGGAGGAAATTGCGGAGCGCATGGACTATCCCGTGGACAAGGTGAAGAAGGTGCTGAAAATCGCCAAGGAGCCCATCTCGCTGGAAACGCCCATCGGGGACGAGGAAGACTCCAGCCTCGGGGACTTCATCGAGGACAAGAAGGCTGTGGCACCTGCGGAAGAAGTCATCAACACCAAGCTGTCCGAACAGCTGGCCAGTGTGCTGGCCGACCTCACCCCGCGCGAGGAACAGGTGCTCCGCAAGCGCTTCGGCATCGGCGAAAAGTCCGATCACACGCTGGAAGAAGTGGGCCGGCTGTTCAACGTCACCCGTGAACGCATCCGCCAGATTGAGGCCAAGGCCCTGCGCAAGCTGCGCCATCCCGTTCGCAGCCAGCCCCTCCGCTCCTATTACGAAAACTGATATGCCGCCTGCGGCGCCGTCGCTTTTTTTCCCACGTGGCAAAAGGGCGCGGCGCCGCCTGCTCCGGCAGGAGGCCCGCATGCGCATTCCCCTGCTATCCGCCCGCCCGGTTCCGGTGCAGCCCCGGAACGTGCCCGGAACCTTTTCCCTGCGTTCCCGGATGGGACGGTTCTGCCGCACCATGCTGCTGGCTGCGCTGCTCTGCATCCCTGCCATTCCCTGCGCCACGCCTCAGGCCGGGGAATCCCCGCGCGGCCGCGCGGTGCACTGCTATGATGGCGATACACTGAAACTGGCCGACGGGCGGAAGGTGCGCCTGCTCGGCATTGACACTCCCGAAGTTGCGCACGGAGACAGCCCCGCGCAGTTCTATGCCGCCGAAGCCACCGCCCTGCTCCAGCAGACAGTGCGGGGGCGGGAACTTTCCCTGCGTGCCGCCGGCGGGCAGGATCGCGACCACTACAAGCGCCTGCTGGCCGATGTACGGCTGGAGGATGGTTCCTCTGTGAACCAGCTCATGGTGCGGGAAGGCGCGGCCTTTGTCTACATGCACAAGGACAACGATCCCGACTATGTCCGTACCCTGCTCCAGCTTCAGCGCGAGGCCATGCAGGCGGGGCGCGGCATGTGGGGGCCGCTGAAGACCATGCCTGCCTGGCGGGCGCGCTATGTGGGCAACAGGAATTCCCACCGCTTCTTCCCGGAAGGCTGTGCCGCCGCCGGAAACATCAATCCCCGCAACCGCGTGACCTTCGATTCGCTGGGGGCAGCCTTTGAGGCAGGCTTCGCTCCGGCGCGCATCTGTCCGTTCTGGCCGGATGCGGGCGACCGTTAGGAGACCTTATGGACAATGCCGCAGCTCTCGTCGTCTTTTCCGGCGGCCAGGATTCCGCAACCTGCCTGGCATGGGCGCTGGAACACTTCCAGTCCGTATCCACGCTGGGCTACCGCTACGGCCAGCGGCATGAAGTGGAGCTGGACTGCCGCCAGCGGGTGCGCACAGCCATACGCCGCCTGAATCCTGCCTGGGATGCGCGCCTTGCGGGGGACAGCCTGCTGGACATCGGCCTCTTTGCCCAGCTGCATAACACGTCCCTGACTTCGCAGATGGCCATTGCGGATCGGGAGGACGGCCTGCCCAATACCTTTGTGCCGGGCCGCAATCTGCTCTTCCTGACCATGGCCGCGGCCTGGGCCTATGACAGGGGCATACGCCATCTCGTCACTGGCGTCTGCGAAACAGACTCCTCCGGCTACCCAGACTGCCGCGACGATGCCATGAAAGCCATGCAGGTAGCGTTAAATATCGGCATGGCGGCGGACTTTGTCATACACACGCCGCTCATGTGGATAGACAAGGCCGCCACATGGCAGCTTGCCCATGCACTGGGCGGTCAGGCCCTGGTGGAAGTAATACTGGAAGAAAGTCACACCTGCTATCTGGGGGACCGCAGCAAGCGGCACGTGTGGGGCTACGGCTGCGGCCAGTGTCCCGCCTGTCGTCTGCGCGCCGCAGGCTATGCCGCCTATCTGGAGCAGGGTCCCTCCCCGTCCCGGCACGCGCCGGAAAGGAGCAACGCATGAGCACCGCAACGCCTGAAGCGGCGGAAGCCGCAAAGAAACCGCTTTCCTTCAGCCAGGGCGTGGAAGCCGCCTGCATTCTGTTCGCGCTGAATACCGATACCACGGGCGTACTGCGCCTGGCCATCGCCGCCGGCATGCCCGAAGAATACCTGTACGGCGAAGGGCAGCGGCGCATGCTGGAGGAATGGACCGCCTTCATCCATGCCGTTGTCACCAGCGGTCTGATGCGCAATGCGCCCAACAGCGTGCTTGTGGCCTATCTCCGCCAGACAAAAGCCCTCTTGCAGGCGCGCGGCGGCATGAATGAAGCGGAGGCCGACGCCTTCATCGACGGGCCTTTTGCCGCCTATATGGAACAGATAGCGCTGGAAAAGCAGCAGGAATGTCCCCGCCTCTTCTTCCAGCGCCTTATGCACAAAGACCTGCCGGATGTGCCGGCCGCCTGCGCGGCTGCCATTGCGGGCACCATGGCCATGGCCCTCGCCGCCGTTCTGGACAAGCTGGAACAGTACGACATCGCCATGGAATAGCATCCGTTCCCGGCGGCATGCCCGCGGCAGTCACTGAAGCGCCGGCCGGCCGTATCCGCGGTCAGCCGGCGCACGACCGTCAGTCCTCGCCGTTTTCCTCAAATACCCAGTGAAGCATGCGCTTGTGCACGCGCAGAAGATTTTCCGACTGCAAAAGCACGAGACTGCGCGGGCCTTCCAGTATCTGCGGCAGTACGGGAAGCGTTTCCGCGATGTTGCGCGATGTGATCATGACGTAGGCGCCGGGGGCATGCTCCAGCAGGGAGCCGTCCATCTGCCACTGGGAAAGCTGCGCCGTTGTCAGCCCCTCGCCGCAGCCAACGCAGACATAATCCGCCCCGCTCACGGCCTCCACAGCCTGCTCCACCACCTCAAGGCGCGCGCCATCCCGAATCAGCGCGTCAAAAAGATTTCTGTCCAGGCGGGATGTATCCGGCAGGGCCATGCGCAGGGAGAACGGAAAATAGGCGGCTGCCTGCATCAGCGAATACAGGGTGCCGTTGGGCGCGCCCATCCACGCAACCCGCACGCCTTCAAGGCGACCGGAGAAGCGCAGCATGCAGGCCAGGTTCGCAATGGCATGCGCCGGAGACGCCTCCAGGCTGGAAATATTGATGGTGGGAATGCGGGAAAGGTATTTTTCCTTTTCCTGCGCGCTCCTGATACTCAGGCCCATGATATAGGCGCAGTCCACATAGTAGTCATAGATGGGAGAAAGCTCGATGGGAAAACGGCGCATATCCTCCAGCCAGCGCCCCTGCGACACGTAGACGACCTGCCCGCCCATCTGCCGGACGGCGGCGGTCACGCACAGGCGATCCGCCAGTCCATCTTCCGCAAACATCAGCAGAGCCGTCCGCCCCGCCATAAAGGAGGAACGTCCCCGGGGATCGGGGATGCCATTGGCCTGCTGCATGAGCAGCCACGTCCCAGCCTGACCCAAATCCTGCAAGGTGAATACTCTTCTCACCATGTTCGCCTCCTGTGTCCGGACTGGCCCCACGCGGAAGGCGCGGCGGCCCAGCCGTTTCCTTCGATGCCATAAAATAGCAAAGCCCCCCGGTCATGTCCAGAACCGGGGGACGGAGGCGGCAAGGACATGCCGGGATCAGCCGTTCTCCCTGTCTGCAACGCTGTTCCGCGCCAGGGAAATCCAGGCCCGGGCTGCCGGCGACAGCGATGCGCCACTGCGCCAGATGAACGCCCCCCGCCAGCGTAGCTCTTCTTCATCCAGCAGCGCCGTCTGCACCGTGGCGGGGAGGCCGCCCTGCACCTCCGGCCTTGGCAGCAGGCCCACGCCGAGCCCAGCGGCCACCATCATGATAATGGAGCCGGCCCTGCCGCCCCGCGTGCCTTCCCGGCATTCCAGACGGCGCTGCCGTGCCAGACATTCAATGCGCCTTCCCAGCAGCGCGTCCGCTCCGCCCAGCAGAAGCGGCTCCGCGGCCAGCTCCTCCAGCTTCACCGCCGTGCGCCCTTCCAGCGGAAAACGCGGCGGCATCAGCGCCAGAACGGGTTCATCCACCACTTCAACGCATTCAAACTCTCCGCTGGCGGGCAGCAGCGTGAACCCTATTTCCAGCTCGCCCGAAAGCACCTGCCTCTCCAGCGCGGCGCAGCTGTCCTCGCATATATCCACATGAATGCCGGGATACAGCTCCCTGAAGGCAGCCAGATGGGCGGCAAAGACATGCAGCCCTCCCACGGAAGGAATGCCAAGATGCAGCGTCCCCTTTTCCAGACCATGCACAGCCGCAATTTCCGACTCCAGCGTCTCAACTTCCGCCATAATGCGCAGAGCCCTGGCATGAATGAACGATCCATGATCCGTAAGCTGGACGCCCAGATATTGTCGATCCAGCAGACGCATGCCGCAACCGTCTTCCAAGGCCTGCACGGCCTTGCTGACTGCGGGCTGTGACGCATGCAGCTTGCGTGCGGCGGCGGAAAAAGACCCCTGCCGCACAACTTCGATGAACATCTGCAACATTCGTATGTTCATGGACGCAACTACCTTTTGTATGAGGGTTACCGATGAAGACGGAAAGACACGGACAGCCGGACAGTCGCATGCCTGGACCCGGGGAGCAGACTTGATCTTCCTGCACGCTTCAGCGTATGCAGACGGCATGACGCACAGGAGGCAGATGTGAAAGGACTGATTTTTGATCTGGACGGTACGCTGGTCGACACGCTGGAGGACATCGCCGCAGCGTGCAATGCCATGCTGGAGAAGGAGGGATTCCCCACACACAGCACGGCTGCATACAGGAAATTCGTCGGGAACGGATTCACGACGCTGGTCAGGAAGGCGCTGCCGGCACAGGCTGTCAGCGATCCCGGACAGCTGGAAGAGCTTGTGAGCAAGGCCCGGTTGGAATATGATAAAAAATTTTTACATAAAAGCAACCCCTATCCTTTTATTCATGAAGTTCTTACAGAATTATGCAAAAACGGCATGCGCCTCGGCGTACTTTCCAACAAGCCCGATCCGTGGACAAAGCCCATCATTGCGCATTTCTTCGGTGACATTCCCTTTGCGGCAGTGCGCGGCGGGCTCCCCGGCGTGCCGCTGAAGCCGGACCCCGCCGCCGTGCTGGATATGCTCCACGTCATGGATCTGGCGCCGGAAGACTGTCTCTATGTGGGAGACAGCCATGTGGACATCCAGACGGCGCACCATGCCGGCATGCGCGTCGTCAGCGTAAGCTGGGGCTTCAGCAGCCGCCCGGAGCTGGCTGCTCTGCATCCGTGGCGCATCGTGGATGAGGCCCGCGAGCTTCTTGCCCTGATCCGGGAAGCATAAAAATGCGGCGGCAGTGTGACGCCGGTCACAGCGGGCTGCTTTCTTCCCGCATAGAGTGCGTACATTTTTCAGGAGGCTATCATGTTGCGCGACATCATCTGCATTGACGAGGCAAAATGTACCGGCTGCGGCGCCTGCCTGGCCAACTGCGCGGAAAACGCGCTGTCCATTGTGAATGGGAAGGCCCGTCTGGTGAAGGATACCTACTGCGACGGGCTGGGCGCCTGTCTGGGGGCCTGCCCCGAAGGGGCGCTGACCATCGTGCGGCGGGAGGCCGCGGCCTTTGACGCCGCCAGCATTCCCGCCCATGCCGAAACAGGAGAGGCGCGGAGCTGCCCCGGCAGCCAGCCCCGCCCCTTGCAGCCTCTGGGAGAACGCCGCGCAGCGCCATTCGCCCGGCAGGCCGGCTCCCCTCTGCGGCACTGGCCCATACAGCTGCGCCTGATGCCGGCGGACGCCCCCTTCCTGCGTGGCGCACACCTGCTGCTGGCCGCTGATTGCGCCGGATTCGCCGCCCCGGGCCTGAACGGCCTGCTGGCAGGCAGGGAACTGCTCATTGCCTGTCCCAAGCTGGACGATGTTCAATCTGCCGGCGCCAAACTGGCTGAAATCTGCCGCCGGGCGCGCCCCGACGCCATCACCATCCTGCGCATGAGCGTGCCCTGCTGCGGCGGACTGGAACGGCTGACGGCGGCGGCGCTGAAGGAATCCGGTCTGGACATCCCCGTACATGTTGAAATCATTGGCATAGACTGATATATTATCAAAATTCGCCATCGGTCTGCCGGAGCCGGCATGTCTTTTTCTCATGAAGGACTTGACAAAACATAGTCATACGCTATGTTTTGTGCAGACGACATCGGCTGAACACCAGTTTTCAAGGATTGCACAGCATGCCCATCAAAGTTCCCTCCAGTCTGCCCGCCGTCAAGGCGCTGGAAGAAGAAAACATTTTTGTCATGACGGACGAACGCGCCAGCCGGCAGGACATCCGCCCGCTGGAAATTGCCATCGTCAATCTCATGCCCACCAAGATTGCCACGGAAACGCAGCTGCTGCGCCTGCTGGGCAATTCCCCTCTTCAGGTGAACATCACCCTGATCCGTACAGCCGAGCATGAATCCAAAAATACGCCGCTGCATCATCTGGAACGCTTCTACCAGACGTTCAGCAATGTCCGGGAGCGCTCCTTTGACGGCATGATTGTCACTGGCGCACCGGTGGAGCACCTGCCGTTCGAGGAGGTGGACTACTGGAACGAGCTGCTGACCATCATGAGCTTTGCCCAGAAGCACGTCTACTCCACGCTGTACATCTGCTGGGCCGCGCAGGCCGCGCTGTACCATTTTCATGGCATCCCAAAGTATGATCTGCCGGAAAAATGTTCCGGCATCTTCCGCCATCGCGTCACGCAGCAGGGCTGCCGCCTCTTCCGCGGCTTCGATGACATGTTCATGGCGCCGCATTCCCGCCATACGGCCGTGCATTCCGAGGATGTGGCGCGCATCTCCGGCCTGAACATCCTTGCGGAATCCGACGAAGCCGGGCTGGCCGTGGTGGAAAGCGCCGATCACAAGCAGGTCTTTGTGACCGGTCATCTGGAATATGACCGGGATACCCTGAAGCTGGAATATGAGCGCGATCTTGGCCGGGGGCTCAATCCCGAAGTGCCCGCGCACTACTTCCCCGAGGACGACCCCACCCTCACGCCGCTGATGACGTGGCGCGCGGCCGCCCACCTGTTCTACTCCAACTGGCTGAACTACTACGTCTATCAGGAAACTCCCTTCCAGATTCAGCATATCGGCGGCTAACGCCCTGTTTTCCGGCTGCCCGCTCCCTGCGGGCGGCCGATTCAGAGAGGTACCATGATGCGTTTTTCCACCCGCACGCGCTACGGCCTGCGCTTTCTCATCAGACTGGCGGAACAGCCCAGAGGGGCACGGCTCCAGCTGGCGCAGGTGGCCCGCGAGGAAAACATTTCTCCCGGCTATCTGGAGCAGATAGTCCGCGCGCTGAAGCCGCTGGGAATCCTGCGGGCAGTGCGTGGCGCCGGGGGAGGATACTCCCTTGCCAAATCGCCGGAAGAGATTAATCTGGAAGATATCTTCCTCCATCTGGAAGGAGACATCTCTCCTGTCACCTGCCTGGAGGAAGGCAATCCCTGCAAACGGCAGAACTGCTGCTCCACGCGCACGTTCTGGCGCAATCTGGACGAACATGTGCGTCTTTTCCTGCGGGGTGTCACGTTGCAGCAGTTCATTCCTGACGAAAACGGCCGGGCCGGACTGTAAGCCGGCTGCGCTTTTTTACGGATCAAAAACATAGCATTTCAATATGCTTCGAGGTAGCCATGTGGAACTATACGCAAAAAGTGCATGAACATTTTCTTTCCCCCCACAATGCCGGAGCCCTGGAAGACGCCAATGCCATAGGCGAGGTGGGCAGCCTGGCATGCGGCGACGCCCTGAAGCTGTACCTGAAGATCAGTGACGAGGGTGTCATTCAAAAAGCCGGATTCGAGACATTCGGCTGTGCCAGCGCCATTGCCTCCAGTTCCGTGCTGACTGATCTGGTGCTGGGCATGCATGTGGACGAGGCCCTGAAAATCACCAACAGGCAGATTGCCGAGGCCCTGGGCGGCCTGCCCAAGGAAAAAATGCACTGCTCGGTCATGGGGCAGGAAGCGCTGGAAGCCGCTATCCGCAACTGGAAGGGCGAGCCCGCCATGTCTCATGCCCATGAGGAGGGCCGGCTGGTCTGCAAGTGCTTCGGCGTAACGGATCAGCAGATCATCCGCACCATCCGGGAAAACGGTCTGAAGACGCTGGAAGAAGTAACGCAGTACACCAAGGCCGGCGGCGCCTGTGGAGACTGTCTGGATCAGATCGCGGAGATACTGGCCGGCGAGCTGGGGAAAACGCCGCGGCAGGAGCTCCGCCCCGCTCCCCGGCGCATGACCAATGTTCAGCGCATGCAGCTGGTCATGCGTGCCATTGACGAGGAGATTCGTCCCCGCCTGGCCACCGATGGCGGCGATATCGAGCTGGTGGATGTGGACGGCCCCCGCGTGGTGGTCGCGCTGCGCGGGCGCTGCTCGCAGTGCCGCTCCAGCCATGTCACCATCAAGGACCTTGTGGAAAAACAGCTGCGCGAACATGTCTCGCCGGACATCATCGTGGAGGAGGCCTAATCATGAAGACCGTCTATCTGGACAACAATGCCACCTCGCAGGTGGCGCCGGAAGTGCTGGAGGCCATGCTCCCCTATTTCCGCGATCTGTACGGCAATCCTTCCAGCATGCACACCTTCGGCGGTCAGGTGGCGCAGTCCGTGGCCGAGGGGCGGGAACAGCTCGCGGAGCTGCTGGGCGCCTCCCCCGATGAGATTCTGTTCACATCCTGCGGCTCGGAAAGCGACAATACGGCGCTGCTCTCCGCCGTGCGGAGCCAGCCCGAAAAACGCCACATCATCACGACCCGCGTGGAACATCCCGCCATCCTCGCCCCCTGTCAGAACCTGGAGCGGGAAGGATACCGCGTGACCTATCTGGGCGTGGACAGCAGGGGACGGCTGAATCTGGATGAGTACGCCGAGGCTCTGGATGACGACACGGCCATTGTCTCCGTAATGACGGCCAACAATGAGACGGGAAATATCTATCCCATTGCAAAGCTGGCTGAAATGGCCCGGGAAAAAGGCGCGCTTTTCCACACGGACGCCGTGCAGGCCGTGGGCAAGGTGGACATGCGCCTGCATGACATGCCCGTGGACTTTCTCTCCCTGTCCGGCCACAAGCTGCACGCCCCCAAGGGCATCGGCGCGCTGTACATCCGCAAGGGAGTGCGCTTCCGTCCCTTCCTGCGGGGCGGACATCAGGAACGCGGCCGGCGCGCAGGCACGGAAAACGTGCCCTACATCGTCGGCCTGGGCGTCGCCGCCCAGCTGGCGCGGCGCAACATGCAGTGCGAACAGGTGGAGGTAGCCGCCCTGCGCGACCGTCTGGAACAGGGCCTGCTGGCCGCCGTGCCTGACTGCATGGTCAACGGCGACGTGGAAAACCGCCTGCCCAACACGTCCAACATCGCCTTCAGGAATGTGGAAGGCGAAGCCATTCTGCTGCTGCTTGATCGCCTCGGCATCTGCGCCAGCTCCGGCTCAGCCTGTACGTCCGGCAGTCTTGAGCCCTCCCACGTGCTGCGTGCCATGGGCGTTCCCTTCAACTATGCCCACGGCTCCGTGCGGCTCTCCCTTTCCCGCTACACAACGCGGGAGGAAGTGGACTACGTCGTCAGGGAATTCCCCGGCGTCATTGCGCAGCTGCGCGCCATCTCCCCCTTCAAATAATGCAACGGCCGCGCCGGAAAGGATTCCCCCCTGCCGGCGCGGCCCAGTCCATGCCTGATTTTTTCTTACAGTACCGGATGAAGAATCTTCCGGTGTTTCGCGCCAGAAGCCGCGCCATCCTCTGTGCCCAGCGCAAATACCGCACCGTTGGCCGCGCCGGGAAATACGGTTGTGCCATAGACCAGAGCGCTCCGCTCCACGCGCATGGCCGGCCACGGGCCGAACTCCGCCCCCAGGGACAGCAGGAGGGCAACGGCCGTGGGCGTTACCGTTTCTCCCCGACCGGCAAAGGGACGCACGGGCAGCCCGGCCAGCATTTCCAGCACGGCAGGCGCGGGCACGGGAATGACGCCATGCGCGCACCGCACTTCGCCATCGGCCAGCGGCAACGGGCTGGCCAGCAGGCGCGGCAGGCCCAGCACGGTGAACAGCTCGCACGTCAGGCAAATATCCAGAATACTGTCCAGCGCCCCCACCTCGTGGAAGCGCACGTCCTCCGGCGCTACGCCATGCACTGCCGCCTCCGCGCCGGCCAGACGCGCAAATGTCCGCACGGCCAGCTCCCGGGCCCGTCCGTCCATGCCGCTGCGGGCAATCAGGGCGGTAATATCCTCCAGCGTGCGGTGCCTGTGTTCATGCGGCAGGCGCACCTCCGCATGCCAGCCGCCAATATGGTGCACCTCCCGCCGCATCAGCCGCACCGTTCCTGCCAGCTCCGGCATGACAGCGGACAGTCTTCTGTCCAGCTCGTCCTCGTTCATATCCGTCAGGCGCAGCAGGCCCGCCAGAAACATGTCGCCGGACAGCCCCGAACACATGCGTATGGTCAGCACGTGTCCTGTTCCGCCGGATGCACCATGCTGTTCCGCCTCCGGTGCGGTGTCCGGCATATGCAGGCTCTCATGTGCGCATGGGCCTGTATGCCTGTCCTGTTCATGGGCCCCGTGACCGCCCGGGCCCGCGGTGGACGGAGCGTCGGGAATGGCCGCATGCTGCGGCCGCTGCATCGTCTGCATCATGTCTCCTGCATCAGGGGTAAAGCGCATGTATCACTCGTGCGGCGGCACAGGCCGCACCATAGCCGTTATCAATATTCATGACGCCTATGCCGGGCGCACAGCTGGAAAGCATGCTGGAAAGGGCCGCATGGCCGCCGGCAGCCACACCATATCCCACGGATGTGGGCACGGCAAACACGGGTCTGGGCGTCAGCCCTCCGAGCACGCTGGCCAGTGCGGCATCCAGACCGGCAATCACGATGAGCGCATCGCAGCTGTTGATGTCATCCAGCCGTTCCGTCAGCCGCCACAGCCCCGCCACACCGCAGTCCTCGAACAGCGCATGCCGCACGCCCAGATATTCCAGCGTGCGCGCGGCCTCCCATGCCACAGGGCCGTCCGCCGTGCCTGCGGAAACAACGGCCACGCGGCCGCGCTCCCGCGGCGGCAGCCTGTCGCCAAAGGCGGTGCGGGACAATGGATGATAGTCATATCCTTCCCGCACAGTTCGGGGCATGCGGGCAAATATCTCCGCCGCCAGGCGGGTGAACAGCACGGGATGTCCCGAACCGCGCCCGAACCGCTTCATCAGGTCAAGCAGCGCCTCAACGGACTTGCCTTCGCAGAATACCGCCTCCGGCAGACCGATGCGCGCCGCACGACCGTGATCAAATAAAACATGGCATGCCATGACCAGCTCTCCCTGCAAAAAAGACGGCATCCCGCACACCGGCACCGCATGGCGCGCATTGCCGCTCTCCGGCTCCGGTCTGCGCGCGGCGATTCAGGGCGCCGCCAGCATGTCCGCGCGGGAAGACGGCGGCGCATGGCCGGGAAACAATAGTCCCGGCGCGAAAAGGGCGGAATCCGCAGATTCCGCCCTCGCGGTACGTCAGAAGAAGACCGGCTTAAATGCCCATGTGGCTGAAGCCGCTGTCCACATAGATGACTTCGCCCGTCACGGCGCTGGCCAGATCGGAGGCGAGGAAGGTGGCAAGGCCGCCCACATCCTGCGTGGTCACGTTGCGGCGCAGCGGAGCCTTCTCCTCGATTTCCGAGAAGATGCCCTTGAGGCCGCCCACGGCGGAGGCCGCCAGCGTCTTGATGGGGCCGGAGCTGATGGCATTGACACGCACGCCCTTGGCGCCCATGTCATAGGCCAGATAGCGCATGGAGCATTCCAGAGCGGCCTTGGCCACGCCCATGACGTTATAGCCGGGGATGACTTCCGTGGAGCCGTGGTAGGTCATGGCCATGACGGAAGAGCCGGGCGCCAGCAGCGGTTCAAAGGCGCGGCAGATGCCGGTCAGTGAATAGGCGGAGATGTTCAGCGTCAGCGCAAAGCCTTCGCGGGACGTGTCGATGAAGCGACCGTTCAAATCCTCGCGGTTGGCAAAGGCGATGGAGTGCACGAGAATATCCACGCCGCCCCATTTTTCCTGCACCAGCGACGCGGCGTCCGCAATCTGCTGATCTTCGCACACGTCGCACTGGAAGGTAAATTCCCCGCCCAGCTCCTCGCTCAGGGGTTCCACACGCTTCTTGATGGCGTCCCCCACGTAGTTGAATGCCAGACGGGCGCCCTGCGCCTTGAAGGCGGAGGCAATGCCGTAGGCTATGCTCTTGTTGTTGGCCAGGCCCAGAATCAGGGCGCGTTTTCCTTGCAGCAGCATTATTGTTCCTCCCTAGATTTCAAAAGGCTTGCCCGTCAGAATGGTATATGCGTCGCGGTAGCGCTGGGCTGTGGCCTCGATGACTTCCTGCGGCAGCGCCGGCGGCGGGGGCTGCATGTTCCAGGGCTGCTTCTTGAGCCAGTCGCGGAGGTACTGCTTGTCAAAGCTGGGCTGGCCGTGACCGGGCTGGTACAAGTCCGCGGGCCAGAAGCGGGAGCTGTCCGGGGTGAGCACTTCGTCGATGAGGCGCAGCTCGCCGTCGACAATGCCGAATTCGAACTTGGTATCCGCCACGAGGATGCCCCGGCCGGCGGCATAGGCCCGACCGGCCTCGTACATGGCCAGCGAGGTTTCCTCAACCTTGGCGGCCAGCTCCGCCCCCAGAATTTCCGCCGCCTGTGCGGGAGAGATGTTCATATCATGCTCGCCCAGCTCGGCCTTGGTGGACGGCGTGAACAGGGCAGGCTCCAGCTTGTCCGACTCGCGCAGGCCGGCAGGCAGATTGTATCCCTGCAAAGTGCCGTTTTCCTGATAGTCCTTCCAGCCGGAGCCGGTAATGTAGCCGCGCACGATGCACTCCACCGGCAGGGGACTGGCCTTGCGCACCAGCACGGAGCGCCCTTCCAGCTCGTCCTTCCAGGGCAGGAGCTCGGCAGGGAACCTGTTCACATCGCTTTCCACCAGATGGTTCGGAATAATATCCTTGAACTTGTCCATCCAGAACAGGGTAATCTGGTTCAGAATGACGCCCTTGTACGGCACAGGCTCGTTCATGATCACGTCAAAGGCCGACATGCGGTCGGTCGTGACGATGAGCAGCGTCTTTTCATCAATGTCATAGATATCACGCACCTTGCCGCGCGAGAGCAGCGGGAAGGTGCTGATTTCCGTACGGGTGGTAACTTTCATGGATGCTCCTTATTGGTGGCATTTCGGAAGGCGACATTCCACGGAACGGGCATGCGCCTCCAGCCCTTCCAGACGGGCCAGACGGGCGATGGACTGCGCGCTGCGCTGAACAAACCGGGAAGAGGCGGCAATAATACTCGTTTTCTTGCAGAATGTCTGCACGGAAAGCGCGGAGGAAAAACGTGCCGTGCCCAGCGTGGGCAGCACGTGGTTCGGCCCGGCGAAATAATCGCCCACCGGCTCGGGGCTGTTATGCCCCATGAATACCGCGCCCGCATGGCGCACCCTGGGCAGCATTGCCCACGGATCGGCCACGCTCAGCTCCATATGCTCCGGCGCGATGCGGTTGGCAAGCGCAATCCCGGCGTCCATGTCCGGCACGACGATCACGGCGCTCCAGTTTTCCAGCGCGGCCCCCGCCAGCGAGGCGCGCGGCAGGGCATCGCACTGCGGCCCCAGTTCCCGCAGGATGGCCTCCGCCTGCGCACGGCTGTCCGTAATGCAGATGGCGGACGCCAGCGGATCATGCTCGGCCTGCGACAGCAGGTCCGCCGCAATCCAGTGCGGATTAGCCTGGGCATCTGCCAGAATCAGCACCTCGCTGGGGCCGGCGATCATGTCTATGCCCACGCGGCCCTGCACCAGGCGCTTGGCCGTGGTGACGAAGATATTTCCCGGTCCGGCGATGACATCCACCGGCGCAATGCTCTCCGTGCCATAGGCCAGTGCCGCCACGGCCCATGCGCTGCCGGTGCGGTACACTTCCTCAATGCCCAGCAGGTGCGCAGCCGCAAGAATGTAGGGACTGACGGAGCCATCGGCGCGGGGCGGCGTGACCACGGCAATCTGCCGCACCCCGGCCACACGCGCGGGAATGGCGTTCATCAGCATGCTGGAAATGAGCGGCGTTTCTCCGCCCTTGCCGCCGGGCACATACAGGCCCACGCGATCCACGGGCGTCACCTTCTGGCCCAGCACCGTGCCGTCCTCATGGGTCAGGAACCATGACTTTTCCACCTGCGCCTCATGGAAGGCCCGGATGTTCGCGGCGGCCTCCGCAATGATCGCGCGATCCTCCTCCGCCACAGCAGCGGCGGCTGCCGCAATTTCCCGCGGAGACACGCGCAGCTCTTCCAGACCAGGGCAGTCAAAGCGCCGCGTATAGTCCAGCAGGGCGGCATCGCCGCGCGCACGGACGTCATCCAGAATGCCCCGCACTTTTTCTTCCACGGAATTGTCAGGATTGGCGCGTCCTTGCAGCCATTCCAGCAGGGCCGGCCATTCCTTCTCACTCTGCACTTCAAGCAAACGACATTTCGTCATCGTCAGGATACCTCTCGTTAGTTCGGGCATTCTAGCCGTTCCCGCGGCAAAAGTCGAGCGGCCTGTCGCCAGGGGCGACGCCTTTCACAGCAGGAATCGCAAAAAAAATTCGACGCTTGACAGGTGGGCGCTTGTTACTTACTCATTATGGTCAGAGAATACGGCGGCACAACGGCGGGCAGGAGCATTCCGGCCCGCCTTGCCGTGCGCCGCACATGCCACGGAGGATGACATGCCCAAGAACGAAGACCTGTTTGAACAGCCCGCCGCCGAGTGCGAGGGCGTCGCGGAAGAAGCGGCGGACGCCGCACAGCCCTGCTGCTCCGTGGAGGAGCTGGCCCGTCTCTGCAAGGAAAAAATCTGTCCTGCCTGCACGGTGCAGAAAGAGGCCGACGATGTCCGCCTGCGCGCCATGGCTGAAATGGACAACTTCAAGAAACGGCTGTCCCGCGAGCACGAGGAACAGATGCGCTTTACGGCGGAAAAAATCCTGGGCGATCTGCTGCCCACGCTGGACAACCTTGATCTTGCCCTGCAATACGGCAGCAAGAACGATGCCTGCCGCGACATGCTCATGGGCGTGGAAATGACCCGCAAGCTGATGCTGGACGCGCTCATGAAGCATGGTCTGGAGCCTGTGGGCGCGGAAGGCGAGGCCTTCACCCCCGAGCTGCACGAGGCGCTGGGCGTGGACTGCCGCGAAGGCTTTGAAAACGACAGCGTGAGCCGCGTCATGCAGCGCGGATACAAGCTGAAGGATCGCCTGCTGCGTCCTGCCAAGGTCATGATCCACAAGGCATAGCTCCGGCGCGCTCTTCATGCCGCCGGTCCTGCCGCGATCCGCTTCCCTCCCACCTGCCATCAACGGAAATCCCGCCGGAGCAGTCCGGCGGGATACCTCTTTTCTGTGCGGCGGCTAGGCGCAGACCTTGCGCACAGCCTCCAGCACGGCATCATAGTCCGGCTCGTGCGTCACTTCGGGGACAAGCTGGCTGTAGGCCAGCTTGCCGGCGGCATCCACCACGAAGATGGCGCGGGCCAGCAGACGCAGTTCCTGAATCAGCACGCCGTAGGCCTGGCCAAAAGACACATCCTTATGATCGGACAGGCTGGAAACCGCCTCCACGCCGGCCGCGCCGCACCAGCGGGCCTGCGCGAAGGGCAGGTCGCAGCTCACGGCCACAATGCGCACCTTGTCGGAAAGCGCGGCGGCCTCCCTGTTAAAGCGGCGGATTTCCATGTCGCACACGGGAGTATCCAGAGAAGGCACGGACACCAGCACCAGCACCTTGCCGGCAAAATCCTTCAGGCCGCGGGGGGAGAGATCGTTAGCCAGCGCGGTGAAATCAGGCGCGGGCGCGCCCACGGCAGGCAGGCTGCCTTCCAGATGCAGCTCATTCCCCATGAATGTGACAGTAGCCATGACATGCTCCTTACGTAAAAGTATGTTTATGAAGCGCGGCGGGCACAAGTCCGCCGTCCGTATTCCGCAGAGCCGTGCGCCCTATGCCCAGACCAGGGCGCACCATTCGCCGTTCACCAGCCGGCGGGCCGGCGGCATGCCCTGTGCGGCATAGGCCGCTTCCACGCCGTCCGCCTGAATTTCCAGCAGGCCGGAAAGCACCAGCGCGCCATGCTCGCCACGCAGGGCCACAATATCCGCTGCCAGCGCCATGAGCGGCTGGGCCAGAATATTGGCCACCACCAGATCAAAGGTTCTGCCACGTACCGCTTCCGTGCTGCCCGGCAGGATTTCCAGACCGGAAACGTGATTCAGCGCGGCATTCTCCCGCGCATTTTCCACAGCCAGCGCATCAATATCCGTCCCTACGCCGCGAAGGCCGGACAGGCAGCAGCCTATGCCCAGCACGCCGGAGCCCGTTCCCAGGTCCAGAAAGGACTGTCCAGCCCGCAAGCGGCCCTGCTCCAGCAGGGAGGAGATAGCGCCCAGACAGAGGGCCGTGGTGGCATGGTGCCCCGTGCCGAAAGCGGACTTCGGCTCAATGACAATGGGCTTTCTGCCCCGGGCCTCCTCGCAGTGCGACAGCCACGGAGGCAGCACCACGAAATCCCCGCAGACAACGGGCGTGAAGAACTGCCGCCATGTGCTGGTCCAGTCCTGCCGCGCGATGGCGGAACGCTCTATCTGCACATCCCCGGGCAGGCTGCGCAGCGCTCCTTCCAGCCGCTCAGCAAAGGCGCTGTCCTCACTGTGGACACGGAAGCGCGTTTCGCCGGTGGGCAGGTCATCTTCTTCCCAGCCATCCTCCGCCAGCATGGCCAGGACGCCGACAACGTCCTCCGCCGCCTCTTCGGACGCAAGTATGTCAAGTCGAACAAGCGTGTTATCCATATCTGACCCATTTTAATGCTATATTTTTTTCACAGGCCATGCGCGCAGTGAGCTTCGCCGCTTCCATGCGTCCCCGGGCGCATGGGCCAGGACGCCTCCGGCGAAAATCCCTTGCATCGCTTCACAGCCCGGCGCGGCATGCCATGCCGCCGCTTCTCCTGTTAGCATACAAGCTTCGGAAAGGCAAAATGCAAAAGGCCAGTGTCCGTACCATGCTCCCGGGAAAGGAATGCCCTGCGGCGCGCCCCGGCGGATTTCTCTTGCCAGCCGCGACGCATTTCTCTATGTTTTTCCAGACAGTCCCCCTTCTCCGCGCCTGTTCCTGCCGGGTCATGTACGGCTATCCCGCCCCGCACACGCTCCCTCCTGCGCATACGCCGCGGCAGCATGCGCCCGGACTGGCACGTCCTGCCGACCGCCCATGCGCCGGCAGTCCCTCTAATCCTAAGGATACGTATGACGACGAGCTTTGCCGCCCTGGGCCTTTCTCCGGCCCTTCTTCAGGGAATTGAAGACCTCGGCTTTGAAGAGCCCTCCCCCATTCAGACGCTGGCCGTGCCCGCCCTGCTCGCAGGGCGCGATGCCGTGGGGCAGGCCCAGACGGGCACGGGCAAGACAGCCGCCTTTGGCCTGCCTCTGCTGGAACGCATGGGGCCGGAGCGCCGTACACAGGGCATCGTCCTCTGCCCCACGCGCGAGCTGGCCATACAGGTCGCCGAGGAGCTGGGCAGGCTGGCCGTTCACAGGAAGGACCTCCGCGTCCTGCCCGTCTACGGCGGGCAGTCCATTGAACGCCAGTTCCGCGCCCTGGCGCAGGGCCCGCAGGTCATCGTGGGCACGCCCGGCCGTATCATCGATCACCTGCACCGGGGCACGCTTCATCTGGAAGAGACCGCCGTGGCCGTGCTGGACGAGGCCGACGAGATGCTGGACATGGGCTTCCGCGAGGACATCGAGGAAATTCTGGAAAAAACGCCGGAAAACTGCCAGCGGGTACTGTTTTCCGCCACCATGCCGCCGGCCATCCGCGCTCTGGCCGACCGCTTCCTGCGCGACCCCGAGGTGCTGGCCGTGCCGCACAGGACGCAGACAGCGCCCGCCATTGAGCAGGTCTACTATGAAGTGCGGCAGCACCAGAAGGGGGAGGCCCTCTGCCGCCTGCTGGATGCGCAGAACTTTCGCAAGGCGCTGGTATTCTGCTCCACCAAGCGGGGCGTCGATGACGTGACGCTCCAGCTTCAGCGGCGCGGCTATCAGGCCGACGGATTGCATGGCAATCTGAGCCAGGGTCAGCGCGACCGCGTCATGGGGCGTTTCCGCGAAGAGGGTCTGGACGTGCTGGTGGCTACGGACGTGGCAGCCCGGGGCATTGACGTGGACGACGTGGACGCCGTCATCAACTATGATATTCCGCACGACGTGGAAAGCTATGTGCACCGCATTGGCCGCACCGGGCGCGCCGGGCGCGAGGGCCGGGCCTTTACCTTTGTCACGGCCCGCGAGCATTTCCGCCTGCGCGACATCATGCGCTGCACCAAGGCCAGCATTTCCCGGCACCAGCTTCCCACCCTGCACGATCTGCATCATCTCCGCACCGCCAAGGTGATGGACGAAGTGCTGGAAACGCTGGCCGCCGGGCCGCAGGAACGCTGGATTGCCCTGGTGGAGGAATTTCTCGGCACGCATTTCCCTGAAGGGCGGATTGCCAGCCGCGACGTGGCCGCCGCCCTGCTGAAGCTGCTGGTACGCAGGGACTTCGGCGGGCAGGATATTGATCCCGGCCACGATCCGCTGGCCGAAGCGCCCCGCCGCGCCCCGCGCGCGGAGGAACGTCGGGAATCTGGCAGCGACACCGCCCGGCGACCGCCCCGGCGGCACAGCGATACTCCCATGACGCGCATCAGGATCAGCGTGGGGCGTGCGCACAGCGTCAAGCCCGGCATGCTGGTGGGCGCCATTGCGGGCGAATGCGGCATCCCCGGCGGCCTGGTGGGCGCCATTGACATAGCCCCCCGCTTCAGCGTGGTGGAAGTGGCCTCGTCCGTGGCGGAAGAGGTGCTGGCCATCCTCAATGCCGGCGTCTTTGTCTGCGGCACCAAGATTACCGCCGAACCCTGGCTTGCCGCGCCCCCGCCCCGCAAGCCGCATGCCCCGGGTGCGCGTCGCCGGCCGTCCAGTGCCTCGCCGCAGCGTCCCGGTCGTTCCGGCGGACGGCGTGCCAGCGGCGCGCAGGGTCTGTAGCGCCATGCGCGTGCGCAGCATGATCTTCGGCAGGCCGGCATGCCGATGCCCCTGGCATGCAATGCGCCGCTCCGCTACATGGCCCATGCCAATATGACGGGAGAACCTGCCGTGAACACAATGACCTATTCGCTATGCGGCATGTGCGGCGCGCGCTGTCCGGTGGAAGTCCACTGCGAGAACGGCGAACCGCGCTGGGTATGCGGCAACCGCAAGCTGACTGGCAGCCAGGGGCTGTGCCCACGCGGCGCGGCCTCCCCTGCCCTGTATCATGACAGCGCCCGCCTGCGCGGGCCTCTTATCCGTACCGGCCGCCGGGGCGGCGGAAGCTGGCGGGAGGCGGACTGGGACGAGGCGCTGGACTATGTTGCCGAACGTCTGCGCCATATCATGGCCCGCCACGGCAGTGAAAGCGTGCTGCTGTCGGAACATCCGGGGCCGTGCAGCGACATGGCGCGCGCCTTCATGCGGGCCATCGGCTCGCCCAATCACTGCACGCACGATACCTCCTGCGCGCATAATGCCAATCAGGCATCCTTCACGCTCACCGGCTGCGGCCGCGGCAAGCTGCGCTATGACTACGCGCACTGCGCCCTGCTGGTGCTTCAGGGACGCAACGCGCTGGAAGCCATGAATACGGGCGAGGCCCGCAGCATTCTGAATGCCAGGGATGCCGGCTGCCGGCTTGTCTGCATTGATGTGCGCCCCACAGTCACCGGCGCCCATGCGGATGAAAGCATCACCATCCGCCCCGGCACCGACTATGCCTTCAACCTGGCCATTCTGCACACGCTCATTGCAAAGGAACTGTATGACGCCGCCTTTGTGCATGACTGCGTGCGGGACTTCGACGCCCTGCGCGACTTTGTGCGGCCCTGTTCCCCGGCATGGGCCGCCGGAGAGTGCGATGTTCCGGCAGAAACCATTATCGCGCTGGCGGAGCGCCTTGCCGATGCCGCACCGCATGTCATCTGGCATGGCGGCTGGATGACGGCGCGCTATACCCAGTCCTTCATGACGGCACGCTCGGCCCTGCTTATCAATGCGCTTCTTGGCTCCTATGGCGCCGCAGGCGGACTGCTGTTCAATGACGCGCCGCAGCCATCCCTGCGCACGCTGGCCGCATTGTATCCCCGTCCCGCCGTCAAACGTGCCGACGGTACGGGCTGGAGACGGCCTTCTCTCGCCGGGGACTCCGGTCTGCTTCAGGAATGCCTCCTGGCAGCGGCGTCCGGCGTGCCCTATCCGATCAAAGCATATATCGCCACGGCGCATGATCCCCTCACCGCCCTGCCCGACCCGGAGACCCAGCGGAACCTGCTGGCCGCTGTGGATCTGCTGGTGGCCGTCACTCCCGTGTGGTCTGCCACGGCATGGCACAGCGATGTCATTCTGCCTGCGCATATCTGGCTGGAGCAGGACGCCCCCATCATAGCACGGCAAGGAGCGCGGCCGGCCCTGCTCATGCAGCGCGCCGCCGTTCCGCCGCGCCATAATACCAGGCCGGACTGGTGGATATTTGGCGAACTTGCCCGCCGTCTGGGCCACAGCCGCCTCTCCTTTGCCTCCGCTGAGGAACTCTGGAATTTCCAGCTTCAGGGAACAGGACTTACCATCAGCGACTTTGCGGACAGCGGCGGCGCCGCAGTGGCTGATACGCGGCAGACACCTTCACCTGCGCAGGCCCGGGCTGGCGGAGACGGCGGCATGGCGCAACGGCCGCGCTTTCCCACGCCTTCCGGGCGAATCGAGGTCATCTGCGATGCGTGGGAGGCCGGGGGCATCCGCTCGCTCATGCCCTATATGCCTGTGCGCCGCCCCTCGGGCAATCTGTTCCGCCTGCTCACGGGGCGGGATGTGCGGCACACGCAGGCCCGCACGCAGAACAATGCCCAGCTGCATCGTGTCCTGCCGGAAAACTGCGCATGGATCGCGGCTGAACGTGCCGACGCCCTCGGCATCAGAGACGGGGATCGTATCCGCATCACCGCTGCCAACGGCCACAGCGGCGAAATAGCTGTTCGCCGCACGGAGGGCATGCACCCGGACGCACTCTTCATGCTGCACGGCTTCGGCCATCGCCTGCCCATGGAACATCTGGCTGCCGGGCGCGGGCTTGCCGATCAGGAATTCATGCCCGGCGGGCTTGCCACAGCGGACGCCGCCTCGGGAGGCATTGCCCTTCAGGAGCATTTCGTCACCGTGGCCCCATGCGCTGCGCGCAACGGGAGGGGATGATATGAGCGTGTGGGACTGCATCACCTTCGACCCGGGCCGCTGCATTAACTGCAAGGCCTGCGAAATTCACTGCGCCGTCTGGCACCGCCGCGAACAGCCGCTGGGCAGGCATGCCGGCGGCCTTCCCCGCGGTGGGGAAGGCGGTCGCATACTGCTGGAGACACGTTTTTTTACCTGCATGCATTGCCAGCATCCGCCCTGCCTGCGTGCCTGCCCGCACGGCGCCATCTCTCTGGACGCGGATGGACTTGCCCGCATCTCTGCGGATGCCTGCACGGGCTGCGGCGCCTGCGCCCGGGCCTGTCCCACCCGCATACCCTTTGTCGATCCCACCTCCGGCACAGCCGTGAAATGCGATCTCTGTGCTGACCGCCGCGCGGCGGGAGAACTCCCCGCCTGTGTGGCAGGCTGCCCTTCCGGCGCCCTTTCCCTCACCGGCGGCAGGGAAAGCTGGCAAACAGCCTTCAGGGACAGCATCCGCGCCTTTACCCGGCGGCATGCCGGCCCCGCCGGCCAGCCGGACGCATAGCTGCCGCATTTCTGTTCAGCCTGACACGACGGCAAAAGGGCGACCTCCCGCGGGAGATCGCCCTTTTTCAAGATGTCTTGCCTCTTTCCCGCGCATTGCCGGCAGAAGGCGCAACACGCCCTGCCGGATGCGCAGATGGCTGCCAGGCTGGCCTAGCGCGCGATGTTCACCAGATGCATGCCGGCGGCCTGCACGGAAGGACAGCCGGTCAGAACCATAGCTGCCGTGAGCTGGCTGCGCAGCGTATTGGTATAGAGTTCGACGCCTTCGGCCTCGCCACCCAGGGCCGCCACGCTGTACGGACGGCCAATCATCACCGCGTCCGCCCCCAGAGCCAGCAGCTTCAGCACATCCACGCCGTCGCGCACGCCGCCGTCGGCCAGGATGTCCATGCGACCCTTGACGCTGGCGGCAATGCCGGGCAGCACTTCCGCCACGCCGGGGGTGTGATCGAGCACGCGGCCGCCATGATTCGAAACCACAATGGCGTCACAGCCGGCAGCGGCGGCAGCCACCGCGTCTTCCACAGTCATCACGCCCTTGAGGATGAACTTCAGCCCCATGCCATGCACGCGCTGCACCACGGCGGCAAGTTCGGCAGGCCCCTTGGGAGATACGGGACGGCCCATCTTGGCCAGCGTAATCAGGCCGGCGGCGTCAATATCCATGCCGATGACGGAACAGCCTGTCGCCGCGGCCTTGTCCAGCTTTTCCTCCAGCTCGGCGCTGTCCCACGGCTTGATGAAGGGAATGCCGTGCCCGCCCGCATTTTTGATGGCGGCAAAGCCGGATTCGTGAATGAAGGGAGGCACCCCGTCACCCGTGCAGCCAATGGTGCCGGCAGCCTTGCAGCCGTCCACAATGGCGTTGATGTACTGCTCTTCCGTCAGTGCGCCGCCCATATTGAACGACACGCCGCCAATGGGCGCCGCCAGCACGGGCAGCTGCAATTCCATGCCCAGCACCGTGGTGGCTGTGCCGGGGGCCTTCACGTCATGCACCAGGCGCATGTTCAGGCGAACATTCTGCAATGCCGCAATATTGTTACGGAACGCGGCCCCGGTGCCGCAGCCGCCCATGCCGGGGGTTTCCCCGGCGCAGGCGCGCCCGTCGCATACCGCGCAGACGCGGCAGAATCCCTTCATGCGTTCCCGTGCCACAGTGCGGACTTCTTTCATATCCATAATTTGCTCCTTCAACGCCAACGGCGGTAGAAATCAACGGAAGGCACCGTATGTCTGACAGACATACCGCAAAAACGGCGTTCTGTCATCCCATGAAGGGCCTCTGCCTCCCTTGTCTTCCCGCACAGGAGTGCCTATGCTGGGCCGGCAGGAAGCGCATGGCGGAAAAAAAGCCATGCCAGCCATCACAAAAATTCATACAGGAGATGCCATCATGAATGCACACGCCATTTCCTCGCCGCATGCCCCCGCAGCCATAGGGCCCTATTCCCAGGGCATTGTCTGCGGCGAATTTCTCTATACCTCCGGCATGCTGGGAGCCGATCCCGAACGCGGCGCACTGGCGCAGGGAGCGGCGGCACAGATGCGCCAGGCCATGACCAACCTCGGCGCGGTACTGGCCGCCGCCGGCGCGGACTTTTCCCACGTGGTAAAAACGACGGTCTTTGTGCAGGACCTCGCCCATTTTCAGGAAATCAATGAGGTCTATGCGGGCTTTTTCACGGGAGCCTGCCCGGCGCGCTCCTGCGTGCAGGTGGCCGCCCTGCCCAAGGGAGCCCTGCTGGAAGTGGAAGCCGTAGCCTGGCTGGGAAAAAAGGCGGCACAGAACGGCTGATGGGAGCACGTCCTGCCGCCGCTGTCCCGCAGCCACAGCATCTGTACGGAACGTCCCCGCCGGGGGCGTTTCCTGTTTATCGCATCGGGCTGTTCCTTTCATAAGGAAGGACAGTCCTCCGGAAACGAGAAAGGGGAACATGCCTTGCAACATGCTCCCCTTGGGGTCATCTCGTGGAAATCCTTACGGATTTTTTAATGGTCGGGATGAAAGGATTTGAACCTTCGACCCCTTGAACCCCATTCAAGTGCGCTCCCAGACTGCGCTACATCCCGACGACGGGAGAGTAACTACGCGGATACGCCTTTCCTGTCAACAAATTTTTTCAACTTTTTTTCAGCCGCCGAAAAAAACTTCCCACTTGAATGCCTGCCTCTCCTGCGGTATACTGTTGGATATGCGCAGCGCGGCCGGCGCACGCCCAACCTCAACCCGCCACGTGACATGCCCTCACCAGAGCCAGAGCATACTCTTGTTGTCTCCGCCGCGGAAAGCGGCCAGAAACTTCTGCAATATCTTGTCCGGCGCCTTGGCCTGTCCCAGAGCATGCTGCATCGCTGGATACGCACCGGACAAATCCGCGTCAACGGCGGCCGGGGCAAGCCCTTTCTCCGCATTGCCGACGGCGATCAGGTTCGCCTGCCGCCCTTTGCGCTGAAAATGGCGGCCTCCGCCCAAGCCGGCGCTCCTGCCGCCCCCGCCGAGGGCCCGCGCCTGCCCGCCTTTCTGCGCCGGGGACGCTTCGGGAAACGCGCCTCGCTGCCCACCGATCTTGCCCTGCCGCCGCTCATTGCCCGGCAGGGAGACATCTGGGCCTATGACAAACCGGCTGGCCTGCCGGTGCAGCCCGGCACGGGCCATGCTGACAGCATGGCCACGCGGCTGGCGGCCGCCTTCAGCGGCGCTCCGTTCCTGCCCACCCCCGCCCACAGGCTGGACATGGATACCTCCGGCGTTCTGCTGGTCGGCGCCAGCTACGGCGCGCTGCGCCTGCTTCAGGACGCCTTCCGCAGCCACGGCATGGTCAAGGAATATCTGGCCTGGGTGGAAGGACGCTGGGAGCATGAAGCTCCCCGGCTCCTGTGCCATCAGATGGCTAAAAAATACTCCGGCTATTTTGAGCGGGTGGAGACAGGAGCGGGCAGGGATGCCTGCTGCATCGTTTCCCCCCTGCTGCGCGGAGAACGCGGCAGCCTGCTTCATGTGCGCCTGATTACCGGACGCACGCATCAGATACGCGTCCAGCTCTCCGCCTGCGGCCACCCGCTCATGGGCGACGGCAAATACGGCGCCGCCTCGAACCAGGGCTTTCTGCTGCATGCCTGCCGCCTCATCCTGCCGAATGCCCTGCCGGACGGAGGCACAGCCACCTTTGAAACCCCTCCTCCCTGGACGGGAGGCCGGGCTCTGGGCGAGCTTCCTCCATCCTTGACAGATGCGTCCTGTCAGGACATGATAGCCGAATTTCTTACTTCAAGGACACAATAATGGCATCACAACTGCCCCAAATCGTGCTGATAGGACGGCCCAACGTGGGCAAGTCCACGCTTTTCAACCGCCTCATCCGCAGCAACCGCGCCATCACGCATGACCGCCCCGGCGTCACCCGCGACCGCATGGAAGGCGTGGTGCGCCGCAAGTCCGGCCCCGCCTTCGGCATCGTGGACACCGGCGGCATCACGCTGGACGGCACCTCCGCCATTACGGAAGGGCCGGCGGGTATCCGGGGCTTCGAGCAGGAGATTCTCCAGCAGGCCGAAGCCGCCATGCAGGAGGCCGTGGCCGTGGCCTTTGTGGTGGACGGGCGCGACGGCCTGCTGCCCATGGATGAATTTCTGGCCTCGCGCGTGCGCCGCATGAACAAGCCCACGATCCTGGTCGTCAACAAGGTGGACGGGCTGGAGAAGGAAGACGCCATGACGGCGGAATTCCACGGGCTCGGCTTTCCGCTCATGGCTGTTTCCGCCGAGCACGGCGCCAACATCCGCCTGCTGGAAGAAACGCTCGCCGACCTCATTCCCGCTGACTGGGAACATGAGCCGGAGCAGGAGGCCGCGTTGCGCCTGGCCATGCTGGGCCGCCCCAATGCCGGAAAATCCTCGCTGGTCAACGCCATTTCCGGGCAGCAGCGCATGATCGTTTCCGACATTGCCGGCACCACGCGCGACAGCGTGGACGTCAGCTTCGAGCTGGAGGGCGAACGCTATGTCTTTGTGGACACGGCCGGTATCCGCCGCCGCACCAAGATTACGGACTCGGTGGAAAAATTCTCGGTGAATTCCTCCATCAAATCCTCCACCAAGGCTGATGTGACCCTGCTCGTCATCGACGCCACCGCCGGCGCCAGCCAGCAGGACAAGCGGCTTATGGACATGCTGGACGAACGCAAGACGCCCTTCATCGTCATTGTGAACAAGTCCGATCTGGTGCCCCGCGATTCCCTGAAGCAGCTCCAGAAGAATCTGGAAGAAATGCTTGCCTTCTGTCCGCATGTGCCCGTGCTGCTGACTTCCGCCCTGACTGCCAGCGGTATTGCCAGAATTCTTCCGCTGGCGCGCCGCATTCATGAGGAATGCGCCGTCCGCATCGGCACAGGCCAGCTGAACCGCGCCATGGAAGAGGTCATCACCCGGCACCAGCCGCCGGTAGTCAAGCGCGTGCGTGCGAAGTTCTATTATCTGACGCAGGCCGAGGTGAATCCGCCGACGTTCGTGTTCTTTGTCAGTGATGCGGATCGCATCCCGGAAACCTATGCGCGCTATCTGGAGCGCGCCCTGCGCAAGATATTCGGCATCACGCACGCCCCCATGCGCGTCCGCTTCCGCTCTACGCATAAGAAAAGAGAAAAATAGTCCCGCAAAGGCCGCCTTGCCGGACAGCGCCACACCACAGGCGCGCACGGCAGGACGGAAAAAGACATTTTTGTATTTTCTGCGACAAAAATGTCGATTAACCGTTTGACAGCATCCTGTATTACAGGCAGAATCCTGTAACATTTTTTCACAGGCGTCCGTGCCACGGCAAGGGCGCCAATACAAAAGGGAGGAAGAGTTATGAAAAAAGGCATTTCCCTGCTGGCCGGAGCCGCCCTTGTGGCGCTGCTTGCCGGCTCCGCTCAGGCGGCCGACCCCATCAAAATTGGCGTGCCCGGCGCACATTCCGGCGACCTCGCCTCCTACGGCGTGCCCAGCCTGAACGCAGCCAAGATTGTCGCCGCCGAATACAACGCCCGCGGCGGCATCATGGGCCGTCAGATCGAAATTGTCCCGCAGGATGACCAGTGCAAGCCCGAGCTGGCCAGCAACGCCGCCACCAAGCTGCTTTCCGACAAGGTGGCCGCCGTCATGGGCCACATCTGCTCCGGCGCCACCAAGGCCGCGCTGCCTATCTACAATGACGCCAAGGTGGTTTCCATTTCGCCTTCCGCCACCACCCCCGCGCTGACCAAGAGCGGCGAGAACCCCTACTTCTTCCGCACCATCGCCAATGACGACGATCAGGCCACGCTGACTGCCGACTTCGCCCTGAAGAAGCTTCAGGTGAAGAAGGTCGTCTATCTGCATGACAACGGCGAATACGGCAAGGGCTTTGTGGAAAACAACCGCGTCCAGCTTGAGAAGGCCGGCGTGGAAACCGTACTCTTTGAAGCCATCAATCCTGACGCCGTGGACTTCTCCTCCGTGGTGCGCAAGCTGCGCCGCGCCAAGCCCGACGCCCTGTTCTTCGGCGGCTACCAGCCCACCGCCTCCAAGCTGGTGCAGCAGATGCGCCGCGACCATGTGAACGTGCCGATCATCGGCCCCGACGGCCTGAAGGATGAAGCCTTCATCAAGATGGCCGGCAAGGACGCGGAAGGCATCTACACCTCCTATCCCTCGGATACGTCCAACCTGCCCGCCTACACCAAGGCCGTCGAGCAGCACGTGAAGATGTTCGGCACCCAGCCCGGCTCCTTCTTCCCCAATGCCTATGCGGCTACGCAGGCCCTCCTGAACGCCATCGACAAGGCGCAGAGCACGGACACGGTGAAGATCATGGAAGCCCTGCGCTCGGAATCCGTGGAAACTCCCGTCGGCACCATCAAGTTCAATGCCAAGGGCGATCCCACCGGCGTGGGCCTGTCCATCTATCAGATCCGGAACGGCAAATATGTTGAAGTGGGTCACAGCATCACGCTGAACTAGCTAACCTCCGAACCCTTCGCGGCGGGTCGGGAGACCGGTCCGCCGCGTCTTTTGCTGGCAGGCGGCCATGGATTTTCAATACTTTCTTGAATTATTTTTCGGCGGACTGACGCGCGGCAGCATCTATGCCCTCATTGCACTGGGCTATACGCTGGTGTACGGCATCATTCAGCTCATCAACTTCGCGCATGGCGAAGTCTACATGCTCGGCGCATTCACGGCGCTCATCGTGGCGGGCATTCTGGGATTCACCGGCTTTCCGGCCGTGGGCATCCTGCTGGTAGCCGCGCTGGTGGCCGTGGTCTGGTGCGCCGCCTACGGCTATACGCTGGAGAAGGTTGCCTACAAGCCGCTGCGCGGTGCGCCGCGCCTGTCCCCGCTCATTTCGGCCATCGGCATGTCCATCTTCCTCCAGAACTATGTCATTCTGGCGCAGACTTCGGACTTTGTTCCCTTCCCTCGCCTCATTCCCGAATTCGACTTTCTGGAATACATCGACTATATCATGGGGCCGAGCGATCTCGTCATTCTCGTGACCAGCACCTGCACCATGATTGCCCTGACTCTGTTCATCCACTATACCCGCATGGGCAAGGCCATGCGCGCCACGGCGCAAAACCGCAAAATGGCCATGCTGCTGGGCATAGACGCCGATCGCATCATTTCCCTGACCTTCATCATCGGTTCGGCGCTTGCCGCCGTGGGCGGCGTCCTCATCGCCTCGCACATGGGGCAGGTGAACTTCAACATCGGTTTTCTTGCCGGCATGAAGGCCTTTACCGCCGCCGTGCTGGGCGGCATCGGCTCCATCCCGGGCGCCATGGTGGGCGGCCTTGTGCTGGGCCTGTGCGAGAGCTTCACCACGGGCTATCTTTCCGGCAACTATGAGGATGTGCTGGCCTTTGGCATTCTGATCCTCATCCTGATCTTCCGCCCTGACGGCATTCTGGGCAAGGCCACGGTACAGAAGGTGTAGGGGGGCGGCATATGCAGCGTTTGATCAAATCCGCCCTTGTGGCGTTGTGGTTCGTTGTCCTGACCTTCCCCATCATGGGGATAAAAATCAACACGGTGACGCACTCCGTAGACCTGCGGAGCGACCGCATGCTGATGCTGGCGCTGGGCATCTTCATCCTGGCTGCCGTCTGGGACTGGGCCTTCAGCCGGAAAAGCCGCGGGCTTCCGGTCATCTCCCTGCCGCAGGGATTGGGCAGCTCCCTGGCGCGCTTCTGCGGCAGCGCCTCCGTGCGCCGCGGCTCCGCGTGCGCCGTTCTGGCCGGGCTGATTGTCATGCCCTGGGTCAGCTCCCTGTACCAGACAAACATCATGACCTCCGCCCTGCTGTATATCATGCTGGCGCTGGGCCTCAATATCGTGGTGGGGCTGGCCGGACAGCTCGTGCTGGGCTACGCCGCCTTCTATGCCGTGGGAGCCTATACCTACGGCCTGCTCTACCAGTATTTCGGGCTGGGCTTCTGGGCCTGTCTGCCGCTGGGCGGCGCAATGGCGGTCTTCTTCGGACTGGTGCTGGGCTTCCCCGTGCTGCGCCTGCGCGGCGACTATCTGGCCATCGTGACGCTTGGCTTCGGGGAAATCGTCCGTCTGACCCTCCAGAACTGGAGTACCGTCACCGGCGGCCCGCGCGGCGTCTCCAATATTCCGCGTCCCGGCCTCTTCGGCATGGACCTCACCCTCGAAATGTCCTCCACCTACCTCTACTATCTGGTGGTCGCGGCAGTCATCATCACCATCATCGTCATCTCCCGCCTGAAGAACTCCCGCGTGGGGCTGGCGCTCCAGGCCCTGCGTGAAGATGAAATCGCCTGCGAGGCCATGGGCATCAACCTGACGCGCGTCAAGCTTTCCGCCTTCGCGCTGGGCTCCTGCTGGGCCGGGTTCGCCGGCGTCATCTTTGCGGCCAAGACCACCTTCATCAATCCTGCCAGCTTCACCTTCATGGATTCGGCCATGATCCTCTCCATGGTGGTGCTGGGCGGCATGGGCTCCATCACGGGCGTGGTGATCGCGGCTGTCATTCTGATTCTCGCGCCTGAATATCTGCGTGCGTTTTCGGAATATCGCATGCTCATCTTCGGCATGATTATGGTTCTGATGATGATTTTCCGTCCGCAGGGACTGGTCAGCGGAGAACGGGCCACGTATCGCATCTCCGCGCTGGAAGGCCGTGCGGGCAAGGGGGAAGGCGCATGAACGCTGGCATGAACGAAACGCGGCAACACGATGCCACCGCGGCCCGTCTCACGGCGCGCACGGCAAGGCCCGTGCTGGAAGTACGCGGCCTTTCCAAGAACTTCGGCGGCCTGCGCGCCCTGAACGACGTGGACCTGAGCATCAACGAGCAGGAAATTGTGGCGCTCATCGGCCCCAACGGCGCCGGCAAGACCACCTTTTTCAACTGCATTACCGGCATCTATACGCCCACGGAAGGCAGCGTGGAACTGTATGACGCTGACGGCGAACCGACCCGCCTCAACGGCCGCAAGCCGCATGAGGTCACGGAGCTGGGCATGGCCCGCACCTTCCAGAACATCCGCCTCTTTGCGGACATGACCGTGCTGGAAAATGTCATGATCGGCCGGCACTGCCGCACACGTTCCGGCATCCTCGGCGCCCTGCTGCGCGATCCGGCCACCCGGGCGGAAATGCAGGATACTGTGGATCGCAGCTACGCCCTGCTGGAAAGCGTGCACCTGGCGGATGTCTACAACGAAAAGGCCCGCAATCTTTCCTATGGCGCGCAGCGCCGGCTGGAGATTGCCCGCGCCATGGCCACGGAACCGCGCCTGCTGCTGCTGGACGAGCCCGCCGCCGGCATGAATCCGCAGGAAACGCTGGAGCTGGAAGCGCTGGTGCGCGACATCCGTGCGCGGCACAAGCTCTCCATCATGCTCATCGAACACGACATGGGCATGGTCATGTCCATGTCCGACCGCATCTACGTGATGGAATACGGCTCGCGCATCGCCGCAGGCACACCGGAAGAAATCCGCACGAATCCGCTGGTCATCAAGGCCTATCTCGGGGAGGACGAGCATGCTTGAGCTGAAAGGCGTCAACACCTTCTACGGCAATATCCAGGCTCTGCGTGGCGTGGACCTCACCGTGGGCGACGGAGAGATCGTGACCCTCATCGGGGCCAACGGCGCGGGAAAAAGCACCACGCTGATGACCATCTGCGGCATCAATCGCCCCCGCAGTGGCGAGGTGCTGTGGAACGGCAGCCCCATCCATACCCTGCCGCCCAACGCCATCGTGAAGCTGGGCATCTCGCAGGTTCCGGAAGGGCGTCTCATCTTCCCCGAGCTGTCTGTCCAGGAAAACCTCGATCTGGGGGCCTTTCTGCGCAATGACAAGGCCGGCATTGCCAGCGACATGGACTACTGCTTCTCGCTCTTCCCCATTCTGGCGGAGCGCCGCAGGCAGAGCGGCGGCACGCTTTCCGGCGGGGAACAGCAGATGCTTGCCATCTGCCGCGCGCTCATGGCGCGCCCCAGGCTGCTGCTGCTGGATGAACCTTCGCTGGGCCTGGCCCCCATTATCATCCGGCAGATATTCGACATCATCCGCAAGGTCAATGCCGACGGCACCACCGTATTCCTTGTGGAGCAGAACGCCAATCAGGCCCTGCGTATTGCCCACCGCGGCTACGTCATGGAAAACGGCGTCATTACCATTGCGGACAGCGCCGAGGCGCTTCTGGCAAGCCCGCAAATTCGCGCTGCCTATCTGGGAGGCTAGCCAAGGCAGTTCCATTCACGGCCCGATACGCCCGGAGAGATATGCTCCTCCCGCACACAGGCCGGACCCTTCCATCCAATCCTCACAGAGTTTCACAGAGAGCCCGGAGAAAAACCTGCCCTTCTCCGGGCTCTCTTGCCGTCTGCTGGCGCACTGCCCTGCGCGGCCGATGCACAGCATACAGGGAACCATCCTCCGGGA
>JAQXJC010000030.1 GCA_029008115.1 Desulfovibrionaceae bacterium | reverse complement strand
GGAACAGCTCGGCAAGAGCTAGGAGATCCGCTACTAGCAGTACAAGCAGCTTAACGCCCTGCCTCACCCCGAAGCGAATTAGCCTGACGGCGTGAGATTAACGCCCGGGGCGCGGCGCCATGCGCCGCGCCCCTTTCGCATCCCCGCCGGAGCCGCTTCGCGCGGGGATGCGTTCCAGCACAACATCCGGATTTTGCGGAGCAGTATTATGCACAGCAATCTTTACATTACAGACACCGAGGCGCATTCCGGCAAGTCCGTCGTCGCCCTCGGCATGATGCAGCTGCTGACGCGCAACATGCGCAAGGTGGCCTTTTTCCGTCCCATTATCAGCACATCCGATGCGGATGCGCGGGATCACGACATCAACCTCATGCTTGAGCACTTCAAGCTGGAGATGGACTACAGCGACGCCTACGCCTGCACGCTGGAAGAAGCCCGCGCGCTGATCAACAGCGGCCAGCGCAACATGCTCATTGAGAACATCCTCCAGAAGTTCAAGGCGCTGAGCGGCAGCTATGATTTCGTGCTGTGCGAGGGCATGGACTTCCTTGGCAAGGAAGGGGCGTTCGAGCTTGATCTGAACGCGGAAATCGCCGCCAACCTCGGCGCGCCGGTGATGCTGGTGGCCAGCGGCGCCGGCCAGTCCGCCAGGGCTGTGGCCCAGTCGCTCCAGATGTTTGTGGATCGCCTCACCAGCCAGTCGCTGGACGTGGTTTCTCTGATTGTCAACCGCGCCGACCTCACGCAGGCGGAAAAGGAAGAGATCGTCGCTTCCCTGAAGATGCCCGAAGGGCAGGCCGCCCCGCTGGTGTATGCCATTCCGGACGAGCCGGCCATTGGCAAGCCCACCATGGGCGATGTGCAGAAGTGGCTGGGCGCGGAAGTCGTCTATGGCGGCAACCGTCTGGACGCGCTGGTGGGCGACTATCTCGTCGCCGCCATGCAGGTGGACAACTTCCTCGGCTACATCAAGAAGGATCAGCTGATCATCACTCCCGGCGATCGTGCGGACATCCTGCTCGCCGCCGTGGCCAGCCGCCTTTCCGCCTCTACGCCCGACATTGCCGGCGTGCTGCTCACGGGCGGCTTCCAGCTGCCCGAAGAGCTGCGCAAGCTCGTTGACGGCTGGACCGCGACGCCGGTGCCGATTCTGCGCACCGACGCCCATACCTACCAGACCATCCAGCAGCTGGCCCAGCTGCACGGCCGCATTGATCCCGCAGACCTGCGCAAGATCAACACGGCTCTGGGCCTGTTCGAGCGGCACGTGAACGCCAAGGAAATCGGCAACCGCCTGCTCACCCGCAAGAGCTCGCGCATCACGCCCATGATGTTCGAGTTCAACCTGCTGGAACGCGCCAAGAGCAACAAGATGCGCATCGTTCTGGCCGAAGGCGCGGAACCCCGCATCCTCCAGGCCACGGACATCCTGCTGCGCCGCGAGGTTGCCGACATCATCCTCATCGGCGAGGAAAAGGCCATTCTCCAGAAGGCTTCCGAGCTGGGCGTGGACGTGTCCGGGGCCACCATCGTGAACCCGCTGACCTCCGAAAAGTTTGAGGATTATGCCGCCACGTATGCGGAGCTGCGCAAGGCCAAGGGCGTGACCCTTGAGCAGGCCCGCGACAAGATGGCCGATCCCACCTATTTTGCCACCATGATGGTGAAGAAGGACGATGCCGACGGCATGGTTTCCGGCGCCATCAACACCACGGCCAACACCATCCGTCCTTCCTTCGAGTTCATCAAGACCCGCAAGGGCTGCTCCATCGTGTCCTCCGTGTTCCTGATGTGCCTGAAGGATCGTGTGCTGGCCTTCGGCGACTGCGCCGTGAACCCGAATCCCACGGCCCAGCAGCTTGCCGAAATTGCCATCGCCTCCGCCCGCACCGCCGAAGTCTTCGGCATTGAGCCGCGCGTGGCCATGCTTTCCTATTCCACCGGCGGCTCCGGCAAGGGCGCGGACGTGGACGTGGTGGTGGAAGCCACCAGGATTGCCAGAGAAATGGCCCCCGATCTGGCGCTGGAAGGCCCGCTGCAGTACGACGCGGCCATCGACCCCACCGTTGCCCGCACCAAGCTGCCCGACAGCAAGGTCGCCGGCAAGGCCACGGTCTTCATCTTCCCCGACCTGAACACGGGCAACAATACGTACAAGGCCGTGCAGCGCGCCGCCGGTGCCATTGCCATCGGCCCGGTCTTGCAGGGCCTGAACAAGCCTGTTAATGACCTGTCGCGCGGCTGCCTCGTTCCCGACATCGTGAACACGGTTGCGATCACTGCCGTGCAGGCCGCGGCCGAAAAGGCCGCCCAGCAGTAACCATACTTTTTGCACTGCGCTGTGCATGGGGCGCGGGCCCTGCCCTTTGGGGCGGGGCCCTGGCCGCGTGAGCTGGAATGACAGCCGCGACGGCGCTCCGCCGGCCCGTCCCGCGGGGTCGCCCCCCCATGCGGCGCGGTGAACAAGGAAAACGTGCCTATGAAAATTCTCGTGCTGAACGCTGGTTCTTCCTCCTGCAAATACCAGCTCATTGAAATGGATGACAATTCGGTGCTGTGCTCCGGCCTGGTCGAGCGCATCGGCCAGCCCGTGGGCAAGCTGACTCACAAGATTTGGCCCGACACCGACAGGGAATCCAAGATGGTGGTGGAAAAGCCCTTCCCCTCCCACATTGAAGGGATGGAGGATGTCATCGCCCTCCTGACCGATGCCGAAAAGGGCGTCATCCGGGACAAGAGCGAAATCTACGCCATCGGTCACCGCGTGCTGCACGGCGGTGAAGAAGTGTTCAATCCCGTGCTGGTGGACGAGCGCATCAAGGAAGTCATCCGCAAGAATGCCGTGCTCGGTCCGCTGCACAACCCCGCCAACCTGATGGGCATCGAAGTGGCGGAAAAGCTGCTGCCCGGCATCCCCAATGTGGGCGTGTTCGACACCGAGTTCGGCATGGGCATGTCGCAGGACGCCTTCATGTACGCCCTGCCGTACAGCCTGTATGAAGAGCTGAAGATTCGCCGCTACGGCTTCCACGGGACCTCGCACAAGTACATCGCCCGCAAAACGGCGGAATTCCTGGGCAAGCCCCTCGAAGAGCTGCGCTCCATCACCATGCATCTGGGCAACGGCTCTTCCATGAGCTGCGTGCGCGACGGACGTTGCCTGGATACCTCCATGGGCCTGACGCCGCTGGAAGGTCTGGTCATGGGCACTCGCTGCGGCTCCATCGACCCCGCCATCGTGCCTTTCATTCAGGAAAAGAAGGGCCTGAACGCGCAGGAAATGGACACCCTGATGAACAAGCAGTCCGGCTTGCTGGGCATCTGCGGCATGACCGACATGCGCGACGTGCACGCGGCTGTGGACGGCGGCGACGCCAAGGCCGCGCTGGCCGTGAAGATGCTGGTCCGCAGCATCAGGAAGACGCTCGGCGCCTACTACTTCCTGCTGGATGGCAAGTGCGACGCCATGGTCTTCACTGCCGGCATCGGTGAAAACGACGACATCGTGCGCGCCAGCGTCATGGCCGGCCTGGAGAATCTCGGCATCAAGATCGACGCCACGGAAAACAGCACCCGCAAGCCCGGCGCCCGCGTGATTTCCACGCCCGACAGCTCCGTGCCCGTGCTGGTCATTCCCACCAACGAGGAACTCCAGATTGCCCAGTCCACGCTGGAAGTGGTGAAGGGCTAGTTTCGGCATATCTCCGTCCCGCTATAGGGGACGGACATGCGCATGCAGGGACGGTCTCCGCGGGACCGTCCCTCTTTTGTCTCATGCGGCCTTTCCTCCACCCGCTTGAAAACGGCGGGGGAATAGCATACCCTCGGGCCTACCGTGCTGTCGCATGAGCGCGGCAGGCGGAGTCTTCCTGCGAAGTGTGGTTCATGTATACTCAGACCAATGCGCTGTGGCTGCGCCTGAACAGCTATGCCGCAGTCTCCTTTCTGATTCTTCTTGTCTGCGGGGCGCTGACGCTGGGGCTGCCCCTGCGCGAGGGCAGCGAGCGTGCCGCCCAGCAGATGTTCACCATCATGGCCATAAGCCGTGCCCAGTCCGTGGAGGCATGGATGCGCCATGCGCAGGGCGTGGCATGGCATGCCGCCCTGCGTCCCGGCCTGCGGGCCCTGCTGGTGAAGAAGGACGCTGTGACAGATCAGCACGATGCGGATCAGCTGCTGGCCGCCTCCATGGGCACCACAGGGGACACCGTTGCCCTTTCCCTGGTGTCCGCCTCCGGGGCTCTGGTGGCGCATGCCGGCATCGCTATCCCTGCCGATTTGGCTGCGGAGGCGCTGAAGTCCGGCGGCGAGGTCTACGTTTCGCCACCTATGCCGGTGGGGACCAGGGAATGCGTGCTGATTTCCGTGCCGGTGACGGACCATGTGGCTGCCGAGACGCATTTCATGCCCTACGCAGCGCGGCGGGCCGCCGTGCTGGGGCGCATCCTGCTGCTGCGCGACCTGAGCTATCTGCAAAGGCTTCTGTTTTCAGGCGGCGCGGCGGGCCTTTCCGCCAGCTGCGTGCTGAGCATGGAGGACGGCCATCTTTTTGGCAATGGCAGGAAGGAAGGCCGGCTCTTTGCCGAGGCCATGCGCCGCGCCCGGAAGGGGGAGAACGGGCTGCTGCTGGATGAGGATACGGCCCATGCCTTTGCCGGCGTGGGCTGGCGGGGCTGGGGGCTGGTGACCACCATCCCCCTGCGCATGCTGCATGCGTCGGCCAACGAGGGGTTCTGGAGCCTGATTTGGGGCACGCTGGCCGTGTATCTGCTGTGCATGGGCGGATTCTATGTCCTTTCGCGCCCCCTGGCCGGGCGCATCCTGCTGCATACGCAGGAACTGGAGCATGAGGTGGACGAGCGACGCACCACGCAGGAGAAGCTGGAAAAGGCGCATGAACTGCTTCAGGCCGCCTATGCCCGCCGCCGCGAACTGGCCGGGGAGATTCTGAACATGCAGGAGCAGATGCGTCATTCGCTGGCGACCGAGCTGCATGACAATGCCGGCCAGCAGCTGACGACCCTGCTGCTTTCTCTGGACTATGCGCAGAAGAAGGCGCAGGCCGGCGAAATGGACGTGAACGAGCTGTGCGCCGTGCTGGAGCGGGCGGCAGCCACGGTGCAGTCCCTCCAGAAGGATATTCGCCGCATGTCCCACGGGCTGTATCCGCCCGCGCTGGACCTTGCCGGCCTGTCGCACAGCATCCGGCAGCTGTGCCGGGACTTTGAAAGCGCCGGCCTGCGCATTCATTTTTCCGGTACGGAGCTGCCGCCCGCCAGCGAGGAAAGCGCGCTGGCCCTGTATCGCATTGCCCAGGAAGCGCTGACCAATATTGTGCGCCATGCGCAGGCGGGAGAGGTGCACATCGCCCTCCAGCGCAGGGAACAGTCCGTCGTGCTCACCATTGAGGATGACGGGCGCGGCTTTGATGCGACCGCCGCGGGCGAGAAGGCGGGACATCTGGGCCTGCGCCTCATGCAGGAGCGCGCCAGACACTGTTCCGGCGCTGTAACTTTTGAATCCGCCCCCGGTCAGGGTACGCTGGTGCTGGTGGAAATACCCTTGCAAGGAGCAACCGACGCATGAAGCCGCAATGCCGCATTCTGCTCATTGATGACCACAAGCTGCTGATGGAAGGCATCCGCTCGCTCATCTCCACCCGGAAGGACATGACCGTGGTGGGCATGGCCGCCTCCGGCGAGGAGGGGTTGCGCATGGCGGCCCGCACTTCGCCGCACATTGTTATCATGGACATTTCCATGCCGGGCATGAACGGCGTGGAATGCACGCGCGCGCTGCGCGGCGTCTGCCCCGAAGCGCGGGTGATTATCTACACCATGCACGCCGACCAGCGCTTTCTGCTGGAGCTCTTCCAGGCGGGCATTGCCGGCCATGTGCTCAAGGAAGACGCGCCCTCCGTGCTGCTGGAGGCCATTCACGAGGTCAGCGAGGGGCGTACCTTCTTCAGCCATTCCGATGCCTGCGCGCCCATGCTGGCCCTGCTGGAGCAGCGTCCGGCCACCGCGCAGGAGGAGGGCGTGGGCAAGCTCTCCCGCCGGGAAAAGGAAATATTCACCATGCTGGCGGACGGACAGAGCCTGCGTATGATTGCGGAGAAGCTGCATATCAGCCTCAAGACTGTGGAGGCGCACAAGTACAACATCTGCAACAAGCTCCAGACCTCCTCCCTGAGCGAGCTGACCAAGATTGCCCTGCGGAACGGCCTTATCTCCATCTAGCCGTCGCAGGGGGGCTGCATCCGCAGGCTGACGGGGGGGGTAGTGAAAAAAGGCGCAGGTACTAAAAACAATATTTTAATAATTTCAGATGATTAGTTGTTCCCTAGGGATATTTGCCAAGAGAGAAGCGCATTTTTAGGTGAATATCCTATGGCATAGCCCTTGGTGTGTTGTACAATCTGCTTACATTTTTTTTCACAAGCGGAGGTGCGCATGTCACTGGGACGTGAAATCTACGAGTTTCTGATGGCAGGAACCAAGGCGTATGCCAAATGGGACCTTGAGGTGTCTACCTCGATTATCAAGAACCGCAAAAAGCTGCTTTTCCTGCTGGCGCTGGCAACCCCGGTGCTGCTGGTGTGCATGGCTGAAGCCTATGAAGCCCACACCATGCTGGGCGGCAAGTCCGCCTATGCCCCGGCCTTCTACACCACCACCATCTTCCTCGCATCCATCGCGGTGGGCCTGGCGGCCGGTCTGATCACCGGCTGTATCGGTGCCGGCGGCGGCTTCATCATCACCCCGGCCCTCATGGCTGCCGGCGTGAAGGGCATTCTTGCCGTTGGTACGGACCTTTTCCATATTTTTGCCAAGGCCATCATGGGCACCACGGTGCACAAGAAGCTGGGCAACGTGTCTGTTCCGCTGGCGCTGGCCTTCCTCGTCGGCTCCTTTGGCGGCACCATCGTGGGCGGCAGCATCAACAAGGGCCTGTACAACCACGACCCGCTCCTGTCCGAACTCTTCATCAGCACCATCTACGCCGTGCTGCTGGGCTTCCTCGGCTTCTATGCCCTGTTTGACTTCCTGAAGGCCACGCGCGGCGGGCAGGCCGAAAGCGGCGACGCCCACGGCAACGCCAATGTGGGGCTGACCTCCTTCTCCGTCCGCCTCCAGAAGATCAACCTTCCCCCGATGATCACCTTTGACGAAGACCTCGTGCCCGGCGGCCGCCGCATTTCCGGCTGGGTCATCGCTTCCGGTGGTATCATCGTGGGCATGCTGGCCGCCATCATGGGCGTGGGCGGCGGCTTCGTGACCTTCCCGCTCTTCGTGTACGTGTACGGCGTGTCCTCCATGACCACCGTGGGTACGGACATCCTCCAGATCATCTTCACCGCCGGCTTCGCCTCCATCGGCCAGTACGCCATCTATGGCTACGTGTTCTACACGCTGGCTGTGGGCATGCTGCTCGGCTCCCTGCTCGGCATCCAGATGGGCGCGCTGACCACCAAGGTGGTCAAGGGCGTGCAGATTCGCGGCTTCTACGCCATCTCCATCCTGGCTGGCTTCGTCAACCGTCTGTCCACCCTGCCCAAGAAGCTGGTTGAGCTGGAAGTCATCAGCCTGCCCACCTCGGTAATCAACGGCATCGAGTTCGTGGGCAACATTATCTTCTGGGTGGTCGTGGCCTTCTTCGGCTTCTGGGTCATCAGCAAATTCGTCATGAACATCGGCAAGCTGCGTCAGGAGGCCTAACCATGCTGATCGTCAACAAGGGCAACTTCGTCAAGGGCACTGCGCTGCTCTGCTCATTCTTCTTCGTGTTCGTCCTGCTCCTGTCTCCCATCTTCTCGCCCATGGAAGGCGGGAAGAAGCTGACCGGCCTGCAGTTCGCGGACTCCGTGTTCAACAGTCTGGCCAAGGGCTCCTCCTACTTCATCCCCATGGTGCAGGAGAAGATCAAGCCCCTGAACGGCAAGGTCGTCACTGTGACCGTGCCGGTGAAGCATCCCAAGATGGTGGAATATGCCACCAAGGTGCTTGAAGATGCCAAGATGACCGTCTCCACCGATCAGAAGACCCTCACCTACACTGGCGACATGGGTCCGCTGATGGAAATCGTCACCTTCATCTCCGACAGAATGTATCACAATGACCACAAGGCCGTGGAGGAAAAGTACGGCGTTGAAAACGCCCTCTGGATCACCAACGGCTGCTGGGACGTGCTCCAGCCCAGCATCAAGGCCCTCCAGAAGCAGGGCATGATCGCCGAGGCCGCCATTGTGGATACCGTGGTGCGCCGCGCCGTGGAGCCTGCGCATAACTTCTACTCCGTGGAACCCACCAGCGTGAAGGAGCACCTGTTCCTCATGGCCGGTCTGCTCATCTTCTATCTGCTGTACACCCTGTGGTATGGTTTCGGCATCTTCGAATTCTTTGAAGGTATCGGTCTGACCATGTCCAAGTCCAAGGTCAAGCAGGAAGGCTAGCGTGCTGTTTCTGCGGTGCGGCGGAGGGGCTGCCTCCGCCGCGCCGTTCTGTCCGCCGGGCAGCCCCTGCCGGCGGTTTTTCCTTTTTTCCCCTCTGCTGTTTCTGGAAGTGATATATGCTTGAATGGCTGAAGGCTTTGTTCCGGCGAGAAAAGACGCAGGTTCCCGCAGCGCGGGAGCGTACCCCAGACGACGAATTCGCTGTCAAGCATCAGACCTTCCACCTCTTTCTTACCGCGTGGAACAGCTTCCAGGACACCCTCTCCACCATAGAATATACCCTGTGCTGCGTGCGCCCCTTCGGCATGTGTCAGGTACGGGCGCTGGCCACCTCCGTGGTGACGCGCAGCTTCCAGTGCATTCAGCTGCTGGACAGGCTGGCTCCGGGCCGCAAGGCCGTGCTGCGTGAGAAATTCACGCACCTTCAGGAAGTCATCTCCCCTCTGCTGGAGGACGATGGCGCCTGTCTCATTGGCCCCAGCGTCATTCCTCTGGACGAGGGCGCGCTGGATGAAGGGCAGCGGCGCCTGCTGCCGCAGCTGGCGGACAGAGCCGTATCCGGTCTGCTGCATGTGCGGGAAGTCCTGGGCGAGGAATATCCCGGCCTGATACCACCCTGCTTTGTGGTCACCGCCGCCGGTACGCAGCGCATTCTGCGCACGCGCGGCCTTCAGGAGGAGCTATCCGGCTACGTACAGAAGGCCGGTGGCATTACGCCGCGATCCATCTATAAGATTTCCGCACAGCTGCGCAGGATGATCCATGAGGGCCTGATGCCTGTTGCCGTGGCGCAGGATTTTCTGGCGCAGGTGCGCCGCCTGCGCGTGGCCATGCAGGGAGAGCCGGGCCATCTGCTGCTGCGCGGCCGCGTCTGGCAGGAGGGCGACAGCGAAACGGATCACGGGCTGGTGGTCTGGGGCCCGGAAGTGGATCTGTATGCCCCGGACGACGAGCTGCTCAATGCGCTGCGTCACACCATCTCTCTGAAATACGGGGCCCAGTGCCTGATGTACCGCCGCTATCGCGGGCTGACGGACTCCAGCGCGGCCTTCTGCGTGCTGTGTATGGCCGTGCCGCATGCGCGCGTCAGCGGTCTGGCCCATACCATGAATCCCATGCGGGCCACGCAGGCCATTGTGCATGTGTATGCGTGGCGCGGCCTGCCTGCCGCCGTGGAGCAGGATCGCGTTCCCGTGGACGAATTTCATGTGCTGCGCCGCAAGCCGCATGCCGTGCGTCTCTCCACGCCGGCGGACATCGGCAATCCCGTTATCGGGGATGACGTGGCCACAAGAATAGCCGCGCTGGCCCTGGCTGTGGAAGAAAAGGCCGGCGGCATACCGCAGTCCATGCACTGGATTCTGCGGCCGGATGGGCAGGTCTGCATTATTATGGCCCGTCCCATGGTGCTGGGCGAGCTGCTGGACCCGGAAGCCGTGCCCCGCGAGGATGTGCCGGCGCCGCTGCTGAACTGGGGCATCACCGCCAGCGCCGGGGTAGTTTCCGGCCCGGTGAAGATTGTGCGCAGCGAGCAGGATGCCAAGAATTTCCCCGACGGCGGCATTCTGGTGGTGGCGCAGGATTCCTATGCCTGGCTTTCCCTGCTGGATCGTGCGGCTGGCGTTATTACGGAAAAGGGCTTTCTGGGCAGCCGCCTTGCCTCCGTCTGCCGTGAGTTTGGCAAGCCCGCGCTGTTTAATGTGCCGGATTGCCTGGAAAAGCTGGCAGATGCCGGCACGGTGACGCTGTGTGCGGACATGGGCATGGTCTATCCCGGCGCGGTGCCTCCCCTGCTGGAGCTGGCCCGTCCCCCGCGCGATTTTCTGCCGCATTCTCCCGTGTATCAGGCGCTCCAGACCATTGCCGCCAAGGCGGCGCCCCTGACCATCATGCCGGACACGCCGGAGTTCAAGGCCGCCAACTGTCAGACCTTCCACGACATTGCGCGCTACAGTCATGAAAAGGCCGTGTCCGCCATGTTTGAGCTGGGCTCTGCCCGCCAGCATGCGCCCCAGCGGGTCAAGCAGCTGTTTGACGGCACGCTGAAGCAGTTCTGGGTCATTGATCTGGAAAATGCCTTCGAGGCGGCGGCAGCCTCCGATCCCACCATAGACGTGAGCCGCATCCAGTGTCCTCCCTTCCATGCCCTGTGGTACGGCATGAACGTGCATCCCTGGCAGGGGCCGCCGCCGGTGGACAACAAGGGCTTCATGTCCATCCTGTATGAGGCCACGGCCAATCCGCATCTGGACCCGGCAACGCAGAGCGCCTATTTTTCGGAAAAGAACTACTTCCTGCTGAGTCGCGGATATTGCAGCCTCTATTCCCGTTTCGGCTTCCATTTCGTGTCCACGGAAGGCAGGCTGGGCCCGCACAAGAGCAATAACGCGCTGGTATTTCAGCTGCGCGGCGGCGCGGCCAATGTGGAACGCCGCATCATGCGGGTCCGCTTTGTTGCGGACATTCTGTGGGAATGCGGTCTGGAACCCGTTCTGCTCCATGACTCCGTGCGCGCCCGCGTGGCCAATATCGACGTGGACAACGGCCTGGCCGTGCTGTCTGTGCTGGGCTATCTGACCATTCACACCAGACAGCTGGACATGATCATGGCCGATAAGCGACAGGTGCTGGCCCGCAAGGAAGCCATGCTGCGGGACTGCAAGGAACTGCTGCTGACGACGCCGTCGCATGAGCAGCTGTAGCCGGCAAAGGGGGCTCCCGTGAACATTCAGACCTATCCGGCACTGCGTCGCCGCATCTTCGGCGTGCTGCTGGTCATGTCTCTGGCGCCGCTGGCGGCGCTGGGCTGGTTCTGCATCGACCGCATCAATGCGCTGCATGCGGACAAGATTTCCGCCAATCTGGAATCCGTGACGCGCAACAAGGCCCGCGTGGTGGATACCTTCATTTCCGAGCGCGTGGCGCAGATTAAGAATCTCACCTACACCCATCCCTTTGAGGAACTGACCGACGCCCATCGCCTGAGCGACATCTTCAACACCATGCAGGCCAACGGCAAGGCCTTTCTGGATATTGGCGTCATTGGCCGTGACGGGCGGCATCTGACCTATGTGGGGCCCTATGATCTGGCGGACACCAACTATAGCGAGGCCGGCTGGTTCCATGAGGTGCTGCGCAAGGGCGTCTATGTCAGCGACGTGTTTCTGGGCTTCCGCAACGAGCCGCATTTCATCATTGCCGTCATGCGTCATGCCGGCAGCCACACCTTCATTGTCCGCGCCACCATCGATCTTGCCGCCATCAACCAGATGGTGCGGCGGCCATACGGCGGCACGCGCAACGATGCCTTCCTCATCAACAGGGATGGCCTGCTCCAGACAAAATCACTGTTCCATGGTGATGTCATGTCGCGCACCACGCTGGAACTGCCGGACGCTTCCTTCGTGCCGGGCAGCCTCGTCACCTCGGAGCTGGAGGAGGATGGCGTCGCCTATCTGGCGGCGGTGCTGGAGCTGCCCATGCTGCCGTGGCGGCTGGTGGTGCTGGAAGATGTGAAGCATGCGCTGGCGCCCCTGCACCAGCTGCGGGTGTTCGTCATGCTGTTTGTGATTGGCGGCGCGCTGGTGGTGGGGCTGGGGGCGGTGCTGGCCTCCCGCGCGCTGGTGGCGCATCTGGAAGTGCTGGATCGCAAGCAGGCTCAGATTGACGCGCAGATGATCCAGTCCAGCAAGATGGCCGCCATGGGAAAAATGGCTACCGGTGTGGCGCACGAGATCAACAATCCCCTGACCCTGATTCGCGAAAGCGCGGGCTGGATGCGCGATCTGCTGGAGGAGGAGAACCCGGCCTCCATGCGCAATTATGCGGAGCTGAGCGAAACAGCCGCCAAGATTGAAAACCATGTGGACAGGGCCAAGGACATCACGCAGCGCATGCTGGGATTTGGACGTGCCGTGGACCCGAAGCAGGCGGAGCTCTTTGTGCCTACCCTGCTGGATCAGAGCATAGCCTTTCTGGAGACGGAAGCGCGCCACCGCAATATTGTCGTGCGGCGCGAGTATGACGACGCCGTGACCAGCATCATTACGGACGGGGCCCAGCTCCAGCAGGTCTTTCTCAATATTATTGACAACGGGCTGGATGCCGTGGGCAAGGATGGCGTCATCACCGTGCGCGCCGAGGCCTGGAATCCGGGCGGCGGCGACCGGGCCGGATGCCGCGTGCTGATCAGCGATACGGGCCCGGGCATCCCGCCTGACAAGATCAAGCGCATTTTCGATCCCTTCTTCACCACAAAGAAGCTGGGGGAGGGCACGGGACTCGGTCTGGCCATCTGCCATACCATCCTGTCATCGCTGGGCGGCGCCATTCACGTGGAAAGCGAGGTGGGCAAGGGCAGCACCTTCATTATCACCCTGCCCTATGAGAAGGCCTGAGCCTTCGGAGGAGACGTTGCATGCATGTTCTTATCGTTGATGATGAAGTGGAATTCCTGTCACTGATTCAGAAGAGGCTGGAGCACAGGGATATCAAGGTCACTACGGCCAGCAGCGCCAGCGATGCCATCAGGCTCGTGCAGAAGGCTGATCCGCAGTTTGACGCCGTGGTCATGGATGTCCGCATGCCCGGCATGGACGGGCTGGAAGGCCTGCACCGCATGAAGCAGGTGGCCCCCCGCCTGCCTGTCATCCTGCTCACCGGGCATGCCAGCCTGAACGTGGCCGTCAGCGGCATGGAGCTGGGGGCCTTCGACTATCTGCTCAAGCCCATTGCCATCAACGAGCTGATTATCAAGCTGGAGGACGCTTCACGCACGGGGGCGCTGTAGCTCATGGGCGTGCTTGACGTATTGAGCCGGTGGTTCGCCGGCAGCTCGCAGGTTTCGCCAGAGGCCGCCGCCGAGGCCGAGGCGCTGCGCAGGCAGGTGAAGGCCCGCTGCGCGCACTTCAGGCGTCTGCTTTCCGCCAACAAGGTTGCGCTGGAGATCATGGCGGACATTGAGGAGCATATGACGCCCAAGGCGCAGGGGGGCTACCGCCCCTTTGACATGACCTATGTCCGTTCCTCGGCCTCGCGCGCGGTGGCGGCGGTGTTCCAGATGATCACCAGCCTGAACGCCCTTTCCGATCGCGCCTATGACGACCTGCGGCCCGCCTTTGCGCGCATTGCCCGGCAGATAGACTCCCGCCTTGGCTATGTGCCTCCCAGCCATGATGGCCCGCTCATCCTGCCCCTGCAGGAGATACGCGCCGGCGACATGCCGCTGGTGGGCGGCAAGATGGCGCAGCTGGGCGAGGTTGCCAACAAGGTCAACATGCCCGTGCCGGATGGTTTTGCGGTGACGGCCGCGGCCTACCATCTCTTCATGTCCGTGAACAATCTTCAGGAAAGCATCGAGCAGCGCATCCGTGAGACGGACGGCGGCGATCTGGAAAGTCTCTTCGAGCTGTCGCGCGCCATCCAGCAGCGCATCTACATGGCGGCCATTCCGCAGGAACTGCGGCGGGCCTTTGAGGATGCGCTGGCCCCCCTGCGCGTGAAGTACGGCCCGCGCCTGCGGCTGGCTCTCCGCTCCTCCGCCGTGGGTGAGGATGCGAAGGATGCTTCCTTTGCCGGGCAGTTCGCCACAGAGCTGAATATCGAGGCCGATGACGCGCTGGAGGTCTGGCGCGAAATCCTGGCCAGCAAGTATGACGTGGCCCCCATGAGCTACCGGCATACGCGCGGCATCATGGACGACAGCGTGCCCATGTGCGTGGGGGTGCTGGTCATGGTGGATGCGCAGGCCGGCGGCGTGGCCTATTCGCAGGACCCGGCGCGCCAGGATGGCGGCATTGTCATCAATGCCGTGCCCGGTCTGCCCAAGGTGGTGGTGGATGGCTCCTATTCGCCGGACGTGTACCGCTGTACGCGCGATTTTCCGCCGCGTCTGGTGGAAAAGTCCATTGCCGCCAAGCCGTGGAAGCTGGGATACGGCGAGAAGGGCGAGCTGGAGGAAATGCCCCTGGGCAGCGAGGGGGCGGCGCCCGCGCTGACAGAGGAGCAGGCCGTGGCCGTGGCCCGCGAGGCGCTGATTCTGGAAGAATACTATGGCCGTCCGCAGGATGTGGAATGGGCATTCGACCAGTCCGGCAGGCTGGTGATTCTGCAAAGCCGCGACGTGAAGGTGCAGGAAGATGCGGCGGAAGATGCCGCTCCCGCGGCGGAGCCACGCGCCGATCTTCCGCTGCTGGCGCGCGGAGGCGTGAACGCCAGCCCCGGCGTGGGCATGGGGCAGGTGTATGTGGCGCGCAAGGAATCCGACATGCTGGGCTTCCCGCAGGGCGGCGTGCTGGTGGTGGAGCAGGCGCATCCCTTCTGGGCCACGCTGCTGCCGCGTGCCTCGGCCCTGGTCACGGAGAGGGGGGGCACGGCGGGTCATCTTGCCTCCGTGGCCCGCGAATACGGCCTGCCTGCGCTCTTCGGTCTGCCGCGCGCGGCGGAGCTGATGGAAGGGCGTCTGGTCACGGTGGATACGCAGGCCTGCTGCGTGTATGACGGCCTGCACGAGGACATCATGCCGCCCGCGCCCGTGTGCAATCCCATGGCGGGCAGTCCCGTCTTTGCCGCGCTGGAGGCCATAGTGCCATACATCGTGCCGCTGCATCTGCTGGACCCCTCGTCGCCGGAGTTTGCGCCGGCCTACTGTCAGACGCTGCACGACATCACCCGCTTCTGCCATGAAAAATCCGTCTCCCTGCTCTTTGATCAGGATGACAGCACCAGCAAGACCTATGGCAAGCAGCTCAAGGTGGGCAAGAAGCTGCAATACTGGATTATGGACATGGATGACGGTTTCAAGAGGCCGGTTACCGGCCCCACGGTGGAGCTGGACAACATACAGTCCGAACCCATGCTGGCCCTGTGGGAGGGCATGACCTTTGCCCCGTGGGAGGGGCCGCCTTCCCTGGACGCCTCCGGCTTCATGAGCGTGGTTATGGAGAGTACCATGAAGCCACAGCTGGAAGCTACGGCGGAAAACAACATGGTGCAGAAGAACTTCTTCATTATCGGCCGCCACTACGTCAACCTTCAGGCGCGCTTCGGCTACCACTTCTGCACGGTGGACGCCAATGTCACAGATAATCCGCACGAGAACTACGTGAGCTTCCAGTTCAAGGGCGGGGCGGCCTCGGCAGAGCGGCGCATTGCCCGCGCCCGGATGGTGGCCCGCGTGCTGGAGGCCCAGGGCTTTCGGTGCGACGTGCGCAGCGATGCACTGTTTGCCATTGCCGAAGCCCGTGATCGGGAAGGTTCCCGCAGGCGCGTGGCCATGCTGGGGCATATGCTTATTCATACCCGGCAGATTGACATGGTGATGCACAATCCCGTCATGGTGCAGCGCATTGAAGAAAAGCTGCTGCGCGAAACGGCTGCCATCATGGCGCAATGACGCAGCAGTCCCCGCCGCACGGCAGTTCCATGCCCGCGGACAGCGTGTCTGTTCGCGGGCATGCTGCATCTCCCCGGCTTTCCTGTTGCGCCCGCAGTGCCCTGCGCGTATGCTGGGGCCCGGCTCCGGAGGAGGGCAGGCCGCTCCGGGAATACAGGCACATGGAGGGCCGATACCATGACGATTCGCAGAACCTTCCTGAAAATGGCCGGCGCTTCCGCGCTGATGCTGGCCTGTCCGGCCGGCGTGCTGGCGGGCTTTGACCCGCAGTGGAATCCGGATCGCCCCGTGGCCCGTCCCATTGATGTTTCCCTGCTGGACATCTTCCAGATCGGGCCCGGCCCTTCCAGCTCCCATACCATTGCGCCCATGCGGGCGGGCAACGACTTTCTCGGCCTGATGCGCGGCCTGCCGGAACGCACGCTGGAGCAGGCCGACAGCCTGACGGTGCAGCTCTTTGGCGGCCTGAGCGCGGCGGGCAGGCGGCACGGCACGGATAAGGCCGTGGCGGCCGGCCTGCTCGGGGTGACGCCCGAGTCCTGCACCGCAACGTTCATGGACGGCCTGTTTGCCCGTCCGGACGATGTCCGCACCGTACAGTGCGGTGCGCGTGCTCTGCCGTTCGGGCAGAAGAATGTCACGTTTTCGGAGGGGGGCGCGGGTGCGCCGCGCGGCGACGTCCTGCGCATCCGGCTCTGGCAGCAGAGCAGGGTGCTGCTGGAGCGGGAATACCGCTCCGTGGGCGGCGGCTTTCTGGAATGGCAGGGCTGGAAGGCGCCGGAGCGCGGCGTTCCCCGTCACGTGTTCGATTCCATGAACGGCCTGCTGGCGCTGTGCGCGTCCGGCCAGCGTTCCCTGCCGCAGATCATGCTGGAGAATGAAACGGATATCACCGGCATGCAGCCTGACGATGTGCGCGAGAAGGTTGCCTATCTCATCCGCGCCATGGATGCCTCCGTGGAGGCGGGACTGAACCGCACGGGCCGTCTGAAGGGGCCCTATCCCGTGGATCGCCGCGCTGCGGGCATGCTGCATCTTGCCGGGGAGCTTCCTGCGCCGGAGGACAGGTTTCTGGCGCGCCTCAGCGCCTGCGCCCATGCCGCCGCCGAGGAGAATGCGGACGGGCATCCCGTTGTGACCGCGCCTACGGCCGGCGCGGCCGGCGTCATGGCCGCGGCTGTTCACCTGCTGCGGCGGGAGCGGGATGTGAGCGATGACAGGCTTGTGGACGGTCTTCTTGCCGCTGCCGCCGTGGGCATGCTGGCGAAGCGCCATGCCAGCCTGGCCGGAGCCGACGTGGGCTGCCAGGGGGAAATCGGTGTTGCCAGCGCCATGACGGCGGCCCTGCTGGCCCAGGTATCGGGAGCCGCGCCGGATGTGGTGGAAAATGCCGCCGAGCTGGCGCTGGAGCATCATCTGGGCATGACCTGCGATCCTGTGGGCGGCTACGTGCAGATTCCGTGCATCTCCCGCTGCGCCATGGGAGCGGCGAAGGCCTGGAATGCCTGGCTCATGGCCCGTGCCGGCATGGGGACACGTCACCCCGTGGGGCTGGACCTGACCATCCGGGCTATGAATGCCACCGGACGTGATCTGGATGAAAAATACCGTGGCACCTCGCGCGGCGGTCTGGCCCTGTACTATACGCAGGGCTGCTGATTCCTGACGAATGAACAGCGCCGGGAGCTGCCGCGGCATGCCGGTTCCGGGCAGAAGTTTCAGTGTTGACGTGGTATTCAATATATATTAACAGATAAATCTATGCGGCAGCGTGTGCCCGTCCCTGTGCGTCGGGGCATGCGCTGTTCCTCTGCATTGCGGCAGGCGTCCTTCTCCGCGCCGCGCCCATGCCTTTCCTTGCTGAAGGATATTCCTGCCGACGTTCCGGTATGGTCAAACCTGCCTCCGGCTGTGTTCCCGCAAGGGGAAGAAGTACAGGCCGGCCTCTCACTGCATTCTGTTCCCCGCGTATGCGCCTGCGGAAAATCTTCGGACAGGGCTGTTCTTTTCTGTATACGGTACTATTTCTGACCGTATGCGGAGGCGGCCCCCCGGGGAGTATTCCGCATATACATTCAAATCAATCAGGGAGATAGCATGATGGACAGCGTATTCAAGATGTCTGGTGAACAGCAGATGGTGGAAACTGTGACGGTACAGCGGAGCCGCGCATGGCGCAGGATCAGGAGCGGCGTATGCGGCCTGTGTCTGCTTGTACTCTGCCTGTCCGGACTGGGACAGCTGCCTGTTGCCGCGGATGCCGTGCAGAACGGCAGTGTGCTGACGGCGGCGCACGTGGGAGCGGCGGCTGGCCTGATGACGCTGAACGGACGGCGTGCGGCGCAGATGTTTGGGGAAAAGGCCGCCATAGACCCGCAGACAGGTGACGGCATGGAGCTGTCCGTGGATGATGCCCTGCGGCAGTGGATGACGACCTTTCTGGTCTGCGCACTGCTGAGCGGAGCGGCTCTGGGATTGCGGCAGGCGGAACTTCTGGAATTAACGCCGGCGCTGAATGCCAGTCTGGGCTGGGCGCATGCGGCCATGGCGGGCGTATCCGGCCTGAGCGGCATGCTGCTCTGGGGACGGAAGCGCTGGCGCGGCGCCTAGCGTCACGGCCATGATAGCAAAACGCCTCTTCCGCTGCCGGAGGAGGCGTTTTTTATGTTCTGGGATGCAGGCGCTACTGTTTGGAGGATGTCTCCTTCGCCAGCTCATCGGCGATGGACTTCTTCAGATCAGCCGGCGTATCCTCGTGCGCGAGGGCCTGACGGAGATGTCCGTATCCCCTGTCCGGCTGATTGAGGTAGTAGATGTACAGGATGCCGAGGCTGTAGCGCACGGAGGGATCGTTGTTGAGCGCGGCTACCTGTTCCAGCGTGGCCGCGGCCTCTGCGTTCTTGTTCAGATTGTGCTGTACCACGCCCAGCAGGTAGAGCCGGTCGGGGTTGTGGGGTTCTATGGCAACGGCGCGCGCAATGAAGTTTTCTGCCGCATCATAGCGGTTTTCCTGCACAAGATGCTGGGCCAGATGATAGAGGGCCGCGCCGTCCATGGGATTCTTGCCCACAGCCTCCATGAGTTTGCCGATTTCCGGGCTCATGCGCATGCCCGGCATCGCTTCTTCAGCCGTCTGATTCTGTGGCGCCTCGTGGCGAACCACGAGGTCGGGGTGGGTAATGCGGCCCGTGAACCATGCCGCCAGCATGCAGAGCATGCCAGCCATGACGGCAGCAAGCACGGCTTTGGATTTGCCATTCAGGACGCTGGTTCTATTCATCGCGCAACAGCTCCAGTTGGCGCAGGCGCTTGTCCAGCAGGCGCTGCTGCCGCGCCATGAAGATCAGATACAGGCCGGTACCGGCCCACACGGCGACATTGGCGGCCGCCAGCCACAGCAGGCTGTCTTCCATGGGATTCCCCTTGCGGTATTAGTTGTTGTCCAGAAAGAGCCGCTCCATGCGGGCGCGCTGATCCAGCTGTGCCTTGCGGGCCAGCAGAATGGCCAGCCAGAGGCATCCGAAGGCCGCCACGCATGCAAGGGCCGTGAGCTTCATGGCCGGGTCCATGCCGCCGCCTTCGGCGGCAAAGACGGCCGGATGGATGGAGCGCCAGAGCCGTGCCGAAAGAAAGACCAGCGGCACGTCCAGAAAGGCCGCCACGCCCACGACGGCGCAGACCGTGCTCCGCCGGGCCGGCGGCATGTCCAGTCCGCGCAGCACCAGGTAGCCGGTGTAGACGAACCACATAATCAGGGCCGTGGTCAGACGCGGGTCCCACGTCCACCAGACGCCCCAGGAGTGCCGCGCCCAGATGGAGCCTGTGACGACCGTCAGCGTGGCCAGCAGCACGCCGATTTCGGCAGCGGCGGCGCTCAGCCGGTCATACACGGGCCTGCGCGTCTTCAGATAGGCCAGCGAGCCGACAAAGACCACAAGGAAGGAGGCAAGCCCCCACCACGCCAGCGGCAGATGCACGTAGAATATTTTCTGCGTCATTCCCATGACATTTTCCACGGGAGCGTAGCAGTAGATAAGCCACTGGCAGGCAGCCATGCCCAGTGCGCCCGCGCCGGCCAGAAGCCAGAAGAATCGTGCGGCCATGTTAGTCCCCCGTGTAGAGATGTCCGAAAAGCAGCAGTCCAGCCCCGCAGAACATGGCGTCGAAGGCGGCGGCAATGCCCAGCCATGCGTCCACGCCTTCGGGGAGCCCTTCCGCAAAGGCCCCTGCGCCAACGCGGATGCCCGCCAGCAGCAGGGGAATCAGCAGAGGAAAAAGCACAATGCTGAGCAGGGATTCCCGCGCGGCCTGCCCCTGCGAGAGCGCGCCCAGCAGGGAGCCGAGCGCGGCCATGCCCACATCCGCCAGCAGCAGCGCCAGCAGGGCGGAGGGCCACAGCGGGCCCACATGCTGCCCAAGAAAGACAATGGCGGCAGGCAGGAAGACGGCCTGGGCCAGCAGGATCAGGACAAGCCCCGCAGCGGCCTTGCCCAGCCAGACGGCCTGCGTCGGCGCAGGCATGAGCAGCAGGCCCAGCCGTGTGCCGTTGATCTCTTCCTGACTGTACAGCATGTTGAATACCAGCACCTGGCAGAAGGCGGAACTGAGCCAGAATGCGGCGGCCGCGCCCTGGGGCGGCATGGTTTCTCCCATATCCTGTGCAAGCGAAAAGACAAAGATGAGCAGCAGACCCAGCAGCAGGGCCTGCGCCAGGCCGCCGCCGCGTGACAGGCTGATCCGGAGGTCCTTGGCGGCAATGGCGCGGGCGGCGTTCAGCATGGAGCGCCCTCCCCTGCCGGCGCAGGCGCGGCTCCCGCATCGGGTCTGCGGCCGGCATGGCTGGTCCTGTCCGCATCCGTGCGGGCGGCTTCCTGCAGGAAGGCGGCGCAGTCGCGCGGCGTGCCGTCAAAGGCCAGCCTGCGGTTGTGCAGGCACAGGGCCCTGTCGGCGAAGGGCGCGTCTCCCTCCAGGTCATGGCTGATCCAGACCACGCATGCGCCCCGCTCCCGGGCGGCGGCCACCTCCTCGCGGAGCATGGCGGAGGAGCGGCTGTCCAGTCCCGTGCCCGGTTCGTCCAGCAGCAGGGTGTCGGGTTCCTGCTGAAGCACGCGCGCCAGATTGAGGCGCTGGGCCATGCCGCGGGAGAATACGCCGGCCTTTTCATGGGCATGGCGTGCCAGACCCACGCGGGCAAGCAGGGCCAGCGCCGCGTCCTCGTCCGCGGGAATGCGGGCCAGCCTGCGCCAGAAGAGCAGGTTCTCCAGCGCGGTGAGACCAGGATAGATGAAGGTGGCATGCCCCAGATAGGCCAGCTTTGCGGCTTCCGTGCGGCAGGCAGCCGTGCCGGAGCTGGGCCGGGACAGACCTGCGAGAATGCGCAGCAAGGTGGACTTTCCCGCGCCATTGGCGCCTGCCAGCAGCGTCACGCTGGCGGCGCGCAGGGCGCAGGTCACGTCTTTGAAAATCAGACGCGGCCCGTAGAACTTGCTGACGCCGCGCAGCTCCAGCGGCGCAACAGTGGCGGCGGGCATCAGACCTGCCGCTCCCCGGCGGAGGCGCCTCCGTCATCGGCGTCCGGTCTGCGGCGGCGGCCCAGACCAAGCAGGGGGAACATGCACATGAGCGCGCCCCCTATCCACAGCCAGTTCACCAGCGGATTGACGCTGACCTTGACCAGAGCGGCCTCGCCATCCACAATGCCCAGCATGGAGGCATAGATTTCATTGCCCAGCCCGGGAATGGTGTCTACCTCAGAGAACTGCATGGTGCCGAATTTTTCATACAGGCGGCGCTGCGGGCCAAGCTGGCCGAGCACGACACCGTCCCTGCTGACTTCCAGCCGCGCCTCAAGGTATTCAAAGCCCGGCTGGCTGCCTTCGCGCAGCTCCAGCAGCTTCACGCTGTAGGCCCCCAGCGCTTCCGACGCGCCAGGCTTCAGCGTGAGATCGCGCTCCAGCTTGTACGGCCCGGAGAAGGCCACGCCCAGCGCCAGCAGGGCCAGCCCCAGGTGTACGCCGTGGGCGGCAAGGGTGGGCAGGTGCCCGCGCACAGCGCGGCTGGCACAGTTCATGGCCGCCGTGCCCAGCGCGGCAAAGGCGGCGGAGGCTGCCACAAAGGCCGTGGGCTGGCGGTAGCCCAGCGCCCACAGCGTTGCGCCGCCGGCCACAAGGATACCCAGCGCGGCAAGGAAGAAGCCCTTGTTCCGCAGGCCGCCGCCCCAGGAGAGCCACGGGCAGAAGGCCAGCAGCACCATGAGCAGCGCGCCCAGCGGCAGGCAGACACGGTTGTAGAATGCAGCCTCAAGGCCGCGCGGCTGCTGGGACCACAGCGTGCTGATAACGGGCCACAGGGTACCCAGCAGAATGATGACGGCCAGCGCCAGCAGAATCCAGCAGACCAGCACCAGCATGCCCTCGCGGCTTTCAAGGCCGGCCAGCGGCTTGCCGCGCGCGGGTACCAGGGCCGGTACCCACAGGGCGAGGAGCAGTCCGAAGAGCACAAAGATCAGCAGGGGCGTGCCCACGCCGCCGTCGCCAAAGGCATGCACGGAATTGACCACGCCGCTGCGCACCAGATAGGTGGCGAAGAAGGCGGAGATGGTGGTCAGCCAGATGAGCCCGGCGTTTACCCTGCCCAGCTTGCCGCGCCGGGATTCAATGAGCATGGTGTGCATGGCCGCCGTGGCGATGAGCCAGGGAATCAGCGAGGCGTTTTCCACAGGGTCCCATGCCCAGTAGCCGCCCCAGCCCAGTTCCATGTAGGCCCACCATGCGCCCAGCACAATGCCCGCCGTGAGAAAGAGCCAGCCGGTCATGGTAAAGGCCCGGGAGCGCTCCAGCCAGGAGCCTTCCCTGTCGCGTCCGCCGGAAAGGCACTGCGCCAGCGCAAGGCAGCCGGGAATGACAAAGCCGCCGTAGCCCAGAAAGAGCAGGGGCGGATGGATGATCATGCCCGGATTCTGGAGAAGCGGGTTCAGACCGCTGCCGTCATGCGGCACGGGAGACTGCTGGATAAAGGGATTGCTCCACGTGGTCAGCACCAGCGCAAAGAAGGCCATGATGCCGTAGAAGAATATCCAGAACCACAGGCGGGTGCCGGGAGTGAGCCTTCTGTATGCGGGGGTAAAGAGAAAGAGAGAGCCGCACAGCGCCACGGACAGGGCCCAGAAGAGCATGGAACCGGCCTGTCCGGCCCAGAAGGCCGTAAGGCGGTAGAACAGCGGCAGAACGCGGTCGGTGTAGCTGGCCACATATTCCACGGAAAAGTCCATGGCATACAGGGCATGGAGCAGTACGGCCGAGGCCGCCAGCAGCCCCAGGCTGACGGCGTGCTGGGCATTTTCCACCAGGGCAAGGCTGCCGGAGCCGCCTCGCCAGAGCCGGACGGCGGCTGCCGCGGCGCCGCCCAGTGCGCAGAACAGGGCAAGCTGCATCATGTAAAAAGCAAAAACGTACATGGCCTTCCTTCACACGAGAATGAAATGTGCGGGCGCGGCTCGCGTCCGCTAGGTGCGGTTCTGTTTTTCATATTTGGACGGGCATTTCGTCATGAGCGTCTTGGCGGCGAAGCTGCCGTCAGCGCCGAGGCCGCCCTCCACGATGACTTCCGCCCCGGCCTTGAAGGTATCCGGAACGGCGCCCCGGTAGGTGACACGCACGCTGAGGCTCTTGTCGGTCTGATCTTCCAGCAGAAAGGCGACGCCGGCCCCGCCTGCGGCAGGCTGGAGGTCCTGCGCCGCCACCGTGCCGAAGAGGCGGGCGGAGCGGGCCTTGTCCGGAGCAGCCAGCGCTTCGGAAACATTGAGGAAGTAGGTGGAATTTTCCGCAAGGCCGGAATAGACGAGGAAGCCGAGGCCGCCGAGGAAGAGCAGAAGAGCGGCAAGGTAGAGCGGCGTGTTTTTCTTCTGGGCCATGAATACTCCTTGGACAGTGTTGCGTACCGTACCCGTATAGCGTGTTTCTTCAGTACGTGACAAGCGCCACGGATATAAATTTTTAGTATCAGGAATTATTTTTGTTTACAGAAGAAAAGGGCGCCTGTCCAGCACTTGGCCCGCTGTCGCCGGAAGATGCGCTGCGCCGCCGTTCCAGCGCGGCCAGCCGCCGCTGCCGGGCCAGCTCCTGAAGATTGCTGACCTGATCGCTTTCATCCATGATTTCCTGTCCCAGAATTTCCTCCAGCACGTCTTCCAGCGAGACCACGCCCGCCAGCCCCCCGTACTCGTCGATGACGGCAAAGAGATGGACGCGGGACCCGAGAAAGTCCTTGAGCAGAGCGTCGAGCGTCTGTGTCTCAGCCACGAAGCGCAGGGGCTTCATCAGGGTACGCAGGGGGGCGTCCCTGTCGCCGCCGTCGGTCATGCGGCGGGCCAGATCGCGGCGCTCCACCAGCCCGATGAGGTCCTCGCGATCCCCCGAGTGCACGGGGATGCGGCTGAAGTGCCAGACCTCCGGCGTTTCCCATGCCTGCCGCACGGTGCAGTCCTGCGGCAGGGAAAACACCACGGTGCGCGGCGTCATGACGTCATAGGCCCGCTTCTTATCCAGCGCCAGAATGTTGCGGATACCCGTTTCCTCATAGGGCTGGATGGCGCCGGCCTTGCGGGACAGGCTGGCGGCGGCGCGGATGTCGTCTTCGGAAATCTGCGGGCCGGAGCTGCGCGAGATGAGGCGGGTGAGCCGGCTGGTCAGCCAGATGACGGGGGCAAAGAGTTTTACCAGCCAGTGCAGGGGCCAGGCCAGGACGGTGGAGCAGGGCGCGGCATAGGCGACGCCCAGCGTCTTGGGGATGATTTCCCCGAAGGCCAGCACCAGCACGGTGAAAACGCCGGCAAATACGGCCATGTACTCCGGGCCGAAGACGGCCATGAAGGCGGCCCCGGCAATGGCCGAGCCGGCAGTGTTGGCCACGGTGTTGAGCGTGAGCACGGCGGCGATGGGCTTGTCCACATGGCTGCGCATGTCAAAGAGCAGCTGCCCTGCGGGACGTCCCGCCTTGCGGAGGCGCTCTATGTGCGCCCAGGGCACGGAGTAGAGCACGGTCTCGGTGAGGGAGCATGCGGCAGAGATGGACAGCGCCAGAGAGACAGCCAGAATGAGTGTGAGCATAAGCGTCCTGACGGGCGGATGAGGTGCGGCGCATGCGCGCGCTGGAATATTATCACGCTTTACAGTATATCCATGCGGACGGCAATTAGCAACACGCGCCGCGGCTGCTGCACGGCAGGGGCGTTGCTGGAATTGGCGCCGTCGGGAGTATGCCCATGGAAAACGCAGACGATCTGCGCGCGCTGGCGCAGGAGCTGGCCCCGGATATGACCGCGCTCCGCCGCGATCTGCACTGCCACCCGGAAACGGCCTTTACCGAGTATCGCACGGCGGCATTGCTGGTGCGGCGTCTGGAGGCCCTGGGCTGGCATGTGGTCATGGGCGCGGATGCCCAGCGCCCTGAGGCGCGCCTGTGGGCCCCGGATGCGGCAACCTGCGCGCGGGAGCGCGAGCGGGCCGTGGCGCAGGGGGCTGACGCCGCGCTGGTGCGGCGCATGGCCGACGGCCTGACCGGTCTGTGGGCGGAGATGCGCTTTCCTGACAATGGCACGGACGGTCCGCTGGTGGCCCTGCGTTTTGACATGGATGCGCTGGAGATACAGGAGGCATCCGGGCCGGAGCATCGGCCTGCGCGGGAGGGGTTTGCGTCCTGCCATCGGGGAAGCATGCACGCCTGCGGCCATGACGGTCATGTGGCGCTGGGTGTCGGGCTGGCCGCACTGCTGGCGCGTATCCGGCATCGCCTGCGGGGCAGGGTGCGGCTGCTGTTCCAGCCGGCGGAAGAGATAGGCGGCGGGGCCGGCCCCATGATAGCGGCCGGCGCGCTGGATGGCGTGGACTGGCTTATTGGCCTGCATCTGGGCATGCAGGCGGGCGAGACGGGCGGCATCGCCTGCGGGACGGATTGCTTTCTGGCCACCACCACTTTCACTATGCAGTTTGATGGCCGTCCGGCCCATGCGGGCATGACGCCGCACGAAGGACGCAACGCTCTGCTGGCCGGAGCCACGGCCGTACAGAGCATGCAGGCCGTTACCCGGCATTCGGGCGGGGCTTCGCGGGTCAATATCGGTCAGTTCCATTCAGGAGACGCTACCAATATCATTGCGGGCAGCGCCTGGCTGGCCGGAGAGACGCGCGGCGAGACCACGGAAGTCAATGCCTTCATGATGGCGGAGGTGGAACGCATGGCGCAGGCCGCGGCTTCCATGTGGGGCTGCTCCTGCCTGCTGACACGCACGGGGGAATGCCCCAGCGCCGCCTCCAGCCCCCGGCTTACCGGCATGGTGGAGGCGGAGGCGCGGGATATGGGTCTGTTCCGGCAGATTGCGTATACGGCCCACTTTCAGGCCTCGGAAGATTTTGCGTGGCTGATGAACAAGGTGCAGGAGCAGGGCGGGCAGGCCGTATATGTGCAGCTTGGTGCTGATCGCCCCTCCGGACATCATACGGATCATTTTGACTTTGACGAGCGGGCGCTGCCGCTGGGGCTGGAGCTGCTGGCCAGGCTGACAAGCCGCTGTCTGGGGAGCGGCGCTGGCGGACGCTGATTCCGCGGGATGTGCGGCGCATGATGCGCCAGCCGCTGTCTCCCTTCCGGTGCCTCTGTTCATGCGGAATGACCTGGTATTTCCGGTTTGGCTCCTGCTCCGAACGGGCGGGCAGGCAATGCGCGGCAGTTGCCGGAAAAAATTTTTCAGAAAAAGCTTGACGACTGCCCCCGTACTGCCTATAGTCTCTCTTGTCGCCGCAAGAGACGGCGATACATCACAGCGTCGCGGGGTGGAGCAGCACGGTAGCTCGTCGGGCTCATAACCCGAAGGTCGTAGGTTCAAATCCTGCCCCCGCAACCAAGAAAATCAAGGGCTTACGATGAAAATCGTAAGCCCTTTTTTCATGCTCTCACCTTTCCCGCCAAAAAATAAGACAGAATTTTTTCCTGCCGAAAATGAGATGCAACAATTCAGTTTTATAACTGGATTGTCGCAGCCGTGAACGCAGTACTGTGGATGCTCCCAAGGCTATCCTTCATTGTAGCTTTGTTCATTACTATTTTATTTTTGTAAAATTTTCAAATATTCCGATTGTAATTTCCACACTTCTGTTTTATGATTAGCTGTTGTTGATTTTTTTGTTGAAAACTTTGATATATTATCCAGTGTATGAAGCAGAGATGATAAATAAATTCAGATGATTGATGAAAATTTCTATGCAGATAAGCTTGTCGAGTCTTTTATAAGATTAGATATTGTTTAATTTTCATTGCTAGTACGTTGGTATTAATAAATTAAATATAATTATAGGTAGCGCAAATGCTAGTACTGTATATCTCATATTATATGAAATGATTCTGCTCAAGTCCACTCCACATCACGTATGCCAAGATATTTTTCCAGCGGCTTCATGCATTTTTTCAGGCGATCTTGTTCTATGGGGCAGGGATGACTCGCATGGATTGCAAGTTCTATTCTATTGTTCTTACGGATAACATGTGCGGAATCGACTGCCTGTCGATGACTCTTGTCCATAGCTTCGGCCAGAGATAAAAAGCAGGAAAGAATTTTGATGTTTTCCTGTAAATGGTCTGGAATGTCTATTGCTGAAATATCTTTTTTCCTGTATCCATATCGATGAAGAAATGCAAGTATGGCCATAAATGTTATTTCATCTTGGGTAAAGCCAAGGAGTTCCGTATTCTTGATGAGATAATAGCTGTGGTAGTTATGTTTTGAGAATGCAATAAAGATACCTATATCG
>JAQXJC010000029.1 GCA_029008115.1 Desulfovibrionaceae bacterium | reverse complement strand
GGCAGAAAAGGGCTTGACCTTTTCCACTGTCTGGAATAGGGTGTCGCCCACATGCCGGGATGGTGGAATTGGTAGACGCAGCGGACTCAAAATCCGCCGGGGGCAACCCCTTGTGAGTTCAAGTCTCACTCTCGGTACCATAAAAACATCACTATCGTGCATTGTAGAAGAGCCCCTTGAAGCATGGTTGCTGAACCCACAGCGGTTGCAGGCCAGATTCAGGGGGTTCTTTGTTGTTTCTCCATACGCATAACTTCTCTGCACTGTTCTCCGGCCATGCTTCTTGTGGTGCCGCATACTTGCGGCAGCCAGAGGAATAGGAGGCAGGCGGCATCTGCCGGTGCTGATGCGGAATTGCTGGCAGGCTATGCGGCCTCTGGCTCCCCACCTGGCTGAACGGGTACGGCTCCAGCCAGGCTCGCAGGGCAGGAGCTGTTGCCCGGACTTCGGGGCGGCGCGTATGTCCGCGCTCCATGACGGGAACAGAGAAAGGCTCCCGCCCCACCGGAGTTGTGCCGGCGGCCGGGAGCCTGCGCATGGCCTGAGCCTTCAGGGGCGGGCCGGGACGCGCTCCTCTGAACGGTTCCCGGCCTCTTTCCAGAAGAAGGACGTCGGGCTATTTTTCGGAAAAGTCGAAGTTGTCCTGATAGTAGCTTGTCACGGGAATGGGATAGGTATCGACGGGAACGGGCTTCCAGGTCTTGTTCACGCCGCCCATGCCGTCGGAGGACAGTTCCAGCCAGGCCAGATAGCGGCTGTTGTCGCGCTGGGGATAGTCCTCGCGGTAGTGGCCGGCGCGCGTTTCGCGGCGCTCAAGGGCGGCAGTGAGGTACAGCTCGCTGATGAAGGCCATGCCGCGCACTTCGCGGGCCTTGAGCAGATAGTGCGGATCAGAGGCTGCCAGAGCGGGAATCTCCTCCTCACGGATGCGGCGGATTTCAGCCAGCGCGCGGGAAAGGGCCTCTTCCGTCTTGAGGATGGAGACATCGTAGGGGAAGACGGCGGACTGAATCCTTGTCTGCACGTCCTTGGGCGCAAGGCCGGTCGCGCGGTGCAGCGGTGCCATGATCTCGGCCCTGAGCTCCTTCTCGTCCTGATCAACGCCCTCGTCCGTGGATTCGAGGCCCTGAAGGTAGCGGGCGGCGCCTTCGCCGGCCAGATGACCGGTCACGGAGGTGGACATGAGGGCGAAGCCGCCGGCATAGACGCCGGGCTCCATGTTGCGGGCCGTACCTGCGGCGAAGAGGCCCTCGGCAGCGGTGCGTCCGTACAGATCGGCATCCATGCCGCCGTAGGAAATGGTCATCTGCGGCATCCATTCCGTGTTGTCGCGGAAAAGGTCCATGCCCAGATCGCGCAGCTTTTCGTAGTTGAGCAGCTGCCAGCCCGTCTGCGGGCGCAGCAGGATCATGTCATCGGGATTGATGCGGCTGATGTCGAAGCGCAGGGGGCCGCGGCCCGCGCGGATTTCCATGGCCATGGCGATGGTGGTGTAGTGCGGGTCCGTATTGGGACCGAGGACGGGAGAGTACTTCTCCATGAACGATTCGCCCAGGGCATTCACGAAGCGGCCGCCCAGAGGCATGAGCGCCGTCTGCCCCTCCCAGCCGAAGTAGCGGGGCATGTTCCAGACCCGGCAGAACTCGCAGTCCCGGAGGACGGCGCCCGCCTTCCAGACCATTTCCGAGCTTTCGCCCGTGGGTGTGTTCTTGCCGTAGGATGTCTTCCAGCCGCCTACGCCCGTGGCCGCGATAACGGCCTTTGCGCGGAAGCTCATGAAGGTGCCGTCCAGAGAGTTGAAGCCCACTGCGCCCGTGACCCGGCCGTCCTTTGTGAGCAGATCGGTGATCATGATGCGCCCATAGCGCTTCACGCCGTGATTCTTCAGCTGCGAGACCAGAGCGCGCACCATGTGCTCGCCGCCACGGCCCTTGAGCTTGGCGGGATAGAGGCGCACATTGGCCAGTCCGCGCTGGGGAACGCTCTTGAGCGTGCCATCCTCTCTGGTGAAGAATTCGCATCCCCACTTCTGATAGTCGGCAAAACGCTCGCGGGAGCGCAGGAGAACCTCGCGCATGAGCGGCTGGTCGCACAGGCCGTCAAAGTAGTAGACCAAATCCTTCAGCCAGTCGTCCACGTTCTCGCCGGGCATGACGGCATCAAAATCGCCGCCGGCCATGGTCATGAGGCCGCCCCAGTCCCTGGGGCCCTTGTCCACGATGACAATGCTCCTGCCGGGCATGAGCTCGGCGAAGCGGTGGGCGGCCCACATGCCGGCGGAGCCACCGCCAATGACCAGCAGATCGCAGCTGACAGCGGTATCCGTGCAGTTACTCATGGCAGTCCTCCTCCTGATGCCCGTTCATGCGCTCCCGCAGATCGTTGCCCTCGACGGCAAGATACTGCGGGCCGGGGAAGGTGGGCGGGAGTTTTTCCTTGAAGGGGTGGACAAAGATGGCGCCGGACGGACAGGCGCGTTCACAGAGATAGCAGGTCATGCAGTCGTCGGGATAGGCAATGACCGCCTTGCCGTCCACCATGCGGATGGTGTCGAGCGGGCATTTGGCCGCACAGCTTCCGCAGCCGACGCACTTTTCGGCATCTATGCGCTGGATCATGAATATGCTCCTGATGGGGAATCTTTCCGGATCGGCCGTCCCATCTGCTGCCGCAGGCGGGCCTGTACAAATCCTGTACTGTCCGGCTAAAGAAAAAGGCGGAAAGGCGCAACATGAATAGCATCAGTTTTTCTGATGGAACGGCTGCCGGGACGTCCCGCGCCGCGCTTTCCGTCCGGGAGGGCACATGGAATTTTCGTTTGAACAGCTTCGCTGCTTCATGACCGCCGCCGAGTGCGGCTCCTTCTGCGGCGCGGCACGGCGTCTGGGCAAGGCGCAGTCCGCCGTCAGCATGGCTGTGGCCCTGCTGGAGGCTGATCTCGGCGTGGAACTTTTCGATCGCTCTGGCAGAAGCATCCGGCTGACCGAAGAGGGGCGCATGCTGCTGCTGGATGCCCTGGAGCTGCTCCGGCAGGCCGAGGCCATGCAGGAACGGGCGGATTTTCTGGCCGCCGGGCAGGTCGCAAGCCTGTCGGTACTGTTTGACGGCATGCTGCCCGAGGAAGCCGTGAGCCGTCTGCTGGCAGGCTTCGGGGAGCGCTTCCCCGAAATGGAGCTGCATGCCGGCGGCGGCAGCGGCAGAAGCCTTCTGGATGCCGTGTCCGGAGGACTGGCGGACATCGCCTTTCAGGTCTCCTCGGAGCCTCTCCCCACAGGCCTTGCCGAGCATCATGCGGGCAGGCTTGTGCGGGGCCTGTACGCGGGCGCGGATCATCCGCTGGCCGGGCGGCGCACCGTGCAGCGCCGGGAGCTGGCCCGCTACCGGCAGCTTGTGATCCGCTCCCGGGACGCCGCCTCCACGTGCGGCATTCACAGCACCAGCGTGTGGTATGTGGATTCCGCCCCTGCCGCCGCTGCTCTGGCAGCCCGCGGCGCCGGGTGGTGCATCCTGCCCTGTGCGGCGGCCCGCAGGGAAGGCAAGGCGCTGCGGCGCATTGTCTGCTCCTCCATGATTCCCGCAGGCCTGCCCGTGCGCATGATCTGGCGTACAGGCCGCATCCTCGGGCCTGCCGAACACTGGCTTGAGAGCACCTTTGCGAACATCCTCGCGGAACTTTCCCGGAATACGGAGCCCGCCCCCGAACCGTCTTGAGGCATCTCGCCCGCCTGCGTTCCGCGTGAAGCAGCCGTGCGGACTGCGGTACGCA
>JAQXJC010000028.1 GCA_029008115.1 Desulfovibrionaceae bacterium | reverse complement strand
GCCTCCTGTCCGTCAGGGACAGCTGACAATGGCCGCGCGCACTGCTTCCATAAGCTGACGGCGCAGAGCTTCATCCGCATTCCGCCGTACAATACTGTCTACCGCCGTCGCGATAAGGGCATCCTGCTCCGCGGTACTCAGGGCATGCCATTCAGGCCTTGCATAATAACGGGGAAGGCGGCTCTCTCTCTCTCTCTCTCTCTCTCTCTGCGGGAGAAAGCTGCTGGAGAAATTCATCCCGGGTAAGCATGTAGTCTGAAAAGATCATGACGTGGCCTCCTTTGCATATATCATGCTCCTGTGTCAGCAACGACGTATCGTAAACACTGTATAAATACAAGCCGGCTCAGCGTGTCCACAGCGCATCGCGGCTGGCCGCGCAGGCTTCATAGGCGGCAATCTGCCCCAGAGAAAAGCTGCGCATGTCCCGCGGATTCTTGCCGGTGCCGCCCCAGCGCCAGGCCTTGTACCAGTCCGCCGCCAGCCGCAGCATCTCCTCCGCATCCAGCACGGAACGCCAGCCCAGCAGGGCCCATGCCTTCCCGCTGTCCAGAGCAAGAGGGCCGGCCTCCTCTCCGTCACGCCAATCTGATTCTGCCGCACGCCCCGGCGCCACGGCGCCCCCGTCCTGCTCTCCGGGCGTGCCGCCACACGCATCCCCGCCGCATACCAGGCCGGACCAGTGCCGCCGCAATCCGGCAAGCATGTCCCGCGCGGGCAGCGGCATTCCCGCCGCGGGCCCGCAGTTCAGCACCGCTCCATGCAGCATTTCCGGCCGCAATCCCTCTGTTTCGCCGCCCAACCCGGCGCACAGCCATAAACAGCCGGAAAGAGCGTCCAGCACATGCTGCCACGGATGTGCGGCCTGCCCTGCGGGCATGCACGGACGCTCCGCAGTCCATGCGCGGGCCGCCTCGCCCAGCAGGGAGCCCTGCCGCCATTCGCCGCCGCCCAGCAGCCGCCCTGTGCGGACGCAGGCCAGCCGGGGCCCGTCCGCAGCGTGCAGGGCCGCCCACGTCTGCACCACGTGCGTAGCGCAGGCGCAGGCAGCGCCGTATGCGGAACGCGCGCACGGCCCGTCTTCGCGGCAGGGATGAGGATAGCCCGGCCCGGCGTAGGCCCTGTCTCCCGCCACGCAGACCACGGCCCGCACGGAAGCGGCAGCCGCCGCTTCCAGCACATGCAGCGTTCCCAGCATTCCGCCACGCATCACTGCCGCGGCATCGCCCTGCTCCGGCAGGGCCAGATGAAGCACATAGTCGGGCGCGGCTGCCCGCATGGCCGCGACCACGGCCTCCGCCTCATTCATATCGACGCGCATGTCCTGCGCCAGCAGGCCCGCTACATTGGCGCATGTCCACAGCGACATGCCCGCGGCATGATCCTTCGTGGTATCCGGCAGGGAAAGACCGATGGGTATGGCTCCCAGCGAATGCAGCCACAGGCACAGCCATGAGCCGGCAAATCCCGTATGCCCCGTTACCAGAACGCGCCGTCCCGTCAACGTATTTCCAAACATGCTTCCTCCCTGCGCGCCGACGCGCCAGCATCTGTTCAGATGCGCCCTACCATCTTCTGCCTCCGGGGGGAAGACGCGGGCATGTCCCGTCAGGAATTTTTGCCTTTCCGCCTGTTGTATGCTATCCATGCCGCTATGGTAAAATGTGCCGCCTCTGACCGTACAGCCGGAGGCGAAGCCGACGCACAGCCCCGCTCTTCCCCCTGCGAAGGAGGAACGCTCCCGTCGGCAGATACTATGTTCCTTCAGAAACAGCGGACCGTCCCGGAATGCGGGCGGCACACCTTTCAGCACGGAGAACTTGTCATGAAGAAACTCTGCACCGCACTGCTGGCGCTGCCCCTGCTGGCCTGCATGGCCACAGGCCCGGAAAAAGCCCTGAACACGCTGGCCAATGCCCTTGAAACAAAGGATTCCGCCCTTTTTCTGGCCCAGATGGATGGCAGGCAGTATGCCGCCACTGAAATCCGCACGAAAACGGCGCAGTCGCGCGGCCTCTCCGCGCTGGACAGCGTTGGCCGCCAGCTCGGCCTGGGTGGTGTGGAGGATGTGCTCGGCTCCATCGTGGACATGGAGGCCGATGTGCGCCGGACATTCACGCGCGGCGTAGATACCGGCGAGCTGGAAGCGCAATGCCGCGTCCGCACCACGGCGGACTGCCCGTGGGTGGCGGCATCCCTGCGCGCCGCCAGCATCACGGAGATCAATGCGACTGCCGCTGTGGCCCGCGTGACCACTCCGGCCGGCATCACCAGCTGGCTGGCCATGAACAGGCGTGGCGAACAGTGGCTGATAACGGGCAAGGCCCCTTCGGAAGCACTGGCGCGCGCCGCCGCCACGCGGCAGCCTGAGGCTCCGGCTTCCAAGCCGGCCGCTTCCGGCTCCTCCGCAACCCTGTAGCGGAACTTCACAGTTCCGCGCGCAGCCCGCCCGGCGGGAATACTCACCATGCAAAAAGGGAACCCCCTTGGGGGTTCCCTTTACTGTTGCGGGAGTGTCGCGGACTAGAAGCTGTACACGAAGGAAACGTTCACGTTCCAGGCATCAGCATAGCCGGAGCCGACCTTCGTGCCCTTGCGGATATCGCTGTCGGTGGCGATGGAGATGTAGGAAATGTCGTTGTACATTTCCAGGTTTTCGTAAATTTGGTAGACGTTGGTCAGGCCGATTTCCACGCCCTTTTCGTCGGTGGACAGGTTGTAGGCCATGGTATCAGCACCCCAAGCCTTGACGCCATCCTTGTCGTTGGTGCCCTGCAGGTAGTTCACACGGAAGGTGTGCTTCAGGCCTTCAACAAAGCTCATGTCCTTGACGCGGACGCCGACGCCCCAAGTGCCCACCTGGTTGGTGCCGAGCACGCAGCCGCGAGCGCCGATGTAGGGATGACCGTTGCCGGCCATGATGGTGCTCAGGTCGGAAGCCGGGCCGTCCAGGAAGATCATGCGTTCGGAGCCGTTGCTGGAGTCGCCGTCTTCACCGGAAGCATACCAGGCGTACAGGCCGGGGGTACCCCAGTCCATCTTGTATTCAGCCAGCAGCGCGCCGTACCAACCGCCGCGGGAGGTACGATCTTCACCCGTGCTCAGGCCGGCATAGGTGAAGTCCCACGCGAAGCGGAAGGGATCGGCCATGGTGATTTCACCGGTCAGGCCGGCCATGTAGATATCGCCATAGGCGCGGATGTCCTTGCGTTTGGCATCGCCGTAGTAAGGAGTCAGCAGGCCTTCAGCGGCAGCAGTATAGCCCGCGCTATCTTCCATAGCCTTGTTAGCATGCGGGAGAGTATTCTTGCCCAGCACGCCATAGGCGGCCCAGGGCGTCACCTTCACGCCATCAAAGGTCAGGGGCACGATCAGAGCGAACAGATCGAGGTTGTCCAGATAGTTGCCCGTCTGATTCGCTTTCTCATTGGCGTCGTAATTGTCATTGTAGGGACGGGCCCAGAGCAGGGTGGCGGCCACGTTTTCGTTGAACTGGTAGCTGGCGGTCACGCCGGCCACGTCAGCGTCCATGACCTGCGGGCCGAGGAAACCGGGCAGGGTGATGCCCTGAATACCCATGCGCAGCTTCAGGTCGGTGTTGGGCACGATCCAGTCGATGTAGGCCTGCTTCACTTCCACAACCTTGCCGTCGGCGCCCAGAGCACCGCCGCTCTTGGCATTGCCCCAGGTCTGGTTGCCCATTTCAAAGTAGACGGTACCGGAGAGGGCTTCGGAAGCCAC
>JAQXJC010000027.1 GCA_029008115.1 Desulfovibrionaceae bacterium | reverse complement strand
GCGGCTAGCTCTGCCTGCGCGTGATGTACAGGCCGAACAGGGCAAGACCGGCGACAAACATGACGGCAAGGAAGTTACTCATGTTCAGACCTCCATTGGACGACAGCGGCGGCGGCAAACGCCTTTCCTTTCCTTTCCTTTCCTTTCCTTTCCTTTCCTTTCCTTTCCTTTCCTTTCCTTTCCTTTCCTTTCTCACTACGTCGCGTTTTCCGGCCATGCGCCGCATGCGGCGTCAGTCAGGCTTCAATTTCTGCGTCTTTCGCCTCCCTCCCCCCCCTGCCTGCCGGCGCGGGTGCGCGGCAGAGGCGGGCAGAGCATAAAAAAATCCCGCCCGGGAACGTACCGGACGGGATGCAGGCGCTATGCGAAAGCCCCGGCTGGGCCGGGGCTGGGGTGTCATTATTCGCCGCCGCCTTGGCCTTCGCCTCCTCCGTTGCCTTGGTTATTGCCTCCTCCGTTGCCTTGGTTATTGCCACCGGCCGGAGTAGCCTCACCACATACTAAACCATATATTTTTCCAGTAAAACCAGTAACCGTATCACCAGTATTGCTAGTGGCGCCTGCTCCTTTGTACTTAACAGTAAGAGTAGAACCAGATACAGAGGCATTTGCCGTATTAATGCTCGCGAGAGAGGTGAATCCTGATACTTCCCAATCTCCAAGCGCATTATTACCTGTGAATTCTGTACCGTAGGCAGCACTACGGGCCTCAATGCACGTTGAGCCGGTCAGAATTTTTTCCGCAAACGTAGCGTTGATACGTGCCTGTGCTTCAGCAATCGCGGCATCAGCAGCTTTAATTTTTGCCTGATGTTGCAGGTCAAAATACTTGGGCGCGGCCACGGCGGCGAGAATACCGAGCAGCACCAGCACCATGACGATTTCGATCAGGGTAAAGCCGGATTCCCTGTTCACACGAAGAGATTTCATGAAAAGCCCCTTTTGTGGTATGGCGGGGGAAGGGCCCCCGCAGTGATGAAAGGCGCGGCATGCCGCCGCCCATGTCTCCCCATAGCAGATTGCCTGCCGCATGTCCACAAAAAAGCATGCAGTGCGACGGTTGCCGCACTGCATGAGGCAGGGGCGGCACGCCCGACGCACTCTTGTGCCGCCCCTGAGACTGTTCCTTTTCTGCATTGCACAAATGCAACACATGCAATGCAGTCCTCTCCACCCGCCGGCGGCTACTTCTTGCGCAGCGGAGGCTGGGGGAAGAAGCCTGAAAAATCCGGCTCCGGTTCCTGAAGGCAGGTGGTGGGGGGCATGTCCTCGCGCATGACCCTGTGCTCCTGCCAGGCGCGCAGATGCTTCACCTGCTCCTCCAGCCGCGCCACCTTTTCCCGCAGTTCGGCATTGGCCTTCCACAGGGCGCGGTTCTCTTCCAGCAGGGAGTCGCGCTGGGCTTCCACGCGCTCAAGGCGGGAGGCGTCTGGCGGCAGGCCCTCGGCCTCGGGCCGCGCCGGCGCGTCCTCCGCCGCGCCGTCCTCGCGCATGGGGCCGCTCCCAAAGAGCAGCCAGTCCGTCCGCACGGCGAACATGGCGGTAATGGCATGGATCAACGCGATATTCGGTTCATTTTTGTCTTTTTCGTAATTGCTCAACGTTGTCTGGGGAATACCGAGCTGTTCAGCCAGCCAGCGCTGTGTTTTTCCGGCACGCAATTCCTTGAGGCGTTCTCCTAAGGTGGTCATTTTCCTGCATTCCTTTCAGAAGAGGCGCGATGTCCAGACAGGATGCTCCAAAAAATATGCTGATAATCCGCAGTATTGCATCTTTTATGACAATAAAAACGGTTTATCTAGCGTTTTTAGGTTTGATATATCCTGAAAACTGGTACATACGTGCCTCATGGGCGGTTAGGGTTTTCATCGGGATGTGAAGACTTTACATGGCCCATGCAATGAAATCAACATGCCTGCCCGCATGCCGGACTGCCGTGCTTTCCGGGGCGGGCGCGGCCGGGAGCCGCCGGCGGAAGAGTCGTTTCCGGCAGGCCCTGAAAGGAGGTTTGCATGCGTCTTACACAGGGAGCTGCGGGAAACCTGCGCAGCAGGTACCGGGCGGTATTGCGCAGATGCGCGCTGATCAACGTCTTCGGATCGCTGGCCGTGGCCGCACTGCTGGCAGGCGCGCCGGCGCCGGCTCTGGCGGAGCAGATATACAACTACCGGGAGATAGACAGCGAATTCTCCATCCGGGATAATGAAATCTCCCGCTTTGCGGAAGGGATTCTCATCAGGGGAAGCGGCATAATCAACAACAGAGAGGCGGATATTATTCTGGAGGGAGCTTCCAGAATTCTGGATACGGGCGTCTTGCAGGTACGCGGCATCACGCTCAATGGAACGCTGGAGCTTGAAGGAAGCAGCCCCTCCACCTCCTTGACCGGGGCGCGCATGATCGCCGTCGGCGGCGATATTCTGGTGAAGGAGGCGGGCGCCATCAGCATGAAAAACTCGTCGCTTCTGGCGCAGAACATTGGCGGCAACATGTCCCTTGCGGGAAGCCTGAACCTGCGTTCCGGCGCGGACAGGCCCGGCCTCATTTACTGCCTGGCTCAGGAGACTGTTCCCCTTCAGGAAAATTATGCAAACGTCGTGGGCAACACGTCCGATTTCGCCAGCCTCTTTGTGGAGCGGGCGGGGCGGATTGCCGTGCCCGCGGATGCCGATGGCTGGCTGATTTCCCGCCATGCCAGCGTGGCGGGCCTGATGGACGTGCAGGGGACGCTGCATGTTGCCGGCGTGGCCGCATCCAATGACGGCATGACGATTCCGCAGCGGGTGGATGCCGTGGATGCCAGCCACAGGTGGGCCGTGCTGCGGTTCGGCGAGGGGGGCCGCCTTCTGGTGCACGGTGGCGGCACGCTTGATATGGTGAGCGGCAAGGGCCACCTCCTGGTGATGACGGGCGGCACGGTGGACGTGGATGAAGAGTCGCAGATTCTGGGCGAGGCGCTCCGCATGGATGGCGGAAGCCTGAAGGCGCCCTCCCTGTGGGTGTCCACGGACAGCGCGGAGCTGCTGTCCGGCATTCGGGTCAAAAAGGCGGACATGCGCGGCGGCGAAGTGACCGTGGATACGCTCAACCTCGTCGGCGCGCCGTGCGAGGTCAGCGGCGGCGTGCTGGAGGTTGCCAATACCATTTCTCTGGAGTCAGTCCCCGATCCGTTGGGTATGCCCTGCAAGTCAAGCCTGACCATACAGGATACGGCGGATGTCCGGGCAAAGGCCCTGAGTGCGAGCGGGGGCATGATACGGCTGGAAGGCGGCACATTGAGCGTGGAGAATATGCTGGCGGACTGGAATCCGTCCTGGCTGCAGCTGAACGGCGGCGAGCTGCTGGCCAGGGGCGGCCTTGACGTGAGCAGTCTGGCCACCAGCGACGAGGTGAAGCTCAACAGCTCCGTGCTGGGAAGCAGGCTGACAACAGCCCTGCTGCGTGCCGGGGAGGGCAACAGCCTGCTGCTGGATAATGGCAGGGATATTGTCTTTACCGGCGGCGCGGCGGAAGCCTTCCTTCAGGCGCGGGAGGTGACGGTCAGAAGCAGCCGCCTGCATCTTGGTCAGGAAGGCGGCAGCGGGGGCGGCGGGCAGACCTCCGCGCCCGTGACGGTGGAAAGCGCCGGCAGGCTGACCGCGCATCAGGGCGACTGGCGCCTGGATTCGCTGCACGTGGGCGGCACGGCCGGGGTGGATGCCGGAAAGCTGGCGGTATGCTCGCTGGATATTCTGGAAAGCGGCACTGTGCAGGTTGGCTCCGGCAGTACCGCGGCCGCGCTGGAGGTGGAGACATCGCTGAATAATCTGGGCGGTGTGCACAAGGGCATCCGAATCAATAACCTCGGGACCATGCTCGTCGCCAATCCCGATCTTCTGCTGGTGCAGGAGGACGGCGTCTACAGAAAGGCCGATACCGCCGGCACCATTGTCGGCGCGGAGGGCAGCGTCCTGAAGCTGAACTTTGACGCCTCCACCCTGCTGACCACGGAGCAGGAGCGGCAGATCAGAACGGCGCTGGGCAATGACTTCAGCGGCGTCATAGACTTTGGAAGCGCCATTCTCGGCAGCGCGGTGCAGAATGGCCGCATCGACTATTGCTATACGACGCAGGATACCAGCGATGCCGTGAAGGAAGCCATCGTCTTCAACATTCCGCAGGATTCCGCGCTGAAGGGTATCTACAAAGGTGCTGAATTAAAGGAAAATGTGGATACGCTGATCGTATCCGGCAGCCTGGCGCTGCGCGGCGACGTGCAGCATGACATGCCGCTCATCGCCCGGACGGGAGCCGATGCGGGCCTGGGCGATGCGCTGGTGCGGGGAGGCGCCGTCCTGACCCTGGGCGAGGCCGGAGAGGCCCGCAAGGGCAGCTTGGGCAACGTGACTCTGGAAACAAGGGGGACGCTGAATGCCGTGGGCGCGGCTGGCGCGGCCTTTACGGCGCAGGACGTTCACGCAGACGCCACAGGCACGAAGGTCAATGTGGACGGCGCCGCGCTGAACCTCAAAAGCGTGGATGCGTCGTATATCAGCGTGAACAACGGACAGCTGGAGGCCGGCGCGGCAGGTTCGGACAGAACCAGCGCCGTCCTGACCTCCGGCACCCTCAGCGCCGTCGCACGAGAGAATACGTCCGGCGACATTACGCTGGATACGGCCATACTGAACAACGGCAGCCTCAGGGCGGACAATAACGTGCGCATAGCGCACGCCGTCACCGCCACCGGCTCGTCCTCCGTCAAGGCCGGCGGGAATATTGAAATGGAGAGTACCGACGTCACTGCCGAAAAGGACATCAGTCTGGACGCCGGAGGCTCCATCAGGGTCAAGACGGTGGAGGCCGGGCACGCCACCCTGAAGGCCGGCGACACCATCGTTCTGAATACGCTGGGGCTGGATGAAGGCCGCAATGGCAGCGCCAGCATCGTGGCGAAGAAGATTGAGGGCAATGACGTCAGGCTCCATGCCGGGTCGGACATGGCTGTGCGGGAAGCTGTTCTTACACATCTGGAAGCCACGGGCAGCGAGCTGCGCGTGGGCGAGAACGCCGATATTGCAACGCTGTCCCTGAGCGGTTCCGCCATGACTGTGGATGGCATGCTGAAGAGTACGGAAAAGGCCACGCTGCATGACGGAGCGACCCTTCAGGCGGCCGGAGCCGATCTGAAGGAACTGGCGATATACGGCAGCGGAGATGCGAAGGCCACGTCGGCAATGGTGGAGGATTTTTCGGGCAGGGCGGCAACCGTGTTCGGAAATTCCCGCCTGATACTGGGCACGAAGGATGCCGGCTGGCTGTCCGATATGGAAGTGCCCGAGGATGCGACGACTGCCGCCGTGCTCGGCATCGCGCAGGCGCAGACGCTGGCCGGCGGCAGCCTGCTGGCCCTGCACGGAGGCGCGCGGGAAGACTGGACCGCCTTTGCGGAAGAGACTGCCGGCACGACGGGCGCGCACTTTGGCGGCGGCTCTCTGCTGGTTGTGAATGCCGGCGCGCTGGGTGCGAATGCAACCGCGCTGACCGTGGACGGCCCGGCCTCGGTGCGCTCCGATGCCTCCGGCCCGGCCCGCCTGCACCTCGGCAAGGCCCGCGTCGGCCAGAGCTACAGGATTCTTGCGGCGACGCCGTCCCAGCTGACGGTGGACGAGGGCGCATGGAGTGGGAATGCCCTGACGCTGGACAGCCCGCTCATGCAGGCAACCCTGCGGCAGAACATGGAGGAAGGGCTTGTCAGCGTAGATGTCAGCAGCATTCCCTCCGCATCCATCTTCCCCAGTCTGGACACGGACATGCAGGCCGTCATTGACGAGATGGTGCTGCGCGGCATGACGGACGAGGATTCCGCCAATTACGGCGAACGCTATCTGAACCGCGCCATCAACCGGATGAGTGCCGGGAAGGCCGCGACGACCATCACCGGCCTGATGGAACACGCCGTGGCGGGAGCCGTGCCGCAGGCCATGCTGGGCGTGGCGGAGACCACGGCTTCCGCCGCCACGGCCCGCACCTCTCTGGCCGCGCCGCCGCACAAGGGCGGCATGGTGGCACTGGCCGATGACGGAAGCGCGCATCTGGAGGGGATTTCCGCCGGCGATGGCATGAAGAACGGCATCGGCCTGTGGATCATGCCCGTGTACCAGCATCAGAACCGCTTTGATCTGGGCGCGCTGGATACGGGATTCAAGTCCAGCCTTGGCGGCGTCTCGCTGGGGGCGGACTACACGTTCCGCGATGCCCTCCGCCTTGGCGTGGCCTGCAACGTGGGGGCCGGCTATGCAAGCTCCTACGGGGATGTGCAGGATACCACCAACAACTTTGAATACTGGGGCGCCAGCCTCTATGCCGGCTATGTCTACGGCGACCTGGGATTCACGGCGGACATCGGCTATTCCGGCACGCGCAACAAGGTGAAGCAGGACGTGCCCGACGTCATGGGCATGGCGCAGCTGGAAGGGAACATCCATGCCCGGGACATTTCAGCCGGTCTGCGCGGCGAAGCCCGCCTGCATGCCGGCGGCGTGGACATTGTGCCGCATGCGGGCGTGCGCATGCACAGCCTGCACTGGGATTCCTACGATATGGACAGCGCCGGGGCCACGGTCACGAAAAACGGCTCGGTGGACTGCGCCGTGTGGCAGTTCCCCGTGGGCGTCTCGCTGTCCAGAGAGTTCGGAGAGAATGCCGCCTGGAAGGCCCGGCCGCAGGTTGATCTCACGGTCGTGCCCGTGGCCGGGGACAGAAAGGTGCGGCAGGACATCAGGATTCCCGGCCTGGCCAGCGCCGCCGAAATGGACTGCACCGTCATGGACGCCCTTTCCGCCCGCGCCAGCCTTGGCGTGGAGGTGAAGCATGAAGGCGGCTTCTCCGCACTTGTCAACTACAGCTTCCAGGGCGGCGCGCACAGCGCGGATCATGGCGTGAACGCCGGTATCCGCTTCGAGTTCTAGGCCGCATCCGCACGGGCCGGTGTCCTCCCCGGCCGGTGCGGTTCGCGGGCGGCGCATTCCATGCGGCGCGGGATGCGTCCCTCCCTCCGGTATCTGTATGTGCCGGAGGGAGATTGGGCGCCGCCTGTCAACCATATTTTCGGAGAAAAATCCATGCGATTTGCCACATTCATCCTTGCGGGATGTACACTGTTCCTTGGGGCATGCGAGCTGGGCGGCCCCACTGTGGCTGTGGTGGATGTCAAGACCATCCTTGCCGCCAGCCCCCATGCCAAAGAAGCCAGCGAGGCCACCGTCAGGGCTCAGACCGTCTGTCAGGAAAATCTGGATACGATCAGCAGAAAGCTGTCCGCCTATAAGAACAGGAAGCTGGCGGATGAATACCTGAAGGAGGCGACGGACCGGCTTCAGCAGGAGTTTGACACCACGCGCCTGGCTGTGGCGCAGGCCATGAGCGATCGCCTGCAACGGATACTGGACAGCAGGACGAATCAGTATGATCTCATTGTTTCCCGCGGCAGTCTGCTTGCCCACAGGCATGCGCTGGATATTACGGCCTCCGTCCAGGAGGAGTACGACCGTGCGGAAGTGGTGTGGCCGGTTCCGCCCCGGCGGGTGGAGAATCCGCAGCTTCCTGCCGATGCCGGCGATGCGCCCGCCAGCCCTGCCGCTGAAAAGACGGGGGGCAAGGCGGGGAACGATGCCGAACCCGCGCCCCGCCGCCAGGCCGGCGGCAAATAGCATCCGACTGTGCGTCGGGAATGGAGTTGCCCATGAGTCATGCTCTGGAACGTATTCGTCAGATTATGGACTGCATCGTGTCGGAAAAGGTATTTCCTCTGGTGGCGGCCAGCAGTCAGATTGAGCAGGCGACGCAGTGCCTTGGGGACGAGCTGAGCCGCAATATACACGACAGGGAGCTGTCCTTCCTCATTCTGCGCCAGATTATCGGGGATGCCGCGGCCTATGGCTTTGCCGGCGGACTTGGGGCCGAAGAGTGGAAGAGCGCGCTTCGCACGGCACGGGAATCCCTTGCGGACGGGCGCATTCCCTCTTTGGAAACGCCCATCGCTTCCGGCAGCGCCGCGCTGGCCGGCCTCTATGCCAGCGTCTTCGTGATGAACGCGGCTGCCCTGTCCGAGGCGGCGCCCCGGGAGGGGGACGTGATGCTGGACATCGGCGCCCGCTACGGAGAAACTTCCGTCTGGGCGCTCGGGCGCGGCGTGGCGGAGGTGCGGGCCTTTGAGGCGGACAGAAAGGCCTTTGGCTTCCTCTGCCGCAATGCGGAGCATCTGGGGCGGGGCAGAATTATGGCGGAGAATGCCCTGCCTGCGGACAGGGATGGCGCTCTGCCGCCGGAGGACGGGGGAAAGAAAAAGATTCCGCTGGTGAGGATGGATGACTGGTGTGAGGAGCGGCAGGTCCGGCCCGGCTTTATCCGGGTGGACCTGGCGGGAGGGGCGCTGGCGGCCATTGTCGGGGCGCAGCGCGTCATCAGGACGCAAAAGCCGCGCATGGCCGTGAACGTGAGCCATGCGCTGGGCGATATGTGGAACGTGCCGCTGGCCCTGAAGCAGCTTGTTCCCGAATATCGTCTGGCCTGCCGCGCAAGTGCGCCGGCAGGAGGGGTCATGCTGTACGCGGCCGTATAGTTTTCTGGCTGAAGGACGGAGCCGCGCTTCCGTCCTTTCCTTCCCCGTAACCAGTAAACAGGACTGCCAAGGAGAACACCATGTTGCAGGATTTGAGCAGGGAAGAGCAGTTGCTTATCTGGATGAGGCGCAATGGCCTGACCTATTCAAAGGTAGCCAAGATGCTGGGAATCTCCCGCATGTCCGTGCAGCGCCTGTGCACGGCGGATCGCATTCCCACATCTCGGAGTCGCCAGCTGAAAAAACTGGGCATACCGGAGGAGCTGCTGCCGGAAGCTCGCGATGTGCCGCGCGGCAGGCCGTACAAGCTGTGAGCGAAACCGGCGGAAAGGCGGTACCAATACTGCTGGCGATAATCTGGCGTCAGCGCATATGTCATATGGCAATGCGCTGGGCCAGTTTTTTTGCTGTTACTTTAGAAATCCATGCTCATAAACTTTGGGAGCAATTTTTTCGGCGAGGATTTTAAGTTTATTTTTGAGGATTTCGTTGAGTGCATTATACTGATTATCCTGAGATTTATTGTTCATTTTGCCATTCTTGCCGACTCCCTGGAAGTACTTTTTAATATCATATAGTGCTGCATTTGGATTTGCGCCCGTCTGAATATGATAATACTTCCAGAGCTCTCGCCCAGCAGTAAAGACAGCAGCCGCTTCATCTGAAAATATGAGAGGCTCTTTTGGTACTTTTGATATTGCTGTTTCAGAGATTAGGCTATTCTGTATGGCGACACTGTTTTTTTTCTGGATTGAATTTCCCTCTGATGTAATCAGTCATGAAGTGACTTTCGAATGATTCTTTTGCGCAAACTTCTTTTTCTGTGAATGGTATAAAGTTATTATTTCCTTCAGTGACCTGAATTTTATTTGTAAACAATGTATATGTCAGACAATCTGTTTTGAATAAATTATCAGATTCCCAAGTGTCTTTTGGGTAAAGATACTGATCTCTGTCATTTGTCCAATCTTCAGGAATGACATGGCGAATCGTATTGTAAATACATGCTTCAATAAGATTGTTGTGCGTTATCCCGGTAAATAATTTTTCTTTTCGTGCGTTTTCTGTGAGACTGTTGCTAATAAATATGTATCTGTTGTGCTGAACGTCCGTGCCAACCATACATAGATATGCTACTGGCTCCTGTTGTTTATCGTGATATTTTTGCAACCATTTTATCACATACCTATCATTTTTATATGAATATATAGTTTTGTCACCTATATAGGTTCCGTTGGAATCGTATTTCTGAGCTGAAAATTGCAAAAAGTCGCAAGTAATATTTGTATTCCATATAAAAAATCCAATAGGAAATTCTCCTTTTACGTTGTCAAATGTTTTTGCCGGAACAATAAAGAGCTTTTCCAGTTTTGGAGAGAAAAAATTTCTAAATTCAGCGAAGTTTGAAGATTGTATTGTTTTTAATTTTGAAAAATTTGCTATATAGCATCCGTTAATATATTTGTATATTCTATATAAAAATTGTGCATACAGTTCTCTTGCCGCTGATTTTATATCATGGATACATTCAGTATATATTTTTGTTGATGTTGATACTTTGTTTTTGTGCTTTCCACTCCCGGAAATTGTCTTTACATTACTATGTTCAGCATATGGAGGGTTGATATAGACAATAAGTTTCTTGCGTCTTTCCTCATCATCTAATATCTTTTTTGGTTCAGCAGGACATTTTGAGAAATCATCATTCAGAAAATCAAACTGAAAAATATGACTTTCAAGCAGATTTGCGTTACCATTCTTGATTCTGTCTTTTATGACATCAACATCAGCCTGATCAATTGTAGATGCCCAGATGCGATATGGCTCATTTAGTCCAATAAGAAGATTACCGGTGCCGGCGGCACAATCCCAGACATAATATTCTTCCTGCCAGTTGTCGCCAAAATAATCAGCCATATATTTTGCGATAATTCAACCCAGCATTGAGGAGTAAAATAAGACCCTTTTCGTTCTCGTATATCTTGAGGAACGAGTAAGTCTCGTCTTTCCAGTATATAATTCCAAAATTCTTCTCTCGGTGGTCTATTGTATTTGTTCCAGAATTGTGCATGGGCTTTTTGCCCATCATTGAATGATGCGCGACTTACAAAGAGCCGGCCTTTATGAAAATGTTCATCGTATTCATACGTGTTATTCTTGAGAAGAACATAAAGCTTGTCTTTTATGGTCACATTGTCATTTGATAGAATATCAGCTAGATAAAAATCTGCATCGAGAATGCCATATTGTTTTACTTCATCCCAGTCTACATTGCTGATTGTAGGTTTGACCTCCTTCATCCAATGAAGGTATACTGTCGTAAAGTTATTCTTTGTGATGTCAAACTTTGAAAAATTTTTACCATATACAAAATTATCTGAAATAAATTTTTTCAGAAGATTATCATCATTCCCAAATTTAAATAATAACAGATTGTATTCAAGTGATTCTTTTACCAGTTTGTATAGATGTTTGAATTCTTTTGTCTCGTGATTTGAAGGTGTTACATTCCAATTGAAGTCATTTTCAAAGAAAATTTTGCTGATGATGTGGTATTGAATAAAAGCAATTTTTTCAGCGTCAAATGCTCCTATAAAGGAAGGTGGCATAAATTTTTCTGAGATTTTTGCCTTACCTATTGTTAATATGAGTTGAACAAATGATTCATAGATGTCACATTTATTACCTTTCTTTGCCTCAGCCCATAGAAAGGAATGAAGTTCGTTATCATGCTGGCGCTGAGCTGCAATACAAAAATCAATATTTCCTATGATTTTTGTGTGATCAAAATTATTGAAAAAGTCATTAGCAACTTTATTTTTGAGTTCTTCTTCCTTAATATAATTTGAATAGGCCATTCTATACCTCATTATAGAACGAGAAATCCATTCCTGAATGTATTTTTACCTTCAGAAATGGATTTCTTCGTATGTATTTGCATAAACTATTTGCAAATTGTCATGAATGACTCTCACATCAGCAGATGCGCGGGAGCTGTGCTCCTTCCAGCATGCTGAGCAGGCGTTTGCCGCCGATGGGTGTTTTGAGCAGCACCTGTCCCGGGCGTCCATGCTGTCCGGCGGCATGCACCGTGCCCACGCGGGCGGCATCCCTGCCATAGGGGCTGGCCCGCATGATCTCCAGCGCACGGGCGGCGCATGCTTCCGGCACAATGCAGATGAGCTTGCCCTCGTTGGCGAGATAGAGCGGATCGAGCCCAAGGAAGGAGCAGCCGTTTTTGACGCCGGCATGCACGGGGATGGAGGTTTCCTCCAGTTCCACCACCACGCCGGACTGCTGGGCAATCTCGTTAAGCGTGGTGGCCAGCCCGCCGCGCGTGGGATCGCGCAGCACGTGAATATCGCCGATCTCTTCCACAAGCGCCGCCACCATGTGGTTCAGCGGTGCGGAATCCGACGTGATGGCGCTATCAAAGGTCAGCCCTTCGCGGCAGCCCATGATGGTGAGCCCGTGGTCGCCCATGCTGCCGCTGACCAGCACGGCATCGCCGGAGCAGGCGCGGTGGCCGGAAGGCGCTGGCCGCGCCATGATGCTGCCAATGCCCGTGGTATTGATGAACATCTTGTCGCAGCAGCCGCGGGGCACCACCTTGGTATCGCCAGTGACCACCTGCACCCCGGCGGTGCGGGCGGCGGCGGCCATGTCGGCCACCACGCGCTCCAGCGTGTCCACGGGCAGCCCTTCCTCAATGATGCAGGCGCAGGTGATGTACCGCGGCCGTGCGCCCATCATGGCCACGTCGTTTACCGTGCCGTGTACGGCCAGGGTGCCGATGCTGCCGCCGGGGAAGAACAGCGGCGTGACCGTATAGGAATCGGTGCTCATGGCTATGGGGCCGGCCATGTCCAGCGTGGCGGCATCGTCCATGACAGCCAGCATGGGATTGTCAAAATGGCGCAGAAAGCACTGGGAAATCAGCCGTTGCGAGGCCCTGCCCCCGCTGCCGGCGTCCAGCAGAATGGTATCGGTGGACATCATGCCTCCAGATTGTATTTGTAATAGGCTGCGCAGCTGCCTTCGGTGGAGACCATGCACGGCCCCACGGGATTAGCTGGCGTGCAGTGCCTGCCGAACAGCGGGCACTGGTTGGGACTGAGCCTGCCCTTCAGCACCTCGCCGCAGCGGCAGCCACGGGTCTTGCGCACTTCCGGCAGGGACAGCCCCAGCCGGATCATGGCATCCATGTCGCTGAATTCCGGCCGAATGCCCAGCCCGCTCTCCGGAAGCATGTCCAGCCCGCGCCACAGGGCGTCCACAGGCTGGAAAACCTGTTCCATGACGGCGCGCGCCCGGGGGTTGCCCTCGTCGGAGACGGCGCGGCGGTAGGCGTTGACCACGGCTGGTGTGCCCGCGCGGCGCTGTTCCGCCATGAGGCACAGGGCCAGCAGGATGTCTGCCGGCTCGAAGCCGGCCACGACGCCGGGAACGTGGTAGTCGCTGGCCAGAAAGCGGTAGGGAGCCAGGCCCAGTACGGTGGAGACGTGCCCGGGCAGCAGGAATGCGTCAATACCGCATTCCGCATCGCCCAGCAGGGCGCGGAGCGCCGGCGGCACCAGCTTGTGGAAGGAGAGCGCACAGAAGTTCTTCAGGCCGCGCGCACGCGCCGTCAGCATGGTGCCGGCCACGGCAGGGGCCGTGGTTTCAAAGCCGATGCCGAGGAATACCACGGTGTCGCCGGGATTGGACGCCGCTATGGTCAGGGCGTCCAGCGGCGAATAGACGATTTCAATGCGCGCGCCCTGTGCCTGCGCATGCTTCAGGCTGCTGCCGTCCGGGCCGGGGACGCGCAGCAGGTCGCCAAAGGTGGCGATGATGACCCTGTCGCGCTTGGCCAGCTCCAGAAAGGCCGCCACTTCCGCATCATGAGTGACGCAGACGGGACAGCCCGGTCCGGAGAGATGGGTCACTTCCGGCGGGAGCAGCGAGCGCAGGCCGCTTTGGAATATGGACACGGTATGCGTGCCGCAGACTTCCATGAAGCGCAGGGGACGGCCGTCCAGCGCGCGGCGCAGGCGTTCCAGCAGGGGAGCGCACAGCGCCGGATCGGTAAATGCTTCTGTGGGATTCATAGGGAGTTCCTTCCTCCGCCGCGGACGTGTTTCCGCGTCCGGCGGCATTGCTACTGTACCGGGAGTGCGGCGCGCTGGCGGTTGCCGGAGCTTAGGGCATGGCTGGGGCCAGCGTCAGGCCCGTGTCCACGGGCAGGCCGCACATGAGGTTCGCATTGGCCAGCGCCTGCCCGGATGCGCCGCGGCAGAGATTGTCAATGGCGGAAACAACAATGAGCCGGCCGGTACGGCTGTCCACGGCAAGGCCGATGTCGCAGAACATGGTGCCGCGCACGTAGCGAGTTTCCGGCAGTCTGCCCTTGGGCAGCACGCGCACCCAGGGGCTGTCCTTCCAGGTTTCCATGTACGCGGCGTGCACCTCGTCCAGAGTTGTAGCCGGGTTGGCCAGCGTCGCATAGATGGTGGAAAGAATGCCCCTGTTGACGGGCAGCAGGTGCGGATTGAAGGAGACGGTCACGGGTGTGCCAGCAAGCAGGGAGAGCTCCTGCTCGATTTCCGGCGTGTGGCGATGCTTGCCGCCGATATTGTAGGCGCGGAAGCTGTCCTGCACTTCGCAGAACAGCGTGGGAACGGCAGCCTTGCGGCCCGCGCCCGTGGCGCCGGATTTGGAGTCGATGATGATGCCCTGCGGATTGATAAGCCGGTGCGCCAGCGCGGCGCGCAGGCCGAGAATGACGGAAGAGGGGTAGCAGCCGGGATTGGCCACCAGCCGCGCGCCGGCAGTGGCGGCGGCATTCAGTTCCGGCAGGCCATAGACCGCCTCCGCCAGCAGATGACTGCGGGTGTGCGGGACGCTGTACCATGCCTCGTACACGTCCGGATCATGGATGCGGAAGTCTGCGGAAAGGTCCACTACCTTGACGCCGGCCTCCAGCAGGTCAGCGGCCATTTCCATGGCGGCCTTGTGCGGCACGGCCAGAAAGGCCAGATCGCAGGCGGCGGCCGTGGCGCGGGCGTCTGGCTGGCTGATGATTACATCCGCGCCGGGCAGCTTTTCCAGAAAGGGATAGAGATCACCCAGCCGCTTCCCCGCCTCGGAACGGGAGGAGGCCAGCGTGAGGCGCATGCGGGGATGACAGGCCAGAAGACGGGTCAGCTCCATGCCTGTGTAACCGGTGACGCCAATAAGACCGACTTTGATAGTGTTCATGGGAACCTGCCTACTGTGTCTTGAGAACGTATTTCATGCGCACTTCGTAGAGCACGCCGTCCAGCAGCTGCTTTTCCTCCGGCGAAAGGTTGCCGGCGGTTTTTTCCTGAAGCATTTCCAGAATACCGATGGAATGATGGGCCAGCGCCTGATTCTGTGCCGTGACGCCGGTTTCCGGGTTGGGCACTTCCCCCAGCTGCACCAGCGTTGAAGAGGCCAGGGAAAGGATGAATGTCGAAAAATCCACTTGGGGCAGCGTGGCTGCCTGCTGCTGCGTATCCATGCGTGCGCTCCTTGCGGGCCCGTCCGCCTGCGGTCTCCTGCCGCAGGCGACGTTCCCATGCCTGACGTCCGTCCCGGCCTCTGTCCGTCCCTTGCCGGGAGGGCGTCCGTATATCAGCTGTGAATCAGGGGGAGAGGGGCTCCGGCCGGCCCTTCCAGCGCCTGCCGGTAGGCGGCGAAGGACAGCGACAGATAGTCGCGGGAGCCGCACCAGCCGCCGGCCTTTTCAATGGATGCCTTCAGGGCGCTGAGCCCGGCCAGCACATCGGCCCAGTCCACCCAGCCCATGTGGCCGATGCGGATGACGGAGGATTTCAGTCTGTCCTGCCCCCCGGCCAGGTACACGCCATAATCCTCGGCGGCATATTTGACCACATCCGGCGCGGAAATGCCGGCAGGAAGCCGCACGCTGGTCAGCCCCCATGTGAAATGCGCCGGCGCGAACAGCTCCAGCCCCAGCGCCTTTGCGCCCGTGCGGGCCATCATGGTCAGCGCCCACTGCTTGCGGTAGACGGCATCCAGACCGGCCTCCAGCAGCATGTCCAGGCTTTCCGCCAGCCCGAGAATCAGGCTGACGGGCGAGGTGAACAGGGTCTGCCCCTTGAGGACGTTGTCGCGCTCCTTAAGCAGGTTGAAGTAGAAGCAGCTGGGGGCTACCTGCGCCGCCTTTTCCCATGCGCGGGGAGAAAGAGCCAGCAGGGCCAGCCCGGGCGGGAGCATGAGCCCCTTCTGCGAGCCGGTGAGCAGACAGTCGATTCCCCAGTCGTCCATGGGGCAGGGAGAAATACCCACGGCGGAAATGCCGTCGGCAATGAGCAGGACATCGCGCCCGCGGGTGACGGCGGCCAGTTCCCGGACAGGATGCAGCACGCCGGTGGATGTTTCGGACACCTGCACGCATACGGCGGCAATGTCGGGATGGGCGTCGAGCATGCGCGCCACGTCCTGCGGACGGACGGCCTGCCCCCATTCCACCTCCAGCGTCAGGCATTCCAGGCCGCGAACCTGCGCAATCTCGCGCCAGCGCTGGCCGAACTTGCCTCCTTCGATGACCAGAATCCGTTCACCCGGGGCGCAGAGGCCGTGGAGTGCGGCGGTCATGGCTCCGGTGCCGGAGCAGGAAAGGGGCAGTACGGGGCCTTCCGTGCCAAAGAGCACGCGCAGTTTCTCCTGTGTGGCGTGCATGGCCTGCTTGAAGGCGCTTTTGCGGTGATGGATCATGTCCTGCGCGAGGACGAGGCGGACGCGCTCCGGCAGCGGCGTGGGGCCGGGGGTCAGCAGGCGGGTCTTGTTCAGCATAATGGGCATCCTTTTACAAAGGGCATGTCACTCGAAGAATCGGGCGATGATGCATTTCAGATAGGAGGTTTCCGGCATGGCGAAGTGGATGGGATGATCCGGTCCCTGCGCGCCGGTATAGAGTATTTCTCCGTGCAGATGCCGCCGGGACGCGGCTTGCGCCATGCAGGCGTGCAGCGCGTCCAGCCCCAGATGGTGGGAGCAGGAGCAGGTGACCAGCACGCCGCCGTCCGCCAGCAGGCCGAGGGCCAGGGCGTTGGCCTTGCGGTAGGCGGCGAGGCCCTGCGCGGCATCCTTGCGGCGCTTGATGAAGGCGGGCGGATCAAGGCAGATCAGCCCGAACCTGCGGCCGCTGTCACGCAGCTCCGCCAGCGTCTTCAGGGCATCGCCCTCAATGGCCGTTGCCGGGCAGTTCGGAGCATTGGCGGCGGCATTGCGCATGGCGGCGTCCAGCGCGGTGCGCGAGGCATCCATGAAGGTGACGGACGTGGCGCCCTGCGTGGCGGCAGTGACGCCGAAGCCCCCGGCGTAGCAGAAGATGTCCAGCACATCCTGCCCGGCGGCGTGCGTTGCGGCCTCGGCGTGGTTGCGCCGCTGGTCATAGAACCAGCCTGTTTTCTGTCCGTCAAGGTAGGGTACGGTAAACTGCGCGCCGTTTTCCGGCACGGTCAGCGTGGCGGGAGCCTCGCCCAGGGCGCAGACCTGCTCCAGAGGCAGATCTTCCAGCGTGCGGCTGGCCACGGTATTGCGCAGCAGGATGGAGGCGGGATGAAGCAGGCTGTCCAGCACCTCCACCAGCGCGTCCTTCTGCGCTTCCATGCCCGCCGTCGTGATCTGCACGGCCAGATGATCACCGTAGCGATCCACCACCAGCCCGGGCAGAAAGTCCCCCTCGCCGTGGCAGAGACGATAGTAGGGGGCGCTGAACAGGCGCTCGCGCAGGGCCAGCGCACGCTCCAGACGGCTGCGCAGCAGGGCGGCATCCAGCGCCTCGCCGGCGCGGCGGCTGACCACGCGGGCGGCAATGAGCGAATGCGGATTTACATAGACCGTACCCAGAGGCGTACCGCGCCAGTCGTGCAGGATGGCCGGCTCACCGGGGGCAAAGCCGTTCAGAGGGCTTCTGGCCACGTCCACTTCATTGCTGAAGACCCAGAGATGGCCTGCCCGGATGCGCCGGTCTTCCTGACGTTTCAGAAACAGGGATTGCATGATTATTCCTCAGTGAAAATTGTCCGCACCTGCTCTTCCAGCGGGACGGAGCCGGCCGTGACGGAGGAGCGGATCAGCGCGGCGGGATTCGCCATGTGAGTGACCATGACCGTCCAGTCCAGGGGCTTCTTCCGCAGCGTGAGCTCCAGTGTACCCGGATGCCGGAAAAATTTCAAAAGATTATCGGCGAGTTCCGTATTTTCCCGCGAGGAGGAGAGACTGCGCAGCTCTTTGATCAGCGGCAGGGCCAGCATGCCGGCCCGCGCGGGATTGCCGTCCGTCATGTTGCCGGCGGCATAGGCCGTCAGCCCCTGATCGTTCAGCGTCATGTGCGCGTCATTGACGGTGAGGCGCATGAGCTGCGCAAGGTCACTGTCCAGCGCCGGCAGTTTGCCCGTCCATGTCTGGATGCAGCGGACGTCCAGACTGGCCAGCTTTGGCAGGGAGACGTTCATTTTTTCCAGAAACATGCCGCTGCCCAGCTCCGTTACCGTCAGGGACATGGAGCCGCGCAGGCTGTTCAGGCCGGGCAGACGGAGACGCAGGGGCCGGGCCGCGGCCTGCGCAGGCATGCTGAAGCCGTCCAGACTGAAGGTGCTGTCCCAGGGGATGGAGGAGCGCCATGTGAAGGAGATATTCTCCGTCCGCCACGGCAGGAGCGGTTCGGACACCACAAGCCCGCGCAGAGAGACGCTGTCCAGAAAGGGCTTTTCCTGAAGAATGATGTCGCGGCAGAATGCCAGCGCCTCCTGTTCCGAAATGTCCGGCGTAATGGCCAGCGCACGCTCGTACAGTTCATCCGGCAGCGCCTTCACTCCCCGGGCCTCCAGCCGGGAAAGGCCCAGCAGTCGGCCCTCCGCCACGCTGATGGACACATCTTCCGCGGCGGACAGCTGCATCTCCTGCCCGTTCCAGTGCTGGAGCAGACAGCGTTCTATGCGCGTGGTGAGGCCGCGCCCGTCAGCGGAGGTGCAGTCCTCCAGCGCAGCTTCCGCAAAGGTCACGTGCTTCCACGGACGTTCCTGCGCGCCATTCCACTCCCCGTTCAGCCACTGCCGCACCAGACTGCCGTCAGCCGCAAGGCCGTGCAGATGCCCCTGCGCGCAGTCCATGACATTGCCCTGGCTCGAAATCCTGATATTCGTGGCATTCGCGGCAGAGATTACCTCCACGCTGGCGGGAGCATCCTGCATCCATGCCTGCGCCAGCCGGAGCGGCAGGGAGAAGGGCAGGAGAATGTCCGCACGGTCGATGCGGTATTCCACAGGAGCCTGCGGGCTGTCCTGCGTGATGTGGAGCCGCTCCAGAGTGATGGTGCGCTTCCAGAAGGAGCAGCCCACCGTTTCCGCCGTGACCTTCCAGGGAGCATCCAGCCCTGCCAGCCCCGCGCGGACGGCCTGCGCCGCCTGCTGTTCGATGAGCGGGGGGATGGCGACTGCGGCCAGCCCCAGCACGAGACAGCAGCAAAGCAAAATCTTTTTCATGACAACCTCCTGGTGTGGCGTCCGGCGGGATGGAGTTTGCGGAATGTACCGCGTCTCCTGTCCTGCTCCCGTACCGGAGTATGTGTGCGGGGCCGTCGGCGCCTCTTGCGGAGGCGCGTCGTGGGAGCCGCGTGTCTAGCCGATGCGATGGTGGCAGCCGAGGCTGTCGCGGTTTCGCAGGGCCGCCTGCGTAATGACATAGGCCGTATGCGCGCCGTGGAACAGGTCGATAAGGCGCGGGGAAATGCGCGTGCGCTTGTAGAAGTCATGGATGTGGCGCACCAGCTCGCGCATGTCTTCGAAGGCGCGGCGCAGACGGGCCGTGGAGCGGGAGATGCCCACATAGTTCCACATGGTATGCCGTATCTGCGCCCAGTCCTGCGCCACCAGCGCCGGGTCGTCGTTGCCTTCATCGCCAAGGTTCTCCCAGTCGGGAATGGCACTGCGCAGTCCGTCCGGCAGCGGCGGCTCGTGCCTGAGACGCTTGATCAGGTCGGCGGCGCAGGAGGCGCCCCAGACCAGTCCTTCCAGCAGGGAGGTGCTGGCCAGTCTGTTGGCCCCGTGCAGGCCCGTGCAGGCGCATTCGCCCACGGCATACAGGCCCTTCAGCGTGGTGCGGCCGTGGATGTCCGTGAGGATGCCGCCGCAGAAGTAGTGCGCGGCGGGCACCACGGGGATCAGGTCCTTGCGGATATCAATGCCGATCTCCTGGCAGTTATGGAATACGGTTGGGAAGCGGGAAGGCAGGTCGAGCTCAATGCCGCTGGCATCCAGGAAGAGGCAGGGCGCGCCGGAGTGAAGCATTTCCTCCATCATGGACTGGGCCACCACGTCGCGCGGGGCTAGGTCGCCGCGCTCGTCATGCTTCTTCATGAAGTAGTTGCCGTGGCTGTCCACAAGGCGCGCCCCCTCGCCGCGCATGGCTTCGGTGATCAGCGGACGGCGGCTGGACATCTCCTGATACAGGGCCGTGGGATGGAACTGCATGAATTCCAGATTATTGAGCGTCACGCCGGCGCGGAAGGCCATGGAAATGCCGGAACCGACGCAGCTGGGCGAGTTGGTGGAATGCAGGAACACCTGTCCCACGCCGCCCGTGGCGAGGATGGTCCAGTCCGCAATGATGGTCTCCGGCCGTCCGGCGGGCATATTATATACGTAAGCGCCGAGGCAGCGGTTCTCCACCTCGTAGCGGAACTGCGAGCGGCGGGCATGGTGGTGATTGGTCAGCAGGTCGATGGCGGTGTGCTGCGTGCGCTTCACAATATTGGGGTGCCTGGCCACGAGGGCGGTCAGCCCCTCCATGATGGCGCGGCCCGTGTAGTCGGCCTTGTGCAGAATGCGGGGCTTGCCGTGGCCGCCTTCGCGGGTCAGGTTCCACGTGCCGTCACTGTTGGCGTCAAAGGGAATGCGAGCCCCTCTGATGAGTATCTTCTCCACATACTCCGGCCCGTGGGCGCAGAGGAATTCCACGGCCTTCGTATAGTTATAGTGATGTCCGGCTATGTAGATGTCTTCGGCCAGGGCGTGGGCGTCATTGCCGCCGGCCGCCTGATAGATGATGCCGCCTTGGGCCAGCTCGGAATTGCCGCCGTTGAGCGTGGGGCCGGCGTTGACGAGAGTGACTTCCAGGCCCGCTTCCGCCAGCGAGAGGGCGGCTGTGCATCCGGCGATGCCGGAGCCGATGATCAGCACCTGAGTATGCGTGCGATCCGTATCCATGCTTATGCTCCTGTGCGGGCGCACACATCCAGCATGCGCTCCAGTGATGCTTTGGCCGGGGCCTTCTGCCGCTCCGGCACGATGACGGGCCGGGCTTGTCCCGCTTTGATGGAGCGCAGGCAGGCGAGCAGCCGTTCTTCCGTGGTCTTGGCCATGTCATGGCAGATAACTTCCCGCACAGGGAGTACGGTGCAGTGTCCGGCATACTGCCGGCGCAGGCGGTGCACCAGATTGGCTTCCGTGCCGATGCCAACCACGCTGCCGGGGGCGGCCTGCCGGACATAGTTGATGAGGAAGGATGTGGAGCCGGCGGCATCAGCGGCCTGCACGCATGCCGGCGAGCATTCGGGATGCACGGCGATGCGGCAGTCGGGGTGGGCGGCGCGCATGGCCGTCAGGTGCTCGGGCCGGATTTTGGCATGGATGGCGCAGCATCCGGGCCAGAGCAGCAGCGGCCTGTCAGGCACGGGGCCGCCGCCCGGCAGGCCGTTCCGGCGGATGTCAAGGACATGCCAGTCCTGTTCCGTCAGGCCCAGACTGCGGGCCGTGTTGCGGCCAAGGTTGGCATCCGGCAGGAAGAGGACGCCATCCCCCGCATTCAGGGCCCAGCGCAGCATGATGGCGGCATTGGCGGAGGTGCAGACCGCACCGCCGAATTCGCCCACCACGGCCTTCACGGCCAGCGGGGTGTTCACATAGGCCAGCGGGACGATGCGGCGCCCTGTGGCGGCAAGGCGGGAGAGCACGGTGCGAACAAGCGCGGCGGGGGCCATCTGTGCCATGACGCAGTTGGCATCCGCAGCGGGCAGATGTACCTGCTGTCCCGGGCGGGCCAGCAGCGCGGCTGATTCAGCCATGAAGAACACGCCGCAGAAGACAATATGCGGGGAGTTGATGGCGGCCACGCGGCGGGCCAGCTCCAGCGAATCACCGGTGACGGAGCAGTGCCGGATGACGGCATCCTGCTGGTAGTGATGGCCCACGATGGTGACGTCCGCACTGTGGCGGGCGATTTCTTCAGCATACGGCATGGGTGTTCTCCCTGAGGGCGTGGCTGGTTTGGGCGGCCTGCGGCACATGGCTGCCGTTCCGGCCGGAAAGGTTGGTCAGGCGCATGCTGAAGTCCGCGGCCACGGCGGAGTGCGTGAGCCGTCCGACGGAGATGAAATCCGCCCTGCGCGTGCCGGCAAGGGCCAGCTCCCGGATATTTTCCAGCCGGACACCGCCGCTGATCTCCGTTTCGATGCCGGCAGGCACAAGGGCCAGAGCCTGTTCCAGCAGGGGGACGTCCATATTGTCCATCATGATGCGCTGAGGATGGCAGGCCACGGCTTCGCGGACGTGCGCCAGCGTCCGGCATTCCACTTCAATGGGCGGGCAGTCCCTGCCGTAGGCCTTGCGCAGCCGCGTGATGGCGGCGGTAATGGAGCCGGCGGCATCGATGTGGTTATCCTTCAGCATGAGCATTTCCTGAAGATCGCGGCGATGGTTGCAGCCGCCGCCCATGCGGACGGCATATTTTTCCGCCAGACGCAGGCCGGGCGTTGTCTTGCGCGTATCCAGCAGGCGCACGCCCGTGCCTTCCAGCGCCCGCACATAGCGGCTGGTCAGGTTGGCGATGCCGGAAAGGCGTGCCATGAAGTTCAGAATGATGCGCTCCGCCCGCAGGACGCTCCGGGCCGTGGCGTGCAGGCGGGCGACTTCCGTCATGGCAGTCACGCGCGCGCCTTCCGCCACAAGGGAAACCCACTGGCAATGCTCGCCCAGCGCCTCGAACACCATGGGGATAAGCGGCAGGCCGACCACCAGAGTGTCTTCCTTGGCCACTATGCTGGCCTTCATGGGAAAATCCGGTGGAAAGACCCCTTCCGAAGTGAGGTCGCGGCCATCCTCATCCAGCGCGAGGTGCAGAGAGCGCAGCAGCAGCTCCCGGCCTTCACCGGAGAAAAAAGAGCTGAAGGAAGTCGTATTCATGTGAGATGTGAACCTTTTACCGGCGAATGCAGCGCCGGATGGCAGAAAAATTCCGAACAGCACGGAAATGCGCCATACTGCCGGACGCGCGGTGCGCGGAGAAAATGGCCCGGAGCACTTTACGCCGGCCGGCATGGCTGGTACAACCCCTGATCGCGGCGAAGTCCGCCCCGTGGCCGGAATCTAGCGCGTATGCGCCCCGCAGTCCAGCCTGTTTTCACAGGCCGGGCCGGGCATACTCCCGAACGCATTCCATATTTTCCCCAAGGCAGGGCCGATTATGGACACAAGAGCAAAACATGCGGTGATTGAGGACAGGCACGCCTCCTTGGGTGGACGGATGAAGGCTGACGAGGAGCACACGCTTTCCATTCCCAGCGAGTGCGGCGGGAACGGGGAAGAGCAGGAGTTCGCCCATCCGGCGGACATGGCCGATCATCTGGAAAATCTGACGCTGGAGAAGCAGGTCTGCGCCCTGCGCCACATGGCCAAGGAAGATGCGGCCGAGGCGCTGGCGGAGCTGGACGAGACCACGGCCGTGGGCGTGCTGGAAAACATGGACGCCGACGTGGCCGCGCAGATCATTGCGGAAATGTCGCCTGACGATGCGGCGGACGTGCTGGACGAGCTGGACGAGGATCACCGGAACGTCCTGCTGGACAAGCTGGAGCGCGAAGATTCCGAGGAGCTTCGCAATCTGCTGAAGTTCGATCCGGATTCGGCCGCCGGCGTCATGAATACGGAAATCATCCTGCTGGAAGAGGACATGAGCGTCGATGACGCCATTCTGCACATCCGCAAGGAAATGGAGGATAACGAAAGTCCGTATTATGGCTACGTGGTGGATCAGCAGGATGTGCTGGTGGGGGTGCTCTCCCTGCGAAACATCATGCTCTCCCGTCCCGGGGCGCTGGTGGGGGACATCCTGCCCAGCCGCAACGTCATCAGCGTGCCCTATGACATGGACAAGGGAGAGGTGGCCCGCCTGCTTTCCCACTACAACTTCATGGCCATGCCCGTGGTGGACCGGGAGGGGCACATCATGGGTATTGTCACCTATGACGACATCATGGATATTATCCATGAAGAGGCCAGCGCGGACATGCTGGGCATGGTGGGTGCCGACCCCGATGAAAGCGTGGACACCCCGTGGGGCGAGTCTGTGCGCAAGCGCCTGCCGTGGCTGCTGGTAAACCTGTTCAACTCCGCCGTGTCCGCGTCCATTGTCTATATGTTCGAAGGTTCCATCGCACAGATGGCCGTGCTGGCCGTGCTCATGCCCATGGTGGCCAATCAGGCCGGAAACACGGGACAGCAGGCGCTGGCCGTGATGATCCGCCAGCTTTCCAATGAGCGCTTTGACAGCAAGAAGTCGTGGGTTGCCGTGCTGCGTGAAGCCAAGATCGGTCTGGTGACGGGTCTGGTCATGGCCGTGGTGGCCAGCGTGGGCGCGGGGCTCTTCAGCCATAATGCGGTACTGGGCTGCGTCATGGGCGGAGCCCTGCTGTGCGACATGATGCTGGGGGCCATTGCCGGCGGCTCCATTCCTCTGGTGCTGCGCGCTCTGGGGCGCGATCCCGCGCATGCGTCCAGCATCTTTCTGACCACCATTACCGACGGCGCCGGCTTCTTTATCTTTCTGGGGCTGGCCTCCCTGTTCCTGTTCAACTAGTCCGTCGGAAAATTTTTGAAATTTTTCTTGACACTGTGCTCCTTTTCCTGCATAACACACCTCGTCAGGCCGGCTTGGCTCAGTTGGTAGAGCGACTGATTCGTAATCAGTAGATCAACAGTTCAAGTCTGTTAGCCGGCTCCAGTGGAATCCAGGGGCTAGACGAAAGTCTAGCCCCTTTTTTCTGTACAAAACCACACCGGGCGCGGTGCTGCTGATGCTCCGGCGGGAGAAACTACTTTGGAGAAGGAGAGAGTCATAGCATGACAAGACGCAGAATCAGTCTTCTCGGCTAATACGGTCACCCGCCGTCCCATGCGGAAACATCCTGCGCCAGCGGGCACGGGCAGGGATTGTGCCGGAACTGGTGATGCAGGCCTACTCCTGCGGGCGTATTCCCGCGCTGGCAGCCTGTGCGCCCCTTCCGTCAGGCAGCTCCGCGGCCGCGCATCCGGCAGGCGCCGCGTGCAGCACGGCACCGCCTTTCGCAACTGCTTATCGAGGAAAAAACATGAAGAACATGTCTCTGGCCACCCAGATATTCATCGCCCTCATTCTGGCCATTGCCTCAGGCTTTCTGCTGCAGGGCAATGCGGCCATCGCCAATGAGTACATCAAGCCTTTCGGCACCATCTTTCTGAATCTTCTGAAGTTCATTGTTGTTCCCATCGTTCTGTTTTCCATCATGTCCGGCATCATCACGCTCAAGGACATCCGCAAGGTGGGAGTCATCGGAGCCAAAACCGTCATCTACTATCTGGCCACCACCTTCTTTGCCATTGCCATCGGCATTGCCGGCGGCTGGCTCTTCCACGATATCTTTCCCGTGCTTTCCACATCTGACATCGCCTATCAGGCAAAGGCCACGCCTTCTTTCATGTCGGTGATTGTCAACATCTTCCCCTCGAACTTCCTCGCCCCCATATCCAGCGCCTCCATGCTGCAGGTGATTGTTATGGCGCTGCTGATGGGCTTTTCCATTATTCTGGTGGGCAAGGAGGACAGCCCCGCCGAGCGCATCATCCACAGCTTCAATGAAGTCTTCATGAAGTGCATGGAGCTGATTCTCAAGCTCTCTCCCTACGGCGTCTTCTGCCTTCTCTGTCCTGTGGTGGCGGTCAACGGGCCTGCCGTCATCGGCTCGCTGGCCATGGTGCTACTGGCGGCCTATCTGTGCTATGCCGCCCATATGTTCATTGTCTATTCCCTCATTCTCAGGATATTCGGCGTCATGAATCCCCTGGATTTCTTCAGGGGGCATATGCCCGCTATGATCTTTTCCTTCTCCAGCGCCTCAAGCGTAGGCACACTGCCCATCAATATGTCTGGCTGCCGCAGGATGGGGGCATCCAAGGAAGTGACCTCCTTTGTCCTGCCCCTTGGCGCAACCATTAATATGGACGGCACGGCCATCTATCAGGGCGTGTGCGCCATCTTCATCGCCTCTTGCTATGGCATTGATCTCTCTTTAGGACAAATGGCCACCATTGCCGCCACTGCAACGCTCGCCTCCATCGGCACGGCGGGCGTGCCGGGGGCGGGCATGGTCATGCTGGCCATGGTGCTACTTTCCGTCGGGCTTCCCGTGGACGGCATAGCGCTGGTGGCGGGCGTGGACAGAATCTTCGACATGGGGCGCACCGTCGTCAACATTACCGGCGATGCGGTCTGCGCCCTGCTCGTCTCCAAATCCGAAAGAAGATAGCGCATACGCGCATTCTTCGCTGCGGAATCCCCTGGCTTTGCCGGGGGATTCTTTTTTTTGGGGGGGCTTGGCATGGGGGGAGAGCCGCGACATACCGCTTCTGTCCGCTCCCACCTGTATGCCGTTGCCCCGCCGTCAGGCCGCCCGTGCCGTTTGACGGATTTTTTGTCCCGGGTGGGCATGTTCAGCGGCATGATGACGCACCAATCCGGATCATCGTCGGGAAAGACATAGAGCGCATTCCCATGCGCGGCATCCCAGTAGACGGCTTCCGGCGCGGCAAAGTGCGCGGCCAGCCGCCCCAGAGTATAAAGCTCGGGACAGCGTCGCAAAAAAGCCCCCTGAACTGTGCGGAGATTGCACTCAGGGGGCTTTTGCCATGCTCAGCTTGCGTGAAAAATGGGCCTGCGCAGAGCCCGGCATGCGTAAACCGTTTTCTCGTGATATTTTCGGGGGGCTGTCAGACGGCAACCCGGTCAGGCAAGGAAAGGTCACGCATTCGTCAAGCGCGTTCCGCCATATTCCCCATGTACATCTGTCGTGCTCTCCATATTCGCCCCCAGAGGGTCGGCGGAAGATGAAACCGCCCCGGCTGGCGAGGCAGTCAGGGCGGCATAGTATAACAACAGAAAATAAATAATATTACTTATTTGTTTTGGCTATAGATGGGATAAGTATTTTTTAGGCTTTCGTAGTGGGACTTGGCTGTATCAAAATCAGTTGGATCCAGTTTAATTCTACTAGTATCAAATGTATATAGTTTAGTTCCACTTGAGTCTTTTTCGGCTGCTTTGTAATTCGTTAATTTATCCATAGTACTACCCAACCATAGTACTGGCCTCGTGTCAGACCCGGTATCTTTTACAATATTCGCTTCTGCTACTGAATATGTTTTAGTTTTTGTATCATAGACCATAACAGCAATGGATTGTCCAAAAATTGGATCATCACTTGTAACAGATGACGGAATCTTGGCATCCGTCCAGACAAATAACCCATCGGCAATATTTTTTGATGTACTATTACCATCGGCATATCCAAAGGACATAAAGGCCCATGTTCCAGCAGTGATATCGTCTTCTCCAGAAAAAATCTTATCCTGGCCGCCAAAAAAACCATTGACAACGCCTATTTGCCCACCTGTACCCTTTCCATATGTTGAATTATATTGCCAGGTCATACCGCCGCTGGCAATGCCAGCTTGAATAGCGAACTTGATCTTAAATTCTGTATCCTCATCCATTAAAGCTGCAATAGATGGGGCATCTTTACATGTTGGATATGTTAAATATGTCTTTGTATTGACAGCAGCGTTCTTGGCAACTGTTTTTATCCCCAGAGACATTGTGTTTTCCGTGAAACCCGTAGGGTATAAGAAATAGCTGCCAAAAATATTTTTGTAGTTCGTTGCAGCAGTGGGGTTATCCGCAATCGTTTTGAGATCCAGCAGCTCATTGCGTGCCTGTGTGCAGGACTTGCCCGCCAGCAGCTTTTCTCCGAAGGCTGCGTCCAGCCGGGCCTGCGCCTCGGCCACAGAGGCGAGGGCGGCACGCTGGTCCGCCGCTTTCTGATGATCAATATATTTGGGAACCGCCACGGCGGCGAGAATGCCGAGCAGGACAAGCACCATCGTTATCTCTATGAGGGTAAACCCGCTATTCGGACGCATGATAGTTTCCTTTGCTTTTCAACGGTATCTGGCGTTGCGCAGTATGCCGCATTGGTATGTATGCACTATACTGCTGTAGCAGAGAAAGGGCGGCTTTACAAGCGACTTTTTCGGAAAAAATATATTAACATATATTTATTTGCATGTGCCACGTACGTGCTTCCTGCCGCGGGATGCCCCGGCAGTGAGCGGCACGGAGGGCGCCGAAGCGGGGAGGAGCGCGCCGGCAGCCGGCGGAACTCTGGAAAAACTCTTGAATATCGTCTGCCGATGGCGTAGCCTTGGCAGAGGAGAGCGGGGCTTTTCCCGCCGAATGCCATCATGTTTTGAAGAGGATGCACATGCCGCAGGTCGCCGCACGTATCAGCGAAGAGCAGGAACGCTGGCTGAAGGATTATTTCAGGACAAAAAGCGCCGGAGCTGAATTTA
>JAQXJC010000026.1 GCA_029008115.1 Desulfovibrionaceae bacterium | reverse complement strand
GGAGAGAAAGAGATTCGAACTCTTGGTACGCGATTAACGTACACACGATTTCCAATCGTGCTCCTTCGACCAACTCGGACATCTCTCCGTTACGGGGCTTGTATTTACGGCAAAGTCCGACGCTTGGCAAGCAAAAAATGCACTGTCCGTAAAAAATATCCGCCACCCGAACTGCCGGCCGCGTGCCTCCGCCTATTTCGGGCGCTGCACATAGCGCTGATCGTGGGACAGCAGCCCGATGGCCTCTTCCAGCGTCGCCGCCTTCCCCTGCTGCATGTATTCTTCAAGCAGCCAGCTGAAATTCCAGTACGCTTCGGGAATCACGCAGCGTCCGGCCGCTGACATGGAGGATTCCAGATTTTCCAGCTCGGCCTCCTTTCTTTCCAGCAGCGCCCTGTTGGCCTCCACATCGCGCCGGGCCTTTTCCGCAAACTGGTGATAGCGCTCCAGAGCATCACGGTGCCGGACATGAAACAGCTGGATGTACAGCAGGCGGAACAGCAGGGCGCACACAATGGTGGACAGCACATAGCCAAAGCTGACAAAGCCGCTTTCCTCATAGCGGAAAAAGGACACGAACACCAGCGCCGGCACAAGGAATCCGGCAAGAATACAGCAGCCGGATACAAGGCCGCTGCCGTGCTTCGCATAGTATCGCCGCCGGAAGGAGGCATCCGACAGCAGATTTTCCGGCAGGGCATCTTCAATGGCGGAAATCTCTCCCGCCAGCTCCAGCCGCCGGCGGCACAGTGCAAATCCGCTTTCCAATTCAGCGTTCATTCCTTTGCTTCTCCTCACGCTTTGGGATACGGCGGCGGCCCTTTCCGCAGGGGATCGGCCGTCAATGCCTGTCTGGCTGTATACGGACTGCGCCGGTGAAATTCAAGGCATTTCTCCGCGCCCCTTGCCTCCGCGCGGAAATGCGGCTATTGCAAGACAGTCCACGCCGCCCGCCTCACGCGGCCCGGCAGTGAAGACAGCAAGGAGCGAACAATGAGCACTGTTTCCCTGACATACCGGGGCGATCTGCGCGTGGAATGCACGCACAACGCCAGCGGCACGACCCTCCTTACCGACGCCCCCGTGGACAATCACGGCCGCGGCGAGGGATTTTCACCCACCGACCTCTGCGCCACGGCCCTGGGCGCCTGCGCCCTGACTATTATCGGCATCCACTGCAAGGAGCACGGCATTGATCTGGACGGCGCCACTGTGGATGTGACCAAGGCCATGAGCGCCAGTCCCCGTCGCATCGGCAGGCTGGAAGTCATCATCCACATGCCCCCCAGGGGATACAGCGAGAGCCAGCGCGCCGTTATTGAAGCCTGCGCCCGCTCCTGCCCCGTCTGCCTGAGCCTGCATCCCGGTGTGGAGCAGCGCATTACCTTTGACTGGATGGCCTAGCATGCTTGCGCAGCGAACACAGGGCGTCCGTCCCTTTCTGGCCATGGAAATCCTGGAGCGTGCCCAGCAGATGGAGCACGCCGGTGCCGACATCATTCATCTGGAACTGGGCGAGCCGGACTTTGCCACGCCCGCCTGCATCACCGAGGCGGGCAAGGCCGCGCTGGACGAGGGGCTGACGCATTATACCCACTCGCTGGGCGATGCCTCCCTGCGTACGGAAATCGCCGCCTACTACCGGCGACGCTACAGGGTGGACATCGAGGCCGGACAGGTCCTCGTCTTTCCGGGCTCCTCTCCAGCCATGATGCTGCTGTTCACAGCCCTGCTGAATGCCGGGGACGAGGTCATCCTCTCCAATCCCTGCTATGCCTGCTATCCCAACTTCGTGCGCTATGCCGGCGGCATTCCCGTGGAAGTGCCCACCTGCGAAGAGGAAGGCTTCCAATACCGTCCCGAAGACGTGGCCGCCCGCATCAGCCCCCGCACAAGGGCCATCCTGATCAACTCGCCCTGTAATCCCACGGGCATTGTCATGGAGCCGGAGCGCATGCGCCGTCTGGCTGAAAGCGGGCCGCTCATCGTTTCCGATGAAATCTATCACGGCCTGACCTACGGGGGCGCGCCGGAACACTGCATTCTGAAATACACGGACAATGCCGTGGTCATCGGCGGCTTTTCCAAGGCATGGGCCATGACAGGCTGGCGGCTAGGCTATCTCATCGTGCCGCGCACCTTTGTCCGCCCCATGCAGGCGCTCATGCAGAACTTCTTCATCTCCGCCAATCCCGCCGTGCAGCGGGCCGGCGTTGCCGCGCTGCGTCTGGCTGATGCCGATGTCAGCCGCATGCGCGGCATCTATGACGAGCGGCGGCGCTATCTGCTCAGGGCCCTGCCGGAGCTGGGCTTCAGCATTCCCGTGGAGCCGCGCGGCGCGTTCTACATGCTGATCAATGCCAGACATCTGGGCGCCAGCTCTCTGGAACTGGCCTTTGACATTCTGGAAAAGGCCCATATCGGCATCACGCCCGGCATTGACTTCGGGACGCAAAGCGAAGGCTTTCTGCGCATCTCCTATGCCAACTCGCTGGAAAATCTTCAGGAGGCCATGCGCCGCCTGCATGCCTATGTCCTGAAAAAAAGCTGACGCCGGCTGTGCAGGGTCGGTAAAGCCCGCGCGCCTTGCCGACCCTCTCCGCGTCTACTCCCTGCCCCCTTCCGACCGCGGCACCGCAGTGCGCGGTTCCAGCGTAATGCACAGCACAGCCGTCAGGATGCACACGCTCCCCGCCCAGCCGGACAGGGAAAAATCCTCTCCCCAGAATTGCCAGACCCAGAAGGTGGCCAGCAGCGGTTCCACATTGCCGATGACGGCGGCCGGCACCTGCGGAATCAGGCGCAGGCTCTGTCCGTAGGCATAGTAGGCCGCATAGTTCGTCCCGACGCCCAGCAAAAGGAGCAGCGTCCATACCTCCCAGCCAGCCGGGGCACCTTCCAGAATATGTGCAAAGGGCAGCAGGGAAAGCGCCCCGCCCAGCAGCATGTATGTATAGATGACGGCAGTGGAATAGCGCTCCTTCCACCAGACAAAGAAGGGAAAGTGCAGGGCGTAGCAGAAGCCGGAGGCAAGTCCGCACACAATGCCCAGCGCTGAAAAGGATGCGGGCAGGCTGCCGCCGGACAGGCAGACCAGCCCCGTGCCCGCCAGCGCCACCAGAATGCAGCCCAGCCTGTAGCGGGAGACGGCCTCATGAAACAGCAGGCGGGCAAAGAGCGCCACCCACACCGGCGCCGTATACATGAGCACCATGGAAACGGCCGCCCCGCTCTTCAGAATGGCCACCTGAAGCACGCTGAAGAATGCTCCCACGCCAGCCATCCCGAAAAGCGCGAAGAGCAGCGCGTGCGCCGGCGGAAGCCTGAGCTGGCGCAGACAGGCCGACTGCGCGGCAAAGCACAGCCCGCCCAGCGCCGCCCGCCAGAAGGCTATGTCCAGCGGCGACAGGCCCTCCGCCTGGCACATCTTGGACAAAGGGCCGATGGCGGACCACAGCACCGCGGCAAGCAGTGCCAGACCGTATCCGGCCCCCGTTCTGGCGGCATCGTTCCTCCAGCTCATATTCCGCACTCCCGCAAAGGCTTGATCCCGTCCGGCCGACAGTCTATGCTGAGACATCGCCAACCAGAAAGGAAGGATTCCATGAAGCACCTGCTCTCCGCCCAGAATGTCGCCCTGCTGATGCTTGCCGGTCTGTTCTGCTACTTCGCCACAGGCGCCACAGGACGGATGACGGAGCGTATCGTCACCACCGTTGGCTCCACCGTTGTCTTCTATATCGCGGCGCTCTGCATCGCCGCCTTTGCGCACACGGCCATCTCCTGGACGCTGCGCCGCAAGCCGTGGAGCCTGCTCCATATCCTGAACATCACGGTGGCGGTGCTCATCGCCCTGCTGGCCGGCATCTCCGGCTATCACACCCTCATTCCCGGCTAGCCCGCCTGCCGCCGGGCGACAAAAAAGCCGCGCCTTCCGCCCGGCGGACGACGCAGCCATGGGAATACCTGTCAGCGTACTGCGCTAGTATGCCTTGATGTAGTCATCCAGATTCTGCACGGTGCAGTTCCGGCTGACCCAGAAGGCCGAGGCCCAGACCATCAGCGCCGTGGCCTGCGTATCGTCCAGACGCCTGATCTTCGCCTCCAGACTGTTGCGGGAGGCGCCGTTGCGCGTGTGGATGTTGTTCGTGTCGCAGGCGTCCATCACCCGCAGATGCAGATAGGACGCCCGCGTATCGCTGGGCAGCAGCTTGACGTCCTTGTAGGCTTCGACGATGGTCTTCAGTTCCGCCGCGCTGAACACGCCCTTGATATTCGTAATGGCCCGGAAAAAGGTATCCACGGCCCAAGGCAGAATAAATTCAGCTCCGGCGCTTTTTGTCCTGAAATAATCCTTCAGCCAGCGTTCCTGCTCTTCGCTGATACGTGCGGCGACCTGCGGCATGTGCATCCTCTTCAAAACATGATGGCATTCGGCGGGAAAAGCCCCGCTCTCCT
>JAQXJC010000025.1 GCA_029008115.1 Desulfovibrionaceae bacterium | reverse complement strand
CCTGATCCTGCACAACTTCCAGGACTTTTCCTTCTACGGCCCTGTGTACACCCTCATCAAGCATGGCCACCTGGGCTGTGCGTTGCTCTGGGCCCTGCTGGTCCTTGTCCGTCTGGCCCGCCGCGGGCTGTGGTGGGATCGTCGCCGGGGCACGGGGCGACGGGCCCGCGCCTGAGCTTGTCAGCCATGCTCCACGGCATGGCCCCCCATCGTTCCGGATAACGAAAAAAGACGCCCTGAGGGCGTCTTTTTCGTTTGTACGTCTCTCTTGCCGGACATTTGTTTTTCAGCGTCCAGAGGGGCGCTGGAAGGGGATAAAAAGGGGCTTGCAGCGCTGTGATGATCTTTCAATCTGCTTGCCAAAGCTGTCCCGGGAAAAGCGCGTTTGAAGAGGATAGGGGACGGGGAAGGAGGCACGTTAGCGCGGGCAAAGGGCCTCCTTCCCCCGGAAAGCATTCTTGTCTAGGCCTGTTCCCCGGCCTCGTTCTGGCGGGCGGCCTTGAGCTGGCCGCAGGCCGCCTTGATGTCCTGCCCCTTGCTCTTGCGGATGATGGCCGTGATGTTGCGGTCCCAGAGGTACTGCTCGAAGGCCAGCACGCGTTCCGGTGAGGGGGCCTTGTAGGGATCGCCCTCGGAGGGGTTGTAGACGATGAGGTTGAGCTTGCCCTTGACGTCGCTGACCACGCGGGCCAGCTGCCGGGCCTGTTCCAGACCGTCGTTGACGCCGCCCAGCAGCAGATATTCGAAGGTGATGCGCTCGCGGGTCTTGAGCGGATAGGACTTGAGGGCCTGGAGCAGGTCCTCGAGGGGCCAGCGGGCGGCCTTGGGCATGATGCGGGCGCGCAGTTCCTGGGTGGGAGCGTGCAGGGACACGGCCAGATAGGCCAGGCCGCTCTCGCCCAGCTCGCGCAGGCCCTTCTCGATGCCGCAGGTGGAGACCGTGATGCGGCGGGGCGAGAAGTTCAGGCCCTTGTCGTTGTTGAGACTCTCCAGGGCGCGCATGACGTTCTTGAGGTTGAGCAGGGGCTCGCCCATGCCCATGAAGACCAGGTTGCGCAGCACGGGCCAGTCGGGGCGGGTATCGCCCAGGTGCTCGCGGGCCACCAGGATCTGGCCTAGGATCTCGCCCATGGTCATGTTGCGCTCGAAGCCCATGGTGCCGGTACTGCAGAAGGTGCAGGCCATGGCGCAGCCCACCTGCGAGGACAGACACTGGGTCCAGCGGCGCACGCCTTCGCGGGAGTCGCTGGGGATGAGCACGGTCTCCACTTCGGCGCCGTCCTGGAGGCGGAGCAGGAACTTGGTGGTATCGTCGCTGCTCTGTTCCACGGTGACGATCTCGGGCCAGCGGATCTCGGCACACTGGGCCAGGCGTTCCCGGCAGGCTTTGGAGACATTGGTCATGGCGTCGAAATCGCGGGCCATCTTCTGCCAGATCCATTGCCAGACCTGGACGGCCCGGAACTTGGGCTCGCCCAGCTCGTTCTGCATCCAGTCGGTGAGTTCGGGCAGGGTATAGTCGAGGAGATTGATCATGGTCTTCGGGGGTGCCACGGCAGGGCTCGACCGTGGGTTGGAGGGAAAGGCAGGGCGGCGGGGCGGCGTGTGGCCCCGTGTCCGGCACAAGGGCCGCCTGCCGGGAAAATGCCGGAGCGGGAATATGAGAGGGAGAGGGAGACGGCATGGCGCCGTGCTTCCTCTCCCTTATGGTCATGTCGGAGCGGTCCCGTTTGGGGGCCGCAGGGTGCGGGAGGCGTCTAGCCCACGGACTTGCGGGCGTATTCGCACACGAAGTGCAGGGCCGAGGCACGATCCGTGACTTCGCCCGCGATCTGGGCCTGGAGCAGGGCATCGCGGATGACGCCCACCAGCGGGCCGGGGGCCAGCTTGGTCTCGCTCATGATCTCGTTACCGTTGAGCAGGGGTTCCAGCATCTGTTCGGGGGTCTCGGCGCGCTCCAGATACTTCATATTGTGGTTGAAGTAGGTGTAGCTGCCGTCGCGGGCCTGGATGTCCGCACGGGACATGGCGATGAGGCGCGGGTATTCGTCCAGGGCCTTGAAACGGCGGATGCCGCGGTCCGTGAGCATGAAGTGGAAGCGCATGTGGTAGCGCACCAGATGGCAGAGCAGGTCGATGTCTTCGGGGCTGAAGTGCAGACGGCGCAGGATCTTGCGGGTGACCTTGGCGCCCACGCGGTGGTGCTGGTAGAAGGTCCACTGGCCGTCGAAGTATTCGCCGGTGAAGAGCTTGCCCACATCGTGGAAGAGCATGGCCATGGTGCCCAGCCAGTCGTAGTGGAAGCCTTCTTCGGGGTAGTGGCGCATGCACTCCAGGGTGTGGTCGAAGACCGTCTCCTCGGTGTCGTCATCATCGTTGCGGCGCTGGCGGATGCAGGCCAGGGCGGCCACTTCGGGGATGAGGCCCTGGAGGATGTGGGCGTCGAACATGAGCTTCACGAAGCGGTACATGGATTCGGCGGCCACTTTGCGCCATTCGTCCATGATGTCGGCGGCGGGCACGTAGTCCAGCACGCGGGTGGACGAACGCACGATGGCCAGCCAGGTGTTGGGCTCGATGGGGATGTCGAAGTTGGCGGCGAAGCGCAGGGCGCGGATGGCCAGCAGATAGTTGTGGCGCAGGGTCTCGTCCGGCAGGCCGGTGAGCTGGATGAGGCCGCCCTTGACGTCCATGAAACCGTCATAGACGTCCCCGGTGGGGGCCGGGCTGCCGAAGCCGGTCATGCGCAGCTGCAGGCGCTCCTGGGGATCCATCATGTTGGCCATGGTGGGGGTGATGCGCAGCAGGGAAAGCTCGGGATGGCTGGCATCCTCCACTTCCAGGGCATAGAAACGGAAAAGAACGCCGTCTTTTTCCATCTGGGCGATGGCACGCTGGTCCGGCTCGACGCGGGCTTCGGGGAAGAGCTTGAGAAGCGTCTCGAGGTCGGGCTCACAGGCGATGTCCACAGCCAGCTGTTTGCTGTGTTTCAAAAGATGTTCCTGCACGGGCGCATTGATGACATGGGCGTCATAGCCGTTGCGCAGCAGGGTTTTGCAGATGGTGATGGCGTCTTTTAGCGCTTTTTCCATGAAAACTCCTCAAGCGGCGAAGCCGCATCCAGGGAAATCCCCGGCATACATGCGTTGTGAAGGCCTGACCGCATTGCAGGCCGCTGATTTCAGTATCGGCGGCAATGGGGGCAAAGTCAAGCAACAGTGCGCTCCGGGCACGATGTCTCCCGGTGGCAAAAGGGGCTGGAAACGATGCCCTGGCCTGCGGGGAGAGCCTTGCCCGGATGCCCGCACAAGCTGCCGGGGCGCCCCCACGACAGCCCCCGGAACGTCTGGGGCGGACAGGATGAGAAGGCACGAGTCCCGGCATCAGGCCGTACGTTCAGGGGAGGGGCAGACCCGTGAGAGGCATGCCGCCGTCCGGCGGGGTGCCGTGCCGTCCTTTCAGGTAAGGTGGGCGGCCTCGTTCATGCGGAGGCCCCGGGCAACAAAAAAGGCCCCGTGCGAGCACGGGGCCTTTGGAGTGCGGGATCGTGAAACTAGTCGCTGAAGTGACCGGTTTCGCGCTTCACGCCCAGGGCGATCTTCCAGAGCAGGGAGAGCACCAGGGCGCCCACGGCGTACACGCCCAGGGCCACGATGATCTCACGGCCGGTGGGGGCGTATTCGGTGACGGTCTCAAACATGTTGGGAGTGAAACCACCGATGAGCAGGCCGAGGCCCTTGTCGATCCAGGAAGCGGCAACCAGCAGCACCAGAGCCAGGGGCAGCAGGGGGCCGGTACGCCACTGCGGCGGGATCAGGATGATCAGGGAAGCGGCGGCCATGACCACAGCGGCCCACATCCAGTTGGTCACCCAGGAAACGTGGCCTTCATGACCAGCGAACAGGAAGACCAGGGGATGCTGATGACCGGGGATGCCACTGTAGAACGCGGTGAAGACTTCCAACAGGTAGAAGAACACGTTGATGCACATGGCATAGGTGATGATGGTCGTCAGGGTCTTGATGGCGTCGCGGCCGGGATCGAAGCCGGTGAGGCGGCGCACGATGAAGATCAGCAGCAGCAGGATGGCGGGACCGGAGCAGAACGCCGAGGACAGGAAGCGGGCGGCCATGATGGCGGTCAGCCAGTAATGGCGGCCGGGGATGCCGGCGTACAGGAAGGCGGTCACGGTGTGGATGGAGAAGGCCCACAGGATCGAGAGGTAGATCAGGGGCTTGATCCACTTGGGCGGTTCCACGTCATGGCGCTCGGCTTCCAGGGTGACCCAGCCGATGACGGCGTTGAGGGTCAGGTAGCCGATGAGCACGATCATGTCATAGAACATGACCGAATTGGGCGTGGGATGCAGCAGCACGTTCATCATGCGCTGGGGCTGGCCCAGGTCCACCACGATGAAGAGGGCGCACATGACCACGGCCGAGATGGCCATGAATTCACCGAAGATGATCATGCGCTTGAACTTCTTGTAGTGGTGGAAGTAGGCGGGCAGCACCAGCATGACGGCGGAAGCGGCCACACCCACAAGATAGGTGAACTGCGAGATGTAGAGGCCCCACGAGACATCGCGGCTCATGCCGGTGATGGAGAGGCCTTCCTGCAGCTGCTGCAGGTAGACCAGGCCGCAACCGGCGATGACTGCGAGCAGGAAGAGCAGCCACAGGTAGTAGGTCTTGGGACCGGTAAGCAATTTTTCAAGCATGGCCTGTTCTCCCTAGATGAGGTAGTAAACGCCGGGCTGGGTGCCCAGATTGGGCTTGCGGCGAATGCTGTAGTTGGAGGCGAGGGCCTTGCACACATCGGACTTGGGATCGTTGAGATCGCCGAAGAGGATGCGGCCGCCGGCAGCTTCCACGCAGGCGGGCATCTGGCCCACGGCCAGGCGCTCGGCGCAGAAGGTGCATTTTTCCACCACACCGATCATGCGGGTGGGGTAGGCGGGGTTCGGCACGGGATCGCTCAGGTACTTGCGGGGATCCACAAAGTTGAAGGAGCGGGCGCCGAAGGGACAGCCGGCCATGCAGAAACGGCAGCCGATGCAGCGATGGTAGTCCATGGCGATGATGCCGTCTTCCATCTGATAGGTGGCCTGGGTGGGGCACACGCGCACGCACGGCGGGTTGGTGCAGTGGTTGCACAGCAGGGGATAGCTGGCATCCTTCACACGGGAGGTCAGGTGTTCGTTCAGGTCGTCGGGGAAGGCGTGGTCGAACTTTTCGAGCCACATCCACTTGATGTCCTGATGGCCTTCCATGGTGGGCACGTTGTGGGCCTTGTGGCAGGCTTCGATGATGGGAGCGTATTCCTTGGCGTTCTTGAAGGCGCGGGTGTCGATGACCATGGCCCAGCGCTTGGCCTTCAGGGCCTTGGCGTTGGGTTCATAGGAGCCGATGCGCGCACCGGCCTGGGCAGAGCCGGCCATGGTGGCCAGGCCGCTGCTCAGGGCAAAGACCGAGAGGCCCGCCACCTTCAGAAAGGATCTTCTGCTTTTGTTCATTACTTGTTCCCCTTGGGAAGAATGTGGCAGGTCCAGCAGTAAGGATCGACGCTGTTGGACACGTGGCACTTGTCGCAGAACTCTTCGTAGTTGCTGTGGCACTTCAGGCAGGTGTTCTGCAGGCTGATGGGCCACTTTTTGCCGGTGGACGACACATAGGTGCGGTTCTCATAGCGCAGGGCCTGATCGCGCCATTCGTTGAGCAGGTACATGTGCTCGGCGCGCATGAACTCGACGGGTTCCACGCATTCCTTTTCATTCTGGGGCAGGACGATGGCAGGACGCTTGTAGTCCTTGGTACCGCCGAAGTTGGCCCAGAAGGGGGTGGAGAACAGGACCGCGAAAACGAGGATCCCGAGAATGACAGCTTTGGCGTTGTACATGTTGTTATTCCTCCTCGGCCTCGGCGGTCACATTGGGCAGGTCTTCCTGACGCAGGTCCATGGTGCGCTTGCATTCGCCCTTCATGACCAGGGCATTGGCCACCAGTTCGTGCACGCCGCTCACGGTCACGCCGGGGGCCCAGTAGTCGGCCAGGGGCGGCAGGGTGGCGCGGTCGATGGCGCAGACGCAGGCCATGTGGTTGACGCCGTACTTTTCCTGCACATAGCGAAGGGCGTTGCCACGAGGCATACCGGAACGCATGCGCAGTTCCATGATTTCTTCGGTGTTCAGACCGGAACCGGCGCCGCAGCAGAAGGTCTGCTCACGGATGGTGTTCTCGGGCATTTCCACGAAGTTGTTGCACACGGCCTTGAGCACGTAACGGGGTTCTTCCAGCAGACCCATACCGCGAGCGGGGTTACAGGAGTCGTGGAAGGTGGTGATGATATGGTCGTTACGGCTGGGATCCAAGTTCAGCTTGTTGTGCTTGATCAGGTCGGCCGTGAACTCGGTGATGTGCACCATCTTGGTGGCAGCCGCGTTGGTGAACTTGGTGCCGGTGATGGGGGAGGTGGGCACATCCATCATGCAGGACGGGGCCGGGCCGTTGTAGGTGGCCATGTACTGGTTGATGACGCGCCACATGTGGCCGCATTCGCCACCCAGGATCCACTTGGCGCCCAGACGTTCGGCTTCGGCGTACATCTTGGCGTTGAGCTTCTTGGCCATGTTGAAGGTGGTGAAGGAACCGAAGTTGCCGCCTTCAGAGGCATAGGTGGAGAAGGTGTAGTCCAGATCCAGTTCGTGGAACAGCATCAGGTAGCCCATGAAGGTGTAGATGCCGGGGTCCGCGAACACGTCGCCGGAAGGCGTGATGAACAGGATCTCGTGGCCCTTTTCGTTGAAGGGGGTCTTGGGACGGATGCCGGTGATGGTTTCGCAGTCATCGGCCAGCATTTCCACGATTTCCACGAAGGAGTGGGGCTGGATGCCCAGGTGGTTGCCCGTGAAGGAGCAGTTTTTCACCGGGTCCATGATCCAGTGGATACCGAGACCCACTTCATGCAGCAGCTCGCGCACGATGGCCGTGATTTCGGCCGTGTCGATGCCGTAGGGGCAGAACAGGGAGCAGCGGCGGCATTCGGTGCACTGGTAGGCGTAGTAGAAGAGTTCCTTCACCACGTCCTTGTCCCAGCCGCGGGCGCCCACTTTCTTGCCGAGAATCTTGCCCAGCATGGTGTGGTCGCGGCGGTAGAGAGAGCGGAGCAGCTCCGCACGCATGACCGGCATGTTCTTGGGATCGTTGGTGCCGAGGAAGAAGTGACACTTGTCCGCGCAGGCGCCGCAGCGCACGCAGATGTCCATGAAGAGCTTCAGGGAGCGGTGCTTCTTCAGGCGGTCATGGAAGGCGTCGCACAGAATCTGCTCCCAGTTTTCGGGCAGGTTCCAGTCTTCCGCGGAAGGGTCCCAATCGTGCGGATTGGGCATGTGCAGCTCTTCCATGGTCTTTTTCTGGGCCGGATAGCAGTAGCTGCCCGGCTTGAATTCGGGCTTGATGTCCATCCAGTTCTCTTTGGGGAAAGCCGGACGGCTCGCAATCAGCTGTTGCGGGGTAGGTAATTTGGCCATCAGTCACTCCTTACTCTGCGCTGGCCTTTTCAGGCTGCTTTTCCAGCGGCAGGCCGGCTTCAGCCATGGCCTCGCGGAAGTTGTCTTCGTACTGCGCATACGTGGTGAACGGAGCATTGGGGTCGTTCCACGGATTTTCATGATGCACAGCGCGCGAGTTGTTGGGCATGTTGCGCGTGGGGCTGAAGAATATGCCGGGCATGTGCATCAGCTTCGAGAAGGGGAAGTACATCAGCAGCACGCTCAGGAAGGTCAGGTGCACAAAGAAGAGCGCGTTGACGCCGGCGGGAATGCTGGGCGAGAAGGTGACAAGGCCCATGGTCAGCACCTTGACGCTGGCGATGTCGGTCTTATCAAAGTAGCGCAGGCAGAGACCCGTGCCCACCAGGCCGATGATCAGGAACAGAGGGAAGTAGTCGTTCATCAGCGAGATGTAGCGCAGGCGCTGGTCGAAGATGCGGCGGCCCAGCAGGAAGAGCACGGCGCAGAGCAGCAGCAGGCTGGTCAGATACAGGCGGGGAGCGCCGATCTGGAACACGCCGTCCACAGCTTCGATGAAGGTGAGGCAGGCCGGCACGGGATCGCAGAAGAAGCGGAAGTGGCGGATGAACACCAGCAGGAAGCAGTAGTGGAAGATGAGCGCGAAGAGCCACAGCCACTTGGAAGAGTAGTAGACAGTTCCGTCCTGGCGCACGTCCGCAAGGGTATTGCGGAAGAGCGAGCGGAAGAGGAAGACTTCCAGGAACATGCGTTTGACAACGCCCCATTTGGTGCTGGGGTTGTCGAGCTTGGCAGACTTGATCCACTCAAGCGACTGCTGCTGGCCACCCGTGGTGGGGATGCAGAAGGGCACCGGAGACATGCTCCAGTACACCATGCGCCACACCACGCCCGCGATGAAGGTGAGCACGGCCACATAGGGCAGCACGATGCCGAAGAAGGACGCGAGCCCGATGCTCGCCCCGATCCAGGCGACGACGCCGATGACCAGCACCACCAGTAATGAAGTGATCATTCCCTTACCTCACTGGGCTAAAGTTTGGGTTCGCCCGATCCTCCAACCGGGCCACCATCCACCGTCCGAGCCCAGCGAACAAGCTGGGCATGTTGGTTTTTGATTTCCTTGATCCGCTGTTCCAGCACAAGCTCGCGATCCCGGGTATAGAGATCGAAGGCCATGAGGGCCACCGTGTCCAGGCGGGATTCCGCCTCCAGATAACTGGGGAGCATGTCCGCCTGTGCAAACAGGGGCAGGAGTTTGCCGCGCAGGATGTTCTTCATCAGGAAAAGTACGCCCAGACCGTGGCTGGCAGGATAGTCCTGCACGGCGCGCAGCTTGACAAAGCGGGCGATGCCGTCGCGCACCTGCTCGTCCGTCAGGTCTTCGCCTGCGGCAGCGTCATAGAGAAAGCGGGCGCATTGCTGGGTCATGTCGCCCACCGGATTCAGAAAAGGGTCCTTCTTGGTACGCAAAAAGCCCTTGGTGTCCAGCTCGTATGTGGAAAATACGGCATCCACCCATGCGGCGCACAGCTCGTCCCTGTGCCTGCGGAAGATTTCCAGCGCGTTCATACTTCACCCTGTAACAACGTGAAAAGGCATGCCTTCATAGACAAGAAGCGACGCCGCGTCAAGAGCCCGCGCGGGCCCGGGGTGCTCCTCTGCCGGTAAATTGAGTTCTTGTAGCACAGGCTGCTATTCTGGACAAGGGGCGCTCCCACCGCAGCTCCCCGAGATGCCTTCCAGGTCCACGGGGATGCGCACGTCCTCCCGCGCTTCCCTGCCGCGCGGCGTAAAGCGCGGCGTGGCTCCCGCATCCCGCAGGGCCTCCGCGGCCTCGCGGCGCAGGCGGGCCATTTCTTCGGCATCGGCCTTCTGGGCGATGTGCGCGGGCAGGCCCCTGTATTCAATGTACGGCACGGCGCGGCCGCCTGCGGCAAGGACATGGGCCTTGTTGCGCAGCATGCGGAAGCGCAGAAGCGCCACCTCGGGAGCCCACTGCCGCCACAGGGAAAGTTCCGGAGCTTCCTGCATGGCCTGCTGCTGGGCTTCATACAGGGTACTGCCGGCGCGGCGCAGCTGCTCCATGCGGAGCACGGCGGCCACATCGCCGTCCGTTTCCGCCACGGGATAGAACGCGGCGCCGATATTGCCGGAAAGCACCTTCAGCGCCTTGATGCAGGACGGGCAGGACGGAGAGAAGTAGAGGTGAATGCCTGCCTGTTCGGGATCGCCCTGCATGACCCAGGGGCCCAGCGCATTCCTGCCCGCGGCAAGAATGTTGATGGCCCAGAGCAGGGCCCATGCCCACAGCAGCCAGGAGGCGCTGGGCGTCTTTCCCCTGCTTTCGCGGGGGCGTGCCTCGCGGCGAAAGGCGCCGTAGGTCAGGGCAAAGAACAGGGCGACAATGAGGCAGGATGCGCAGGGCGCGGTAGCAGCCATGAGCGCCAGCAGCAGTACGTCTCCCAGCAGGCAGCAGCCGGAGGCCAGGCGGCCGGCCGCGCCGAAGCCCGAGACGGCCAGTACGGAAAGCAGCATGAAGGCGGCCATGCCGTAATGCCACAGGGAGACGCCCCCCACGGAGGCGTCCTGGAAGAGGGCGCAGCCCGTGGTCACGCAGAGGCTTTCACTGTCCAGCGTCATCCAGAAGCAGAAGAGCGCGCCCGCAAGGGCTGCGGCCAGAGGCTGCCACAGCAGCCTGCGGGGGGATGTTTTCATGGGAGTCTCCGGGAGAAGGTTCATACCGGACGCACGGGGGCCCGCGCCCGTGTCCGCCTCGTGGGAAAACGGTGCGATACTACAGCGTCCGGGCGTGGAAATCAATTCCGGCCCGCCGGTCGGCATCTGAAAAAAAGCCGCGCCCGGCAGGGGCGCGGCTGTAGCATCCGCAGTGCGGAGAGGCTATTTTTTCACCAGCCCCAGGCGCCGCACAATGGCCTCGGCAGCCGCTCTGGTATATTCTGCGGGGGAAAGGCTCTGCTTCTTGGCGGCATCCAGCAGCAGCTCCGGCCTGTTGGAGAGGCTGGTATCCGGCGTGACCTCATAGGCCGGCGGGAAGCTGCCGTTGAAGTACATGTCCTGAAAGCCGGAGAACTTCAGAGCATGGGCGGTGGCGTCCAGCACGGCATGCTCGTCCGGGCCAATCAGGCCGAGGGCCCTGGCATTGATCAGGCCGGCGAGGCATTCCCCGCCCTGCGTGCAGGCAATATGTCCCCGGCGGTTGGCGCGGATCATGGCATCCATGATCTGCTGCTCCGTGACCTGCACCACCTGGAAGGCCTTTTCGCCGCCAAGCTCCTGGAACTTCGCGGCCAGCCTGGCGACGCGGGGGAAGGAGACGGGATTGCCGATCATGGCGGCCTGCGCCACACTGGGGGAAACCTGCACGGGCTGCCACTGCCGCTCCGCCCTGGGGGCGGCATAATAGCGGTAGACGGGATCGGCATGCGCGGACTGCACGCCGAAAATACGCGGCAGCCCGGTGATGATGCCCAGCTCCAGCATCTTCAGGAAGCCGGACATGACGGCGGTGATATTGCCCGCATTGCCCACGGGGACGAATACGCAGAGGCTGGAAACATCCCAGCCGTACCACTGGGCGACTTCGTAGGCATAGGATTCCTGTCCCAGGATGCGCCAGCTGTTCTTGGAATTGAGCAGGGCCACGCGGTAGCGGTCGGCCAGGTGCTCCACGACCTTCATGCAGTCGTCAAACACGCCGGGCAGCTCCAGTACGGTGGCGCCGCTGCCCAGAGGCTGGGAAAGCTGCTGCGGCGTGACCTTGCCGTGCGGCAGCAGCACCACGGACTTCAGCGGTGCGCCCACATAGGAAGCATACAGCGCGGCCGCGGCCGAGGTATCGCCGGTGGAGGCGCACACGGTGAGCACGTCTGTCCAGCCATGCCTGCGGACGAGGGACTTCAGATAGCTGAAGGCGCAGGCCATGCCCCTGTCCTTGAAGGAGGCGCTGGGGTTCTGGCCGTCATTCTTGTAGGCAAAGGGGATGCCCACGCTGTCGCGCAGGGCCGGCGCGGCCTTGATGATGGGGGTGATGCCTTCGCCAAGATAGACGATGTCCTCTTCATCGAGGATGGGGGCCAGCAGCTCGTAATAGCGGAAGATGCCGCGCAGGGCTGTGGTGCGGGTGGAGGCGCGCCGGTCGAACAGATCGCGCCACCAGGCCCCGTCGTGGGCCTTCAGCTCGTCAAATCTGGTATTTTCCAGCAGGAATACGCCGCCGCACTGGGGGCAGGTATAGAGAAGCTCGTCGCCGGCATGGCGCGCGCCGCAGGAAAGGCACACATATTCCATCTGCCCGCGATAGGTGGGGAAATCATGCTTGCACATACAGCTTTTCCTTCCGTGGTGAAAATTTTGCAGTGCAAAGTGTAGGGGAAGAGGCGGGGGGCTGGCAAGCTAAAAAGAGACGCGCCCTTCCAGTGGGGAGGGCGCGCCGGCAAGGACAGGCGGGAGGCGATCAGGCATCCGCGTCATACTGCTTCTTTCGCCACGGCTTTTCCGTGCCGCGCAGCAGGCGCGTGATATTCTCCCTGTGCCGCCAGTAGATGAGAGCCATGACGGCCAGCGAGAGCGGCAGCCACTGCCATTGGCCGGAAACGGCCAGAGCCGCGGGCAGAGCCAGGGCCAGCGTGAGCGAGCCCAGCGAGACAAAGCCGCTGCGCCAAATGGCCAGAACGCAGAGGAGGCAGGCGACCAGCAGCTGCCAGAAGGCCAGCGGCAGGAAAATGCCTATGCTGGTGGCGACGGCCTTTCCGCCCCTGAATGCCATGAAGCAGGAGAACAGATGCCCCAGCACGGCGGCAAGGCCCACGCAGGAAACGACAGCGGGGCCAGCCTGAAGGACATGCAGGGCAAAGGCCACGGGAAGCGCGCCTTTCAGCAGATCGCAGGCCAGAGTGGCGACGCCCCAGCCGAAGCCGCACAGCCGGGCGACGTTGGTTGCGCCGGTGTTGCCGCTGCCCGCCGTGCGCGGGTCCACGCCGCAGCAGGTTTTGGCTATGACCAGCCCGTAGGGCACGGACCCCAGCAGATAGGCGGCGACAACGGTGAGAAAGGCGAACATGGCAGCTCCTTGCGCGGCGGACGCGAAGACAGCGGCGCGGGCCCTGACAGCAGGCACGCCCGGCGCTTTCGCAGCCGCACGGGTTGATTTGACGGATGGATGCGCATGGTACAGGAAAACAGGCCGGCTTGCAAAGGGGCCGGTGCGTTCAGCCGCTTCCGGCGGTACTTTCCTGCAACATGCGGATACATGCCTGTGCGGCGGAGGAAAGCACGGCCTCCCGCCTCCAGGCGAGCACGGCCCGCCAGCGCAATTCATCCTCATCCAGCAGGGCGGTCTGTACGCCTGTCGTATCCCTGCCCGCCAGGGCCAGACGGGGCAGGGCCGCCACGCCCATGCCGGAGGCCACCAGCGTGAGAATGAAGTCCACCTGTCCGCTGCGGAGGCATTCGCGCAGGGGCAGGCCGCGTTCCCGGCATATCCTGCCGATGCGATCGTTGAGCAGGAAGCCCTCTTCAAAGAGGATGAAGGGACGATCCGTCAGATCGTCCAGCCTGAGGCTGGCGCGTCCGTTCAGCGGGTAGTCCCGGGGCATGAGCACCACCAGCGGTTCATCCCGCAGGGAGAGCCAGGTAAATTCCGGCGGCACGGGCAGCAGGGTCAGCGCCAGCTCCAGCTCCCCGGAACGCAGCATGCTTTCCAGCGCGCCGCATCCCTGTTCGTGCGTCTGGATGACGATGCCGGGATAGCTCTGGTGAAAGCGCGTGAAGAATTCCGCAAACAGCGCGCCGCTGCCGATGGGGGGGAAGCCGATGCGGAGGATGCCCTTTTCCAGGGAGTGCAGCGCCTCCACTTCCTGCGTCATGGCGTCATAGGCGTCCAGAATGCGGCAGGCGTGCCGGTAGACCATCTCCCCTTCCACAGTGAGGCGCACTCCCTGCGGCAGGCGTTCAAAGATGCGTACCTTCAGGCGTTCTTCCACGGTCTGTACGGCCTTGCTCACCGTGGACTGCGTGGCATAGACCACCGGTGCGGCCCGGGAAAAGCCCCCCGCGCGCACGACGGCGACCAGCATTTGTAGCATGCGGATGTTCATGGCTATTCTGTTTTCGCATAAGGCGCATACGTTAATATCATGCGTCAATTCCTCCAAAACGATGTACACAGGAGGCTCAGGCTTCGGACAGCTGACGCCTGCCGCTGCCTGCCGTCCCGCGCGGCGTCCGGGGCGGGCTCCTCTTGCGGCGGGGGCGGAGCGGAAGGGAAACCCGCTTCGCCCCTGTTGGGGAAGGGGTGTCCGGGCCGGGCTTCAGCATCGCATGGAGCGGGGAGATGCTCAGCGTTCGCCGCCGCATTCGGCCCAGCGTCTGGTCAGGCGTTCCTCCCAGTGGCGCCGCAGTTCCGGGGAGCGCAGTCCGGCAGCGGCCATGCCAGCCCAGACCAGCCCTGGGCATTGCCCTGCGCCTGCCTCCGCAATGTGTACCAGCGCCGCGTCACGCCGGCCGGCATCGTGCAGCAGGACGGATGCCGTGCAGGCCGCGTCGAAGCGTCCAGCTTCCAGCGCCGCATCCAGCACGCGCAGAATCCTGGCATCTTTCTCCGTCGCATCCGCAAAGCCGCCGGCCGCAGCCGTGATTTCTCCCTGCCAGCGCCGCCCTTCCTCAGAGGCGGCGAGGTCTATTTTCCGGGCGCGCATGGCCTGCATCAGGGAAGGGGGCACGCGCAGCTCGGGCAGTTCCTGTGGCGGCCGCAGCAGAATGCCCAGCGCCGTGACCGCGCCGATGCCCAGACAGAAGAGCAGGGGAACCTTCCAGCCCGTGCTTTTGTTGTCGCTCACGTTGTCGCCTCCTTTACCGCGCCATGCGGTTCCCCCAGCCTAACCTGTTTGTCCGGAGATGCAAGCCTTCCCTGCCAATCTTTGTATGCTGTCTCCCGTATGAATTTTTTGCATGCCTTTCCCCGCAAAAAATTCATTACCCCGCCGCAGGGGAAACGTGTATGCAGAATACAGAATTCCCTGCGTTGTTCCTTATGCGGAGGAGGGGGAGTTTGTTGTCTTTCACTTCTAGCGAACGGAGGTCACTATGCCCTGGGTACAGCAGTACGCTCCCGTCGGCGGCATTGCCGGTTCCGCCTGTCTGGCGGCCATCCCGCTTGTCATTCTTTTCTACATGCTTGCCGTGCGGCAGGCAAAAGGGCATGTGGCTGCGGCCGCCGGTCTCATCGGCGCGTTGCTGGTGGCCATTCTTGTGTGGGGCATGCCCGTACCCCTGGCCATCAGCGCCACGCTGAACGGCGCGGCCTTTGGTCTTTTCCCCATCATCTGGATCGTGATTACCGCCGTGTGGGTCTATAACATGACGGTGGAATCCGGCGAATTTGAAATCATCAAGGATTCCCTGGCCCGTCTGACGGACGACCGCCGCCTCCAGGCCCTGTTCATCGCCTTCGCCTTCAGCTGCTTCATTGAAGGCACGGCCGGCTTCGGCACGCCCGTGGCCATTGCCGCCGCCATGCTCGTGGGCCTTGGCTTCACGCCGCTGTGGGGCGCTGGCGTGGCCCTCATCGCCAATACGGCTCCCGTGGCCTTCGGCGCCATCGGCGTGCCGCTCATCGTGGCCGCCTCCGTGTCCGGTCTGGATCAGCTTACGGTCAGCGCCATCGCCGGCCGCCAGCTGCCCATTCTGGCCCTCATCGTGCCGTTCTGGGTCTGCGTGACCATGTGCGGCTTCAAGCGCTCGCTGGAAGTGCTGCCCGCCATCCTCGTGGCCGGCATCGCCTTTGCCGGCGCGCAGTTCCTGCTGGCCAACTTCCACGGCCCCACCCTGCCGGACATCGGTTCCGCCATTGCCACCATCGTGGCGCTGGTGGCCCTGCTGAAGGTCTGGAAGCCCTCGCGTATCTTCCGCTTCCCCGGTGAAGCCGAAAGCAGCCTGGGCGGCAGCGGCTATCCGGCCTCCACGGTCATCCGTGCCTGGGGCCCCTACATTGTGCTGGCCGTGTTCGTCTTCTTCTGGGGTCTGCCCGAATTCAAGAAGATTCTCAACGGCGTGCCTGGTGCCGTCTTTGCCTTCAACTGGCCCTTCCTGCATGGCGAAGTGCTGAAGACCGCCCCCATCGTGCCGCAGGATACCGTCTATGCCGCCAAGTTCACGCTGAACTGGCTCTCCGCCGGCGGCACCGCCATCCTGCTGGCCGGTCTGGTCTCCGTGCCCATGATGCCGAACTACGGCTATGCCAGGGCCATCGCCTGCTTCGGGCGCACCTTCCGTCAGCTGATCTTCCCCATCTACACCATCGCCATGATCCTCGGCCTGGCCTTCCTCATGAACTATGCGGGCATGAGCTCCACCCTCGGTCTGGCCTTCACGCATACCGGCTGGCTCTTCCCCTTCTTCTCGCCCCTGCTGGGCTGGCTGGGCGTGTTCCTGACCGGTTCGGACACCTCTTCCTGCGCGCTCTTCGGCGGCATGCAGAAGGACACCGCCGTGGCTGTGGGCATGTCTCCCGAGCTGGCTGTGGCCTCCAATGCCTCCGGCGGCGTTACGGCCAAGATGATTTCGCCGCAGTCGCTCTCCGTGGCTACCGCCGCCACCAACATGGTGGGACAGGAAGGCAACCTCTTCCGCTTCACCATCGGGCACAGCATTGCCATGACGCTGATCCTCTGCGTACTGACGTATCTGCAGACGGGACCGCTGCGCTTCATGCTGCCGTAGCCTGATTCACGCCGGCTGTCTGTGCGCCGCACGGTCGTTCTCCTTGGGGAGCGGGCCGTGCGGCGCCGCTGTTTGCGGGAGGCTAGCGCGTCACGCCGAAAGCCCAGCGCTTCTGGATTGGATACATGGCCAGCGGCACCAGCAGGGAGGCCACGGGCATGCAGATGTAGTAGTGCACGCCCAGATGCAGCAGGGCGGCGACAATGAGGGTGTTCAGCCCCAGTCCGGCAAGCTGGGTGATCAGGAATCTGGGGCCCGCCTGTGCCGCTGTGGCCGTGGAGGAGGTGAAGGTCAGGTAGCGCTGGCCCGCGTAGGAGACGATAAAGGCCACGCAGAAGGCAAGGGTATTGGCCGTCAGCGTGTGCTGCGGCCAGAGCCAGTCGAAAACAATGCCCGCGAGCATATACACGCCCGTGGCCAGTCCGCCGACAAAAAAGTAGCGGACAAGGCGCGGCGCGGCAAGAAGGCGCTGGCGCAGAAGCGCGGAAAGGGCGGCGGCATTCATGGACGTTCCTTTGCCGGGAAGACCGGCGGAAGAGCCGTGCTGCGGCTAGCGGCCCCGGTACTGCCGGGCATCGCCCACGCGCACGGTGATTTTCTCGCGGTCCATGTATTCCATGATGGCCACGAGATATTTGCGGGACAGGCCATTCAGGATTTCCTTCAGGCCGGCGAGATCGAGATTGTCGTGTCCGGCAAACCATGCGCGGACCTTGTCCAGGACGTCTTCCATGACCGGGGCGGAGCAGTACAGGCCGTCCTTGAGCTTGACCAGAGCCTTTTCGTCGCAGAGCAGCCTGAGCACGGGGGCGGCCTCCCTGGGGGTCACGCCCAGTTCCTCAAGCACCTCCTTGAGATTGGGCGGCGTGATGCCCGCCGCGTCATGCGCCTGCCGCAGACGCTCCCTGAGATCGGACTGGTTCGCTCCCAGCGTGACCTGATGGCTGGCAAGGCGCACAATATCGTTTTCCGCCACCAGCGTTCCGGCCTTCACCGCGCGCTCCACCACAATATGCGCGAGCTTTGGCGGGAGGCCGGCGGCCCAGCCTGCCAGCAGCGCGCCGCGGGCCATGCCGGGCTTGAGCGGCTCTTTGCGGTGGAATTCCGCTGCCTGGGCAAGGCAGGCTTCCGTCAGGCGCGCAAAGTCCGTGCCGCTGATCCAGTGGCGGCTCTCCTTGTCAAAGCAGACGGCGCCGCCCTGCGCGGACAGCAGTTGCAGGCTTTTTTCCAGCGGACGCTCGCCAAGGCCGGACAGCACCTTGAGCAGGGCGAGGGAGGCGCCTGTTCTGCCCCGCAGGCGCAGCAGGGTCCGCACCAGGGGCGCGGCCCCATGCGTGGCCAGGGCCGCCGGGCTTCCGGCTTCCGGCAGGGAGGCAAGCTGCTCCAGCTTTTCCTGCCGCAGGGGATCGCGCTTGCGCAGGGGAACTTCCAGCGGACTGACAATGACGCCACCGGCCACGGTGCGCAGCGGGGAGTAGGCGCGGATGACGCAGTGATCGCCAAAAACGCCGCACATGGATTCCTTCATGCGGATTTCCGCCAGCGCGGTCTCGCCGGGAGCCAGTCGGTCCCGATCAATAAGAAAGACGCGCGCGGCGCATTCACGGGAGCCGTGGTGAAAGTGCACCTCCGTGCGGTGGCGCAGGGGACGCGGCGCGGAGCTGAGGCAGGTCAGATGCACAATCCAGCGTTCCGAGGGAAAAAGACTGTCGGGCCGCGCCAGTACGAAGCCGCGCTCAATGTCCGCCACATCCAGCCCCTGCACGTTCACCGCGCAGCGCTGGCCGCGCCGGATGCGCTCCGCACTGCTGCCGTGGCTTTGCAGGCTGCGCACGCGGGAGGGAAGCTGCGCTGGCATGAAGACCACATCTTCTCCCACGGTGACGGCGCCGGAGACGACGGTGCCGGTAACAACCGTGCCGTGTCCCTTGAGGGTGAAGACGCGATCCACGGGCAGGCGCAGCAGGTCGCCGTCATCGCGCTTGGGCAGGGACTGCGCGGCGCTGGCAAGGTGGGCGCGCAGGGCATCCATCCCTTCGCCGGTAGTGGACGAAACAGGCAGGATGGGCGCGCCTTCCAGAAAGGTGCCTTTCAGAAATTCCGCCACGTCTTCCGTGACCATGCCCAGCCATTCGGCATCCACCATGTCGATCTTGGTCAGGGCCACAAAGCCGGCGCGTATGCCCAGCAGGGAGCAGATTTCCAGATGCTCGCGGGTCTGGGGCATGACGCCCTCGTCCGCCGCAATGACCAGCATGACAAGATCGATGCCCGCCGCTCCGGCCACCATGTTCTTCACGAAGCGTTCATGACCCGGCACATCCACAATGCCCAGCCGCTGGCCGTTGGGCAGGTCGCAGTAGGCAAAGCCCAGCTCAATGGTGATGCCCCGTCGTTTTTCCTCATCCAGCCTGTCGCAGTCGATGCCGGTAATGGCGCGGACGAGCGTTGTCTTGCCGTGGTCGATATGGCCTGCGGTTCCGAGGATGATGGGCATGGCGGACTCCTTGCTGAAATGGAATGGCGTCAAGAATACGCCATGCGGAGGGAAGTCTCAAGTCCCCCTCCGGCGGCATCAGCGCGGCGGTATTTCCGTCAGCAGGGCGCGCCAGCGGTGCAGGCCAGGCTCAGTATGCAGCCAGCCGGGAGGCAGGAGGAGCCGGCGCGGCGCGGCCAGGGCATGGCGCACATCCCGCACCGTGCGACTCACGGACAGTCCGGGCAGCCCTGACAGCGGACACATGTCAAAGCCCCGCGCCGGGCCCATGACCAGCAGGGGGCAGCCGGCAAGCACGGCGTCCACCGCAGCGGAGGTGGAGTTGGAAACCCAGGCAAGCGCCGGTGACGGACAGAATGCGGCGGAAAGCAGAACGGACGGCGGCATGCTGGTGAAGCGCAGGCGGCGGAACAGAGAATGCGGCAGCATGGCGCGGGCAGCGGGGCGGATGTCATACCACGGGTGGCTTTTGACCAGAATATTCCAGCCGTCCAGCAGGCCGGCGGCATGCGCTTCGGCCAGCAGGCGCAGGTGCGCGCGCACTTCCGGCGCAAAATAGCCGGTCAGCAGGCACAGCGTGGAGCGGGATGTCCGCAGTGGGGTATGCGGAGGCTTGTTCGCCTGTGGCGCACAGACCTGCGCGGCGGTCTGGTAGCGCAGGGCCTCCACGTCGCGCAGGCGTTCCGGGGGTATTCCGGCGGCGAGCAGGATTGCCCGGGCATGCGATCCGTTCAGCGCCAGCACATCCGGCTGGAAGCGGCGGCAGGCATCATCCGTGAAGGTACGCGGATCATCCACATAGCGAAAATCCGCCGGACGCACGGTGGAATGCTGCGCGCCGATGATCGGGCCGCTCTCCGGCCACTGCCGGGCGGCATGGACGAGCATGCGCTCCCAGGGACAGTTTTCCTGCGGATAGAGCGTCATACGCTGCGGTCCTGTCCAGCGGACAAAGGCGCGGATGGCCTCGTCTAGCAGGCAGCGTTCCAGGCCCCGCCAGCCACGGAAGGACGCGGCATAGTCTCCCCTGACGAGATGAAAGAAGTTCTGGCCGCGGCGCGGCGCGGCGGCATGAAGGCCGCGTTCCGCCTCGCGGGCATCTGCCGGCGGTTCCGGCAGAGGGAGGCGGCATGCCGCACGGAAGGGCTGTTCTGCCCGGCGCGAGGCCAGCGCCATGCGCAGAAAGCGTCCCCATGCCCGGAGTATGGCGCGCGGCGTCAGAAACTCTTCCGCGTAATGAAAGCTGATACCGGCAGGGGCGGCGGCGCGGAAGCGGTCGCGCAGGGCGAGCTGTTCGCGCAGGCTCTGTCCCGGCGCGCGGACGCGAATCAGCAGCCAGTGGACACCGCCCGCAGTGAGTCCGCCGGGCCGGGCCTCACCGGGGGGAACATCCAGCAGGTCGTGCAGCCTTTCCCAGTAGCGGGAGCGGAAATGGCCGTGGGCAGCCTCGTCGGGATCGCAGTGCGGAAAGTAGGCGGCCACGGTGATGCCACGGACGCCGGATGCCGACCGTGAAGGCGGAGGCGGCGTCAGCAGGCGGCGCACTGTCCACCACCAGTGCAGAAAGCGCAGAACAGCCTCCGCCGGACGCAGCGCGGCAATCAGCGCATGGCACAGGGAGCGCCACCGGCCGGGAAGGGAATCCGTCTCTCCACGCCACAGCCGGAACAGCGCATGCAGGGAGGGCGTCATGGCCGGATGCCGCTCGTATAGCAGCGAGGTCCACCAGGGGGAGAGACGGTCGCTGTCGCGGCCGTTGAGCATGTCCGCCAGCGTGGTCATGCGGCCTGCCGAGCCGGTGTCCCTGATGCGCAGGCCGCCTGTCTTCCTGGCCCATGCGGCCAGAGCGGTGCTGAACGAGGCGAGCACACTCCGCCGGGGAGCGGAGGCTTCCGCTCCGGCGGGCCTACCGCCCCGCTCTGGCAAAGGCATCCGGAATGCTCTGGCTGTACGGCGGCTCCAGCACGCCCTGCTCCGTGACAATGCCGGTGATCAGCGCGGCGGGAGTGACATCAAAGGCGAAGTTGAATACGGGAACGCCGTCCGGACAGATGCGCGTGTCGCCCACGTGGGTGACTTCACGGGCGGGGCGCTCCTCAATGGGGATGTCCGCCCCGCTGGCGATGCTTCTGTCAATGGTGGAAAGCGGCGCGGCAACATAGAAGGGAATGCCGTGTTCGCGCGCCAGCAGAGCCACGCCGCAGGTGCCGATTTTATTGGCGGTATCTCCATTGGCGGCGATGCGATCGGCGCCCACCACCACGCACTGCACCATGCCGCGCCGCATGAGCAGGGCGCAGGCATTGTCGCAGGCCACGGTCACGGGGATGCCATTTTTGTGCAGTTCGTAGGCCGTGAGCCTCGCCCCCTGAAGAAAGGGACGGGTTTCATTGGCGATAACCCTGATATTCTTGCCGTTTTCCCATGCCGCGCGGATGACGCCCAGTGCCGTGCCATAGCCTGCGGTGGCCAGCGCGCCGGCATTGCAGTGTGTCATGATGGTATCGCCGGGCCTGATGCGCTCGGCGCCGAATCTGCCCAGCGCTTTGCAGGCGGCAATATCCTCGGCCTGCATGGCGGCGGCTTCCTCCAGCCACAGGGAGAGCAGGGTGTCCGGATCAGCCTCCGCGCGGGCTGTCCACAGGCGGCGCATGCGCTCCACGGCCCAGCGCAGGTTGACGGCAGTGGGCCTGGCGGAGGCGATACGCTCCAAACGATCCTCAAGGGCCGCGCGCCACAGGGGCTCCTGACGGACTTCCCGCAGCGCCAGCACGCAGCCCCAGGCCGCCGTCACGCCGATGGCGGGCGCGCCGCGCACGACCATGTCCTTCAGAGCGGTGACGATGTCCGCCGTGGACTGGCAGAGAACGCGGGATTCCTGTGTGGGCAGAAGGCGCTGATCCAGCAGATCAAGCACGTGGGAATCGCTGTCGTAACGGATATGGTCTTCCATGGGGAACCTCACAGGTTGAAGGGCGCGCAGGGGACAACGGCTGAACAGCATAGTCCATGCGCGGCAGGGATGCAACACTGCGCGGCCGGGCGTGCTCCGGCCAGCTTTTTCCCCTCCGCCCTCTTTACAATGTTGTGTAAAACCGCGTATATTGCGCTTTCAATCCTCCTTGGAGGAAATTGGAAACATTTGCGAACTCTCATTCAGAGAAGGACATGCCATGAGCGCTTTTCCCCGCATAGACCGACTGCCTCCCTATGTGTTTGCCGTGGTGGGCGATCTGAAAATGAAACTCCGCCGCCAGAACATCGACATCGTGGACTTCAGCATGGGCAACCCCGATTCTCCCACGCCCAGGCACATCGTGGACAAACTGGTGGAGGCGGCACAGAAGCCCGCAAACCACCGGTATTCCCTCTCCCGCGGCATTCCGAATCTGCGCAAGGCAGTGTGCGATCGCTATGCACGCAATTATGGCGTCTATCTCGATCCGGATGGCGAGTGCATCGCCACCATGGGCTCCAAGGAAGGGCTGGCCCATCTGTCCATGGCCATACTCTCTCCCGGAGACGTGGTGCTCGCGCCTGACCCGACCTATCCCATCCACAAGTATGCCGCCGTGCTGGCCGGCGCGGACGTGCGCTCCGTGCCCATTGGCCCCGGCCGCGACTTTTTCGAGGACATGACCACGGCCGTGCGCAACGCCTGGCCCAAGCCCAAGGTGCTGTTCATCTGCTATCCGCACAATCCCACGACGGAAGTCACCACGCTGGAGTTCTTCCAGAAGGTCGTGGACTTTGCCAAGGAGCACAACCTCTGGGTCATTCATGATCTGGCCTATGCGGACCTCGTGTTCGATGGCTACAAGGCTCCCAGCTTCCTTCAGGCCAAGGGCGCAAAGGATGTGGGCGTGGAATTCACGTCCCTGTCCAAGACCTATTCCATGCCCGGCTGGCGCATGGGCTTCTGCGCGGGCAACCGCGAGCTGGTGGGCGCCCTGACCCGCATCAAGAGCTATCTGGACTACGGCATCTTCCAGCCCATCCAGATCGCGTCTACCGTGGCGCTGAACGGCCCGCAGGACTGCGTTGACGAGACTGTGGAGCTGTATCGCCAGCGCAGGGACTGCCTTATCGAAGGACTGGATCGCATAGGCTGGCATGTGGAGCCCCCCAAGGCCACCATGTTCGTGTGGGCGCAGATACCGGAAGAATTCCGCAAGATGGGCTCGGTGGAATTTTCCAAGCTGCTGCTGAACGAGGCGCACGTCGCCGTGTCTCCGGGGCTGGGCTTCGGCTCGTATGGCGACGACTATGTGCGTATCGCCCTCATCGAAAACGAACAGCGCACCAAGCAGGCCATCCGCGGCATCCGCCGCGTGCTGTCCGGCGGCGTGGACATCCCCGAAGAGGAACACGATGCCAGCTAAGCCCCTTCGCGTGGCCCTTGCGGGCTTTGGTACTGTGGGGGGCGGTCTTGTCCGCGTCCTTCAGGAAAATCAGGAACTTATCCGCCAGCGCATCGGGCGCGACATCGAGGTGCGCAAGGTGCTGGTGCGGGACGTGCACAAGCCGCGCGCCGTGGCCCTGCCCGAGGGCGCGGTGCTGACCTCGAACCCGGACGAGCTGGCGGACGATCCGGACATCGACGTGCTGGTGGAGCTCATGGGCGGCATTGACGCCCCCCACGCGCTCATTACCCGGGCGCTGGAACGCGGCAAGCACGTGGTCACGGCCAACAAGGCCCTGCTGGCGGAAAATGGCATCGGCCTTTTCCAGATGGCGGCGGAAAAGGGCCTGAGCCTGCGCTACGAAGCTTCCGTGGCCGGGGCCATTCCCATTGTGGAGACCCTGAAGAAAAGCCTGGCCGGCAATCGCATCGAGTCCCTTGTGGGGATTCTGAACGGCACGAGCAACTACATTCTGTCGGCAATGAGCTCGGAAGGGCTGGATTTCGACACCGCGCTGAAGCAGGCGCAGGAACTGGGATATGCCGAGGCTGATCCCACGCTGGACATCGACGGGCACGACGCCGCGCACAAGCTGGTGCTGCTCATCCGGCTGGCCTACGGGCAGGAATATCCCTATACGGCCATGCCCATCCGCGGTATCCGCGGCATGAACAGGATGGACATCGAGTTCGCCCGCGAGTTCGGCTACCGCATCAAGCTCATTGCCCAGGCGCATGTGGAAGACGGGCGGCTGGCTGCCAGAGTGTGCCCCACGCTGGTGCACCACACCTATCTGCTGGCCCGTGTGGGCGGCTCCTTCAATGCCGTCCGCGTGGAAGGCAATGCCGTGGGCTCGCTCTTCCTGCACGGACGCGGGGCCGGCGATTTGCCCACCGCCTCTGCCGTCATGGGCGATTTGCTGGCCGTGGCCCGCGGCGAGCGGCCGGACAACACGGGCTTTGTTGCCCAGACGCCCGAACGTGCGGCCATCCTGCCGCCGGAAGAGGTGCGCAGCCGCTATTATGTGCGCGTGATGGTGCATGATACGCCCGGCGTGCTGCGCGACATCGCCGCCGCCATGGCGGACGAAGGCATCAGCATGGCGCAGGTCATCCAGAAGACGGGAGAGCGCGAAGGCGTGCCCCTGGTCTTCATGACGCATGAGGCTTCCGCCCGCGCCATGCGCAATGCGCTGTCCCGCGCGGTCAAGGCCGGCCTGCTGACCACGCCCGCCGTGGCCTATCCCGTGCTGTAGCCGCATTGCCCGCGCAGTCATGACATCAGAGCCCTCCGGCTGCCTGCCGGGGGGCTTTTGCATGCGGTGCGGGCCGGCGGCACGGGGCCGCGCGCGGAACCTGCGCGGTCGCTTGTCTTTTTCCCCTCCTGCCGTATACTTTCCGCATGGAAAAGCTCAGCGTAAAGACAACGGCGCATTGCCAGATGGTGGATGTCACCGAGGATGTGCGCGAACTGGTGGCGTCCTGTCCGTGGCGGCAGGGCGCTGTGGTGATTTTTTCGCCGCACACGACCTGCGGCGTGACCATCAATGAAGGGGCGGACCCGGACGTATGCCGCGACATGACGGGCTGGTTTTCCCGGCTGGTGCCGCGCAGTCAGGAATTCCGCCATGCCGAAGGCAACAGCGATGCGCATATCAAGGCGTCTCTCTTCGGCTCTTCCGTCACCATTCCGGTGGAAGACGGCGAGCTCTGCCTCGGCACATGGCAGAGCATCTACGCCTGCGAGGGCGACGGCCCGCGCGTGCGGCAGCTCTGGGTGCAGTTCCTGCCGGGCCTGGACAACTGACGCGGCATGGGCGCGTCTTACGTGCCGTGGATTATCCATGTGGACATGGACGCCTTTTTTGCGTCCGTGGAGCAGCTGGATGATCCCTGCCTGCGCGGCAGACCGGTGATCATCGGCGAAGGCGAGCGCGGCGTGGTCTCCACAGCATCGTATGAGGCCCGCGCCTTTGGCGTGCATTCGGCCATGCCGGTGCGCGAGGCGCGGCGCCTGTGCCCTTACGGGGTGTTTCTGCCGGGGCGGAAGGAACGCTACGCGGAAGTGTCCGCCGTGGTCATGGAGACGCTGGGACGCTTTTCTCCCCGCGTGGAGCGGGCTTCAGTGGATGAAGCCTATCTGGATGCCGCCGGTCTGGAGCGGCTGTTCGGCCCTGTGGAGGCGCTGGCCAGGCGCATCAAGCGCGCGGTTCATGCCGCCACCGGCGGGCTCACCTGTTCGGCCGGGGTCGCGCCGGTGAAGTTCCTGGCCAAGATCGCCTCGGACATGCGCAAGCCGGACGGGCTGTTTGTCGTGCGGCCGGAGGAGGTTCCCGGCTTTCTTGCCTCCCTGCCGGTGGGCAGGCTGCCCGGCGTGGGGCGGCGCATGCAGGAGCGCCTGCGCCTTTTGCATGTGGCCACGGCGGGAGACGTACTGGCCTGGCCGGAATCTTTCTGGGAGGCCCGCTTTGGCCGGGCCGGCATGCTGCTGCATCAGCGGGCGCGCGGCGTGGACCCTCGTCCCGTGGCTCCCGTCATGGTGCCCAAATCAGAAAGTGCGGAACGCACCTTTGAACAGGATACCACGGACAGAGAGGTGCTGTTGCGCAGGCTGCTGGCGCATGCCGAGCGCGTGGGGGCCGGTCTGCGGCGGCAGGGCCTGCGCGGCCGCACGGTGACGCTGAAGATTCGCTTTGCTGATTTCCGGCTGATAACCCGCTCCCATACCCTGCCGCGCGCCACCAGCGCCACGCAGACCATCTTTGATACGGCGGCGGCATTGCTGCGCGCCACGCCGCTGCCCCGTCCCGTGCGTCTTGTCGGCGTGGCGGTTTCCGGCTTTGACGCGCGGCCGGAGCAGCTTCTGCTGGAAGGAACGCCGGCGGGGGACGGGCCGTCGCCGGAGGCGGAAGCCCGGAGGCGGCGTCTGGACGGTGCGCTGGATGATCTCCGGCGCCGCTTTGGCCCGGCCGCCGTGGTGCGGGGGCGGCTTTTTCCCGGCGGGGATGGCTGAAGCATGCCGGGGCTTGACTTTTCCGGCACAGCTTGGGAAACTCTGTGCCATATCTCCACCTTCTTCAGGAGCCCTTGATGAACACACCTTTCAAAGAGGCTGTCACCATATGCAAAACCCTGCTGCGCAACGGCTATGACGCGCATGTCATCAATGCGCCATTGCAGCAGGAAATCCTCAAAGAATCGAAGGAAATGGCTGTCGACATCGCCTGCGAGCCGGATGTCAACACGCTGGTGAAGCTGTTCCCCGACGTGCGCCCCTGCCCGGACGAGCGGGCCATGGCCGTGCTGGAAGAAAATGGCATCATCTTCCGCTTCTATGCGCTGGACATGGAAACCTCCTCGCATCCCGAGCTGGCCCAGCTGCGCGTGACGCCCACCATGATGGCGCGCATGCCGAAAAGTGAACGCCTGCAGATGCGCATATCCGGCTTCGGCTCCCCGCTGGAAACAGGCGACAAGTATGAAGGCTTTGCCAATGTCACCGACTGCGGGGAAATCCGCCTGCTGGGCCTGCCGGATGAGACCCTGCGGCACAACTACCTGCTGGCCGTGCGGGCATTGCGCTTTGCCGCCAATTTCGACGTGGACATCGAGCCCAATACGTGGCTGGCCATTGTCCGCGCCTCCTCCCGCGTGCTGGACTATGTGCCCAGCACGGAGATTATGAACGAATGGCGCAAGGTGGCGGCGGAGTCCATGCACCGCTTTGTGAAGCTGCTGTTTGACGCGCATATTCTTCAGGGGCTCATTCCTGAAGTGGCGGCGCTGGCCTGCGTCACGCAGCGCAGGGATGACGACGGGCCGGAAGAGACCGTCTTTGAACACACGCTGGCCTGCATGCGGCACTATCCCGAAGGCAGCTTCCACCATGACTGGCTGGGCACCATGGCCATGCTCTTCCACGATGTGGGCAAGCTGTACACCGGCGAATACTTTGATGGCCGCTGGACCTTCTACCAGCATCACCGCGTGGGGGCGAAGGTCACGCGCAAGATACTGCGCCGCCTGCACTTCCTGCCGGAAGACATTGACCTGCTCTGCCATCTGGTGCGCCATCACATGCGCTTCCAGTTCATGCTTACCGACCGGGGCATCCGCCGCTTCAAGGCGCTGGACGAGTATCCCCGCCTCATTGAGATGACCCGTGCCAACATTGCCGCGCACGGCGCTTCCCCCACGTACTACAACCACAACCAGAAGTATCTGGCCCGTGCTGATACGCCTGAGCAGATGCTGGAGCCGCTGCTGAACGGTAATCAGATCATGCAGGAAACCCAGCTGGCTCCCGGCCCGCTGGTGGGCATCATTCGCGAGGCCCTGTTGCAGGCGCAGATTGCGGGCGACGTGGCGGACGAGGCCGGCGCGCGCTCCTTTGTGCGCGAATACGCCAAGCGCAATGCCATGTAGCCCCCCTGCGGGACATGGCAGCAGGACGACACATACGGGAGGGAGGGCCGCTCGGCTCCCCCTCCCGCCGTTTTTACCGCGCGCAGGCCGCATTGCCCGCGCCGTTGAGGAATCCATGAAAGATATTTTGAACATGACCCTGCCGGAGCTGACCCGGTGGATGACCGAGGAGCTGGGCGAGCCTAGGTTCCGGGCCGTGCAGGTGTGGCAGTGGCTGTGGCAGCGCATGGCGCGTGACTTTGAGTGCATGACCAATGTCTCTAAAAAGACGCGCGCACTGCTGGCGGAACAGGCGGAAATTCGCTGGCCGGAAGTAGCAAAAGTGGAGAAAAGCCGGGACGGCACGACGAAGTTCCTGCTGCGGCTGGCAGATGGCGCGCTGGTGGAGACCGTGCTCATCCCATCGGAGAGCCGCGACGGCAGCATCCGCACGACGCAGTGCCTGTCCTCGCAGGTGGGCTGCGCCATGGGCTGTACGTTTTGCAGCACAGGTACCATGGGCTTTGAGCGAAACATGAGCATGGGCGAGATTCTGGGGCAGATTCTCGTGGCGCGCGATTACCTGGGCGATCGCAGGCCGGAGTATCCCGTGCTGCGCAATCTGGTGTTCATGGGCATGGGCGAGCCGCTGCTCAATCTGCGCGAAGTCATGCGCGCCCTGGAAAGTCTGAACAGCGATACCGGCCTGAATTTTTCGCCGCGCCGCATTACCGTATCCACCTGCGGCATTGAGAAGGGCCTGAAGGAGCTGAGCGACTGCGGCCTTGCCTATCTGGCGGTATCCCTGCACGCGCCCACGCAGGAGCTGCGCGCCCGCATCATGCCCAAGGCCGCCCGCTGGCCGCTGGAAGGGCTGATGACGGCGCTGGAATCCTATTCCCTCAAGGCGCGCGAGCGGATTACCTTTGAGTATCTGCTGCTGGGTGGCGTCAACGACGGCATTGAGCAGGCCCGGGAGCTGGTACGCCTGGTCTCCCGCGTCAAGGGCAAGCTGAACCTCATTGTCTACAACCCTTCCGCCACGGATATTTATGCCGCCCCCACGGAAGAGCGCATCCTTGCGTTTGAAAAATATCTGTGGGATCACAATATTACGGCCATTATCCGCAAGAGCAAGGGGCAGGACATCAATGCCGCCTGCGGTCAGCTCAAGGCCGCCAGCGAGCGGGAGATGAGCGCAGCGTCCCCCGAATAGAGGGAAATGCAGCCTATGGAAGAACAGTGCCGCAATGGGGGTGTTCCCTGTTGCGGCACTGTTATACTTTTTCAGGATTTATTGACGTATCAGTGTGGAGTATTCACGATCATCACAATATCTTTGTTGCTGCAATGGATGATGCGCAAAGAAGCTGTTGGCAAAGTTTATGCTGTCTGTTGAAATATTTGACAGTTGCAGCACTGATGGGATGAAATTTTTCATATATAGCTGACGATTCTTTATGTCGTCTGTGAAAAAATTCTTGTGATCTTGAAGAAAGTCTTCCGAAGTCCAAATGATAAACGGAATATCATATATGATATTTGAGTTGTTTCCTCCCCGGCCTGAATAGTCTCTGAAATCATAGTTTTCTTCACCGTGGTCGGAAAAATAAATGGCATAGCTGTATCTGCTTGTGTTTTTTGCAGCTTCTATTATCCTGCTTATGATATGGTCCGTATATAATATTGAATTATCATAGGTATTTATGCGTGTCTGCGCATATATTTTTTTACTTGTCGGTATGAAGCTTTTGTTGTCGATGCAATCACTGCCAGAAAATTTGCTAAAGCTCTTTGGGTATCTGTCTATATAATCTGCATGTGAGCCAAATAGGTGGATAAATATTACTTTCGGACCTGTTTGTTCCTGTATAGATGATATTATCTTGTCAAGAAGTATGCCATCTTCCTTGACGTATTGACCGTACTTAATACTGTAATATTTTTTCTGGGCATTGTTAAATATGTATGACAGAGCTGAATCGTAGCGTCCTCCTGTGGGCTGGTTTGAATATAACTCAGTCTTAAATCCAGCGCTATTGAAGAAATCAACAAGAGATGCAGTCTGGCTGGAAGATGTTTGTATTGTGCAGGCAGCCTTGAGCGCTGTTATCGTAGCGCTTGATGCAGAGACCACATCATGAAAGATATGCAGAGGGGAAATTTCTTTTGTGAAGGCAGATGTCTCTCGGGTATAGCCATAGAGGCCGAGATGGTGCTTTGTAGCTGATTCACCAATAATAATTATAAATAATGGTTGTTTATCTAATATGGTACAGGATGCTTCCACGGAAATATTTTTTGTTGTCTGTTCTATGCTCCGCAGCTCTTTGAGCATATCCAGGTATCGTGAATATTGAATGAATATAGTTGTCTGTTGATATTTGCTGAAAAGCTCTTCCGGACTTTTGTATTTATAGAGACCGGCACACAGGAAGATTATTGACATTAATATATATATAAGATTTATATGCGTGCTGTAGTAATTTTTTCGTAATAGCTATAAATATAGCTAGGAAAAACAGCGTGATGCAAAGAGCTGCAATGCTGAAATTCGCTTTTAGCCAGCCAATATTTTCATGAAAATTTTGTGGATGTAGTGCATCAAAGATAACAAAGTATCCTTCATTTGCGACAGGTATTTGATACAGATATGTATGATATATAAGAATAAAGTTTATTAGAATAAGATATATTGCATTTACCTTCACTAGTATTTTGAATGGCTTCCCATGCAAAAGAAGGAGTATCACAGAAAATATAAAGGAAGGTATGAAAGACGTCGCGAGTGATTTTACTGCATATATTGGATAGTGTGGGACACTGAGCAGAAATAGAACACAGGGAAAATAAAAGCAGCTTGTCAGACAGAGCACGAATTTTTTTGTATTTTCAGAAATACGCATGGCAGGCAGTCTCCAGAGCATGATGTGCGCTCATTCCCTGGTGAAGGCGCTGGGCGGCTTCCACCACCAGAGCAGCAGAAGCAGGGGCAGGACGCCTGCCAGTTCCGCGATTTCGCGCGGGGCCAGCGGGCGCAGGCCCCACCATGCGCCCACGGCGGCGGCGCTCATGCCCAGCATGAGAAGCCACTGCGCGCCCGACATGGGCCGGGCGGCCCACTGAAAGACGCTGACCGTGAGAATGGCTACCCATACCTTGGCTCCGGTCAGGGAAAGCGCGGCCCCTTCCAGAGGCGCCAGCGGAATGAGCCAGAGGCAGAGGGCAATGTTCACCAGCAGGCCGCTGACATAGAAGCAGAGCAGCAGGCGTTCGCGGCGCATGGCAATCATGGCGTAGGCCGCGAGGTTGTGCAGAAAGGCAGTGGCAAGGCAGGGTGTCAGCAGGCGTTGGGCCGTGACGGCCATGCCGTAGTCCGCACCATAGACAAAGGTCAGAAAACGGTCGCTTTCCACGCAGATGAGGAAGATGACCGGCAGTGCCGCCGCCCACAGGGAGCGTGCCGTCTGTCCGGAAAGGGAGCGAAACTCCTCCCTGTCTTCACGCCACAGGCGGGAGAGCAGGGGAAAGATGACCTTGCCCAGCAAGGCGCTGGAAATAAGCGTGGAAATACCCTCTACGGTCTCCCAGGCCACGCTGTAGCCGCCCACCGCCGCGTCGCCGCCGTATTGCTTGAGAAAGAAGACGTTGAGCTTGTTGTAGAGCATGGCGCAGGCGGCCATGCCGGTGAAGATGATGCCCTGCCGCATTTTTGCGCCGAGATCGCGCAGAACCTCGCCATTCAGACGCAGATGGGGCATGCGCCCCAGCGCCTTGTGCGCCAGGACGAGACAGCAGATCGATTCCAGCGGCTTGTAGAGTGCGATGTACAGGGGAGGCGCGTCGCAGAGGACGCAGGCAATGCCGCAGCCTATGCCCAGCAGGGCTGAGGGAATGCGGATGCGCATTTCCACGTCCTGCCGGCCCCGCGCCTGACACAGGGCGAAGAAGGAGTCTGTCACGCCGTCCAGCCCGAAGCCAGCCGCAATGAGCAGTACGACGAGCCGCAGCTCCGGCGTGTACCCCTGCCAGCCCGTGGCCAGCCATGCCCCCAGTACGGCCAGCAGCATGAAGGCGGCTTTCAGCCAGGTCACTTCAGCCAGCAGAATGCGCGGCGGATACTGGCGGCGGGCGAAGGTGGAGCTGAGATAGTCGTTCAGTCCCACATCCGCCGCCGTCTTCACCAGATAGCCATAGGAGAGGGCCAGCATGATCTGGCCCAGAGTCTCCTGACTGTGGCGTGCCAGCAGGATAGTGAACAGCGTCCACGAGGCATCCCGCGTCCATTGCGCGCCCAGAATATAGCCCAGGCGCCGGGGAATTTCTTTCAGTGACGCCATTTACTGCTTGCCGAAATGTACAATGGCCTTGAAGCCGGGCTTCAGTTCCAGATCGGGGTTGGGCACGCTGAGATTCACGGCATAGAATGACGGACTGGCCACGTTCATGTCATTGGATGCCCAGGCGATCTGCGTCACGCGGGCGGAGAACCGCTTGTTCTGAAGGGAGGGAATTTCCACGGCGGCCGTATCGCCCACATGGATGCGGCTGACTTCCGCTTCATACACCTGCACCTGAATCAGCATGGGATCGAGATTGCCAATACTGATGGGGGTGGAGCCGGCCGCCATCAGGGTGTCCGGATTGGCATTGCTGGCCACGGTCAGGACATGGCCGCTGATGGGAGAGGTCAGCACAAGAGTGGACGGCAGAGGTGTGCCGGGAGAGATGGGCTGCCCGAAATAGCCGCTCAGCTCCTTGAGCCGCAGGGCGAAGTTGTCTTCCGCCTTGGCAATGCTCTGGCGGGCGAAGGCAATGCGGTTCTGGAGGGAGGTGACGTTGGCTTCCAGCCGGCGCAGGGCCTGTCCGGAACCGAGACCGGAGGATGCCAGCTGCCGGGCCTTGTTGCGTTCGGCCACGGCGCTGGCCAGAGAGCCCTCCAGCGTGGCGATCTGGCTCTTCAAATCTTCGGTGTTGCCGGGGCCGGTGAGCAGCTCCCTCTGGATGGCACGCTCGGCTTCGTCCTGAAGATGGTAGCGCAGCAGCGGAGCGCCGGCGTCCACAGCCTGACCGGGAGCGACCAGCACTTCGTCAATAATGGCCTTGAAGGGCAGAGCGGGCATGCGCGTTACCGTGGTGAGTACCTTCCCGCTGAGAATGGTGGACTGGGGTTCATCCGCGCGCGGTGCGGCGGGAAGCAGGAGCAGAACGCAGCACAGCAGGCAGGGCAGCAGGACAGCATTATTTCTTTTCATTGGAGATTCCTTCTATGGTGGGGACGCCAAGGTAACGCTCTTGCAGGACGGAGGCCAGCTGCATCCATTGCAGCTTGGCCAGTTCAAGTTCCATCTGCGCGTTGATGGCGGCGATGCGGGCATTGGCTTCCGCCTGGCGGGCATCGGCCAGTACAGGGAATTCCACAAGGCCTTCCCTGTAGGAGATGTCTGCTTCCTCACGCTTCAGCTCGGCAACCTTCAGGCTGTTCCATGCCAGTTTTTTCTGTGTCTCTGCCAGACTCACATTCTGTTCCGCCTGGAGCCAGCTGTTGGAATAGTCATCGCGCTTGCGGGCCTGCTCGTGGAAGGCCTGCGCCTTTACCATGCGGGCGGTCTGCACACCACGGTAGCGGCGGCCCCAGTCGATGAGCGGGAAGTCGATATTCAGATGCACAAAGGTATCTTCATCGCCGCTGGCAGGCTGATACTGGCCCGCTGGCGGGTTGTGGTTCATGGAAATGGTCATGTGCGGCACATAGGCCGCCCAGGCTACCATGATGTTGAAGTCACGGAGCTTCACCTGCGCGCGCAGCAGCAGATTATCCTCAGTCATGTTCCAGCGGTCTTCCCAGCGCAGATTCCGGCCGTCGAAACTCTGGACAATGTTCAGAACGTCCCTGGCTTCGATCTCCAGCGTCTGCTTGGGGTCTATGCCGGCAAGAATTTTCAGCTTGGTGCGGAGCATGACTTCTTCCATGGCCGTTTTCTCGGCCTTCAGCTCCGCATCGCGGATATTCTGCTGGGCCACGTTCACGGCCACGCCCTGTCGGCCATCCACGCTTTCCACCTGCTTCCAGTAGCTGGCTATTTCCTGCATGAGCGGAATCATGGCCTTCTGTTCTTTGTAGATAAGCTGCTTGGCATACATGCGCAGGTACAGATCGGCGATCTGGGCGATGGCCTCGCCCACGGCCTTGCGGTGCGTGGAGATGGCCACATTGACCATCAGCTTCTGTGCCTGATGTTCGAAGAATGTCTGGATGGGATTGGGAAATGGTGCGTAGAAGCCGATGCGGAACTTTGTATGTCCGTAGTCGTCGGGCGTATCCTTGTTGTCCTCGTTATAGCGGGTGAGATTGTTGGAAACTATGATGGTCATGTGTGGTTCGGGCAGGTATTTCCACACGGCATTGGTCAGGGCCAGCTTTTTTATCTCCAGGTTCACGGCGCTGTTGACCAGCAGGGGAGACTGCTGCACAGCCAGATAGATACAGTCATCAAAGCCGAAGACCTTGCCGGGCTGGTAGAGGTTGGGCACGGCGGCACTGACTTTTTCCTTCTTGTCCACAGGAATGCCGGGAGCTTCTTCCAGCCAGTGCTTGGCTGGCAGCTGCGGGGCTTCCATAGTGGCCTTCTGCGAGGCGCAGCCGCCAAGGGCGAACATACCCAGCGCACAGAGCAGGCTGAGGCCGGCGGCGGCGCGGCGTGTGCCGCGCGAGGGGGGAGAGATACGGACCATGATGGCTCCTTCAGTACGCGGATGCGTCGGGAGTGGCCTCCGGACGCAGGTATTCAATAGTATTGCAGGTAAGCAGGATGCGTCCGTCCGGGGCCGTGGCCTGGGCATCGAACTGGATGCGGCCGGGCTGCCGGAAGGTGGGACGCACGTCCAAGCGCACGCCTTCGCAGGGAGCGTTTGCCATGAAATAGATGAAGCCTATGCCGTCCAGCCGCATGCCGTGGCAGTCGTCGGGCGCGCTTTCCCGCAGGCACTGCTCCGCGAGACGCAGGATGGCCTCCAGCAGATATGCGGGAAAGGTGTAGCCGGCATAGCTGGCCGGAGCCGCCGTCCGCGGCAGCATGTCCGTCCATCCGGGCGAATTGTCACGGTCGGCACCGCTCCACAGGGGCGGGATGGCGCGGGATGCGGGAGAGAGCAGCACAAGCGCCGAGCATATATCGCTGGATGTCGCCTTGCGGCGGCCGTCGGGGCCCAGGTCACGCGCCTGAAGGAGCGTTGGGCAGAAGCGGCTCAAGTGGTCGTCGGGCCGGAACCAGACGGACGTGGAGGCGGTCAGCGTGCATTCGCGGGTAATGCCGCGCGCTACCTCCAGAGGGGCGCGCCAGCGGATGTCCGCCAGGCCCGTGGGCACCAGCCAGGGCAGATGCTGGCAGGCCGCCTCCAGCATGGCTTCAAGCTGGTGTCCGGCCGGCGCCGGCGTCGGCCTGCGGGCAGCCAGCGTTGCCAGCAGCGGGTCGGCATAGGTGGAAAAATGACAGCTTCCCTCCCAGGGCTGCGGGCCTGCGTGTCCGCCGTGCGGGGGCTCCGGCCGGGTCAGGGGCCAGCGTTCAGGCACGGCGCGTTGTCCTGCGCGCAGAGAGGCCGTGCGGGCGGGCGCGGGGCTGATGCCGGGGATGGTCGCTTCCTCCTGTGCACCCTCCTGTGCCGGCAGGGGCAGGCGGCCCCAGAGGATGCAGTCGTCCCTGCCGAACAGCAGGTCGCGCAGAAGCATGTCTCCGGCATACTGCGAGCGGAGCAGGCGGCCGGCGCGCAGCTCTTCGGACAGCGGCAGCAGAATGGTGCGGGTGGGCGGATTGCCGGGCAGTGGCTGCTCCAGCGCATGGATCAGCCCAGGAAGGCGCGTCCCGTCCCGCGGCAGGGCCTCAATGCGCGTGACCCAGCGCGGCGCGATGCGGCGCACGGCATCGGCGGCATCCACTCCCGCTCCGGGCAGGATGAGCAGGCCCTGCGGCAAGGTGCCCTGTTCGGGAACAGGCATGGAGCCGTGGGCGAAGGTCACGCGGGCGCCCAGCTGCTCCAGTGCGTGGCGTGCTTCACCGGCTTCCGGCAGCGGGGCGGGAGAG
>JAQXJC010000024.1 GCA_029008115.1 Desulfovibrionaceae bacterium | reverse complement strand
CAGCATGCCGGGAGCTTGCGAGTTTCGTTGCTTTCCAAGAAATTCCAGCTGCGCGGCATAACCTATGTATGAGGCCAGCCGAGCGGCCTCCTGTTCTGGCGTTGCCTCGGCAGTTGCCACGGGCTTTTGAATCGGACGCCCCTTTTCGACATCCGTAATGATTTTTTTTACGACACCAACGAGTGCCTCAGCAACGCGATTTAGCAAGGCCGTAGCTTTTGACGTATCCTCAGCGGGAATGGGAACATATGTACTTTTTACATTGGCGTCATCCATACGTGTCAGTTTTTCATACTGACGGATAATCGTTTTCAGACCATGCCGTTTTGCAGCTCCTGTCTGAAGGTGAGTCACTACAAGACGAACCCCCTTTCTTGCCAGAAAAGCCGCCATTTCTTCTTCATTCATTCCTGTAGAAGATAATGGATCAGTATTACGTATAGCCCCTGCGTCTGTCAGCAATACAGCTACCTTTACTTCATACTGTGACCAGTCAAGATCATCAATAGCAGTTTTGATGCCTGCAAATGCATCTTCATCAAATGAATGTGTTGAAACAGTTGCTTCGTTAAGGAATTGTAGCGTAGATTCAAGACTGTTTCGATTTCCAACCGGTGTGAGCGGTGAAAATACTCTAGAGATATACTCTATATTCGAATCATGTTTTGTATTATTTCTAAACCCAACGATGCCAAATGAAACATGATTAGATATGTCGCTTGTTTCGAGAGCATTATATGAGGAAGAGATGAATTTTTTTATCTGCTCAATATATGGACCCATTGATATCGTTGTATCAATAATGAATACAATACCTGCGCGACATTTTTCTTTTTTGCTATGTCCTCCCTGTTTCTGCTGATTATTCTTTGCAGGATTTATGCAGCCAATCTTGAGAAGCCGCAAATTATAGTCCTGATACTCCTCAGAATAGTCAAAAACCGGCATCAAATAAAAATTTTTTTGAGGTACAGCACTGTCTGCTGGCTCCATAGCTGTCAAGGATGCTTCTGCTCCTCTCCCTTCCGCATAGATCCGCTTCAGTGTAGCCAGACGATCGGGCAGATTTTCTGCGGAAACCAAAGCATTCAAGGCATCTCTACTTTCAAAGAAAAAAACTGGATCCCGGCTCATTCTATCAGCAAAGAGCATGGTAAGCGATTTATCCCATGGCGAGGAATAGCGTGCTTCAATCCACAGTGTAGTGGATGCTTTTGCCGAGGGAGAGACTTCAAGCCATTGCACGCCATCAAGATTACGTTTTCCATATACATATAGTGGTGTAAAGGCCGGTAAAGATTCTGTTGCCACACCCCCTGGAGTACGTGTTGCCAGTACGCCAGGGTGTGTGATAACTCGCTGAAACAGGGCCTGTTTGCCTTCTACTAGTAATGGATTACGAGCATCGGCATATGCGGCATGGGGCTGCAGGCAAAGACAGACAAAAAACATTGTAATCCAAAGAAATATACGCATCCGATATCTCCATACCTACAGAATTTTTCCCAAAGGATCCTCAATACGTGGTGATGGAGATGGTTGCTTCGTAGACGGAGTAGGGGTATGCGTGCGTCTGGCTTCTTTGGGCTTAGCTGGCGTCTGTGCCGGGCTCATGGCTGGTGCCGAACTTGCACCTTTTCCTTTGTAGCCGGCATAGGCAGCCCAAGCAGAAGAAGATAATGATGTATCCAGACGGCGATTCAATTCTAATGCCTTATACATTTCAAAGTTTGGAAACACATTATTCTTTACCGCATAGCGTTGTGCAAGCTCCTGCAGAGCAGCTTGCGTAGTGCTATCTAACTGTCCAGTAACGCTCACGGGAACCCCATTGGCAATACATTGTGCCTGCATATAAGGAATCAGGAGCCCCTGTGCAGACATATCGGAATATTCCTGATGCCATGCCTGGACAACAAGGGGATCTTCCTTAAAAATATTCCCCGTACCGCCAACGCGCCAATATGGGACATTCAATGTACGTCCTATAACTTGGACGACACTTAACTCACACATCATTTGTAATGCAAGGTGTCTTCCATGCATAGCTGTAGATTCCGCGGCATAGCCAATACCATTTCCAAAAATTGAAAATCCAAAATCTACGCCGTTTTTTTCAAACGTTAATTCCATTGTCGCTCCGTACTTCCCGGGAACGGAAACGCCATTGGTGTTTGTAACATTCAATGATATTCCAAGGCGTGATAGCCGGGAGGATGATTCTGCTGAAGCAGAAGCGTCCGTTCTACTTAGGCCTTCGCCAATATTGGCCATGGCCTTCGCGTTTTGCGAAGATGACTCAAGGTTACGGTCGAATTGGGAGATAGCACCACTGATTGTAAAATCAGCTTTTGGGCGAACAGCAAGTGTACTATCTACAATCTTATTTGTCTGTTGCATGAGTGTCAGAACCTGCTGGTGAATCTGATCTGTCTCATCATATTGCTCTACATAACGAACTTTATGATAGACTTGTGATACAGCATCTCTGACTAATGTTGTTATGCTAAGTGGTATTTCACCGGTTGCCGCAAGGCCAGTGACATCTCTGATTGGCTTTACATAATAAAAAACATTTTTGAAGTCAGGAGGTAGATATACTTCAAGTACAGTATTCAGATCTGAGAGCGATTTTGTATATGATGTTTTTACCGGAGTTTGAGCCTGCATTTCTGGCAATTTTGGCGTCGTCGGCGGCTTGCATCCACCCACAAAAAATATTTCTCCGACGATTAATGCTACAATAAGATAGTTATTCATAACCCTCTCCCCGGCACAAGAAAGCTAATAGCGTGTATCTTTACTGTTGTTTTTGATAATTACTGTGGAATTGTTAATTTTTGTATTATTAATAACTGGACCGACTTTAGCCCCCTTCTTGATGACGATATTTCCTACACCGTCAGCAATAACACCTTTCTTATTTGTCTTTCCATCAACAACAACACCGTCCGCCATTCCATGCTCAATACGGTATGCCATATTATCAGACCAGGCATCTGCAACTTTTGTGGCATGGGCTTCTGCCGGTTTGTTTAGATCTCTTAAATAATCAGACATTCCTAATTCATCAGCTGTATAAGCATTCTGAGAAGTCAGCAGAAGCGCACCTAAAGTATAGAAACTGAATATTCTTTTTGTAATGTTCAGCATGTTATTAATCCTTTATGATAGTTGTATTGTGTATAGTTGTTATTCGATGAATACCTTTACATTTTTGTCCTGAATTGTTTACAGCTCCAATCGATATGTTGCTATTATGAATTTCTATATCTTTATTTTCAGAAGAGGAAAATTCGTGCGATAAATCTTTTTTTATTTGTTTGTTAATAATATTTTTCTGATTCTCTATCTCTTTAGATATGATATCATCAATATTTAAGTCTGAATTAGTTGAGCTGTTATGTGTAGTTACTTGTCCGGAGAAGCATGAACCTGATAGTATTAGTATCAGCAGGATGTCTATATAAAAGATATTTATAAGCATATATTTTCCACTGCCCGTGTACAGATACTGTACACGGGCACGTTAAAGTATGCGTTATTTACTGTATGGTATCTTATTGATTTTTTATAGTACCGATCTGTGTTTCAGCACCGCCAGTAGATATTACTGCCGAATTTTTGATCTTTGTTTGGTTGATAATATTTTGCTGCTGCCCCTTATTATTACTTACCGTGCCAATTTCAGTTTTAGTACCTTTTCCAGTACTGATTACAGCTGAATTCTGAAGATTTGTCTGATTGATAACATTTTGCTGTTGCCCGATTTTATTTCCCCCAGAAGGCTGAGACTGAATACCTGCCGCCAATACTGGGGATGAACACAGCATTGCTGCAACCATGAGAACCATGATCCTCTTCATATCTACTCTCCTTATGTATTATAACAATGTTTGTGCATTGTTATATGCTGCAAAACGTTTTATCTGATTTTGGTATTCTTCATAAATTTTCTGCGCTTTTTGCTATTAATAATAGCTTTTACTGTAACAGGCACACAGATTTTTCATATATGATTAAAAAATGTAGACATTGACTTTGTAATTGGAATGGCAAACGGTATAAGTATAATTGTTACACACAACATAACAATTTGTATGGCAGAAATAATGCACATAGTAATACTAAGAGGTATATATGCTATGAATATAATTAATAATATTTAATATATTCCAAATGTTACTATTTTGTATATTTTGTTCTGATGATTTTTCTAGGGCCATAGCATGTGTAAATGGCGCCAAATAAAATTTTTCGAGTTGGATAACCCCATAGCCTAAAGGTGCAACAATGACGGTAGCTACTAAGATGCCACCGCATATGAAGCAATGATTGAATTAATAAATCAAAAACATGGAAAATACAAAAGAATATTTCCTAATGTCCTCATTACAGTTTTCTTATATATTATTAAATCTATTTTTGATTAATCTTTGGAAATTTATAAAAATTGCCGTTCCAGCATTATCAGCCAAAAGTTTTAGCTACTCTCTATTATTTTTTTTCCATTATTTTTCTAATTTTTTTGAGTAGTTATGAGCCTGCTAAGCCATATTTATATCGACAGTTTCACTGTCAATTTTATACGTACATTATTCACTTATCATATATAAATAATGCTATATTTCATTGCTTAAATATCCAGGCTACGGAAAAGAGTCTTGACTAAAATCCATATCAGATGTATTAGAAAATTTATAATTCATAGACAGTGAAACTGTCAAAAATATTCTTAATTTTCAAAGTATTACATAAATTTTCTTCTTGTTAATGAGATACGTTATTGTCTGCTTTCAGCTTGTTTTTTTCCGCACCAGTAGCGACCAGCAGAGCCATCTTCGGAAAGATGGCGTAGCGCATGATGAGCGGATCACTGTACCTAGCAGGTGTTGCACGGTATAAAATGAGCGCCCGGTATGACGAGAATTCTGGCAAAGGTGTGCCGCAGGTCATGATCCGAACCTCGGCAATGCCTAGCTGCCGCCGCAGACGGGTTCCAGAACACATAGATGTCGGAAATAGAGTGTCCCGGCGTACGCCCGGGAAATAGTCACGGGCAGCCAGGGGGGCGCGGCATGACCTTGAGAATGCTGACGGTCTTTTCGGAAAGAGCTATATGGCGGGGGCGGTTGGACTTTGACAAGGGGGGCAGTCAGAATTCGTTGCTCCAGATACACATGCTCCCGGCGGGCGCGCAGGAAGGTGACCATCTTGCGGTAAATACTCTCGTGACCAGATACCCGCGAATCCTCATTACACTTCCCCTCTATCACGTTGCGGCAGTGCTGGCAGGTATCACCTTACGCATGAAAGAGGGGCTGTGCGGCTTTCGCAAAAAATACCGCCATATGCCATGAGGCATATGGCGGCGAGTGGAATGCTGGCCTGCGGTACGGATCGTGCGGCAGTCACTGCCTAGTGCGATCATCGCGATATCAGTACTACCACTGTAGTATACGTGCTTTGAAGGCGACGCAATAACATGAGGCGGCTCTGTCCACATGTACTACAGCATAGCTGATTTTTGTAGCATGCTGCGTAATATCACGATAATATACTGTATTAGAGTATATAGTTAGCGGCATATTTCCGTGCCCAGAGGCTCGCCGTTCAGCAGATAGCGCTCAAGACTGCCGGGCGCGCGACCGTCCAGAATGAGGGCGCGGGGACAGCCGGCGTCCAGCGCATGCAGGCAGGAGTCCACCTTGGGAATCATGCCGCCGTAGATGACGCCGCTGGCCTTCAGCGAACTGATGTCTCCGCGGGTCAGGCGCGGCAGCAGCCTGCCGTCTCCGTCCAGCACGCCGGGCACGTCTGAAACCAGCACGAAGCAGTCAGCCCCGAGGGCGCCGGCCACGGCGCCGGCCGCCGTATCCGCGTTGACGTTCAGGCTTTCACCCTGCGGGCCGCTGGCCACGGGCGCCACGACGGGCAGGAAGCCGCCGGCGAGCAGGGCTTCCAGCACGGCCGGATCGACCTGTCGCACTTCGCCCACCAGGCCGAAGGCGGGGCTGATCTGTTCCGCCTGCAGCAGGCCGGCGTCCCTGCCGGAAATACCGGCGGCACGCACGCCGCGCCGGGCAAACTGCGAGACTACGGCCTTGTTGACCTGCCCGCAGAGAACCATTTCCACAGCTTCCATGGTGGCTTCATCTGTGACGCGCAGGCCCTGCTCAAAGCGGCTTTCAATGCGCAGGCGGCTGAGCAGGGAATTGATCTGCGGGCCGCCGCCATGCACGATCACAAGCCGCATGCCCTGCGCGGCCAGCCGGGCCAGGCCATCGGCAAAGGCGTCGCGCAGGTCGGGCCTGTCCATGGCATGACCGCCGTATTTGACGACGATGGTGGGGGTGGACATGGACATCTCCTAGAATTGCGGCAGCAGTTCCGTCAGGGTAGCCACCATGACGGCCTTGATGGTATGCATGCGGTTCTCGGCCTCGTCAAAGACAATGCTGGCCGGAGACTCGAATACCTCGTCCGTCACTTCCATGGCCTCAATGCCGAACTTCTGGTAGATTTCCTCGCCCACGGCGGTTTCGCGGTTGTGGAAGGCGGGCAGGCAGTGCAGGAACTTGCAGCAGGGATTGCCCGTCATCTTCATGACGCCGGCATTGACCTGATAGGGCAGGAGCAGCCTGATGCGCTCTTCCCAGACGTCCGCAGGCTCGCCCATGGAGACCCAGACATCCGTGTACAGGTAGTCGCACCCCTTCACGCCGTCTTCCACGCTGTCCGTCACGGTGATGGTCGCACCTGTCTGCGCGGCGATGGCCTGTGCCTGCGCCACGATTTCCGGCGAGGTTTGCAGGCCGGCGGGAGCCACGGAGCGGAAGTTCATGCCCATCTTCGCGGCGCCGATCATCAGGGAATTGCCCATGTTGTAGCGGGCATCGCCCAGATAGGCGAAGGTCACGTCCTTCAGGGGCTTGCTGCTGTGCTCCTGCATGGTCAGGAAGTCGGCAAGGATTTGCGTGGGGTGGAATTCGTTGGTCAGGCCGTTCCATACAGGCACGGAGGAATGCCGGGCCAGCTCTTCCACAACATCCTGCCCCCAGCCGCGGTACTCGATGCCGTCAAACATGCGGGAAAGGACGCGGGCCGTGTCCGCCATGGATTCCTTCTTGCCCATCTGCGAGCCGGAGGGGCCCAGATAGGTGACGTGGGCGCCCTGATCGTGGGCGGCCACCTCGAAGGAGCAGCGGGTGCGGGTGGAATCCTTGGCAAAAAGGAGCGCTATGTTCTTTCCCTGCAAATAGGGCACCTCAGCGCGGTTTTTCTTGTCGCGCTTCAGGCGGGCGGCCAGTGCCAGCAGGTAGGAGATTTCTTCGGGAGTGAAGTCGAGGAGCTTGAGAAAATGCCGGTTCTTGAGATTGATCATGGACGTTCCTCTTGTATGGTTGCTCAAAGCAGTCTGATACGCCTTTCCCCGCCCTGAATCAAGAGCCGTGCAGCCTTGACATTCACAGGTACGCTCCGTAACAATGAACATTTGCAATATGCGCGGCTAAGCCTGCGAAGGCCCGCCGCCTGCAAGGAGAACATCATGCAGCAGAAAGTGGAAGCCGCCCTGAAGCTCATCCGGCCCGTGCTGGAAAAGGACGGCGGCAACATCGAACTGGTGGAGTGCGCCCCGGACGGCGTGGTGCGCGTGCGTTTGCAGGGACACTGCAAGGGCTGCCCCCATTCGCAGGCCACCCTCAAGTCCATTGTGGAAAAAACCATCGTCAAGCTGGCCCCCGGCGTCAGGAAGGTGGAGGCCGTGGACTAGGCGCGCCGCGCCCCCCGGCCCTCCGCCACAGATTCATGCGACAAGGACACATTCATGCCTAAAGTAGTCACCCGCTTCGCCCCCAGCCCCACGGGGCATCTGCATATCGGCGGCGCGCGCACGGCCATTTTCTGCTGGCTGATGGCGCGTCACTACGGCGGAGAATTTCATCTGCGCATCGAGGATACGGACCTTGAGCGTTCCAAGCAGGAATATACGGACTCCATTCTGGCGTCCATGCGCTGGCTGGGGCTGGACTGGGACGGCCCGCTGAACTACCAGACCCAGCGCGCCGCGCTGTACAACCAGTATGTGGACAGGCTGCTGGAGTCCGGGCAGGCCTACTGGTGCTCCTGCACCCCCGAGGAAGTGGAGGCCATGCGCGAGGATGCCCGCGCCAAGGGCCTGAAGCCGCGCTATAACGGCCGCTGCCGCCACAGGGACGTGGGCCCCGGCGAAGGGCACTGCGTGCGCCTGAAGGCTCCGCTGTCCGGCAAGATCGTGTTCGAGGACATGGTGAAGGGTACCATAGCCGTGGACGTGAGCGAGCTGGACGATATGGTCATCCGCCGCGCGGACGGCATGCCTACCTACAACATGGCCGTGGTGGTGGACGATTACGAAATGGGCATTACCCATGTCATCCGCGGGGACGACCATGTCTCCAACACGCCCAAGCAGATACTCATCTATCAGGCGCTGGGCCTGCCTGTGCCCACCTTCGGGCATGTGCCCATGATTCTCGGGCCGGACAAGCAGAAGCTCTCCAAGCGTCACGGCGCGCGCGCCGTCATCGAATACCAGAACGACGGCCTGCTGCCGCAGGCGCTGGTCAACTATCTGGTGCGCCTTGGCTGGTCGCACGGCGATCAGGAAATCTTCAGCCTTGACGAGCTGGTGAAGCTCTTCGACGGCGGCAGCCTGAATGCCGCGGCCGCAGCCTTCGATCCCAACAAGCTGCAATGGCTGAACGCGCACTACATGCGCTCCCTGCCCGTGGAAGAGCTGGCCAGCCTGACCATGCCCTTTGTAGCCGCCGCCGGTTTCCCGGATGTGAGCCCTGAGCAGGTGGAGGCGCTGTGCCCGCTCTTCCGTGAACGCGCCAGCAATCTGAAGGACCTTGCGGCGGCCTTCCGCCCGCTGCTGGTCTCCGCCGCCGATCTTGCTACCGCGGATGCCGATCTGCCCAAGGTGGCCAAGGCGCTGACCGATGAAGCCTGCGCGCACATCACGGCCCTGCGTGCCGAGCTGGAGCGGGTGGACTTCGGCGACGCCGCGGCGCTGGAACAGGCCATTCAGGACTATGTCTCCGGCAACGGCCTGAAGTTCAAGCAGGTCGGCCCGCCGCTGCGTGCCGCGCTGCTGGGCTACATTGGCGGCCCGCACCTGCATGAGGTAATGCACTTCATCGGCAGGGAAGAAACGCTGCGCCGCATGGGCGCGGAGCGGCTGGACAGCCTGAAGGCCCGGATCGCGGCGGCAGGTCTGTAGCGCGGCATACTGTGGCGGCGGGGCGGAGATGAACCGTCTCTGCCGCAGCCGGACGCGGCTGGTGCGCGAGGACAGGCCCGGACGCATCAGCCGCCGTACCGGTATGGGGGAGCCTGCTGTGCGGCGGAACGGGCCTGTTTCGTCCGCCGCATGACGTAGCTCCCACACATGCCCCGGCCCGCGTGCCGGCGGCCCGACGAGGTTTCCATGCAACTTCCTGTGCCCGTGATGACGGCTGGCCTGCTGCTTCTTTCCAATGTATTCATGACGTTCGCGTGGTACGGGCATCTGCGCCACAAGAGCATGGCCCTGCCGCTGGTCATCGTGACAAGCTGGGGCATAGCCTTTTTTGAGTATCTGCTTCAGGTGCCTGCCAACCGCATCGGCTACGGCTATTTCAATGCCGCTGAACTGAAGACCATTCAGGAAGTCATCTCCCTGAGTGTGTTTGCCGTCTTCTCCACCCTCTATCTGGGCGAGCCTCTGCGCTGGAACCACGTGCTGGGCTTTGCGCTCATCACACTTGCCGCCTACGTCATCTTCAAGAAGTGGTAACCGGCCAGGCTGGCGCGCTCCGTGCCTCCGTCCCGCTGCGGCATGAAAAAAGCCTCCCCCCTGCGGGGGAGGCTTTCTGTTTCCGGAATCTATGCCGGGGCTATTCGCCCAGCCACTTCTTGGCGATGGGCTTGTCCAGACCCTTGGCCTGCACGGCCTTGATGCCTTGATTCAGCTTTTCCACCAGGTCCTTGCGGCCCTTGTGCACCACAAAGCCGTATTCCTCGGTATCGCCGGTCTTGAAGGCGACCCTCAGCTTGTCGGCAAAGTCGGCCTTCTGGTTGGCGTAGTAGAGCGCGACCGGATCGTCGCAGACCACGGAGTCCACGCGGCCCGTGGCCAGGTCCTGCATGGCCAGGCCCACGTCTTCATATTCGCGGATGATGGCGCCCACATTGGCTTTCTGCACGACCATCAGCCCCGTGGTGCCAATCTGGCCGCCCACGGTCTTGCCCTTCAGCGAGGCGAGATCGGGACAGTTCACATTCTTGGGCACCACAATGGCCTGGCGCACATTGTAGTAGGGGATGGTGAAGTCGTACACCTTCTGACGTTCCGGCGTGATGGTCACGGAAGAGGCGATGATGTCATACTGGTTGGCGGCCAGCCCTGCGAAAATGCCATCCCACGCGATGCTGCGGAATTCCAGATTTAGACCGGTTTCCTTGGCCACGGCTTTCAGGTAGTCGGTGGAGTAGCCAATGACATTTTTCTGATCGTCAAGCAGCTCCATGGGCGGCCAGACGGTATCGCTGGCCACCACCAGCTTGTCGGCGGCGGAGGCGGAACTGGACAGGAACAGCAAGGCAGCAAGGCTGAACAGCAGATGGCGGAACATGGGGAAGCTCCCTGTGACTGGGGTTGTGTGACAGAATTGTCATTCCGGCGGCGCACAATGCAGGCCGGTTCCTCTTTTTTTCCCGTGAATATGGGGAAAAATATACTGCCTTGTCAAGCATTCTCCCTGTGTTTTGCGCCTTCTGTCACATGGGCATGACAAAATTGTGCAGAATTGGGCGGCGCGTCAGCGTGCATTGGCGCATGCGTCGCCGGCCAGCCGCAGCAGCAGGGCGGTGAAGGCCCTGCCGTCCGTCATGCGCGGTGTGAAGAGCGAGAAGCTGATGCCCTGCCAGCGCCACGTGGCATGGCGGCCGCCGCAGATGGCACGCTGCTGCGCCAGCACCTCCCGGCCGCCGCAGGAGAGGGTATAGAGCTCCACAGCTCCGGGGCGGGCATCGTGCAGGCCGGAAATATCGTTGTCGGTTCTGGCTGCCCGCCATGTGTACTCGTCCTCTCCCATCCGGAACTGTATCTGCGCCACCTGTCCTGCGATGATGCTGTAGCGGATGTCTTCAGCCTCCAGCGGGGCATCCAGCCAGATGCCGAGCGCCTCAAAGGCGGCGGGAGAATCCACGGAGACGACGGGATTGGGCATGGCGTGGACTGTCGAGACCGGCAGCAGAAGCAGCGCCGCCAGCAGGGCGGTACACGCGCAGAGGTGGTGCGGAGCGGCAGAACGGCGCCAGCCATGCGGGAAAGAAACTGTCATGAACCTCCTCCGGTCGTGGGTGTCTGTGCGGAGAGCGGCATGCATCCATACCTCAAGGGAGGAATGGGAAGCATGGCCGCCGGATGCAAGTGTCCGTGACAGGGCGCATCCTGTCAAGCTTGCCGATTCTTGTGGTCTGAAAAAGAGTTTGCTATGGTAACGCAATCCTTTACCGGAAGTAGGAATTTATACACGCATTACTTCGCCTGCCATGTCATACATCAAAAAACAGGGGCTGCTTGCGCGGATTCGCGGCATCAATCAGGATGTATCTGCCACCATAGCGCTGATCCTGGGCCTTGGGGTGATCTTTCTGTTCGCCTCGATCCTGGTCAACCAGATCGTGACCAGGGCATGCTTCCAGCGTCTGGAAGATGCCGTCAGCCAGGTTGCCAGCAACATCCGCGTGCAGGTTGCGGCAGAATGCAGGGCGCTGGATACCGTGGCCGAACTGCTTGCCCGGCAGTATGAAGCCTCCTCTCCAGACAGCCTCCGGCACTACCTTGCCGCCTTTGCACGGGAGGATACGCTCTGTGCCGTCGGCCTGCTTCTGCCGGACGGCCGCTTTCTTTCCAGCGGGGAGCAGGAACTGCCGCAAGAAGCTGCGTTCATGTTCTCGCAAGAAGCGGAGCGGATTCCATACACTTCCGGCGTCATCACCGTGCGGCATGGCAGGCAGTCAGGTCGCAAGCTGATCTATCATGCCGTGCCCTTCCGGCAGAACGACGAGTTGCGCGGCATCATCTACGGCTTTGTCGATCTGGAACGCTTTGCCGACAGCATTCTGGTCACAGCCTTTGACGGCAATGTGCAGGTCTATGTCGCGGACGGCACGTCGGGCGACTTCATTGTGGACACGTGGCACAAGAAGCTGGGCAACATCTTTGACGCATCCATCATGCGGCGCAGAGTCAGGCCGGGCTATGACTTTCTGGCCATGAAGCAGGACTTTGTGGAAGGCCGCAGCGGTCACATAGCCTTCTGGTCAAAAACGGCCGGGGAATTCTTCTACTCGTATTATCAGCCGGTCGGGCTGAACCGCTGGATGGCGCAAATCTCCGTTCCCGAAAGCATCGCCTTTGCGGAGGCGCACATGATCCGTCTGCCGCTCTACGGCATGGCGGCACTCGAAATACTGATATTTGTCGCCTATATTGCCTGGATACTCCTGCGCAGCCGCCGTGAAGCCGCGCAGAAGAAACGGCAGATCGCGCAGGCGCGCTATATGTATCAGGTGCAGTGCACTCTGTCTGGCGCGTACAAGAACCCCGCCTGCCTCACAGATGCCCTGCGCAAGGTATCCCTGGCCATAGAGGCGGCAGGCTCCTTTTTCCTCTGTCTGGAGCAAGATGCGATCACAGAGGAGTACTTCCATGCGGCGGAGGGCGCGCAGCTTGATCGCGATGCCCTTCTTACAGTGCTTGAGCGGGGCAAGCCGCGGCTGTCCGGCGGGCAAAGCCTGCTTCTCTGGCCGGAGGAGCTGCGGATTTTTGACAGCGATGCGACACTGGCGCGCCGTGGCATTGACAGTCTGATGGTTGTGCCGGTGCTGGACAATGACGGCAGGCTGGTGGGCATGCTGGGCTGTCTGAACATGCGGCACCACTGGAAAGACTGCATATTGCTGGAGTGCATCTCCCGCAACTTCCAGATGGCCCTGCATAATATGCGCTTCTACCGGCAGATTGAGCGGTTGAGCATGATCGACATGCTGACCGGACTGTGCAACCGCAACAGCTACGAGCGCTATCTTGTCGCGCCCCTTGCTCCGGGCGGGCAGGCGCTGGCCTGTCTGTACATGGATGCGAACGGGCTGCACGAGATGAATAACACGCTGGGGCATGCCGCTGGCGATGCCATGCTGGTGTCCATTGGCAGGGCTATATGCCGCCTCTTCGCTCCCGATGGCTGCTATCGTATCGGCGGGGATGAGTTTGTCGTGTTCTGTGCGGGGCTCTCCAGAGAAGAGGTGCGGCAGCGCACGGAAAGACTGACAGAAGAGCTGGACATTTTCGGCTATCATATTTCCATTGGCGAGGCATGGCTGTCGGATGCCGGCAGTAAACAGGGCATGATCGCCCTTGCCGAGCAGAGAATGTATGCCGCCAAGCGACAGTACTACCGGCAGGGAGACGGCGCCGGCACATCGCGGCTGATGAATCAGAAACTGGAGCGCATGCTGCGAGAGAAGAGGGACAGCGACATGTTCCTGTCCTGCATCGCCCCCCGTTTTCAAGATGTGCGCATGGTGGACATGGACAGCGATACCGCCCGTGCCATGTGCACCGGCGGCACTGCCAGCGCCGACGCCCCCCTTGCCGCCCTGCTGGCGCAGAACGGCGGGCATTTTCTGGCCTCCATGGAAGCCTATGTGCGCAGCCATGTCCTTCCCGAAGAACGGGATACCTTGCGTGCCTGTCTCGACTATGCCGGAATTCGCAGGCAGCTGAAGGAGAGATCGACCCTCGCCTTTGCGTACCGGACTGTGGACGGAACTCGCATGATGCTGCGCATCTGCCGCACGGACTGCGCTGCCGAGACGCTCTGGCTTTTTGAAGACGTGCAGGGAAGCTGACCAATATAAAAAAAGTTGCGGTGATGTCGCAACTTTTTCTGTGTCAGGAATCCTCCGGTGGTGCCGGAGGATTTTCATTGCAGTCTGGTACCCGGAGCCGGGCTTGAACCGGCACGGCCGAGGCCGAGGGATTTTAAGTCCCTTGTGTCTACCAATTCCACCATCCGGGCAGGGGAAGGCGGCAGCGCCGCTACCATTCGGAAATACTATCGAAAAATATGAGCCTTGGCAATGGGCGACAGTGACTCCTTCCTAGCTGCGTCTGCGGGATTTTTTGCGGGGAGCGTCCTGCCGGGAGCCGGACGCCTGCTTGCCGCTTTTCCTGCCGCCCCGGGGAGCGCCTCGTCCCTTGCGGGCCGGAGCGCCCCGGCCGCCGTGCCGCCGGCGTTCGCCAGCATCCGCAATGCCTTCCACCAGAAGGCGAATTTCCAGCCGGCCCAGATTCACGTCCGCCACGCGGACGCGCACGGACTGTCCCAGCCGGAAGCGGCGGCCTGTACCGACGCCCAGCAGTTCCTGCCGTTCGGCGTCATATTCATAATAGTCGTCCCCCAGGTCTTCGACACGCACCATGCCCTCGGCGGGCATGGAGGCCAGTTCCACAAACATGCCGAAGTCCGTGACAGCGGCGATAGTGCCATCAAGAATTTCGCCCGTATGTTCGCGCAGTGCCAGACAGGCCAGACGGCGGGAGATTTCCCGTTCCGCTTCCATGGCGGCGCGCTCGCGACGGTTCAGCTGATCGCCCGTGCGCAGCAGCTTGTGTTCGGCCAGCGCCGCACTGCCCGGCAATCCCAGCGCTTTCTTGAGGGCGCGGTGCACTACCATGTCGGCATAGCGGCGGATAGGCGACGTGAAGTGACAGTAGCAGGGCGAAGCCAGCCCGAAGTGTCCTTCATTGATGGGCTGATAGCGGGCCTGCGCCATGGATCGCAGTATGAGATGGCCCGCAAGAAATTCCTGGGGCGTGCCCTGGGCCTCGCGCAGAATGCCCTGCAACGCCGTGGCCGCTGGTATCCGGGGCAGCGAGGGCGCCAGCGGCGTTGTCCGCAGCGTAGTAAAGAGTGCGTGCAGGCGATCTTCTTCCGGTTCGGGATGGACGCGGTACAGGAAGGGAATGCCTTTTTCCGTCAGGAAGCGCGCCACGGCTTCGTTGGCGGCAATCATACATTCCTCGATGAGTCTGTGGGCAAAGGTACGCTCCCTGAAGCGGAGCGCCCGCAGATTCCCCTGAGCATCAATATCATATTCCGGTTCCGGAAGCTCGAAGTCCAGCGACCCACGCGCCTCCCGGGCACGGTGCAGCACCTCAGCCAGAGCGCGGGCCTCCCGCAGCATAGCCAGCAGCTCCGCGCCGCGTGGCGAGGCGAGCAGCGACGCGCACTCATCAGTGGGGGACGTCTGCTGTAGCAGGCGTGTGACCTGTCCATAGGTCAGGCGGGCTGCGGAGCGCATGACGGCGGCGGCAAAGCGGGCCGTCCCCGGCTGCCCCTGCGCGGTGAAGGGAATTTCCACCAGCATGATCAACCTGTCCACACCGGGGTTGAGGCTGCACAGGCCGTTGGAGAGCGCGGGCGGCAGCATGGGCTCCACAGAAGTGGGAAAGTACCATGAATTGCCACGTGCCAGCGCTTCCCTGTCCAGCGCCGACCCGGGGTGCACATAGCGCGTCACGTCGGCAATGCCGACGCGCAGCAGCCAGCCGCCACCGGCAAGAGGGCTGACGTGCACGGCGTCGTCAAAGTCCCGGGCTGTGCGGCCGTCTATGGTGACAAAGGGAATGTCCCGCAGGTCCTCGCGCCCGGCCATGTCCGCGTCCAGAGGCGCGGGGGGCAGAGCGGCAGCCTCGTCCAGCACGCGCTGGGGAAAGTCCGCGGGCACCTGATGATTCAGCTTGACCAGTGATTCCTGTACGGGAACCTGTTCTTCACCACCAAAGGAAGAGAGGACGCTGCCCTGCCACAAGTCCGGCGTGATTTCTGTTTCCGGCGTCACAAGCAGCAGATCACCCATGCGGGGGCGCCGTTCCAGCGCGGAAGCATCCGCTTCGAAGAGCACTGTCAGGCGGGGATCGGTGGGACGGCACAGGGCTGTCAGACCGCGGAGGGCCTCCACACGTGCGGGAACTTCCTTCTGGCCGCGCTCCACAATGCCGGCAATGCGGCCTTCAGGATTCTTTCCCCTGGCGGCGCCGGGCAGAAGCGTGACGCGCACCAGATCGCCGTGCCACGCACCGCCGGACTGGGAGGGATGAATGAAGATGTCCCTGTCGAAAATACGGTGGCCGTGTTCATTCACGTCCAGCGGCGTGACAAAGGCCGCGCCCGAAAGCGTGACCGCATAGCGGCCGACAATGGAGCGCATGAGGCTGCTGGCGGCCCATGCGCCACCGCGCATGCGCACAATGTGTCCGGCGTCTTCCAGAGCGCGCAGACGTTCTTCCAGCAGCTTCTTGCAGCCGCGCGGCAGGTTGGCAGCGCGGATCAGCGCATCAAGCCGCATGGGACGATGCTGTTTGTGGAAAAGCTCGCAGAGCTGCCGGTCATTGGGAAGCTGATCCGTGATGGAAATGCGTTCTTTGTGTTTTTTCATACGGTGCTCTCTCTGGCGCTGGGCCTGCGTGATTGGAATGTTGGGAAGGACAGCCGAACGGGCATGAAGCACGGGGGCGGGAAGAAGCGGGGCGGGGCGTCCGGGGCAGAGCTGGAAGGGAGTGGGGAAGGGCGGCGGCCCGCGTCATGCGGAGGCCGCCGCCGAAGGCAGGCTAGTCGCGGTTGCCGCCGAACAGGCGCAGCAGCATCAGGAAGAGGTTGATGAAGTCAAGATAGAGCTCCAGCGCCCCCAGAATGGCCCCGCGGCGGATGGCCGTGGCATCGTCAAGGGGAGCATCCGCGCCGAAGCGGCGGATTTTCTGCGTGTCATAGGCGGTGAGGCCGGTGAAGACCAGCACGCCCACGCAGCTGATGACCAGGTCCATGACGCTGTTCCGCAGGAAGATATTGATGAGGCTGGCGATAATCAGCCCAAACAGCCCCATGGTGAGGAAGCTGCCCATGCTGGTCAGGTCTCGCTTGGTCACGGTTCCATAGATGCTCATGGCCAGGAAGGTGCCGGCCGTGCAGGTAAAGGCCGTGGCAATGGAGCCCACGGGATAGACGATGAAGATGCTGGACAGCGTTACGCCGGTGAGCGCGGCATAGAGCAGGAACAGCCCCGTGGCCGTGGCGGCGGAGAATTTGTGAATGGCGGCCCCCAGGGCGATGACAAGGCCGAACTGGGCGACGATAAGGGCGATCATGATCAGGCTGTTGCCCAGAATCATGGATGTCAGCGCGGGAGAGGACGCCACTCCCCATGCCGTCAGTGCGGTGAGGCCGATGCCGGCGGTCATCCACTGGTAGACATGGCTCATGAAAATGGAGGCGACATTGCCGCGCGTTGCGGAGACAGACTGGAATTCGGTGTTCATGAATCCTCCATGCCGGCGCAGGGCCGGACAGATGTTGCGCAAAAATGCAGGTTCAGAGTCCTGCCTTTCATACTATAAGATGGCGGAGTCCCCTTGGCAAGCGGGAAAGATGAATGCCCTAACATGCCGCGAATACTGTTGTTTTCTGGAACCTTGCCTCGGGTGGAAGCTCTGTGGTAGCAAGGCCCGTGTTCCCGCGGCGCTGCGGGACGGCGGCGCTGCTCGCGCGCCGCATCTGTTCACTTCAGCAAAGGGAGAATTCATGATGCGTAGATTGTTGCTGTTCTGTCTGCTGGTGTTGGGGCTGGCCGTGCCCGCGCAGGCCGCTGATCCGGCCGTGCGCATGGAAACCAGCATGGGAACCATTGTCCTGCGGCTGGATGCGGCCAGGGCACCCGCCACGGTGGCAAATTTTGTGGAATATGTGAAGGCCGGTTTTTATGACGGCACCATTTTCCACCGCGTGATTCCCGCATTCATGATTCAGGGGGGCGGCTTCACGCCGGACATGCGGCAGAAGCAGACGCGGGAGCCCATTGCCAACGAGGCTGACAACGGCCTGCCCAATGTGAAGTATTCCATCGCCATGGCCCGCACCGGCGCGCCGCATTCCGCCACGGCGCAGTTCTTCATCAATACCAGAGACAATGCCTTCCTGAACTTCAAGAGCAGAGATGCGCAGGGCTGGGGCTATGCCGTGTTCGGCAAGGTCGTGCGCGGGCAGGACGTGGTGGACAGAATTGAGAAGGTCGCCACCGGCAGCCGCGGCCTGCATGACGATGTGCCGCGCGATCCGGTCATCATCAAGAAGGTGACGCTCATCCAGTAGCATCAGTATTTCAGACATGACGTAAAGACCTCCGGAGCCCATGCGGTCCGGAGGTCTTTGCCGTTATGCGGCAGGTGCGCAGAGCGCGCGGCTTCAGCCGCAGAACAGATTCAGAATTTCAAAGCAGACCCAGGACACGGCGGCTGCGGCAGGGATGGTCAGCACCCAGGCGGTGATCAGATGCCCGGCCACGCCCCAGCGCACGGCGGAAAGGCGCTTGGTGGAGCCGACGCCGAAGATGCAGGCGGAGATGGTGTGCGTTGTGCTGATGGGCGCGCCCACCAGCGAGGCGCTGGAAATCACCAGCGCGGCGGCGCTCTCCGCGGCAAAGCCATGCACGGGCTCCAGCTTGAATATCTTGTGCCCCATGGTCTTCACGATTTTCCATCCGCCCATGGCCGTGCCCAGAGACATGGCCGAGGCGCAGGCCAGCTTGACCCACAGCGGCACTTCCACAGTCTCAATCTGGCCGAAGATGACAAGGGCCAGCGTGATGACGCCCATGGTTTTCTGCGCGTCATTCAGGCCGTGGCTGGTGGCCATGAGGCCGGCGGAAAGCACCTGAAGATGGTAGAAGGTTCTGTTGACCTTCTGCCGCCGGATATGCCCGCAGATGATGTAGATGAGCCACATGAGCAGAAAACCGGCGGTAAAGCCAGCCAGCGGAGAGACCACCAGCGGAATCAGCACCTTGCTGACGATGGAGGCACCGTTCAGGGAATCGAAGCCCACATCGGCCACAGCCGCTCCGATGAGCCCGCCGATAAGCGCGTGCGAGGAGGAGGACGGAATGCCGAAGAACCAGGTGATGCAGTTCCAGGCGATGGCGCCGCACAGAGCTGCCAGCACAAGGATGTGGCTGCCGGCCACCACGTCGGCATTCACAATGCCGGCGCCCAGCGTCTTGGCCACTTCCGTGCCGATGAGCGCGCCCATCAGGTTGAGGATCGCGGCCATGGCCACGGCCGTGCGCGGGGTCAGCACCTTGGTGGAAACCACAGTGGCAATGGCATTGGCGCAGTCGTGCGCGCCATTGGTCACATCGAAGAGCAGGGCAAGCAGGACGATGGCAATGAGCAGAAGCGGTATCTCAAACATTTTTCAGCACCGCTTCTTCGATGGTTTCCGCCGCCTTGACCACCAGCGTCACAACCTGCTCCATGCGGTCATAGAGCTGGCTCCATCTGATAATCTCCAGCAGGGCGGCGGGAGTCAGCTCCTTGGCGTCCATCAGTTCCGCCACGCCCACGCTGAGCAGAGTGTCGCAGTCGCCGCGCAGCGAGCGGAAGGCCCGTGTCTTGTGCGCGTCGCGCTTGCGGGAGAGCCCCTCCAGCATGGTATTGTGCAGGGCGAACATCTCTTCCAGCGTGCGCAGGAGCTGCATGGCGGGGAAGGGCACCGCGGAGCATTCGTAGATATGCAGGCGCGTGGCCAGCTGCTGGAGATTGTCGATGATTTCCTCCTGCGTCTGGCTGATGCGGAGCAGGTCTTCACGGTCAATGGGCGTGATGAAGGTCTTGGAAAGTTCGCGCGTGATGCGCAGATAGACGTGGTCGGCCTTTTCTTCCAGAAGAGCGATGGTCTTGAGGGCGTCGTCCCGGTGTCCCGGGTCTTCGCCCATGCGCACCAGATGCCCGGCCACGGAGCGCAGGCAGGAGTTCTGCTGAATCAGCATTTCAAAGAAAGGCGCGGACTTGGGAAGCAGAGAATCGAACATGGCGACTCCGAGGGTGAAAGGTGCGCGGCTCGCCGCCCAGGCAGAAGGCGGCACGGGGCAAAAAAATCTCTCGATATATACAAAAAAAATGAAAAACTGCAAAGAAAAGATGCAATTTTCATTTTTCGTGAATTTTATGGATTTTTTTTGCGGAAAAGAAAGGAAGTACGCCGTTGGCAGGAACGCCGTTCCGGGCATGCGGGAAGGTGCGTTGTGCGGTCAGATGGCTCCCGTATCCAGCCAGCGGCGCAGGAATGCCTGTGTTTGCGGGGGGAAGCAGGTGCTCCAGACTGGGAGCAGGACAATGTGCTGCCCCGGAAAATCCAGCCCGCCGTGATGCAGAAGAAAACGTCCGCTGCCGCCGTAGAGGGCGTCTCCCCACAGGGGCAGGCCCAGCGCGGCGGCGTGGGCGCGTATCTGATGCCGCGCCCCCTTGCGGATGGTACATCCGGCCAGCGTGAGAGCGGATACGGCAGGATTTTCCGGCGCGAGGCGTTCCCGGAGCGTTGCGGCGGCAGGGCCGTCAAGATGGAGCAGGGGAGTGAAGCATGTGTGCCGCAGAGGAGCGGCGTCAGTATCCAGCACGCGGGTGCGTTTGCGCCGCCGCATGTCCAGAGCAAGGCGGAGCGTGCGCTCCGCAGGCAGCCGCCCGGACAGCAGGGCAAGATAGCGCTTCCGGCACAGGCCGCGATCTTCGGCATCGCGCCATGCCTGGGCCAGTGCGGGCCGCAGGGCTGCGGTCACGATGCCCGACGTGCCCCGATCCAGCCGTTGCAGCAGTTCGGGAGAGGCTGTGCCGGCAGTCGCCGTATCTGCTTTCTGCATGAGCCGGGGCAGAAGCTCTTCCAGGGAACGCCCCTCCCCGCCGGCCAGAGCGACGGAATGCAGGCCCGCAGGCTTGGCAAGGAAGCAGAAGCCGCCGCGCTGGGCAATCAGGCGGGCTTCTTCGGCCAGAAAGGGCTGAAGCTCCGTCCCTGTGCCGGCATCCAGGGCGCGTTCCGGGGAGCATGGCTGCACAATGCGCAGCTCGTCGCCCGTCCGCACGACATGCGCGGCGGGACGTGGATGCCCCATGACAAGCACGGCCCCGCGCTGGATGAGGCGCCGTCGTCCGCGCAATCCCAGGTCCGGCAGCAGCTGTGCAAGGGCGTGATCGAGGCGGCAGGGGGGGCCGGCGTGGATGTGCGGCGGCAGGTCGTGCACGGCATTGTCCTCCACAGGAGACACGCGGTCAGGAGGCCGCTCCGCGGCGCAGGCGCGACAGCAGGGGCGCCAGCAGTTCCGGCGCCAGCTTCCATGCCGGGAGCGCATAGCACAGCGCGAAGACAAGCCCGCCGCAGGCCAGCGCGACCAGCGCGGCAAATGCCGGTGCGAGAGGCAGCGCTTCCATGCAGCGTTCTCCCGCCCACCATGCGGCCGCCGTGGCGGGCAGGCAGAGCAGCAGGCACTGGCAGGACTGGCGTACAATGCCGGCAAAGGCCGCGCTTCCGTGCCGCCGCCGCCAGATTTCCGTCAGCAGCAGCGCATAGACCAGCACGCCCAGCGTAGAGACCGCCGCAATGGGCGGAGCCCCGGCGGGCGCCGCCCAGAAGATGAAGACCGGAATGCTTGCCAGCGTGACGGCGGTTCCAGCAAGGGCCGGCGTCAGGGTGTCGCCGTGGGCGTAGAAGGCGCGGCCGATGATCATCTGCGCCGTCCAGAAGGGCGTCATGAGCAGCATGAGCTGAAGCAGCGGGACGGAGGCAAGGGTGTCGGCGGCATTGAACTGCCCTCCCTGAAAGATGAAGCGCATGGTGGGCAGTGCCGCGGCCAGCATCCACATGACGCAGGGGATGAGCAGGGCCAGCGAGGATTTCAGGGCGGCGTTCAGCGTGCGGTCAAATGTTTCCGCCTCTCCCCTGGCGGCCAGGGCGGCCAGAAAGGGATAGGACGCCACGGCCGCGGCCTGCCCCACCATGCCCACCGGCACCTGCGCAATACGCCGCGCATAGCTGAGCAGGCTGACGGCGCCATCGCCGGCCAGCGACCCGAAGACACGCAGGAACTGCTCGTTGAGCATGACGACGGACTGCCCCAGCATGAGCGGCAGGGCGATGAGCAGGAAGCGCCCCATAAGGGGATGCCGCCACTGCCAGCTGACATGCAGTCCGTCCTGGCGCGCGGCCATCCAGGGCAGGATGAAGGCGCCCAGCGCCGCGCCGGCAGTGACGCCCCAGCAGAAGCCCTCCATGCCCGGCACCGGCAGGAGCAGGCCGCCAAGAATGATGGCCCCATTATAGATGAGAGGCGTGAGCGCGGGAACGGTGAACTGCCGTCGCAGAAACAGCAGGGCGCTGAAGCAGGCGCCGCCAAGGAAGAATACCTGTGCGGGAAGGATGATGCGCAGGAAGGAGGCCAGCCGGGCTGTCTGCGTCTCGCTGAAGCCGGGGGCCACCCATGCGGCCAGAGGCGCGGCCCAGACGGCCGCCAGCCCCGTGAGCAGTACAGATGCGGCCAGCGCCCACCAGAAGACGCAGGAGAAAAAGCGCCATGCGTCCTGCTCATCCTCCTGAAAGCGGCTGGCAAGCAGGGGAATCAGGGTGATGGAGACATAGCCGCCCGCCAGCAGATAGTTGATGATGTCCGGTACGACGAAGGCGGCGAAGTACATGTCCGCTTCGCCGCTGGCGCCGAACTGCCATGAGATGACCTTGTCCCGCAAAAGTCCCATGAAGCGGGAAAGCATGATGCTGGCCCCCATGATGACGGCAGCCGCCCCCATGCGGTGCTGTGCGGTCAGTATGCCCATCCGGCGCCCTCCGGCTAGAAGCCCTGCTCGCGTTCTTCCTGGCAGGAGACGCACAGGCCCACGCCGGGCAGGGCCTGAAGGCGGCGCGGAGGAATGGGTGCGCCGCATTCACGGCAGCAGGCCACGCCGTCAATCCATTCGGGGCCTTCCTGATCCATCATGGATCTGGCGCGCAGCAGGGCGGATTCACGGTCCATGCGTTCTATTTCGGTTGCCTGATCAAAAACGTCCATTCTTGACTCCTTGAGCGTCTGCGGATGAGAGCGCGGGCAGATCGTCCGGGCCTGCGTGCGGGCGGCATCAGGCTGGAACTGCCCTGAAACACAAAGGAAAGCGGTCTCCTTCCGAGGCCGCTTCCCTGTGCTGTCATAAAAAGTGGAGTGCGTTTAGCACAGTCCACAGGGCTTGTAAATGATTATTTCCGCCGACTGCCCGCCTGTGCGGGCGCTCCGGCAGGGCCGCCGGTTAGCCCCTGGCGGCCTTTTCCCTGAGGATGTCTTCCAGCGTGTGCACAAAGGCATTCAGATCTGCCTGCGCAATGGTCAGCGGAGGCAGCAGGCGCAGCGTCACCTCATGGCTGAGGTTGCAGATGAAGCCGCGGCTGATCAGCTCCAGCCAGACATCCTTGCCGGGGCTGGTCAGTTCGATGCCCAGCATCAGGCCAAGGCCGCGCACTTCCCTGATCTGGCCGGGCACGCGGGCCGCAAGGGCTTCCAGCTGCGTCTTGAGCTGCGCCCCCAGCGTGGCGGCGCGCTCCGCAAGATGATCGCGCAGCATGATTTCCACGGTCTTGGCCGCTGTGGCCGCCACCAGCTCGCCGCCGCCAAAGGTGGTGGCATGGCTGCCGGCCACGAAGCCGCGCGCCACCTCGTCCGTGGTCAGCATGGCGCCCATGGGCAGGCCGTTGGCCAGTGATTTGGCTGTGCTGATGATGTCCGGCGTGATGCCGAAATTCTGAAAGGCCCAGAACGTGCCCGTGCGGCACAGGCCGCTCTGCACCTCGTCCACAATGAGCAGCACGCCCCTTTCCCTGCACAGGGCCTCAACGCCCCGCAGATAGGCGGCGTCCAGCGGCTTGATGCCGCCTTCTCCCTGTACCACTTCCAGCATGACCGCGGCGGTCCTGTCGTCCACGGCGGCGCGCAGGGCGTCCAGATCATTGGCCGGCACCTGCCTGAAGCCGGCGGGGAAGGGATGGAAGCCGTCCTGAAGGGAAGGGCGGCCCGTGGCGGCCAGCGAGCCGTAGGTGCGGCCGTGGAAGCAGCCTTCCAGCGTGATGATGTCGCAGGCCTGATTCTGCCGTACCTTTGCCATGTAGCGGCGGGCCAGCTTGATGCAGGCTTCATTGGCTTCCGCGCCGGAATTGCAGAAGAAGGCCTTGGTGAAGTGCGCCGTGCCTTCCAGCAGACGGGCCAGCTTCAGCTGGGCCTGCTGGTAGAAGAGGTTGCTCACGTGGGTGAGCGTGGCGGCCTGCCGCGCGATGGTCTCCGTGATTTCATCGTTGGCATGGCCCAGCGCGGTCACGGCGATGCCGGCCAGCAGGTCGATATATTCTTTGCCGTCCGCGTCCCACAGGCGGGCGCCCTTGCCCCGGACTATGGCCAGCGGATAGCGGCTGTAGGAGCGGCAGAGCAGTGTTTCTTCATCATGCTTGATGGCGTCGAAAATGGCAGACATGTCAGATTCCTTGTGCAGTATGGGAAGAGGGGAAGAGCGGGCCGTCTGGCCCGTGCGGGAGCCGGGTATGCCGGAGCTACTGGCGGCCGGTGTGTCCGAATCCCCCGCTGCCGCGTTCCGTGGAGTTCAGCGCAGGCACCTCGGTGCAGTCAGCCCGGAAAAAGGGCTGGAAGACCAGCTGGGCCATGCGCTCTCCTCGTCGGATTTCGCGGCACTGGTCGGCAGTGTTGAGCAGCATCACCATGATTTCGCCGGTGTAGTCAGGGTCGATAAGTCCTACGCCCTGAGCCACGGTCAGCCCCCGCTTTGCGCCGAGGCCGCTGCGGGAGTAGACAAAGCCCGCAATGCCGGGCATCCCGGGCTGGACGGCCACGCCCGCCGGGATGAGCGCCCGCCCGCCTGCCGGAATGGAGATGGTCTCTTCCGCGCAGCAGGCCCGCAGATCCATGCCGGCGGCGCCGGGCGTGGCACAGCGCAGCCCGCCGTCCCGGGCGTAGATTTCGCGGGCGGCGGCAGAGACGTAGCGGATGGAGACGGGACAGGCAGGTGCGGACATGGCAACAACTCCGGGAGTGCGCGGCAGGGGCGAAGAGCCACTTGTAGCGCAAAGCCGTATGGAGGGCAAGAGACGGAGTCCCCCTGAAGGCGCGCACTTTCAATTTGCCAAAAGGCGGCGCACCCGGTAGGTATGTCGGTACCATTGTTTGCAGAGACGAGGAAGCCATGAACGAAATGATGACTGTCGGCATTGTCGGCGGCGGGCTGGCGGGATGCGAATGCGCGCTCCGGCTGGCGCGGGCCGGCGTGCCTGTGACGCTGTTTGAGCAGAAGCCGGATCACATGTCCCCCGCGCATACCAGTCCCTGCCTGGCGGAGCTGGTATGCTCCAACTCGCTGCGCAACAACGAGCCAACGTCCGGCATAGGCATGCTGAAGGCGGAGATGCGTTCGCTTGGCTCGGATTTCATGCGTCTGGCCGATGCCAACGCCGTGCCTGCGGGAAAGGCGCTGGCCGTGGATCGCGAAGCCTTTGCCAGAGACATGACCGCATGCGTGGATGCCTGCCCCGGCATTGTCCGCGTGGCGCGGCGGATACGGGGGCTGGATGATCCCGCGCTCTCCCCGTTCGACAAGGTCGTTATCGCTGCCGGCCCCCTGGCTTCGGAGGAGCTGGCCGACTCGCTTTCCCGCGCAGTGGGCGGAAGGCACCTGTATTTTTATGATGCCATCGCGCCCATTGTCTCCGCGGAATCGCTGGACATGAGCGTGGTCTTCCGGGCTTCGCGCTATGACTGCGAGCAGGAGCATCCCGGCGAGGGGGATTATCTGAACTGCCCCATGAGCAGGGAGGAATACCTGGCCTTTTATGATGCGCTCATGGCGGCGGAAAAGGTGACGGCCCGGGAATTCGAAAAGGAAGTCCACTTCGAGGGCTGCATGCCCATTGAGGCGCTGGCGGCGCGCGGCGTGAAGACCCTGACCTTCGGCCCGCTCAAGCCCGTGGGCTTCATTGATCCGCGCACGGGCCGCCGTCCGTGGGCGCTGGTGCAGCTGCGGCAGGAAACCAGCAATGCCTCGGCATACAATCTGGTGGGCTGCCAGACCAAGCTGACCTATGGCGCGCAGGCCGAAGTCTTCCGCAAGATTCCCGGCATGGAGCGGGCTGAATTCGTGCGCTTCGGCTCCATGCACCGCAATACCTATGTGAACGCGCCGCAGGTGCTGGCCCCGGACCTTTCCCTGCTGGACAACGGGCGGGTGCATCTGGCGGGGCAGATCACCGGTGTGGAAGGCTATGTGGAATCCGCGGCCTGCGGGCTGTGGCTGGGTATGCTGCTGGCGGCGCGCGCCCGTGGGCGGGAGCTGCCTCTGCCGCCGGAAGAATGCGCGCTGGGAGCCCTGCTGGCGCATCTGCGTCGTCCGGTAAAGAAATTCCAGCCTTCCAATGCGCATTTCGGCCTCATGCCCGATTTGCCGGAACGGGCGCGAAAGTCGGATCGCAAGGTGAAGTTTGCAGAGCGCGCCGCCACGGCCTTTGCCGCCTGGCGGCAGGCCATTGCCGGGACAGGGGACTGAGTGCCGAAGCCTTCCCGCAAAGCGCATCTGACAGGGGAGCCTTCCGGGCGGGAAGCTCCCCTGTCTGTATTGCAGGCAGCCGGCAGGCGCAGTCCGCTACCGGCCGGAACCGTGTTCGCCACCGCTCCGGAGCATGCGGACCGCCTTTGCGGGCGCGGGGCGGGAAAGTTTGGCTCCCACCAGAAAGGCCAGCCCGGAGATGACAAGCGTGGGCACAATGGCATGCAGGCCGCCCAGAGGCGGCTTGACTATGCTGAGGAAGAAAAAGACGCCCACACCGGCAAGAATGGAGGCCACGGCGCCGCCCGCATTGGCGCCCTTCCAGTACAGCCCCAGAATAATGGGCCAGAGAAAGACCGCTTCCAGTCCCCCGAAGGCGAACAGGTTGATCCACACCAGCAGATCGGGCGGCTGTATGGCAGCCAGAAAGACCAGCAGGCCGACGGCGGCGGTGGAGGCCAGGCTCATGCGCCGCAGGCTTTCCGGCGTCATGCGCGCCGGATCGCCCTGATGGCGGTAGTGCAGATAGAGGTCCTTGACAATGGCGGCTGAAGCCAGCAGCAGCATGGAGTCCACCGTGGACATGATGGCCGCCAGCGGCCCGGCAATGAACACTCCGGCCCAGAAGGGCGGGAGCAGGCGCACGATGAGCGTGGGCATGGCCAGATCGCCGGAGGGCAGATCGGGCAGAACGGCGCGTCCCAGCGTGCCGGACAGGTGTGCGCACAGCAGCATGAAGCCGATAATCAGCGTCCCCATGAGCATGGCGTCGTGCATGGAGCGGGAATCTTTGTAGCCCATGCACTTCTGTGCCGTCTGCGGCAGGCCGAGGATGCCCAGCCCCACCAGTATCCAGAAGGAAAGGATGAAGGGCTGCGGCACGGCATTGCCGGGGCCGGTGGGGGTGATCAGGCCCGGATCAATGGCCTTCAGCTTCTGCACGCATTGTTCCATGCCGCCTCCGGCATGCACCACGGCCAGCAGCACCACTACGGAGGCCGCCACCATGACGACGCCCTGCACGGCATCGGTGATGGCCACGGCGCGGAAGCCGCCCACAGCGGTATACAGCACCACAGAGATGCCGAACAGCGCCAGCCCCGCCATGTACGGATAGCCGGTTACGGCCTGAAAGAGCCGCGCCCCGCCGATGAACTGCGCCAGCATGGCGGCCATGAAGAAGACGAGCAGGGCCATGGAGCAGAGCAGGACAACGGCTTCGCTGCCATAGCGCGCCCGGAGAAAATCCGTGATTGTGACCGCACCGGTCCTGCGCGCCATGATGGCGAAACGCTTGCCCAGCACGCCCAGCGTGAGGAAGGCCGTTGGCACCTGGATCATGGCCAGCAGCACCCAGCTCAGGCCCAGCGCATAGGCAACGCCCGGTCCGCCGACAAAGCTGCTGGCGCTGGCGTAGCTGGCGATGATGCTCATGGCCAGCACAAAGCCGCCCATGGAACGCCCGCCGATGAAGTAGTCCTCAATAAAGCCGCGCGAGGAGGCGGGACGGGCGGCCCGCCGCTGCGCCCACAGGGCCACGGCAAAGGAAAGGGCCAGATAGGCCGCCACGGGGACAAGTATCCAGAACTGCTCATCCACGGCGCTCTTCCTCCGGGTGCGGGCCGTTCCCTGCGGCATCTTCCGGCCGGGCGTCCAGCGGCATGTTCCTGAAGCCGAGGCGCAGGGCCAGCCAGAGCAGAACCGTGATCAGGGGATAGCCGGCAATGCAGCTGTAGAAGAACCAGGCCGGCAGCCCCAGCACGTAGTCATAGCTGTCGGGATCGCCCTGGCCCAGCATGTAGGCGCAGGCGTACCACCAGATAAAATACAGGGCATATACCGCCAGAGAAATGAGGGCTTCCCTGTTGGCCTGTGCATGGCGGGGGTCCTGAGTACTGTTGCGCATGTCTGTCTGTCGCCTCCGGAGCAGCCTGTAGTGGGAAAAATCGCCTGTGCCGGCTGTCCGCAGCGTACTCTCTCATGGAAAAGGGATCAAGACGGGTACGGCGATGCCGCATTATGCGCATGTCCGCAGGCATCCGAAAGTGCCGGGCCCGCGGCGGCCTGCTCCGCGCTGCCAGAAGGCGAGTATCTGCTATCAGAAATTATTATTGACAAAAGGCGGGCATGCTGGTATTATAGAAAAAAATTTTGGAGCAGATATGCAACAGCCGCAAACACGCATGACCCGTCAGCGCGCAGTCATCCTTGAGGAGCTGCGCAAAATGAAAACCCATCCCACCGCCGATGAGGTCTATAGCGTTGTGCGGGAGCGTCTGCCGCGCATCAGCCTGGGCACGGTGTATCGCAATCTGGATTTTCTTGCCTCCACCGGAGAAATCCTGAAGCTGGAGGCCACGGGCAATACCAGACGTTTTGACGGGGACACGTCCTGGCATCAGCATGTGCACTGCGTGAAGTGCGGCCGCATTGGCGACGTGATGGAAGGCTGCCCCGCCCCCGCTGTGGAAGGCATGGACGTGCGGGGCTTTACCCGGATACTTGGTGCCCGTGTGGAATATGACGGTATCTGCGACGAGTGCGCCAGCCAGCAGTAGCCGGCGCGGCGCAGACGGCACGCGGAACAGCGGGCTGTTCCTCCGGAAAGGAGGGGCAGCCCGCTGTTTGTTTGCTGTCTCTGTCAGGCGCGGGTGATGTCCGCATAGACGGCCTGCGCCGCCCGGAGCAAATCGTCCGGCGCAAGACGGAGCTGCACGCCGCGCTGTCCCGCGCTGACGTAGATCTCTTCACAGAGAATGGCACTTTCATCAATGACCACAGGATAGGCCTTCCTGGCAGCCAGCGGGGAACAGCCGCCCCGGACGTAGCCGGTAGTCGGCTGCACTTCCCTGAGGGGCAGCATGTGCACCTGCTTGTTGCCCGTGGCGGCAGCCAGCTTTTTCAAATCAAGCTCGGCCGCGGCGGGGATGCAGGCCATGACGATGCCGTGTCTGTCGCCGCGCGCCACCAGTGTCTTGAATACGCATGCGGCATCTACGCCCAGCCTGGCGGCCATGGTCACGGCGGAAAGATCGCTGACATCCACGTCGGCGCGGGTCATGGAATAGGAAATATGCAGGCCGTCCAGCAGACGGGCGGCATTGGTCTTGGCTATGGCTTTTTCACTCATGATGCGGAAGCAGGGCCGGAGTGGCGGGGCGCACGGCGCACCCCCGGCAACAGGCGCGCCTGCGGCTGCCGCGTTCAGGACGGAGAAGCGGCAATATCCAGACAGGCATGCGCCAGCAGGGAAAGCGCCGGCAGGAGGATGCGCTCGTCAAAATCAAAGCGCGGCGTGTGGTGTCCTCCGGCCAGACGGCTGCCGATGAGTACCGAGGCCGCCTGCCCGCCCGCCTGCCGCACGGCCTCCATCATGGCGCTGAAATCTTCGCTGGCTCCGAAGGCGGCGGCCGGTACGGGCTCGCGGAAAAAGGGAACGGCGGCGGCGCAGCGAAGCAGGCGCGCCCGCAGACGGGGGTCCGAAGAGGCTGCCGGCGCGCTGCCCGCCGTGGTAATGGAGACATCGCAGTTCCAGAGCCCGGCAGCGCCGGCAATAACCCGGCGGGCCTCGGCTTCCAGCCAGCTGTGGGTCGCCTGCGTGGCGCCGCGCACCTCCAGTTCCAGCAGGGCATGGGCGGGGATGGCATTGCGGTTCTCCCCGGCGGCCAGGCGCCCGGCGCAGACGCGGGTCTGGCCTTCGCCGTGGCGGCTGATGGCATGCAGTCCCAGGGCGGCGGCGCTGGCAGCCAGCAGCGCATTGCGTCCTTCCTCCGGTGCGCCGGCGGCATGGGCCGGACAGCCGGTGAAGCATGCGTCCAGCTTGGTGGTGCCGAGGAAGCCGTCCGCTCCGCAGACAAGCTGTCCCGTGCGCCGGGCCGTCAGGCCGATGTGCATGCCCAGCAGGATGTCCGCGCCGTCCAGCGCGCCGGCGCTGATCATGGCCGCCGCGCCGCGTGCGCCTTCCTCGGCAGGCTGGAAGAGCAGGCGCACTGCCAGCGGATGCGGAAAATCATCCCTGTGGCGGGCCAGCAGGCGCGCCAGTCCCAGCAGAATGGCGGCGTGCCCGTCGTGCCCGCAGGCGTGCATGATGCCGCTGTGCAGGGAGGCGAAGGCCTCGCGCACGGGAAGATGATCCTCGCTGCGGCATTCGTTGATGGCAAGGGCGTCCATGTCCGTCCGCAGAATCAGCAGCGGACAGTCGCGGCTTTCCGGGCCGAGGTGTATGTCCGCCCTGACGGCGGTCATGCCATCCGCAAAGACGGACAGCCATTCGGGGGGAAGGCCCTCGGCGGCGGCGCGCGCGGCGGCGCGGCGCATGTCTTCCGCGGGAGGAACGCCCATGCGGGCAGCGCGGCACAGCGCATCCTCGCCCAGTGTGAGCCGCCAGCCCCAGCCCAGCAGCTTGGCGGCGAGGAATCCCGCCGTGCCGAACTCCATCCAGCCCAGCTCCGGCATGCGGTGCAGATGCCGCCGCCAGAGTATCAGCGGCGTCTCCTGCGTGCGCAGTTCTGCTGCCAGCCAGCGGGGCGTGGACGGCGTAAAGAGCGGAGGGGGGGTAGTGGCGGCGTATGCGGCGGAGATCATGGTGCTGCTCCTGAAAATGAGGGATGTCAGCCGGCCTGCGGCGTCCACAGTCCGGTGAGATGACGGCGCAGGGCATGGGCTTCGGCGGTGCGCCGTCCGCGCAGCTCATCCAGCAGCGCGGCGGTACGGCTGTCCAGGTCCGCCTCGGAGCCGCTGTTGTCCACGCGGATGTCGCAGGCGGCCTCCTTGCGCGCGGCGGCCCATTGCCAGGATTCCAGCGTGGCGGAGGTTTCCGCGCTCCAGCCGCGCGTGGCCAGCAGACGGGCATGGCGCACATCCAGCGGGCAGGAGACCGCTATGGTCAGCGGGGCGGGCAGTCCCGGTTCCAGATGCCAGCCGGCTTCGAAATAGAGCGGTACTTCCGCCACGGCACAGGCTGCTCCGGCCTGTTCCTGCACGTGCCAGAAGCGCTCCAGCGCGTCCCGTACCAGCATGTGTACATAGCGTTCCACCTCGCGGCGCAGCTCCGGATCGGCATGCATGGCCGCGCGCAGGGCCGGGCGGTTCAGCTCGCCATCCTCGCGCAGAAAGCGGGAGCCGTGGCGCTGCCGCAGGAAGTCCCAGCCGGCGCCACCGCGCATGTAGAGCCTGCCGACTTCGGCATCGGCGCTGAAGACGGGGAGGCCGGCGGCCCCAAGGCGGCGCAGCAGGGAGGATTTGCCGCAGCCGGGATTGCCGGTGATGACAACGCGGCGCATGCGGCACGTGCCCAGCGTCACAGCGGCGTCCAGCATATCCTGTGGCGGCGGACAGCAGAATTGCAGCAGGGCGCCCGTCATGGGATGATGCAGGCTGAGGCGCCAGGCATGGAGCATCTGGCGGGCGGGCGGTACGGCGGGGGGCAGGCCGGCATCATCCAGGGCGCGGCGGGCGGCAGCGGGATCGGCGGCATCCGCCGGGCCATAGACGGCGTCCCCCCACAGGGGATGCCCCATGTATGCGCAGTGCACGCGAATTTGGTGCGTTCGTCCCGTGAAGATGCGCACTGCCGCCAGCGCAGCGCGGCCGTCCGGCGAGGACCACAGCACGCGCCATGCGGAGCGTGCGGGCCGTCCGCCGTGCCGCTCCGGCACGACGGCCATCTTTACCTTGATTCGGGGATGCCGGCCCAGTGGGGCGCCGCATTCGCCTTCCTGCGGCGGGACGCCCCGCATCAGGGCAAGATATTCCTTGTGCACCTCCCGTCCGGCAAAGGCGGCGGAGAGCCGCAGACGCGCGGCTTCCGTCAGGGCCACCACCATCAGGCCGCTGGTGTCCTTGTCCAGACGGTGGACGATGCCGGGGCGCGGGCCGTCCTGTGCCGCCAGCCCGGGAAAATGCGCCAGCAGGCGGTGCGCCAGCGTTCCTTCGGGGCAGGAAGGACAGGGATGTACCGTGAGGCCGGCGGGCTTGTTGATGACGGCCATGTGCGCATCCTGCCACAGGATATCCAGCATGCCATCCTCGGGCTGCATGGCGCGGGCTGGAGACGGCAGGACGAGGCTGACGGTCTGTCCCGCGCGCACCTTGCAGGAGGCGCCGCCGGCGGGAAGGCCGTCGATGTGGCAGTGCCCCTGTTCCACGGCTTTTTTCAGGCTTGCGCGCGACATGTCCGGCAGAAGTCCGCTGAGGAAGCGATCCAGACGCTGCCCGGCCGCTTCCGGCGTCACGGTAAACTGGCGTTCCTCCATGCGCTAGTCCCTGCCCAGAATGGTATAGGCCCTGATGCGATCAATGAGCAGCGCGTTCTTGTAGCGGTTGGGAAGCTCCCTGCCCGGTTCCAGCGTGGTGATGGCGCAGCGCCCCACCACATGGCGGGCATCGTCATCGCCGTCCCGCACCACGCGGATGCCCCACATGTTATGGAAAATAACGGGCTGCCCCTGATAGCTGCCCACATAGAGGGCGATGTGTCCCGGCAGCCAGATCAGCGTCATGAAGGGGACGCCGCCGCGCCTGATGGCGGCCTTCTTGTCTGCGGCGCTGAGGCCGGAGATATCCTGCTTCAGCCCCGCGCGCGCCTGTGCCGAGGAGTTGCGCGGCAGCCACAGCCCGAAGGGGGTGAACATGTCGCGCGTGGTGGCGGAGCAGTCGCGATCCTCCAGCATGCCGCCCCAGGCATAGGGCTGCCCCATCATCTGCTGCCCCACGCGGGCAAGGGCGCCAGCCGTGAGGGGCTGGGGTTTGCGCGCGGCCTGCGCGGCGGTGAGCGGCACCTCCTCCAGAACGGCATTGCCGGAGGATGAGCGCACAGGTACCAGAACCACATAGCCTGCCGCAGTGGTACGGGCCAGGGGGAAGAAGGCGCCGATATGCGCGCGCCCGACGGGCCTGCCCCCGTGCATCAGGGGCACGTCATCCTGCATCAGGGCGACGTAGCTGTCGCTGCGGTAGCGGGCGGCCACGGCGTCGCTCACCCAGCCGAGTTCGTCAGAACGCACCCAGCCGCCGGCAAGGGGCGTTTCCACATAGAACCACTTGCGGTCACGGCTGATGTGCGCCACGTAGACGGGCGTGCCCTGCGGCAGGGAGGAATACTGGAAGTTGTCGAAGGGATTATCGCGCACCACGGGCGTAGGCTTGCTGAAGCGCATGTCCGAGGTGGGCAGCTCGCGCAGGTTGGCATGCCGGGTTGCGATGGCCTTCCGTCCGCTGTTGGGATAGGACGCAAGGTTCGCATTGGCCAGCATGGCATTCCATTCGGCGCGGGTCCACTTCTGCCCGTTCATTTTGTAGCCCCGGGGACTGCGGAAGAGGGAGGCGATGTCCTTCTTTTTGATGCTGGGTCTGGCCAGCTCCCAGGGGCCGAACACTATGCTGTTATAGCGGGCGTCCAGAAGCGCCTGATCCGTCGGGGAGAGCAGGGGCGTGTTTTCTCCCGCCATTCTGGCGAAACGGGGCAGGTCCTGCGGGATGACGCGCAGATCACGGATGGGGGTGGAGCCCGGGCCAGATGCTCCCGGGGACGGCACGGACTTTCCCGAGCAGGCCGCCAGCGAGAGCAGGCAGCACGCTGCGCAGAGCATGCGGAACAGGTGTTTCACGGATGTCTGTCTCCCTGTAGTGTGTGAAAAACGGCGCGGAAAGCCCTGTGACTTTCGCCGCGCCGTTGCAGTATGCCTCTTTTGTGCGCTGCACGCAATGCCGTATCAGACAGCCGGAGCCACGCGCACGGCGTACTTGCGCAGGAAGTCTGCCGGCTCATAACTCATTTTCGCATGGCGCAGGCCCTCCTCGTCCAGGTCCTGCGCGCGGTTCAACAGGACGAAGCCTTCGCCCGCAGCTTCGGCAAAGCAGCGGTTCATGGTCTGGTAGACACCGCGCACCGCGGTGCGGCCTTTTTCATAGTGCACGCCCAGCGTGCTGTCGTCCAGCCGCTCTCCCACGCTGAAGGCGGCGATGCGACCTTCGATATACAGTGCGCCGCCTACAAGGCCGGGGATTTCGTCCCAGTGCGCCAGCACGCGGTTGATGGCCTCGTTTTCCGCGCGCAGGGAGCCGGAGTCCGCGCATTCATGCCACTGGCACCACTCATCCTGAAGTTCCAGCACGTCCTCGATGCCTGCTTCGCTGTCCAGCGGGCGATAGTCCGGCGTGCCGTATTCCTTGATGTAGCCGTTGACGTGGGTCTTCTTCTTGTGCAGCTTTTTTCCGGGCAGCGTGACCAGATTGTCCCGCCGGTACAGATATTCCCAGTGCCCGCGCGCCTCGTCCACCTGCACCCGTTCTCCCAGCGCGTCTTTCCAGATGCGGGCCAGCATTTCGGGAACGCGGATGAACATGCCGCCCCGTGCCAGCACAGGGTCGGCGGCCCAGTCCACCGCGGTCCAGTCGCCCAGAGGCGCCCAGCGCATGGGGGCGGGCCTGGTCTGGCGCAGCCAGCAGAGCGCGCCGTCAAACTCCCATTCCAGACCGAAATACGGCCCCCAGCCCCACAGGTTGGCAAGGGTGTAATCGATGGAGTGCTGCGGCGTGGCGTTCCAGCAGGTCTGGAACTGTTCTTTCAGAGACATGGAGACAGGGGTGTAGGACATGGGGAACCTCATGCGGGCCGGGAGGCCGGCTGTTGTTTCATCGCAAAGCGCGTCCACCGCCCGCGCACGGCCACGCGCAGCATGAGGATGGTTTGGATGACCTGGGAAATCAGCATGGCGGCAAAGACGCCGGAAGCGTCCTTCCAGATAATGTGTCCCAGCAGAAATGCAAGGGGCAGGCGCACCAGCCAGAAGGTGGAGCCATAGATCATGACATTGTAGCGCGTGGCTCCCGCGCCGGTCATGACGCCGCTCATGATGGTGCTGGCTACGGAGAATGGCGTGGAGAGCAGGTTGAATTCCAGATAGCAGACGGTCTGCGCCAGCACGCCGGCATCCTGCGCCAGCAGGGCGGCCAAATCCTGCCGGAAGGGCCACAGGCAGGCGGCCACGCAGGTCATGGCGCCCGCCCCCGCCCATACCAGGGTCAGCCCCACCTGGCGGGCGCGCGCCGCCTCTCCCGCGCCCAGCAGATTGCCCACCACCACGGCGGCGCTCATGTTGACGGCCATGGCCGGCATGAAGAGCAGGGCCTCTATGCGCAGGCCGGCAGTGAGCCCCGCCAGCGCGTCCACGCTGCCGCGGGGCAGGGAGGCCACGACAACGAACAGCACGAGGTAGCCTGTCTGCCAGAGCAGCTGGGCGGCGCCGGCATTGGCCGCCACGCGCAGCAGGTAGGGCGCGCCCGCCTTCAGCCAGCGCGGCGTTGGCAGGCAGTCCGCGCGCAGGTAGCCGGAGCGGGCCAGCAGCAGGCAGTTGCCCAGCGCGCACAGGGCCATGCTGGCAAAGCTGGACCAGACAATGCCCATGCCACCGCAGGCGGGCAGGCCGAACCAGCCCAGACCGAAGCCGAGGTCGCCGGCAACATTGAGCAGACAGGCCGCCCCCCCTGTCCACAGCGGCGGCAGCACCTGCCGCGTGGCCCGGAAGAGCATGCCGGATGCGGCGTGGAGATACTGGAAGGGCAGTGCGTACATGGCCACGGCCCACAGGCTGCGGGTGAGCGCGAAAATGCCGTCGGGGATGAGCAGCAGCCGGAGCAGACTGTCTGAAAGCAGCACGGCGGCCAGCGCCACCAGCAGCCCCAGCAGGGCAACCAGCAGCAGGGTGGCGCCGACGTAGCGGCAGGCCCGGCGCGTGCGCCGCGCGCCCAGCGACTGGCTGACGCAGGCCAGCGCGCCGCTGGAAAGGGCAAGGGCCAGCACCTGCAGATACATGACGCATTGCGTGCTCATGCCCAGCGCGGCCTGCACCTCGCCCCCCAGCCGCCCCGCTGTCCAGACATCGGTAAAGCCGATGACAAAGACGAAGTACATCGTCAGGAGCTGGGGCCAGGTCAGGCTCCAGATGGCGCGGGGAGAGGAGGAGAGGTCGGGCATGGCGGGCACATGGGGGTTGAGGGGAGAGCCGGCATGCGGCCGGCGGCAAAAAAAGAGGAGAACGCGCGGGCGTTCCCCCCTGTGGGATGGCAATGGTGGGCCAGCATTGCCCCTGTTGTCAAGGGGCTATTGGAGGCCCTCGTAGCAGCGCAGCAGATCGTCAACAGTTTCGCGGCGGCGGATGAGCCTTGCGGTACCGTCGGCGGTAATCATGACTTCCGCCGGACGCGGCCGCTGGTTGTAGGTCGAGGCCATGACGTAGCCGTAGGCGCCGGCATCCAGAATGCCCAGCACGTCTCCTTCCCGGATTTCAGGCAGGGGACGCTTTTTCGCCAGCACGTCGCCGCTTTCGCAGATATTGCCCACGATGGACTGTTCCTGGCACGCTTCGTCCGGCGTGCCGTTTTCGCGGTAGATTTCCACATCGTGGAAGGAATCGTACATGGCGGGGCGCACCAGTACGTTGAAGCCGATGTCCGTGCCGACGTAGCGGTTTTCACCATTGTTCTTCACGCAGTGCGCGCCGCCCAGCAGCACGCCGCATTCGGCCACGGCATAGCGGCCCGGCTCCACGAAGAAGCGGCCCGCATAGCCCGTGCGTGCCGCCCATGCGCTGATCAGGGCATGCAGGCGGGTGCCGAGTTCGTTCATGTCCAGCCGGGCTTCGCCGTCATATTTGCGGTAGGGAATGCCGAAGCCGCCGCCGAAGTCGATGACCTCCAGCGCGGCAAGGCGTTCAGCGGGGAGTCCTTCGGCCAGGTGGAGCAGGAATTCCGCCGCATTAAGATAGCCGTCCGGCGTCATGAACAGCGAGCCGATGTGCTGGTTGATCCCCGCCAGCGTGAGGTTGTGCGCATCCAGAATGGCGAACACCCTGTCCATGCTGTCCGGCGTGACGCCAAACTTTGTTTCCTTGCCGGCGGTGACGACCTTCCTGTGATGCCCGGTGCCGATGCCGGGATTGAAGCGCACCATGACCTTGCCGCCGGGGTTCAGCTGTCCGTACTGTTCAAGCTGGGAAAGCGAGTCCACGCTCATCAGAACCTGATGGTCGATGGCGTTCCGCATTTCCTCCCTGGAAATATTGTTGGAAATGTAGGTGATATGCTCCGCGGGGAAGCCGGCCAGCATGTCCATGCGCAGTTCGCCCGGGCTCATGGCGTCCACGACGCAGCCTTCCTCGCGGATGATCCGCAGAATGGCCAGATTCGTGTTGGCCTTGGCGGAGTAGTTGACGGTGAATCCCGGGTGGCTGGAAAGTTCCTTCAGCTCCCGGCAGCGCTGGCGCAGGACGGTTTCATTGTACACATAGAGCGGCGTGCCGAAGCGCGCGGCCAGCTCCCTCGGGTCTTCCTTCCCAAAGAAGCGGATGCTGTCCGTATAGGTGGAACGAACGTTGGGCATGAAAAAAACCTCGACAAAATTGTGGTGACAAATATGGTGGTGCAGTGTGCAATGAGAATCCGGCGGATGTCAAGCGGCTGTAGCCGCAGGGCTGGCGGGCATGCGGCGGGCATGAGGCCGGCTGGAAAAAATGACAAGAATGTCATGGAGCATGAACTGGCGATTGACTTTCCGCCGGGGGCATGCTTTGCTGGCGCAATCTGCCGGCCTGCGCAGTGCCGGACACACTACTTTCTGGAGAAACAGCTATGCCGATCAAAAATGGCGACACCGTCAGCGTGCACTACACCGGAACCCTCGATGACGGCTCCGTCTTCGATTCCTCCCGCGAGCGCGAACCCCTGAAGTTCACCATGGGCAAGGGCCAGCTCATCGCCGGCTTTGAGGCCGCCGTCATGGGCAGGGAAAAGGGCGACACCGTGACCACCCATATCCCACCCAGGGATGCCTACGGGGAAGTGGATGAAGAGTTGATCTTCGTGGTGGATCGCGCGCAGGTGCCCGGTCATATCGAGCCTTCCGTGGGCTTGCCCCTGACCCTGAGCAGCGAAGACGGCCAGCGCATGGACGTGACCATCACCGAAGTGGGTGACAAGGAGATCACGCTGGACGCCAACCATCCGCTGGCGGGCAAGACACTGACCTTTGAAATCGAGATTATGGACGTGGAATAGCGCCTGCCAGGGCGGCCATGTGCATGGGGGCGGACTCCGGTCCGCCTTTTTTGCGTCCCCGGTCCTGTTCCTGTCCTTCCGTCCGCTTTACCTTCACCGCCGCCTGCGCTATGAATCTTCATTCATTTCTTCAGCACGTCACCTATCCCGGAAGGAGCAAGTACATGAGCCAAAGCGCCCGCAGCAGCGCCATTCAGGCGATTACCAATTACCGCCCGCAGAACGCCCCGCTGAATTTTGCGGAAACGAAGCCGCAGGACTTCTTCGGCTGCAACGTGTTCGATGACCGCGCCATGCGGCAGCGTCTGCCAAAGAACGTATATCGCGCCCTGCGCAAGACCATTGACCTGGGCGAAAGCCTGGACCCCGCCATTGCGGACACCGTGGCTGCGGTCATGAAGGACTGGGCCATAGAGAAGGGTGCCACCCACTATACCCACATCTTCTATCCGCTCACGGGGCAGACGGCGGAAAAGCACGACTGCCTGCTTCAGCCGGACGGCTCCGGCGGCGTCATCGCGGAATTTTCCGGCAGCATGCTCATCAAGGGCGAGGCCGACGGCTCCTCCTTCCCGTCCGGCGGCCTGCGCTCCACCTTTGAGGCGCGCGGCTACACGGCCTGGGACGTGACCAGCCCCGCCTACATCATGGAAAACCCCAACGGCACCTTCCTGTGCATTCCCTCGCTCTTCCTGTCGTGGACGGGCGTGGTGCTGGACAAGAAAACGCCGCTCCTGCGCTCCAATCAGGCCCTGAACCGCGAAGCCAGGCGCGTGCTGCGCCTGTTCGGCGTGGAGCCAAAGCTGGCTATTGTGCCCTTTGCCGGGCTGGAGCAGGAATACTTCCTGATCGATGCCAACTTCAACTTTGCCCGCCCTGACGTGCAGATCGCCGGACGGAGCCTGTTTGGCGCGCGTCCGGCCAAGGGGCAGGAGTTCAGCGACCAGTATTTCGGCGTCATTCCCCAGCGCGTGCTCTCCTTCATGATGGAAGTGGAGCACGAACTGTACAAGCTGGGCGTGCCCGTCATGACCCGCCATAACGAAGCCGCGCCCAGCCAGTATGAAATCGCGCCGCTGTACGAGACCGGCAACATCGCCGTGGATCACAATCACGTGATCATGGCCACCCTGCGGAACGTGGCCAAGCGCTACGGCCTCAAGTGCCTGCTGCATGAGAAGCCCTTTGCCGGTATCAACGGCTCCGGCAAGCATCTGAACTATTCCATCGGCAACGCGGAGCTGGGCACGCTCTTCAATCCCGGCGAGACGCCGGAATCCAATGCCAAGTTCCTCGTCTTCTGCGCGGCCATGATTCGCGCCGTGCACAAGCACGGGGACATGCTGCGCGCCACCGTGGCTTCCGCCAGCAATGACCACCGGCTGGGCGCGCACGAAGCGCCGCCGGCCATCATGTCCATCTTCCTGGGCGATCAGCTCACCGACGTGTTCGAGCAGTTCCGCGCGGGCCGCGTGAATGGCAAATCCAAGAAGCGGCGCATGATGAGCGTGGGCGTTGACACGCTGCCGCCCCTGAAGACGGACCCCGGCGACCGCAACCGCACCAGCCCCATAGCCTTCACGGGCAACCGCTTTGAATTCCGCGCCGTCGGCTCCAGTCAGTCCGCCGCGGGCCCGCTCACCGCGCTGAATACCATGATGGCGGATTCCCTGCGCTACTGCGCTGACTGGCTGGAAGCCAGGCTTGCCGAGGGGGTCACGCTGAACGATGCCGTACAGACGCTGATCAGCCACATTATTGACGAGCACAGCGCCGTCATCTTCAACGGCGACGGCTATTCGGAGATTTGGCACAAGGAGGCGGCCCGACGCGGCCTGCCCAACCTGCGTACCACGCCGGAGGCCATCCCCGCGCTGACCACGCCGGAAACCATTGCTCTGTACGAAAGCACGGGCGTGCTCAGCAAGACGGAGCTCAAGGCCCGTCACGACATCTATCTGGAGCAGTACTGCAAGACGGTGCGCACCGAGGCCAGCCTGGCCATCCGCATTGCCCGCACCATCATCATGCCCGCTGCCGTGCGCTATCAGGGCGAGCTGGCCAGTGCCTGCGCCGCGCTGAAGTCCATCGGCAAGGACTACCGTTCCGGCACGCTGGACGATGTGGCGGAATACCTCTGGAAGATGCAGGACGGCGTCTTTGCCACGGAAGCCGGGCTGGAACAGGCCGAAGGCATGGACAATGTGCTGGAGCAGGCCCGCTTCTACTGCGATGTGGTGCTGCCGGCCATTGCCGAGGTGCGCACGTGGGCCGACAGGCTGGAACTGCGCGTTGCCGACGATCTGTGGCATCTGCCCAGCTATCAGGAAATTCTGTTCGGCAAATAGCCGCCGCACGGAAGCAGCGGGGAGGGGGCCGGCAGGGCCCCCTTCCGCGCTGAAGAGGCCGCCTTGCGCGGGCGGGATATGGCCCGCCGCGTTGCAGACGGCGCGGCGCTTCGCCAGTATGCCAAAAATGGCAAATCCGGGGAGGGCAGAGCTTTACGGCATGTGCTTTTTTCGGTATGCTGTTTCCCGGAACACACGGGTTTCCCACCTGCCTGCCGGTCTTTCCCGGAAAAATTCGAGACGGTGGAATAAACATTTTTTAACAAAAGTGACAAAACGATGAAGAAGTTCACTGTTGCAATTCACAGCTTCGGTAATATCGGTCGCCGCGCGCTGGAAGCCGCCCTGTCCGCGCCTGATTGTGAGTGCCTGGGCGTCATCCGCCGCAGGGAATCTCTGGGAACGCATGCCCTGGAGCTGCGCGGCGTGCAGGACTTTGCCTCCGTGGAGGAACTCGCCGCTGCCAAGGGCCGTCCTGATGTCATTATTCTCTGCGGTCCTTCCCGCAGTGTTCCCGACACCGCGGCCGACCTGCTGGCGCGGGGCTACAGCACCGTGGACAGTTTTGACATTCACGGGAATATTCTTGATTCCGTGAACCGCCTGGAAGCGCAGGCCATGCAGGGGGGCGCGGTGGCCATTACCGCTGCCGGCTGGGACCCCGGGACGGACTCCGTGCTGCGCGCGCTCTTTGAAGCCATGGTTCCCACGGGCACGACCTTCACCAATTTCGGCCGCGGCCGCTCCATGGGGCATTCCGTGGCCGCCCGTGCCATCAAGGGCGTTGCCAACGCCACCTCCATCACCATCCCCGTGGGCGGCGGCCGTCATGCCCGCCTGGTCTATGTTGTTCTGGAGGAAGGAGAAAATCTGGCTGAAGTCACGGCCCGCATCAAGGCCGACGACTACTTCGCCCATGATGATCTGACCGTGCGCCAGTGCGCGGACGATGCCGAGCTGGCCACCGTGGCCGATCAGTCTCACGGCGTGCTCATGGAGCGCACCGGCGCTTCCGGCATGACGGACAACCAGATTCTCAAATTTGACATGCGCATCAACAATCCCGCGCTCACGGGGCAGGTGCTTCTCTCCTGCGCCCGCGCCGCCACGCGCATGGAACCCGGCTGCTATACGCTCATCGACATTCCGCCGGTGAAGCTGCTGCCCGGCGAGCGCAAGACGCATATTAAGCGCTTTGTGTAAGACCGCATGGAGCGATCCGGCGCTCTTCCGTTCCTGACGGAAGAAAAGGCCGGGCAGATGGGCCGTTCCGCCGTGGCGGGGCGGCCTTTGTCTTGAGGCGGACACGGCCCCTGAGGCGCATGGATGTGGATGCTTCCTCTTGCATTGGCACCTATTTCCTAGTATGCTTCTGGGAAAAATTTTCCCATTTGCAGGAGGGCGGGGCAATGTCGGAGGCAAATCTGCTGGAACGGCTGTTCCATGTGCGGGAGAAAGGCAGTACGGTAAAAACCGAGCTGCTGGCGGGCCTGACCACCTTTGTGGCGCTGGCCTACATTATTTTTGTCAATCCCAGCATCATGGCGGATGCTGGCATCCCGAAGGATGCGGCCATTGCCGCGACCATCTGGTCCACGGTTCTTGCCACGGTGCTCATGGGGCTGTGGGCGAACTTCCCGGTAGCCGTCGCTCCCGGCATGGGCCTGAATGCCTTCTTCGCCTACTATGTCTGCGGTGTGGTGGGGCTGCACTGGACGGTGGCGCTGGGGGCGGTGTTCATTTCCGGCGTGGTCTTTCTGCTGCTCACCGTCACCCGTGCGCGGCAGCTGATCATCGACGCTGTTCCCATGAATCTGAAGCGGGCCATTGTGGTGGGGATTGGCCTGTTCATTGCGTTCATCGGCCTGAAAACCGCCGGCATTGTGGTGAAGAACGATGCCACGCTGGTAACGCTGGGCAGTCTGGCCAGCGCCGGCCCCCTGCTGGCCTGCGCGGGTACGCTGCTCATTGGCATGCTCATGGCCCGCAAGGTGCAGGGTAGCATTCTCATCGGCGTGTTTGTCACCACCGTGCTGGGCATGCTGACGGGGGCGTGTCCGGCCCCTGACGGCCTCGACTCCTTCTTCAGTTTTTCCGTGCCCAGCCTCGGCCCTGTTCTGTTCAAGCTGGATATTATGGGCGCGCTGAAGTACGGGCTGGTGTCCATCATCTTCTCCTTTACCATCGTGGAGCTGTTTGACAACATGGGCACGCTCATCGGCCTGTCCCGCAAGGCCGGGCTGATGGACAAGGACGGGCATATCGAAAATCTGGATCGCGCGCTCGTGACGGACTCTGTGGGCACGCTGGCGAGCTCCATGCTGGGCACGTCCACAGTCACCACCTATGTGGAGGGCGCCGCCGGTATCGCTCAGGGCGGACGCACCGGACTGACCGCGCTGACCGTGGCGGGCCTGTTTGTCCTGTCCATTTTCTTCGCCCCCTTTGTGGGGCTGGTGCCGGGCTTTGCCACGGCGCCGGCGCTGATTATTGTCGGCTCCCTCATGGTCATGGATGTGGTGGATATTGACTTCACAGACCCCACGGAAGGCATCCCCGCCTTTCTGACCATTGTCATGATGCCGCTGACCTACAGCATCGCCAGCGGCTTTGCCTTTGGCTTTGTGGCCTATGCCGGGCTGAAGCTGCTGGCCGGCCGTGCCCGTGAGGTGAGCCCCATCATGTGGATCATTTCCGCGGTCTTCCTGATTAATTTTGCCATGCGCGGCTGATGTTCCTGCCGCCGCGGCGGGGCCCTCTGTCCCCATCGCCGTGATCCGCACAAAAAAGCCCCCGCTCCATGTGGAAGCCGGGGGCTTTGTGATGCAGGGGGCGGGGACGGCGGCCTAGGCGCGTAGCATGCCATTCTTCCGCAGATCGCCGGCAACGCGCAGGGCGCATGCCTGCGGATTCAGGCCGGCAGCGTGGACTCGCAGGCCGGCATAGCGGGCATACAGCGCCGCGCGTTCCTCATACAGATCGCGCAGCGTCTGCCCCGGCGCAATGGCCAGCCCGCGCTGCGGATTCAGGGCAACACGCTCCTCAATGATGTCATACGGAAGCTCCAGATAGACCACCGGGCCCAGGGATGCCAGATGGCGCATGGCATGCTCCCGGTACACCACGCTGCCCCCCGTGGCCAGCACGGCGCGGCTGGCACGCACGGAGGAGACGATGCGGGCCTCCACATCCAGAAAGTCTTCCTTGCCCAGCGCGTTGGTCACAGCCTGCAGGGGCAGGCCGTAGGTGGCTTCAATGAGGTGATCCGTATCCACCAGCGCCCATTGCAGGTGGCGGGCCAGCAGATGGCCCACAGTGCTTTTGCCCGAGCCGGGCATGCCGATGAGAGTAATGCAGAGTTCCCGTTTGTCAGGTGGGGGCAGCAAGTGCATGGAGGCATCCTTTGTTTGAAGGGGAAGTGTGCCCCAGGCAGGAAGAGGCGTCAAGCCCGGGATGCCGCAGGCCGGCCTTTTGCATGATTGTCCGTCGCCGGCGCATGAGCGGTTGACATTCCCGGACAAAGGTATAGGCTATTCCCCTTGGCACAGGGGACATGCGGGTCTGCGCGGGGCTGCTTTTCCGCGGCTTTTCAGAAATTTCGCCGCGTGGCGGGGGTGAGTCGGCCGCCGGCAGTGCGTCTCCCCGTGTTTCGCCGTCTTCCGCCGCCCTGCGGCGGTACTGTCCGCTTGACGGAATGCCGCGGGCAGTGTAAGAACATCCGTTCCATATTCCCAAGGAGATTTTACCCATGAAAAGAACATACCAGCCCAGCAAAATCAGAAGAGCCCGCACCTGCGGCTTCCGCGCCCGCATGGCCACCGTTGGCGGCCGCGCTGTCATCCGCCGTCGCCGCGCCAAGGGCCGCAAGAACCTGAGCGCCTAGCGTTCCGAGGGGATGCCCCTTCCGTGCGCGCAGCGCAGGGGGAGCTTCCGCGCATCTCATGGAGCAAGCGTTTTCTCTCGTCCGTCATCGGATATGCCGGCGGCCTGATTTTCAAGCATGCTATGACGCAGGCCGTCGTTTCTATTCCGCGGGATTCATTCTTTTTGCGCATGTGCGCACTGCCGGCCCCGAAGAATGGCGCGCTGGCGTGGCCGTGAGCAGGAAAGTGGGGAATGCGGTTGTCCGTAACCGGGTGAAGCGTGTCTTGCGTGAATTTTTCCGTCTGTACGGGCAGGGGCTTCCTGCCCGTACAGACGTTGTTGCCGTCCCCAAAAAGCAGCTTGACGTGAGCTCCCTGAACCTGGAGCAGGTTCGGCGCGAGCTGGAACCCCTGCTTGGCAGATGCGCCGGGGCGGTGCGCGGGCAGGGTGGACAGATATGAATATGCTGCTGCGCCGGCTCTGCCTGTTGCCTGTCCGCATTTACCAGTACTGCATCTCCCCCCTGCTTCCCCCTTCGTGTCGTTTTATTCCCACTTGCTCCGCCTATGCCGTGGAAGCCGTCATGGTGCACGGCGTGTTGCGGGGCGGGTGGCTTACGTTGCGGCGTCTGGCCCGCTGTCATCCCTGGGGCGGCAGCGGCTACGATCCTGTCCCACCCCTCACGCGCCGCAATGGCGTTCAGGAGTAGATTGGCTGTCATGCAAAACAAGAATATGATCCTCGCCATCGTACTGTGTCTGGCTGTCCTGTTTGGCTGGGGCTACCTGGCCGAATACATGGGCTGGGTGCAGCGTCCCACGGAACAGCAGCTGCAAGAACAGCAGCAGGCCGCCGAGGCGCAGCAGCAGGCTGCGGCAAAGGCCGCTGCCGAAGCCGCCGAAGCCCGCAAACTGCCGGCATTTGTCCCCGCGGCGGGGCAGGATGTGACGGTGGACACGCCGCTGTTCTCTGCCAGGGTCTACTCCGGCGGGGCCATTCTGCGCTCTTTCGAGCTGAAGCAGTACCGCAAGGACGTGGACCCGGCGAGCCCGGCCATCAATCTGGTGAATCCCGAGGCCGCGGCCGTGGCGCCGCTGGGCCTGCTGGTGAACGGCCAGCCCTCGTGGAGCACGGGAAGCTGGAGCGCCGCGGAATCCGATGTGGCCATCCCTGCCGGAGAATCCAGAACGCTGACCTTTACGGGCGAGGTGGACGGTATCCGCGTGACGCGCGCCCTGACCTTCAGTGCCGGGGACTATCTGATCCGCGAGAAGCTGACGCTGTCTTCTCTGGCGGACGCCCCCCGCACGGCCCGCGTAGCCTACACCGTAGCCTCCGACAAGGCCGGCCTTTCGGAAGGCCCGTATGACTCCATGCGCATTGCGTGGAACTTTGACGGCAAGACGGGCGAGGAGTCTGACGACAAGGATTTGGATGCCGGCGTGAAGGAATCCGGCAAGGTCAGCTGGGCCGGCTCCATGAACACCTATTTCCTCAGCGCCATCCTGCCTGCCGGCGGCGCGGAAGGCACCGTCAAGGGACGTCTCCAGAACGGCGTGTACCGTACCGCTGTGGAGCAGGGCGACCTGCTGCTCATGCCCGGGCAGGACAAGACGCTGGAGGTTTCCTACTGGATCGGGCCCAAGGTTCGCGAACTGCTGGCGAAAGCGCCCAATGATCTGATTTCCAGCATCGACCTCGGCATGTTCAGCCTCATTGCCAAGGGCCTGCTCTGGCTGCTGGACTTCTTCCAGCAGTATGTGCACAACTGGGGCATTTCCATCATCCTGCTCACCGTACTGATCAAGGCCGTGTTCTGGCCCCTGACGGAAAAGAGCTACTCCTCCATGGAGAAGATGAAGAAGCTACAGCCGCTCATGACCTCGCTCCGCGAGAAGTACAAGGATGACAAGGAGGCCCTGAACAGGGAGGTCATGGGCCTGTACAAGACCTATGGCGTGAATCCCGCAAGCGGCTGCGTGCCGATTCTGGTGCAGCTCCCCGTGTTCTTCGGCCTGTATCAGGCACTGCTGACCTCCATTGAGCTGCGCCATGCCTCCTTTGTTCCCTTCCTGCCCGGCACGGACATTGTGTGGCTGGCGGACCTGGCTTCCAAGGACCCGCTGTACATCACGCCCATCGTCATGGGCCTGACCATGTTCCTGCAGCAGCGCATGAGCCCGCCGGTGGGCGATGCCACGCAGCAGAAGATCATGCTCTTCTTGCCCATCATCTTCACGGTGATGTTCCTGGGCTTCCCCTCCGGTCTGGTGGTGTACTGGCTGGTGAACAACGTGCTTTCCATTGCCCAGCAGTGGCTGATGATCCGCAGGAACAGCCGCAATGCCAGCGCCGCATAGCGGAGGTGTGGCAATGCAAGGTTTCAAAGAGTTTCAGGGAAAAGACCTGGATGCCGCCATTCGCGAGGCATGCGACTATTATGCCGTGCCTCGTGAAAAGCTGGAGATCGACATCATTCAGGATGCCAAGTCCGGCATCTTTGGCATAGTCGGCGCACGCAAGGCAAAGATTCAGGCCCGTCGCGCCCATCTGCGGGAGGCCGTGGTGGATATACTCGGCCGTTCCGGCGGGCTGGAGCGCGAAGAGCCGGCCATGCAGGTTGGCAGTCCTGCTGCCCGGGAGAACGCGCCGGTAGCGGCAGACGCCGCGCCGGTGGCGACAGCTCCCCGTGCAGACGCGCCTGCTGCCGGAGCGCCGCAGGCTGCGGCGGAAGAAGAGAGTACCGCCTGCGCCGTGGCAAAGGCCCGTGCTCCCCGCGAGCGGCAGGTCAGGGAAGAGCGGCCGCGCCGCCAGCCCAGGGCCGGTGGCGTTGCTGACGGGAAGGAGAGCGAGACGGAAGGCGGCGATGCCGAAGCGCATAGCGGGGAGCGTCCCCGTCGCGTCCGGAGCCGCCGGCGTCCCGAACGTCCCGATCCGGCGGCCCTTCCTGACAGGCCGGAACGTGCGGAGGGCCGCCCTTCCCGCGTGCCGGAGAGCGGCGACGATGGTGACGATTCCGCGCAGGAAGGCTTCCGCATGGTTCCCCTCTCGGAACTGGATGGCGAGGTCCTTCAGCGCGTGACACTGGAAGTCGTAAGCCGCCTTGTGAGCCCGCTGGTGGATGAAGTGAACCTTCAGGTGGAGCTGGGTGACAACCGGGTGAACGTTATGCTGGACTGCGGCGATGCTTCCGGCCTGCTTATCGGTCGGGAAGGACAGACGCTGGCGTCGCTCCAGTACCTGATTTCCCGCATCGTCTCCCGCAAGATGGACGCCGCTGTGCGCGTGCATCTGGATGCCGGGGAATACCGCCAGCGGCAGGACGAAAAGCTGCGAGACATGGCGCTGGCCCTGGCCGAGCGCGTGCGCGCGTCCGGCCGCTCCTGCTCCACGCGCCCCTTAAGCTCCTATCACCGCCGGATTGTGCATCTGACATTGCAGGACATGGACGACATCCAGACCCGCAGCTCCGGCGAAGGCGGCATGAAGCGCGTGGTGGTCATTCCCCGCAAGAAGCCGGCGGCCTGATCCTTCCACGTGCGGGCCCCTTTGCAGGCGCCCGCGAAGACGGTATCATCTGCGGTCGGAGAGTGTTCCGGCCGCAGATTTTTTTATGAGGAGACAGAGATGCAAGAACAGGATACCATAGCCGCCGTGGCGACGCCCCCCGGCGCAGGAGGCGTCGGCATCGTGCGCCTTTCCGGCCCGCAGGCAGGCGCCATCGCCCGCCGCATGTTCGCCCCGCTGTCGCCGCGATTCACGGCCTTCAGGCCCTATCAGCTGCACCACGGCAGGATTGTTGATGCGCGGGGAGAGACGCTGGACGAGGGGCTGGCAGTGTTCATGCCGGGGCCGCATTCGTTCACGGGAGAAGACGTGGCGGAACTGCAATGCCACGGCGGCCCCTTCATCATGCAGGCCGTACTGGATGCGGCGCTGGCACTGGGGGCGCGCCTGGCTGAACGCGGCGAGTTTTCCCGGCGCGCCCTGCTGAACGGCCGCATGGACTTGACGCAGGCGGAGGCTGTGGCGGAACTCATTGCCGCGCCCAGCCGCGAGGCCGTGCGCTATGGTCTGGCCAAGCTGGATGGTCTGCTGGGGCGGCGGGTACGCGATCTGCGGCAGTCTCTGGAGCATTTGCGCATGCAGGTGTGCGTGGCCGTGGATTTTCCTGAAGAGGATGTGGAATGCCTTGCGCCGGAAGCCTTCCTTGCGGGGGTGGAAGAAGTGCGTCAGGGAGTGGACCTGCTGCTGGCAGGCTACAGCCGCGCCCGCGTCTTTCGGCAGGGAGCGCAGGTGGTGCTGGCCGGTTCGGTCAATGTGGGCAAGTCCAGCCTGATGAATGCCCTGCTGGGGCGGGAGCGCGCCCTGGTGGCCGATATTCCGGGCACGACACGGGATTTTCTGGAAGAAGTGCTGCTGCTGGACGGCCTGCCGGTGCGTCTGGTGGATACTGCCGGCCTGCGCGACACGGACGAGGCTGTGGAGCGCATGGGCGTGCGTCGCTCGCGCGAGCGCGTGGCATGTGCGGATGTCGTGGTGCTGGTGGTGGACGGCGCGACCGGGCCGGACGATGCCGCCCGCGAAGTGCTGTCGCGGCAGGATGGCGTGCCCGTGCTGGTGGTCTGGAACAAGGTCGATCTGGCGCGTCCGGAAGCCCCCGTTCCCCGGTGGGCGGCAGGAGCCGCCGCCTTTGTGACGGCCTCCGCCCGCACGGGTGAAGGCGTGGAAGAGGTTGCGCATGCCCTGCGTTCCGTGGCGCTGCGCGGGCAGGAAGGGCAGGAAGGGGAGGTGCTGGCTCCCAATGCCCGTCAGGCGGCCGCGCTGGAAAAGGCGCGGGAAGAATTATGCGCGCTGCGGGATGACATCCGCTCCGGACAGTCGTATGATATATGCGCCGTGCGCCTGGATGCCGCGGCCGCCCTGCTGGGCGAGGCCGTGGGGCTGGACAGCCCGCAGGCTCTGCTTGACCGGATATTCTCAACATTCTGTATTGGCAAATAGATGAAATCATTGCAGGACTATGCGCGCAAGCTGAGCAGGGAGGAGATCAACGCCCTCCCCTTGCGCCGTTATGCCGGGCCTGTGCATCTGGTGCGTACGGAAAGCGATATGGCGCAGGCCCTGGAGATGCTGCGTGGCGAGACCGTGCTGGGCTTTGATACGGAAACACGGCCCACCTTCCGCAAGGGGACGATGCCGGCGCCTTCCCTGATGCAGCTGGCCGCGTCCGGCTGTGTCTTTCTCGTGCAGCTGGCGCATGTGGGGCTGTCCGGGGAGCTGGCCTGCGTGCTGTCCCGGCGCGGCGTGATCAAGGCTGGGGTGAGCATTCATGACGACATGCGTGAATTGCAGCGTCTCCATCCTTTCGAGCCGGGCGGGGTGGTGGACCTGGGCGACATAGCCCGCAGGCACGGCATCGGGACGCACGGCCTGCGCAATCTGGCCGCCAATTTCTTCGGCTGGCGCATTTCCAAGGGGCTGCAATGTTCCAACTGGAGTCTGCCGGAACTGTCCGAGGGACAGATATCCTATGCCGCCACCGATGCCTGGGTGGGGCGCATCGTGTACCTGCGCATGCGCGAACTGGGCATCGTTACAGGATAAGTGCATGAGCGATGTGCAGAATCCCGCCGGACGGGAGCCACGCATTGTTTTCTTTACCGGGGGCACCGCCCTGCGGGATGTGAGCCGCGCACTGGCCGGACACACGCGCCGCTGCGCGCATCTGGTCACGGCCTTTGACTCCGGGGGAAGCACGGCTTCCCTGCGACGCTCCTTTGACATGCCTGCCGTGGGAGATGTGCGCAACCGCATGCTGGCGCTGGCCGATCCGGCCGTGGTGCCGGAATGCGTGCTGGACGTGTGCCGCCATCGCCTGCCCGCCCAGGGGGATGCGGAGGCGCTGCGCCACGAAATCCGTGCCTATGCCGCACCGGAACATGCCGTGTGGGCGGCCATGCCGGAACGCTTCGCCCTGCCCCTGCGCGCCATGCTGGCGGAGTTCGCGGCAGCCATGCCGGAATCTTTTGATCCCCGTCTGGCCATCCTCGGCAATCTCATGCTGGCGGGCGGCTATTTCGCGCACGGAAGAGAGCTGGCTCCGGTGCTGGACTTCTGGACAGAGCTGCTGGCCGTGCGCGGTCTGGTGCTGCCCATCACGCGGGAAAGCCTGCATCTGGCCGCCGTGCTGGCGGATGGTTCCGTGCTGGTGGGGCAGCACAAGTTCTGCCGGCTGGGGCAGCCTGTGCGGCGGCTTTTTCTGGCCCCGTGGAAGCTGGACTGCGGCATGGACTGCGGGGAGAAGCTGGCGGAAGCCGATCCCCGCGCCGTGCAGCTCATCGGCACGGCGGACGCCATCTGCTATCCCATGGGCAGCTTTTACACGTCCGTGGTGGCGAATCTGCTGCCGCGCGGCATTGCGCATGCCGTGGCCGAGGCGCCCTGCCGCAAGTTCTACATAGCCAATTCCGGGCATGATGCCGAGCAGTGCGGGCACTCCGTGGCGGATCGCGTGCGCGTCATTCTGGATACGCTGCGCCGGCAGGAGCCGGACATGCCCGCCTCCCGCCTGCTCAATGCCGTGCTGGTGGATACGCGCCGGGGCCGCTATTCATGCGGTATTGATCAGGATGGTATTGAAGCGCAGGGCGTGCGCGTGGTGGATGTGCCGCTTCTGACGGATGATCCCCAGCATCATGAGCCGGAACTGACGGCGCAGGCCATTCTGCGCGTGACCCGGGGAGAGCTGTAAGCCCGGTGTCCGGCGTACCTTTGATGCCGCTTCCCCCTCCCTGCTCAGATGTTCCACAGAGGGCAGGGAAGCGGTATCACACTGTCGCGCGGCGGAAGCGGATTTACAGTCGCATGGCCCGCAGTTTTCTCCAGAGTCAGCTAGTCAAGTCATCTACCCTATTCGAAGAATATACCGCTTTTGATCAAAATATGCTGTGGTAGGGCAGAATTTAGGTAAGAAATACAATCAACTATCCGTCAAGGCGCTGGGATGTATTCTAATGAATTTTACAATTTTTTATTGCTATACACAGTGTTTTTATATTAAAAAAGTGCCCCAATCGAAGAAATCAATCAGGGCACTGAATTATTTTGAGTGTTAATTTTTATTTTCGTAAAATAATGCTGTTTTTCTTATTGTTTCAGTGTGTTTCATTATATCTTCAATGTTTTCTATTTCATATATTTCTTCGTTTTTATCTTCTGTGAAAATTCCAACTTTTTTCCTTTTTCCATTGAAATATAATCTACATAATGGCTGCCTTTGTGTGTCACCGTATAGAATATTGCAATGTGCTTTTTTATCTCTGATAGTTACATTATTTACATTAACAGTCCCCATCACGAGAGATTTTACAAGGTAGTAAGCCTGCCATTCTTCCTCTGTCGTTACAATTCCATTATCGCTTTGTATTTGTTCTAATTCTGGCTGACTTGTCTGTTCTTCTTTTGTGTTAGGCTGTGTGTCTGTTTTTTTGTGCATCAAGGGCATTCTGAAGTCGTTTATTAATTTCTTCGGATAAGAATGAGTTAAGGGAGTCTTTTAATATTGGAATAAGCTTATCTTTAACAGATTGCATGATTTTATATTGGTATACTTTTTGAATAAAGAATCTTGAAAATTCTTCATCTGGTTCTTGAAATTGTCTTGCTATTTCATTTTTAAATTCATTTTTATATTTAAGTCTTTCTGCATCGGTTAAAATATCTGTCAATATAAAACCATTTTTTGTTAATTTTTCTAATGCTGGAATTAGCGATCTATTTAATTTCTCTAGATCGATTTCCATATAGGGACGCTTATCCATTATATGTGCGGCATCTATATCCGTAAAGAATAACCAACGTCTACCATTTGTTAATATTCCAATGTGGGCATCCTTTATAGCATTAAAATACATCATGAGTTGTGAACATTTATCTGTTTCAAGTGGATCGTCATAAGCTTTGCATTCTATCAATATTCTTGGCTTTCCTTCGTCGTCGAGAAGAGCATAGTCTACTCTGGCTTCTTTTTTTACTCCCATTGATGCGTTATATTCAGTCGCAACTTCAATAGGATTAAATATGTTATATCCAAGAATTTTTT